>NZ_MVIF01000100.1 GCF_002086675.1 Mycobacterium persicum
GCGCCACCACCGGCGGGGCCGGCGGGGCCGGCGGCAAGGCTGGGCTGATCGGCGACGGCGGGAACGGTGGTAACGGCGGTGACGTCACCAGCGCCGTCGGCACCGGTGGCGCCGCGGTGCCGGCGGCGACGGCGGGAAATTGATCGGCCCACCCGGCTTCGCCGGGCAGAACGGGGTGCTGTTGTAGCCGGCGGGGCGGGAGCGTCGCTCGGCCCGCAATCACACCGCCGCGAGGTAGGCGACGACGTCGCGCATCCGTTCGGCCGCCGCGCGCAATTCCGACACGCGAGGGCCCGCCCGCAACACCTCACGCGACACCGCGGGCAACAGCTGGTCCGGCGCCGCCCCGCCCAGTCCGCCGAGCGCCTCGGGCCGCCCACCCTGCACCCCGACACCAGGGACCAGCACCGGTCCACTCAGGGCGCTCAGGTCGGGGGGCTGCACCACGGTCGCCCCGACTACCACGCCGACGGATCCGGGCCCGGGTTTGGTCGCCTGGTTAGCTGCCGCAACGTGGTCGACGATCAGCTGCGCCACCGTGCGGCCGTCGGCGTCGGCACGCTGCACGGTCGCACCCTCGGGATTGGAGGTCGCCGCCAACACGAACACGCCTCGGTCATGAGCCGCAGCGACCTCCAGCAGCGGCCGCAGCGACCCGAACCCCAGGTACGGCGACGCGGTCACGGCGTCGGCGGCCAACGGCGAGTCGCCGGCCCAGGCCGCGGCGTAGGCGGCCATCGTGGAGCCGATGTCGCCGCGCTTGGCGTCGGCCAGTACCAGCACCCCGTGGGCTCGTAACGCGGCAATGGTGCGTTCCAGCACCGCATATCCCTCGGCGCCGTAGGACTCGAAGAACGCCACCTGTGGCTTGACCACTGCGAAACCGGCGTAGGCCCGCACGCAGATATCGCAGAACACGGCCAGGCCGTCGGCGGTGGCCGGCAGATCCCAGGCCCGCAGCAGCTCGGGATGGGGATCGATGCCCAAACACAGCGGCCCCCGGCGCGCCTTGGCCTCGGCCAGCCTGGTGCCAAAGCCGGTCACCGGTCGGCGCTCCGCGAATCGATCGCGCGGTGCAATTCTTGTAGCGACCGGACTCCGATGTCGCCGCGAATTCCGGCTTCGATGCCCTGCACCGCGGCCGACGCGCCCTGCACCGTGGTGATGCACGGAATGTTGACGGCCACCGCGACCGAGCGGATCTCATAGCCGTCGATACGCGGACCGGAATTGCCGTAGGGGGTGTTGATGACCATGTCGACCTCGCCGGCCCGGATGGCGTCGACGGCCGACATCTCAGGGCGGCCCGGCTGCGGCGACTCGAAATGCTTGCGTACCTCGTCGCACGGAATCCCGTTGCGGCGCAGCATCTCTGCGGTCCCTTCTGTAGCCAGAACGCGAAACCCCAAGTCGGCTAGTCGTTTCACCGGGAACACCAGTGAGCGCTTGTCGCGGTTGGCGACCGAGACGAACACCGTCCCGTGCGCCGGCAGCGAGCCGTAAGCCGCCGTCTGACTCTTGGCGAACGCACTGCCGAAATCACGATCGATGCCCATCACCTCACCGGTGGATTTCATCTCCGGGCCCAACAGCGAGTCGATGGCCGCACCGTCGGCGCGGCGAAACCGGTGAAACGGCAGCACGGCTTCCTTGACCGCGATGGGGGCGTACGGGTCGGCGTTCCCGCCGTCGCCCGAGGCCACCAGCATGCCTTCGGCACGAAGTTGGGCGATGCTGGCGCCCAACATGATCCGCGCGCACGCCTTGGCGAGGGGCACCGCGGTGGCCTTCGAGACGAACGGCACCGTTCGGCTGGCGCGCGGGTTGGCCTCCAGGACGTAGAGGACGTCGTCTTTGAGCGCGTATTGCACGTTGAGCAACCCCACCACCCCGATACCCTGCGCGATGGCTTCGGTGGCGTTGCGCACCTTCTCGATGTCGCTGCGGCCCAACGTCACCGGCGGCAGCGCGCAGGCCGAATCGCCGGAGTGGACCCCGGCTTCCTCGATGTGCTCCATGATTCCGCCGATGTATACCTCGGCGCCATCGCACAGCGCATCCACATCGATCTCGACCGCATCTTCGAGGAAACGGTCAACGAGCACCGGATGTTCGGGCGAGAGCTGGGTGGCCCGCGTGATGTAGCCCTTCAGCGTCTCCTCGTCGTAGACGATCTCCATGCCCCGACCACCCAACACATACGACGGCCGCACCAGCACCGGATAGCCGATCTCGTCGGCAATCCGGCGGGCCTGGGCGAACGTCGTCGCGGTGCCGTATTTCGGCGCCGGCAGGCCCGCGGTGCATAGCAGATCGCCGAAGGCGCCCCGGTCCTCGGCCAGGTCGATCGCTTCCGGGGGGGTGCCCACGATCGGGACGCCGGCGTCGGCAAGGCGCTGCGCCAGCCCGAGTGGGGTTTGGCCGCCGAGTTGGACGATGACGCCGACGACTCCGGGACCGCCTTCGGCAGATTCTGCTTCGGCCCGATACACCTCGAGGACGTCTTCGAAGGTCAGCGGCTCGAAGTACAGCCGGTCGGCGGTGTCGTAGTCGGTGGACACCGTCTCCGGGTTGCAGTTGATCATCACGGTCTCAAAACCGGCCTGGCTCAACGTGGTTGCCGCATGCACACAGCTGTAGTCGAATTCGATGCCCTGCCCGATGCGATTGGGACCCGATCCCAGGATCAGTACCTTGGGTTTCTCGGTCTGCGGCGCCACCTCGGTCTCGGCGGCCGGGTCCAGCTCGTAGCTGCTGTAATGGTAGGGCGTCTTGGCCTCGAACTCGGCCGCGCAGGTGTCGACCGTCTTGTACACCGGATGGATGCCCAGTCGCTCGCGCAGTGATCGGACCCCGGCCTCCCCCGCCAATTCCGGTCGCAACGACGCGATCTGGCGATCCGACAGTCCGCTGTGCTTGGCGCGTCGCAGCAACTCCGCGTCCAGTACCGGCGCGTCGACCAATTCGGCGCGCAGCGTGACCAGCTCGCCGATCTGGGCGACGAACCAAGGGTCGACACCGCTGGCTTCGGTGGCTTGCTCCACCGAAGCACCCAGCCGCAGCGCCAGTTCAATGTCGTAGAGCCGGCCTTCGGTGGGGGTTTGCAGCCGGGTCAGCACCTGAGCGATGTCGCCGTCGGGGTCCGGGCCCGTCCAGAACCCGGCACGGGTGGTCTCCAACGAGCGCATCACCTTACCGAGCGCCTCGACGAAGTTGCGGCCCAACGACATTGCCTCGCCCACGGATTTCATGGTGGTGGTCAGCGTCGGGTCGGCGCCGGGGAATTTCTCGAATGCGAACCGCGGCGCCTTGACCACCACATAGTCGAGGGTGGGCTCGAAGCAGGCAGGGGTCTCCTTGGTGATGTCGTTGACGATCTCATCGAGGGTGTAACCGATGGCCAGCTTCGCGGCGATCTTGGCGATCGGGAAGCCGGTGGCCTTGGACGCCAACGCACTTGACCGCGACACCCGCGGATTCATCTCGACCACGATCAGCCGGCCGTCGCGCCGGTTGACCGCGAACTGGATGTTGCAGCCGCCGGTGTCCACCCCAACCTCACGCAGGATCGCGATGCCCAGATCACGCATCCGCTGGTATTCGCGGTCGGTCAGCGTCATCGCCGGCGCGACGGTGACGGAGTCACCGGTGTGCACCCCCATCGGGTCGACGTTCTCGATGGAGCACACCACCACCACGTTGTCGTGGCCGTCGCGCATCAGCTCGAGCTCGAATTCCTTCCAGCCGTAGATCGATTCCTCGATCAGCACGTTGGCGCTGGGTGAGGCTGCCAGCCCGGCGCCGGCCATCCGATCCACCTGGTCGGCCGAGTGCGCCATCCCCGAGCCCAGTCCGCCCATGGTGAACGACGGCCGCACCACCACCGGCAGGCCGAGCTCGTCCACCGTCTCGCGGACCTCGTCCATGGTGAAACACACTCGGCTGCGGGCTGATTCACCGCCGACCTTGGTGACAATGTCCTTGAACCGCTGCCGGTCCTCGCCGCGCTGGATGGCGTCGAAGTCGGCGCCGATCAGCTCGACCCCGTAGCGTTCGAGTACCCCGTTCTCGTACAGCGCGACCGCGGTGTTGAGCGCCGTCTGGCCACCCAAGGTGGCCAACAGCGCGTCGATCTTGTTGCCGCGCTCGGCCTGTTGGGCGATCACCCTTTCGACGAAGGCCGGGGTGATGGGCTCGACGTAGGTGTGGTCGGCGTATTCCGGGTCGGTCATGATGGTCGCCGGGTTGGAGTTGACCAGGCTGACCTGCAGTCCCTCGGCGCGCAGCACCCGGCAGGCCTGGGTGCCGGAGTAGTCGAACTCACAGGCCTGTCCGATGACGATCGGCCCCGAGCCGATGACCAGGACGTGGTTGAGGTCCGGGCGACGCGGCACTAGCAGTCCCCTTTCTGGGCGCGAGCGGATGCAGCTGTACCCCTGTTACGACGTGTCGCTGTATCGACACCCGCCCTCACCATCACCGGCCCTCCATCAGCTCGACAAATCGGTCGAACAGGTACTCCGCGTCATGCGGCCCGGCCGCGGCCTCGGGGTGGTATTGCACCGAAAACGCCCGTCCGTCAGTGAGTCTGACGCCCTCGACCACTCCGTCGTTGGCGCAGGTGTGGCTGACGACGGCCCGGCCGAACGGCGTGTCGAAGCGCTGTCCGGCCTCGCCCTCTAGCGCGAAGCCGTGGTTTTGCGCGGTCACCGCCACCCGCCCGGTGGCGTGGTCGATCACCGGGATGTTGATCCCGCGGTGGCCGAAGACCATCTTGTAGGTCGACAGGCCCAGCGCCCGGCCCAGGATCTGATTGCCGAAACAGATGCCGAACAACGGGATTCCGGCGCCCAGCACCTCGCGGGTGAGCGCGACGACGTGGTCGGCGGTCGCCGGGTCACCGGGGCCGTTGGAAAGGAACACGCCGTGCGGGTTGATGTCGGCGATCTGGTCGAAACTCACCGACGAGGGCAGCACGTGACTGCGGATCCCACGCCGGGCGAAGTTGCGCGGCGTGTTGGTCTTGATACCCAGGTCGAGTGCGACGACGGTAAACCTGGGAATTCCCGATGGCCCTTCGGGTTCGACGACATACGGCTGCGGGGTACTGACCTCGCCGGCGAGATCGGCGCCCAGCATGGGCGGCTGGGCGCGCACCCGCTCGATCAGCGTTTCGGGCTCGGCGAGCGCAGCGCCCGAGAACACCCCTGCCTTCATCGACCCTCGGCTGCGCAGATGACGCACCACGGCCCGGGTGTCGATCCCGGCGATGCCGACGATGTGCTGGCGGATCAGCTCGTCTTCGAGGGTGCCGGTGGCGCGCCAGTTGGAGGCTCGCGGCGACGGGTCACGCACCGCGTAGCCGGCGACCCAGATCTTGTCGCCGCGGCTCTCGGCGTCCTCGCCGTTCCAGCCGGTGTTGCCGATCTGCGGCGCGGTGGCCACCACGATCTGGCGGTGATAACTGGGGTCGGTCAGCGTCTCCTGGTAGCCGGACATGCCGGTGCTGAACACGGCTTCGCCCAGTGTTTGGCCGACGGCGCCGAACGGCGTTCCGGTGAAGACGCGGCCGTCCTCGAGTATCAGCAGGGCCTTGGTCACGCGGCTCCTTCCACCCAACCGTCGTAATCATCGCGGTTGTCCGCCCGGAACCCGGTGTCGATCTCGACGCCCGATGGCAGTTGCCACCGGATCGCCAAGATCCCGTCCCGGGCGGCGACCTTACCGGCGACGCCGCGCTCGGTACGCAGCGCGGTAATGGACTGCCATGGAATCCAAAGCGACTGCGCCCCAATACGTTCCAGCATAATGCCGTCCTGGTGGCGGGTCAGCACCGCCTTGCTGCGATACCCGAGATCGCCGACCGCTACCCGGTCGTTCCACGACGGCGAGAGCGTGCAGCCGACGTAGACACCGCGGAGGGTGGCGGTCGCGGCGCCCACCTGTCCGGGAACGTCGGGCAACTCGCCGATTTGCTGCGCTTGCTGCTGCGCGCGCCGCCGCCAGCCCCGCATCATCAGCGCGATCACCACCGCGATCGCCGCCACCAGCACCGCCGCGAAGATCACCGAGCCCACCAGCGTGCCGGTGTTCATGCGGGACTCTTTCCGTCCCGGGCGGTGACCTTTCCGCGCAGCAAGGTCATCGTCACGGTGGCCGGCAATGTCATCGATTCGTAAGGGGTGTTGGCCGACCGGCTGGCCAACTCGGCCCCGGTAACCGTCCAGGTGGCCTCGGGGTCCACCACGGTCAGATTGGCCGGCTCCCCCACCTGCAGCGGACGCCCATGATCAGGCAGGCCCACGATCCGCGCCGGATTCTCGCTCATCACCCGCGCCACGCCGCGCCAGTCCAACAGGCCTGGCCGCACCATCGTCTGCACCACCACCGACAGCGCGGTCTGCAATCCGAGCATGCCGGGGCGCGCCGCGGAGAATTCGACACACTTCTCGTGTTCGGCATGTGGGGCGTGGTCGGTGGCCACACAGTCGATGATCCCCTCGGCCAGCGCGTGGCGCAGGGCGCTGGCGTCGGCGGCTTCGCGCAGCGGCGGGTTGACCCGGTTCACCCCGTCATAGCCCGACAGTCGGCCGTCGTCGAGCAGCAAGTGATGGGGGGTGACCTCGGCCGTGATCGAAATGCCTTGGTTCTTAGCCCATTTCAAGATCTCGACGGTACCCGCGGTGGAGGCGTGGCAGATGTGCACCCGAGCGCCCGCGTCGCGGGCCAGCAGCGCGTCGCGGGCGACGATGGATTCCTCGGCGGCCCTGGGCCATCCCGACAGCCCCAGCCGCGCGGCGTTCGGACCTTCGTGCGCGACGGCCCCGACGGTCAGCCTGGGCTCCTCGGCGTGCTGAGCGATCAGCACGCCGAGACCGGTGGCATATTCCAGGGCGCGGCGCATCACCAGCGGGTCGTGCACACAGACACCGTCGTCGGAGAACATCCGCACCGCGGCGGCACCGGCGTTCATCATGCCCATCTCGGTGAGTTCGGCCCCGGCCAACCCCACCGTCACCGCGCCGACCGGGTGCACGTCGACCAGGCCCACCTCCTGACCGCGGCGCCACACGTGGTCGGTGACCACCGGGCTGTCGGCCACCGGGTGCGTATTGGCCATCGCGAACACCGCGGTGAAGCCACCCAAAGCCGCTGCGGCCGAGCCGGTTTCGATGTCCTCGGCGTACTCACGGCCGGGCTCGCGCAGATGGGTGTGCAGGTCGACCAGGCCGGGCAGCAGCACCTGGCCGGTGGCGTCGATGACGTCGGCCCGCTCCGGGATGGCCAGCCCCGCGCCGATGTCGGCGATCTGGCCGTCATCGACCAGTACGTCGACGCGCTCCCCCTCGCCGTACAGCCGGACTCCGCGGATGAACACGGTCACGCCGCACCTTCTTTCCCGGCCGCATCGGCCCCCACCAGCAGATGGAACAACACCGCCATCCGCACGTGGACACCGTTGGAAACCTGTTGCAGCACAGCCGATTGGGACGAATCGGCAACCGAAAAGGCGATCTCCATGCCGCGCAGCATCGGCCCGGGATGCAGCACCACGGCATGGCCGGGCAGCATCGCCTGCCGCCGGTCGGAAAGGCCGTAGCGCACCGAATACTCGCGCGCGGACGGGAAGAAACCGCCGGTCATCCGCTCGGCCTGGACCCGCAGCATCAGCACCGCGTCGGCGGCCGGTAATTCGGCGTCGAAATCGTAGGACACGGTGACGGGCCAACCCTCGGCCCCCACCGGCAGCAATGTCGGCGGCGCCACCAGCACAACCTCGGCGCCCAGCGTGTGCAGCAACATGACGTTGGAGCGCGCCACCCGGCTGTGCAGGATGTCGCCGACGATCACCACGCGACGGCCCTCGATGCCGCCGAGCCGCTGCCGGATGGTCAGCGCGTCCAGCAGCGCCTGGGTGGGGTGCTCGTGGGTGCCATCGCCGGCGTTGATCACCGACGGGCCGTCCTCGCCGTTTCTGGTCCAGTCGGCCAGCAGACGCGCGGCTCCCGAGGCCGGGTGCCGGATGATCAGGGCATCGGCGCCGGCCGCACGCAGGGTCAGCGCGGTGTCGCGCAGCGACTCGCCCTTGCCCACCGAGGATCCGGCGGCGCTGACGTTGATCACGTCGGCGCTCATCCACTTGCCGGCCACCTCGAAGGACACCCGGGTTCGCGTCGAGTTCTCGTAGAACATCGTGACGATGGTGCGGCCGCGCAGCGTCGGCAGTTTGCGGACCTCGCGGCCGACCAGAGCCTGCGCGAACCGATCGGCGTCGTCGAGGATGGCGGTGGCCTGGTCGCGGCTCAGGTCGCCGGCGGCCAGCAGATGCCTACTACTCATGACCGGTCCTCATCGCGAGATCACCACGCCGTCGTGCCCGTCGTGTTCGCGGAGCTGCACGTGCACGCTCTCGCTGCGGGAGGTCGGCACGTTCTTGCCGACGTAGTCGGCGCGCACCGGCAGTTCCCGGTGGCCACGGTCGACCAGCACGGCCAACTGCACCGCGCGCGGCCGGCCCACATCGCGCAGCGCGTCCAGGGCGGAACGCACCGAGCGACCGGAGTACAGCACGTCGTCGACCAGAATCACCAGCGCGTCGTCGATACCCCCGGCCGGGATCGCCGTCTCCTCCAGCGGCCGCGGCGGTTTGCTCATCAGGTCATCGCGGTACAGCGTGATGTCCAGCGCGCCATCGGCCACCTCGACACCGCTGTATTCGCGGATATGGGTTGCCAGCCGCCGGGCCAGGGTCACGCCGCGGGTCGGGATGCCCAACAGCACCACTCGCGGCGAGTCGGGGCTATCGAGTGCGGTTTTTTCGATGATCTGGTGCGCGATGCGGGAAATGGTGCGACCGACGTCGGCGGCGGACATCAGTTCTCGGGGTTCGCCGCCAACGGCGGCAGCACCCGCGGTACCCATGCGAGATCGTGACCTCCTTCTCCGCCTCTCTGGACGGATCGTTAAAGGATGTCGGCTGCGGGGCAGCGTAGCACCTGCTTCGGGTACGGGGGTGACGCGGGCGGCGTGGCGGACTTCGCTGTCGCGTGTCTTGTCACTTCCGCCACAGTGGCCTCTGGAGCGAAGGGATGCGCGTTGTGCCAGCTCACAGCGACAGCCCGCGGCCTGCCAGAGTTGTCGCTCTGGGCGGTCATGGGGCTGACGGTGTCGAGTGTGAGCTGACGGTGTCGAGTGTGAGCTAAGGACGCCGAGTGTGAGCTGACGGCGCCGAGTGTGCCGTCAGGGCGGCCCTGAGCGCGGTTTTCCCGCCCTGCATACACCCTCAAATACGCCACCGCACACTCGATGCGGCAGCATCACAACCGACTCGGCGAGGCCGTGAGCTTTCCGCCAAACACCCGCCATCACAAGAAGTTGCATCGATGACCAGCAGCTCCTGGTCGCCCCGAATTTTCCGGTGAAGTGGGCGCGTCGGGTATCGGCTCAGCCAGAGTGCTGTGGCATCTGTGACCAAAGTGACGCTGACCGGCCGGTGGGGTCAAGCTCGTCGGCAAGGGTTCTATCCTGGCGAAGGTGACGGATCCCAGCCCTTCCGCAACCGAATCCGGCCGACCGCGCATAGATTTCGACGCCCTCTACCGCGGCGAAAGCCCGGCCGAAGGCATCCCGCCGGTGACGACGCCGCCGTGGGATACCAAGGCGCCCAAAGAGAGCGTGATCGCCTGGCAGACCCGTAGCTGGGTCCACGGTGAGGTGCTCGACATCGGCTGCGGGCTCGGCGACAACGCGATCTATCTGGCTGGGCACGGACACCGCGTGACCGCGTTGGACATTTCGCCGACCGCGCTGATCACCGCCGAACGCCGCACCGCCGACGCCGGAGTTGACGTGAGGTTCGCGGCAGCCGACGCCACCACGCTCGAGGGCTACACCGGCGCATTCGACACCGTCATCGACAGCGGCATGTTCCATTGCCTCGACGACGACGGCAAGCGCAGCTATGCCGCCGCCGTGCACCGCGCCACCCGTCCCGGCGCCACCCTGCTGATCAGTTGCTTCTCCGACGCCAATCCGCCGAGTGAGCAATGGCCACGACCGGCGGTGTCCGAGCAGACGCTGCGCGACGTGCTCGGCGGCGCCGGCTGGGATGTCGAATCACTGGAGCCCGTCACCGTGCGCCGCGACATGGACGGGACCGAAACGGAAATGGCGTTTTGGTACGTACGAGCGCAACGGCGCACGTCGGGCTGACCGTCAGTCACCGGGCCGGGTCGCAGCCGCGGCGGCCCTCGTGCGCCCAGGCCAGCAGATCGGGCGGGGCGAGCTGGTTGATCCGGTGGTTGTAGCGGCGGTGCTCGTCGTGGGTGAAGTACTGCTGCCAGTCGCCGCTGCGGCCGCGACGGAAGAATTGCTCCTCGCTGTGCCAGATGCCGTCGGTGGTGTTGGGGGCGATCTCCGCCGCGCGCGATCGCATGGCGTCCAGCGACGCGTGCGCGACCAGTTCGCGGGCACGATCGCGACTCAGATCGATGCCGAGTACCGCGGCAAGCCGCATCAGCTCGGCTATCAGGTCCAGCTGATAGTCGGCGTAGTGGAACAGCGCCACATTCGGCAGCTGCCGCCGCTGCCATGCCGTGCCGAAGTGGTGCAGCACGTTGGCCAGCGTTCCGATCCCTTTGGGAGGCGCGAACCCCACTCCCGGCGGCGGCAGCGCCGGACCCTCCATCCAATCGCGGAACTCCTCGGCCGGACCACGCCCGCCAGCCGCATGGCCGGGCTCCGGACCCGGCGGGCCCGATCGCAGCTGCGGCGGCACCGCCGCCTCATGCAATTCCCGCAACCGCTCGGCGTCGACATTGGCCACGTGGAACAGCATCGACACCGCGGCATCGCGCGGATCGCGGCCCACGCAGATATAGGTGACCCGATCATCGAGCACCAGGCCGTCCAACGGCGTATGGGTTTTGATGAACCGGCGGTGATCCTGCGCGTCGAGGACGGCAACAACCTCCTCGATGGGGCGGATGGTTTGGTCGAGCCACGGCGACACCGTCGACAATGGTCCGGGCAGCTCCGGTCCGTCGAAGATCAGCAGGGACACCAGCCGTTGGGTCCAGGTCATCCCGCACTTCGACGGTGTCGAGATGACGATGTCGCCGGCGCGCAGTTGCAGTGCGTCCCAACGTGAGTTGTCCGTCATCAGCGAGCGGTATGCGACGCGATCGTTCGCCGGCGCACTTCCCCGCTGCGGCTCGTGGGTATCGGTCATTTGCCGCCTCGCACGACGTCGAACAGCATGCCTTCAACGGTGACCCCGGGCGCGAACGCGAACGCCACGCCGGTCGAGAGAGGTTTCTCCGACTCCGCCTGCTGCACCATCATTTCCAGCACGAAGATCAGCGAGACACTCAGCATGTTGCCGTAGCGGGCCAACACGTCCCAGCTGGGCGCCGCGCATTCGACTCCGATGCCCAACGAGCGCACCGACTGTTCGATGATCTTGGGCCCACCCGGATGGATCGCCCACAGATCGATATCAGATTGTTGTAATCCGTTGTCGTACAACATGTTTTCGACTACCGGCGCGACGCCTCGGTAAATGTAGTCGGGCAGGTTCTCCGACAGCTCGCAGGTGATGCCGTCATGGTTGACGCCCAGCACGATTCCGTCTTCGGCGTCGTCGAGCAGCTGGCTGAAGTTGCTGCGGATCACCACACTGCCCGCCGGCAACTGCTGCTGCACCTGGCTAGCACCGATCAGCAGCGCTGCGCAGCCATCGCCGAACAGGCTGTGGATCACCACATCGTTGACATTGTCGGCGAAAACCGCATTCACCGAGCACAATTCGATGCACACCAGCAACGCCTTCATCGCCGGATGGGCACGGACGTAGTTGGTGGCGGTGCGAATGGCGTTCATCGCGGCCGCGCATCCCATGAAATTGATCACGACTCGCGAAATCGCCTGCGACAGGCCGAGTTCCTTGACGATCGCCACATCAACGCCCGGAGCGACGAACCCGGTGCTGGTGACGAACACCAACAGCCCGATCTCGTCGGCGCCATAGGAAAGCCGGTCGAGCGCACGCCGGCTCACCTCGACCGCCAGCGGCACCGCATGCCGGTAGAACAGGCTCATCCGGTCCCGGATGGTCGCGGGTTCGCGCCGGAACGCGTCGAACTCGGCGGCCAGCGGGTCGACGGCCATCCTGCGCGTATCGATGCGGGTCTTCTCGTAGACCCGCGAAACCCGTTCCCGCTGTTGCGGATCGACGAACATCTGAGCCACCCGCGCCGCGGCGTCGGACTGGCGGACCACCCGTTGCGGCACACCGGTCGCCATGGCTTCGATGACGGCCACCGTCGTCGGCGGAGCCGGCGGCAACTGGGCAAGGTCATAGTGGGGTTGGTAGCCGGACGCGTCGGCCACCGGGTGCAAGGCACCGCCGTCGGCTGCGCTGCTCATACCGACCCGATTCCGACGAAGCCGGCGACCACGTAGCCGGCACTGGCTTTCCAGGCCGCCGGCGAGCAGTGTTCCCGAAGGAAACCCCACTTGTGCTCGCTGGCTTGGCGAGACGGCGAGAGCAGGTAGGTCCGGCAGAGCTTCGGCAGCCGATCGATTACGAAACGCTTCGCCGGAACCCACTCGACGCCGGACTTCGCGGCTTCTTCTCGTAATACGTCCTCGGTGACGATATTGGCGAAACCGCTGCGCTGGAACGGCAATACATGGTGGACGCGGTGGGAACTCAGGCCGGCCGACAGGAAGCAGTCGACGTAGCGATTCCCGACCACCGCCAGGTCGTTGGCGTGCACCACCTGATCCACGCCCCAGTCTTCACCGGTTGCGGCAGCCTCGTCGGCGTCGTCCTCGAACTCGTGGCTCGCCACTACCAGGAAGGTGCTGACCCACAGGGTGACGACGAATTGCAGTGCCCAGGCCCAGAAGTCACCGGCGAGTGCGAAAACCACCATCTCGGTGACCAGCAGCAGACGCACCCCGGACGACCCCAGGAAGTGCGGCAGCGCGTTGCGCCAGCTTCCGTAGCCCTCCTCGACACCCACCTTGCGGGTCATATTCCATACGTCGGCGATGCGGATGGCCATGCCGGTGACCAGGTGGCCGAACTTGTGAACCGTATGCACCGGAACCCGATACAGCCGCGGCAACTGCATCATCATCGTGAAGACGTTCTTCTTGATGTCGACGTCGCTTTGCGTGTACGGGTGATGCAGCAACGTGTGCCCGTCGGCGACCACCAACGACAACGCCACATAGTTCAGGTCGAAGGCATTGGCCAAGAACCGATTAGGGCCGCGTTGCGCCCGATGCAGTGCGTAATGGCCGTACCCGACCAGTGAATTGCGCAGCAGCACCATCGCAATGACGAAGGCCCACAACGGCATCCACCGTGGTTCGGCCAACCGCACGGCCTGGACCGCCAGATAGCCGACGGCCAGGAATGCCACCACGATGTTGAACAGCCGGTCCATCCGTGTGATTCGGGCGGTCAGCGCCGGCTCGGTCAGGCGTGCTTTGACGCGGTGCATCAAGTCGTTCGGGTTGTCGAAACGGTACTTCGGGGTGTCGCGCCAGCTGTTGAAGTCGTCTTTGAAGAGAAACGGCGGCGCGTTGTGTTTGGGATGAATGTCGCGCGGTGTCGCGTCGCGGCCCAATGCATAGCGCCGCTCCAAGATCCGTTCGACCTTGGCCGGGTCACGATGGTAGGAGTTGATGATCGCGGTGATGTCGCGGTTCTTGGTGCGCCCGATGAAGAAGGCGCCGCCGGGGTGCTTGGATATCCAGTCGCTGAGGTCGTATGCCCGGCCGTTGTAGACCCACACGTCTGACAGCGGTGGCCCGCCCGGAGGAGGCGCGGGGCGCAGGCCGGGGCCGCGCTCCCGCACGTCTGGGACGTCGTTCGTCATTCGTATTCCTCCAGGTCTGATCGGTGAGATCGGGTGCTAGCCGCCGTTTCCGGCGAAGTGACCCCAATGGTGCCCCAATGGTGCCCCAATGGTGGAGGTATGGCCTTGGAGAATTCTCAACGGAATTCCGGGCGGGTAATCTGCGCCGCTGGTGCACCAAATCGGTTGCGCCCCAAGGGGGCAACCGCGCGGGCGGGGAAACCGGTCCGCAGACTGCCGGCAGCGCTGGCCGCCTGGTGGCAGTTGCGGGCCGGTTCCCAATCCGGAATGCGCCCGCGCTGGTTATGCCGTCGGGTTAGGAATGGTGACCGGCGCGCCCCAGGCGGACAGGTTGATGGTGACGTGGCCCTGGTCCTTGTCGATGACCATCCGCACCAGGTTCGGGCTGGCCGTGGGAGCAGGCGGTCCCGACGTCGCGGTGGTGCCGCCACCCGCGGCCTTGACATCGACAATGTACAAGGTGATCGGCAGCGTGCCCCCACCCTTGCCCAGCTGAGGCACCAGTGGATCGATCACGGCGGCGTCGATGGTTCCGGTCACCTTGACCGTGGCGATACCGTCGATCGTTTCATTTCCGGCGATCTGCGGACTCTGGACCTTGGCGATCACGTTGCCCAGCCCCTTGTCCTTGTCGAGAACGATGCCCGGGTCGTAGATTTTCTCCGCCGGCCCCATCGAGGTGTACTTTCCGGCGTCGTCTTTGGTGTACATGGTCTTGTTGGTGACCAGGAATTGTTTGGGCACCGCAGGAGCTTTCGGCTGCAACCTGATCATGGCATCACCGACGGCCTGACCGTTGCCCTCGGGCTGATTGGTCACGTCGGCGTTGACGCTCTCCATCGGGAGCGTCGTGATGTTGGTTGTTTGCAAACTGACATGAACAGAGTGCAAGCCCTTGGTCGCTTTGGAGCTGTCCTGCAGGAGTTGCTGGGCTTCCGGTGAGGGGGCGCCGGATGACCCGGACGCGCTGGTCGCGGCGGAGCTTCCGGATGCCCCGGAAGTCTGGGAGGTTGACGTGGCCGATTTGTGGCCGCATCCGGTAATGACCGTCGCGATCAGTGCTGCCGCTAACAGCATCGCGGCCGACACCGGTAACGAGGGTCGATGGGTGACACGTCGGTGGGAGGTTTGCGCTTGTGAGATCAAGCCATTCATGGCCAACCTTTGCTGAGTTATCCAACCGGTGGTAAAGAGCAGCGGGTCGCTAGCTTCATATGGCATGAACGCAGGCCGGCACGCCGGTCCGCGTCCGCAGTTGCGGGTCTTGGTGACCGCTCCCCGCACCCTGGTTCACCGCAACAGTTCGGTTGCCAACCGCATGCCGTTGCTCCCACAGCCTGTTCCCCAGATCACATTGCCGGAGAGCGCGACACTAACACGCCATGGCCAGGTCGTAAGGCTTTTCGCACAAGTAAACAACCGCTCGCAAGGAGCCCCGACCCGCGGTTGATCGCCCTGGGCCGATAGGCGGTCCCCCGGCCGCGCCCGCCCACGTCCGGCGACTAACCTAGGGCCGGTGAAGCTCGACGGCAATCAGGCATCCATTCGCCAAGTCTGTGACGCCGGCCTGCTTTCCGGCGCGGTGACCGTGGTCTGGCAACGCGGAGAGGTGCTGCAGGTCAACGAGATCGGCTACCGCGACGTCGATGCGGGCCTGCCGATGCAACGCGACACGCTGTTTCGCATCGCGTCGATGACCAAGCCGGTGACGGTTGCCGCGGCCATGAGCCTGGTCGACGAGGGCAAGCTGACATTGCGGGACCCCATCGCGCGCTGGGCGCCGGAGCTGGCCGACCCGCGGGTGCTGGACGACCCGCATGGCCCGCTGGACCGCACACATCCGGCCCGGCGTCCCATCGTGGTCGAGGATCTGCTGACCCACACCAGCGGCCTGGCCTACAGTTTCTCGGTGTCCGGGCCCATCTCGCGGGCCTACATGCGGCTGCCCTTCGGCAAGGGCTCGGACACCTGGCTGGCCGAACTGGCCGCCCTGCCATTGGTTCACCAGCCCGGCGACCGGGTGACCTACAGCCATGCGATCGACGTGCTGGGCGTCATCGTGTCCCGGGTCGAGACCAAGCCGTTTCATCAGGTGCTGAACGAGCGCGTGCTGGGTCCGGCGGGCATGACCGACACGGGCTTTTTCGTCGCAGCCGAAGCGCGGGGGCGCGCCGCCACCATGTACCGGCTCGACGAGGACGACAAGTTGCGCCACGACGTGATGGGGCCACCACAGGTCAGGCCGCCGTCGTTTCCCAACGCCGGTGGCGGGTTGTGGTCGACCGCCGACGACTACCTGCGGTTCGTGCGAATGCTGTTGGGCGGCGGGAGGGTCGACGGAGTCCGGGTGCTGTCGCCGGAGTCGGCACGGCTGATGCGCACCGATCGGCTGACCGACGAGCAGAAGCGCCACAACTTCTTGGGAGCACCGTTCTGGGTGGGTCGCGGGTTCGGGTTGAATTTGTCGGTGGTGACCGATCCGGCGAAATCGGCGCCGCTGTTCGGTCCGGGCGGGCCGGGAACATTCAGCTGGCCTGGCGCATACGGGACATGGTGGCAGGCCGACCCGTCCGCCGACCTGATCCTGCTGTACCTGATCCAGCACTGTCCGGATTTGTCCGTGGATGCCGCGTCGGCGGTGGCGGGCAACCCCGCGCTGGCCAAGCTGCGGACGGCCCAGCCCAGATTCGTCCGCCATACCTATCGCGCCCTCGGGCTCTAGCGGTGCGCGCCGTGGCCCGGTTCCCGCCCGAGTACCTCGAGGGCGCACGGTTGCTGCTGCGCCCACCCGTGCTCGATGACGCCGAAGCGTTGTTCGACGGGATTGCCGGCGATTTTGAGGTCACCCGCTACCTGCTGTGGTCGCCGCATCCCGATGTCGACGAGACGCGACGGGTGATCACCGAGCATTTCAACGCCGACGGCGGCGAGCGGACCTGGCTGCTCGTGCTCCGCGACAGCGGCGACATCGTCGGCCTGATCAGCTGCCGAAGCCGGGTGCGTCACTCCGTCGAAATCGGCTACTGCCTTGGCCGGCGGTGGTGGGGTGCCGGTCTGATGTCCGAAGCGCTGGGTGTGCTGCTGGGCGAGCTGGCCGCCGACCCCTGCGTATACCGCGTCTGGGCCACATGTCACGTCGACAACACCCGCTCGGCGGGGTTACTGCGGCGAGCCGGATTCGTGTTGGAAGGCCGGCTGCGCCGCCACTCCGTCTACCCGACCATCGGGCCCGAACCGCACGACAGCCTGCTCTACGCCAAGATTCTGCGCTAAGTGAAATAGGTTCAGCCGCTTACCAAATGCGACCTTCCTGATCAGCGGCGCGAGTTTGCCGGCCCGGCCCTCGCGTACTTGCGACGGCTGGTCTTGGGGCCCGAGGAGCGCTTCGTGCGGCCAATGGACGACGCCTGGTTCAGCGCGCCCGATGCCGTCGGCTGGACGGCTACTATCTGATGTGCCAGGCCCCGCGGTCTGAACGTGTCGAGCCGCCCGTCGCATAACCCGGTGATTCCAAGGCGGGATTAGCGCTTCGGTCGGAACCACTCAGTTACGACCGCGGTGACCTCGCCTTCTAGCGCGATTTGCTGGCCGCCCGATTGGCCGGTGCGGCTTAGCACCGATGCGCAGGTCGCCGCCGCCTGCGAGGCCGGCGACTTGCACTTCGATACGTTTCACGCCGCATCGCCGTTTTGAAACTTCTGTGCCGAGCACTGCCCGATCCACGTCGTGTGCGCCTAGTGGTGTGTCTCAGTTTTGGCTGACTACTTGTTCGAGTTTGGTACGTGCTCGCTGAACTTTGGCGAGGATGGATTCGGAGGTGGCCGTCCAAACATAGGGCGTGGGATCGGCGTTGTGGGCGTTGAGATATTGCTCGATGCTGGCGATCAGATCGGGCACGCTGGCGAAGACCCCGCGACGCAGGTTCTTGTCGGTCAGATCCCGAAACCAGCGCTCGACCTGGTTGAGCCATGACGATGAGGTCGGCGTGAAGTGCAGGTGAAAACGCTTGTGCCGGTTGAGCCACCGGTCGACCTCGGCGTGCTTGTGGGTGCTGTAGTTATCCAGGATCAGATGGACCTGTAAGCCCTTGGGTGTCTCGCGGTCGATCGTGTTCAGAAATTTCAGGAACTCGGTGTGACGGTGACGAGGCAGGCATTGACCGATCACCCTGCCGGTCGACACGTCCAGTGCCGCGAACAACGTGGTCGTCCCGTTGCGCTTGTAGTCATGGGTCATCGTTCCTGCTCGACCGGGGATCATCGGCAACGACGCCTGAGTGCGGTCGAGAGCCTGAATCTGGCTCTTCTCATCCATGCACAACACGATCGCCTTGTCCGGCGGATTCAGATACAAACCGACGACATCGACAAGCTTGTCCTCGAACTTCGGATCGGTGGACACCTTGAACGTGTCCACTCGATGGGGCTTGATGCCCAAATCGGACCAGATACGTTGCACCGCAGAGTGACTTACTCCCACCCGGGTGCCCATCGTGCGGCATGACCAATGCGTGTGGCCGGGCGGGGTCTCCTCGGTGGTCAATCGCGCGATCTCAGCGACCTGCGCGTCTGAGATCGTGGCTTTGCGGCCGCGTCCCCTACGTACCTGTCCCAGCTTGGCCAGCCCGTCCTCGCTGAACCTTTTGCGCCAGCTACGCACCGTCACCGGTGTCACCCCCACCTCCTCAGCGATGCGGGTGTTCGCCACGCCGTCAGCAGCCATCAGCAACGCACGCGCGCGCATCACCTGCCGATGCGGCACCGAATCAGACCGCGCCAACCTCTCCAACGTTTCACGCTCGCCAACCGACATGGCCAAAGCAACTGCAGGTGAGGCGCTCACCGATCCAGAATACCGAACATGCAGTTAACTATTTGCGTGACACACCACTAGGGTCATTTGTCGAGCCTGATCTTTCGAATCATCGGCGCCGCAGAAAGTCATCCAACGCTTGACAACCTTGTCGATGGTGTGAGCCGTGGGGTCGATTCCGATCCTCGACGCCGAACAAAGCCCGGTGCCGCGGTGGGTCGGTGTGGCGGCCAGGTCGGCTTCGCGGATGTTCCGATCCTCGGCGCCGAGCAAAGCCCGGCGCCGCCGCCGTGTGCGGTATCGCTGGACACTCGGGTCAAAAGTTCCGATCCTCGGCGCCGAGCAAAGCCCGGCGCCGCTCCATCATCGACCTACTCCGCATCGCCGCCTGAAAGGTTCCGATCCTCGGCGCCGAGCAAAGCCCGGCGCCGCCGCGACGAGGATCTTGCGTGGGTCGGCAAGCACCGGCAGTTCCGATCCTCGGCGCCGAGCAAAGCCCGGCGCCGCCAGGCAACTCGACGGGTCGGCTACTCGCGTCGGTGTTCCGATCCTCGGCGCCGAGCAAAGCCCGGCGCCGCCCGCATGCGGGCGCTCGTAGTTGTAATGGTTCAGGTTCCGATCCTCGGCGCCGAGCAAAGCCCGGCGCCGCCGCTTGGGTGGTGAGCTTATAGAGGACCTACCGGCGGAGTTCCGATCCTCGGCGCCGAGCAAAGCCCGGCGCCGCGCGACGGGGCGTCCCATTGGTCGACGAGTCGTTGCTGTTCCGATCCTCGGCGCCGAGCAAAGCCCGGCGCCGCGAGCGCCGCGCGGCGCCGCTGCGGCTCCAAAGCTAGGTTCCGATCCTCGGCGCCGAGCAAAGCCCGGCGCCGCCACGAGACGGGGTTCGCCATAAGTGGCACCCTGACAGTTCCGATCCTCGGCGCCGAGCAAAGCCCGGCGCCGCGTCGGCGCAGCTCATAGGAGCCCGGCGCGATAGCAAGGTTCCGATCCTCGGCGCCGAGCAAAGCCCGGCGCCGCCATCCATCCTGGCACGCTGTACGTCCCAGAGTTGTTGTTCCGATCCTCGGCGCCGAGCAAAGCCCGGCACCGCCACGGGCATCGTAGTGGCGACTAGGCGGTGCTTGCGGTTCCGATCCTCGGCGCCGAGCAAAGCCCGGCGCCGCATTAGACAGCGACATCTGGGACCGCGCGCGCGTACGTTCCGATCCTCGGCGCCGAGCAAAGCCCGGCTCCGCAGATCTGGGCGCAGTTGATCAGCGCCGCGGACCCTAGTTCCGATCCTCGGCGCCGAGCAAAGCCCGGCGCCGCCGCCAACCAACGCCGCCCGTCCTTCCACTCCTGCGGTTCCGATCCTCGGCGCCGAGCAAAGCCCGGCGCCGCCTCAAAAGGTCGGGGCTTCCCCATATCCAGAATCACATGTTCCGATCCTCGGCGCCGAGCAAAGCCCGGCGCCGCCTTAGCCTCGCGCGGAGATCCGCCCTGCGGTGGGTAGTTCCGACCCTCGGCGCCGAGCAAAGCCCGGCGCCGCCTAATTCGGCAGGCCCGGTGTCGTTGGAGATTAATGAGTTCCGATCCTCGGCGCCGAGCAAAGCCCGGCGCCGCCTACGCGCCCGGATCTCGACCGCGCGCCGACGACTGGTTCCGATCCTCGGCGCCGAGCAAAGCCCGGCGCCGCCCGCACCGTTTGCGCAGCTGACACAGGGTGAATGTCAGTTCCGATCCTCGGCGCCGAGCAAAGCCCGGCGCCGCCGACGTTATCGTATAAGCCTTATTAGCTCCGGGCTGGTTCCGATCCTCGGCGCCGAGCAAAGCCCGGCGCCGCTGTCCGATGGTTTCCCGTTACGCACCCGCTGCCACTGTTCCGATCCTCGGCGCCGAGCAAAGCCCGGCGCCGCCTTATTATGCCCATCGACTACTACCAGGTTGTTTCGTTCCGATCCTCGGCGCCGAGCAAAGCCCGGCGCCGCCACC
>NZ_MVIF01000101.1 GCF_002086675.1 Mycobacterium persicum
GGGTCACCTGGACACGCAGATCGGCGGAGATGGCCTGGGCGGTGGGCTGCCGGGCGTACCAGCCGATCGAGCCCGGCCGACTCGCTGGAGGCTTAGCCTGGATCCGTGGATGGGCCGGTGATTTGATCGGCGTGTGAACAACGAAAATGCCTTCTGAGCTGGGACAATACGAGTGTCTACGTCGATGTTGTCCAGAGTTCGGGAAGGCATTTTCGGTGCACTCATCCTATACGTTCACCGTCGCGTCGGCAGTATTTGACGAGCAGAATCTGCTGTCGTCGGCCGGGTTGGTTCCAGTGCTGGAACTGGCTGGGCAGACTGGTCTTTCGCGGTTGATCGACAAGCACGTGGACCTGCTCTCAACCCGGGTGAAGTCCGGGGCGGTCAACCCGGTCGGCAAGCTGACCTCGATCATCGCCGCGATGATGTGCGGTGCCGACAGCATCGACGACGCGGACGTACTGCGCGCCGGCGGCACACCGCGGGTGTTCGACGAGGTATATGCGCCCTCGACATTGGGCATCTTCCTGCGCGAGTTCACCTTCGGGCACGCCAACCAACTCGCCGCGGTAGCCCGCGAACATCTGGCGGCGCTGGCAGCCCGGGCGCCGCTACTGCCGGGGGCAGAAGAGCTCGTGTATGTGGACATCGACTCGCTGCTGCGCCCGGTCTATGGGCACCACAAGCAAGGTGCCTCGTTCGGGCACGCCAAAATCGCCAGCCGCGCGCTGCTGCGTTTGGGCCTGTCGCCGCAGATAACCACCATCTCCACCGCCCAGGCTGCACCCGTCATCGCCGAAGCGCGGCTCCGCAGCGGCAAGGCCGCCTCCGGGCGCGCGGCCGCCTCCCAAATCAAGCAGGCCATCCACACCGCCCGCGACTGTCGAGCCGCCAACATCCTGGTGCGCGGCGACTCGGCGTTTGGCACCAAGAAAATGATGAGCACCTGCGTGGCCGAGGGCACCCAGTTCTCCCTGTCGGTAAGCCGCAACAAGCGCATCACCGCCGCGATCGAGGCCATCGACGAGGCCGCCTACACTCCCGTGCACTATCCGGGCGCGGTGAGCGACCCCGACACTGGCGAGTTGATCTCTGATGCCCAGGTCGCCGAAACGCCCTACACCGTGCACCTGGGCCGCGGCCGCACGCTGACCGTGCGGCTGGTGGTGCGCCGCGTCAAAGACGCCCGCTACCCCGGTGCGTTGTTTCCGGTGTGGCGTTATCACCCGTTCGTGACCAACTCCGAGTTGCCCACCGCCGAGGCCGACATCACCCACCGCCGCCACGCCATCATCGAGACCACCTTCGCTGATCTGATCGACGGCCCACTGGCTCATGCACCTTCAGGGCTTTTTGCAGCGAACTGTGCCTGGTTGGCCTGCGCGGTGATCGCACATAACCTGTTGCGCGCCGCGGGCACCCTCGCCGGCGGTCACCACACCGTGGCCCGTGGTGCCACCATGCGCCGCGACTTGGTCAACGTGCCCGCCCGCTTCGCCGCCCCCGCCCGCAAACCGATGCTGCACTTACCTGCTTACTGGCCCCGGCGAACCGGATGGAAACAACTGTGGGACAACGTCATCAGCTACCCGACCGCCCAGCCCCGCGCCGCCTGACCCCACGACCAGACCCTGTCCACCCGCCATCCCAGGCCCGGCCCCAGGAACCTCGCTGCCCACGCCCGAAAGTTGGTTACGCGGGCCCAAACCTCCGGGGGTGTCCTGCGTCGACGCCGGGTCAGTTCAGGTGCGGCGCCGCGGACAAGTGCGCTGCGCAGTGGCGACGGCTTGGGCGGAGCGTGTTGCCCAGTGGGGAAAGGTCGGATAAGTCGGAAACTCTTGCGGGTGCGCGCAAATATTTTGACGAAACCGGTGTCAAGCAGTCGATGCCCGGAGCGCATGCAACATGGTGATCAGTGGCGCGTCCGACACCACATCGGTATGTCCGGCGGTCATCGCAGCCCGTGCGGCGGCCTCGGAATGATCCTCGAGCCTGGGGTAGTCGCCGGTGGCGTGTGCGCGTAGCGGGCTGATGCGCAACGCGATGCCGGTGAGTTCCCGCAGCTCCGGGGTGTCGTTCTCGGACCACGCGGACAGCGGCAGGCTCCCGGCGCGCACCTCGCCCTGATGTCCGTCGACGGTGATCTGCTTGCCGTCCAGGCTCGCGGCTACGCCGTGGCCGCAGCCGACCACGGCAACCCGGCCGAGCTCGCGGCTGACGACGGCCGCGTGGCTGGCCGCGCCGCCGACCTCGGTGACAATGCCCTGCGCGGCCAGCATGCCCAGCACGTCTTCGGGCCTGGTGTGGTCGCGGACCAGGATGACCGGCTCGCCCCGGTCGGCAGCGTCCAGCGCCGCATCCACGTCAGTGTAGGCGATTCCGGTGGCCACGCCCGGACAGGCGGGCAGGCCCTTGGCTAAAAGTGTTGCGGCCAAACGTGTTTCGGGCTGCAGAGCCGGCCGCAACAGGGCTTCCACATGCGTGGGGGCTATTCGGCGCAGTGTCTGGGCGTCGTCGATGAGACCTTCGTGTCGCAGTTGCAGAGCCAGCCGCACCGCGGCCTGCGCCGACCGCTCGGCAGACCGTGTCTGCAACAGCCAGAGCTTGCCGTTTTCGACGGTGAACTCGATTTCCGGGACGTCTGAGGTCAGTCGCTCCAGACATCGGGCGGCCGCGATCAGCTCGTCAAAGGCAGCCGGTAGCCGGTCGCGCAGGGCCGCAATCGGCTCGACGTCCACCACTCCCGAGACCACGTCGTCGCCCTGACCGCCGGGCAGCCAGTCGCCGAACGGTTCGTTGGCGCCGGTGATGGGGTTGCGGGAGGAGAGCACCCCGGCGCCCGAGTCGGCCGTCTGGTTGCCGAACACCATGGCCTGCACGACCACCGCGGTACCACCCTGGTCGTCTCGGCCGTAGTGCTCGCGGTAGGCCTTGGCCCGCGGAGAATTCCAGGAAGCGAAGACGGCCCCGACGCCGGCGCGCAACTGCTCGTATGGATCCTCGGCGGGGTCGCGGCCCGTCACTCGCCGATACATGCGGATGAACCGCCGGCGGGTGTCAGCGGCGAAATCAGCGGTGCCGGCCGCGGCCAGGGCCTGCTCGACGGCGTCGTTGAGGCCCAGGTCCAGGATCGTGTCCATCATCCCGGGCATCGACTGGGTGGCCCCCGAGCGCACGCTGACCAGCAACGGACACGGCCCGCGGCCGAATGTGCGCGCGGTCTCCGCCTCCAGCCAGCGCATCCGCTGCAGCACGTCGTCCCAAATCGCGTCCATGGTCGGCCCGGGGTCGGCCAGGTACCGTACGCCCACTTCGGTGGTGATGCAGAACGCGGGCGGTACCGGCAGCGAGTGGCGGCGCATCACGTCGATGCCGTGGCCCTTGTTTCCCAGAACCTCGCGGGAATGATCCGTTTGTCCATCCAGCAAGACCACCGGGTCTTTCCGGATGCCTTCGAGGGGATCTTCGAGGGGATCACCGCCTCGTGGGATACCAGCCATTGATGCACCCCCTCGTGGTCGGGCAAGCCTGAAGCGGTTGCGGGCTAACGTCGGAACGTCCGCAATGTTTCCACACCGATCACCGGAACCGGCGGCTCGCCGCAGCTGTCGGGAGCGGGGCCGGATGATCTAATTTTGACGGTATGACTCCGTATGACGCCGGGTTGCTGATCCTGCGGCTGGTGCTGGGCCTGACACTGGCCGCGCACGGCTTGAACAAGTTCTTCGGTGGCGGCCGGATACCGGGCACCGCACGCTGGTTCGAGAGCATCGGCATGAAGCCCGGGAAGTTTCACGCGACGGTGGCCGCCAGCACCGAGACGGCCGCCGGACTGGGGTTGGCCGCGGGTCTGCTCACTCCCATCCCGGCCGCGGGTTTCGTGTCGCTCATGCTGGTCGCGGCATGGACCGTGCACCGGCCCAACGGCTTCTTCATCGTCAAGGAGGGCTGGGAATACAACCTGGTGCTGGCGGTCAGCGCCATCGTCATCGCCACCCTTGGCGCGGGAAAGCTCAGCCTGGACTGGGTGATCTTCGGAAAGAACTGGTTCGACGGGTGGCCCGGCCTGCTGATCTCACTCGGACTCGGCCTCGCCGGCGCCAGCGGGCAGTTGCTGATCTTCTACCGGCCGCCGGTCCAACAAACCGGGTAGCGCATATCGGGCACGCGACCGGGCGGGTCCGCCGACTATCACCGGCCGTTGTTGCCGTGCTGGCCGAGCAGCTGGCCGCCGGCGCCACCGGTGGCGAACAGCCTGCCAACCGCCGCCGCTGAGCCGCCGGTCCCGCCGGCACCGCCGATCCCGAACAATCCCGCCGGCCCACCGTTACCGCCCGGCATGCCGGGCGCGCCCGAGCCGCCGGAGGCGGGTGCCGCGGTCAACGTAACGCTGTCCTCGGCGCGACGAGTCCGTTCGATGCCGGATCAATATAGGCTGTCCGGGTGGTTCCGCACTGGCGGGTAGGACCGCTGACGCTGCCGGTACACGGCGTGTTCGTCGGGCTGGGTGTGCTGGTGGCCACGGTAGTTTTTTTCGCCGAAGCCCGCCGCCGCGGTGCGGTGAATGACCAATCGCTGGTGGCGGTGACAGGAGCTCTGGTCGGCGGGGCAATCGGCATGCGGCTGTCCGGGTGGGCGGAACATATCGATGTCCGGCTCAACCCGACCTTGTTGCAGGCCTGGGAATTTGGGTCGCGCAGCATCCTGGGTGGCCTCGTGGGCGCCTACGTCGGCGTGCTGATCGCCAAGCGGATCGGCGGCTTCCGCGGCAAAACCGGCGATCTGTTCGCCCCGGCGGTCGCATTGGGAATGGCTGTCGGTCGCGTCGGCTGTCACCTCACCGAAGCTCCCGGCCGGCCGACCGGCCTGCCGTGGGGTGTGCACGCCCCTGCCGCCACGCCGAAATGCCCGGGTTGCCTCATTGGCGCCGCGATGCATCCGTCGTTCCTTTACGAGATCGGTTTTCAGCTGGCCGCGTTCGCCGTTCTGCTATGGCTGCGCAATAAGCTCACCCAACCCGGTGAGCTGTTCGTCCTCTACGTCGCGGGTTATGCGGTGTTCCGGTTCTTCGTCGAGTTCGTCCGGGCCAACGAAACCGTGTGGCTGGGTTTGACACGGCCCCAATGGTTTTTGCTGCCCTCGGTTGTTCTCATCGCCGTACGGCTAGGCTACGGGTACCGGCGTGGCCACTATGAGCCACTGCTGCACAGGCAGGCACTGCCAGCATGACAAACCCACCACCGGGTTGGCCTCCGCCGGGCCATCCCTACGACCCGAACCAGCCCTACCCCGGCTGGCCTCCGCCACCCGGCAGGTCCGGTGGGGAGATCTTCGGGGCGGTCGTGGTCGGTGTATTCCTTTATTTCGGAATCAATCTGGTGGTCGGATTCATGGTGGTTGCGGGCCTTGCCCAAGCCGTCTCGTCCCATGCCGCTCTGGTGACGGGAGCTATTGTCCTGGGGCTGATCGCCTTTGGCGGCGGTGGCGTACTGGTGGTGCTGCGAAACCCTTGGGCGAGGGGAATTGGGATGGGGTTGATGATCGGTTGGGCGATCACGTCGATCGTCACGGTCGGCTTCTGCACGGGCTTGAATCCGACGCTGTACGGATCTGCCGGATGACCGGCATGGGATTGCGGGGCGACAGCATTCATCGCTACGTCAACGCGTTCTGCCCGCGCTGTCACGACCAGGAACCGGATCGTCCGTTGAGTGATGTCGCCCGGCTTAGCGGCTGGCTGGCCGTGCGCGACGGGCTGGTCTGGCTGGAGCGCGGCTGCCGCTCCCACGGCCTGGTCCGAACCCTCTACGACGAAGATCCGGAAATCCTTTCCTACCTTGAAGAATGGACGGCTCCGACAAAGGCTCACGTCCCCGATACGCCGGTCAACTTCGACCCGATTCCGTCGGCGTATCTGCGTGGTCTGCCGCAGATGCAGACCCAGCACACCTGCATCCTGCTGGAGGACATCGCCGAGACGTGCAACCTGCGCTGCCCGACCTGCTTTGCCGATTCATCGCCGGACCTACGTCATGTCGTGGCGATCGGCGACGTGCTGGCCAACGTCGACCAGCGTCTCGAGCGCGAGAACGGGCGCCTCGATGTGCTGATGCTCAGCGGCGGCGAACCCAGCCTGCATCCGCAATTACCGGAGTTGTTGGCCGAACTGAGTGCGCGGCCTATCACGCGAATATTGCTCAACACCAACGGAATCCGAGTAGCCCAGGACGACGGATTACTCGACGTGCTCACCGAGCACCGCGAGCGCGCCGAGGTGTACCTGCAATACGACGGGCTCTCGCAGGCCGCACATCGATACCATCGAGGCGGGGATCTTCGTCGGATCAAGCAAGACGCGTTGCGCCGGCTGTCGGAACGGGAGATCTTCACCACCTTGGTGATGACGGCCACTCTGGGCGTCAACGACCACGAGATCGGCGACGTGGTTCGGCTTGCCCTACAAACACCCTATGTGGGCGGGGTCTGCATTCAACCCCAGTTCGGTTCGGGGCGTTCGGGATTCATCGACGCCGACAATCGGCTCACGCACACCGGTGTGCTCAGGAGGCTGGGGCCACAGACCGACGATCTGGTCACGTGGCGGGATCTGACCGCGCTACCGTGCTCACACCCGCATTGTTGTTCGGTGGGGTACCTGCTGCGCGACGACGGCGGGCGGTGGCGCTCACTGGTGGCCTTGATCGGTCACGACAACCTCAAAGACAAGCTGGGCCTGGTCGCAAACCGTATCGCCGACAGGGATATTCCCCGCGAGTTGCGGCTGGCGGTGCGTGAATCGCTGCTGGCGTTGCTGTCGGAACAGTCGTCGTTGTCGCACCCGCAGATGTCCGACGTGTGGCGTCTGATCTGCCAGAATTGCGACCTGGGCATGGCAACCCTGCTGACCCTGGCCTCCAGCGCGCTGCCCGGGCGACGGCGCCAGCTGCGGCGGCTGCTGGGGGAGCGGGTGCTGCGTATCACCGTCAAACCGTTCATGGATATGTCGACGATGATCGAAGAGCGGCTGGTGCAGTGCTGCGTGCATGTCGGCACGCGGTCGTCACAGGATCAGTGCGCACCGTTCTGCGCGGTCCAGGCCTGGCCGGCGCTCGGCCGGCAGCGGCTATCGGTGGCTGCCGAGCGGCTGCTGCCGGTGGTGTGATGATTCCGGCAGCGGCGAGTTCGTCGCCGGTAGGCGACCGCAGCTAGGCTGCCGGGTCGCACGCCCGGCGGCTACTGCCGCCCGTTATTGCCGTCAAGTCCGAACAACTGCCCGCCTTTGCCGCCGGATGCTCAGGTGCGTTGATTCGGGCGCAGTTGGCGTGTTGAAGGCCGAGCATCAGGCGATCGTGCGGGATGTGTTGGCCGCCGACGACTTCTGGGGCGGGGTCGGGTCGGTGGCCTGCCAGGAGTTCATCACTGCGTTGGGCCGCGACTTCCAGGTGATCTACGAACAGGCCAACGCCCCACGACCAAAAGGTGCAAGCCGCCGGTTCCAACATGGCCCAAACCGACTCCGCCGTCGGCTCCGGTCGGGCCGAACCTACAGCCCCGCGCCCGCCCACCGAGAAAAGCAGTCGGACTCCTTGCGGCCGGGTCGAATTGCGTTGCCGCGAAAGCGATTCAGGCCGCCAGCACCTCCGACGCGGCGCGCTCCCCGGAGCGGATTGCGCCGTCAACCCAGCCGCACATGGTGGCCGAGCTCTCGGTTCCGGCCCAGTGGATGCGCCCGCACGGCGGACGCAGGGTGTAGCCGAATTGGGTCAGCACACCGGTCGGCGCGTGACTGATCATTCCGCCGCCGGAGTAGCGATCCAAAATCCAGTCCTGCTCGTGGAATTCGCGCGGCGCACGCGCCTTGGCGCCGAACCGGTCGGCGAGTTCGCCGATGACCACCGCCCTGCGCTCGGCCTCGCCGAGCCGCGCCAGCCGGCGCGCGGCAGGTCCTTCGGTGATCACGCACATGATCCCCGGCACCGCCCTGTCCGTACAGGCGTCGATGGTCAAGGTGACCGTAGAACCGGGCGCGGCGGACTGGCCGGACAAACCATCGGCACGCCAGAACGGCTCGTCGTAGACGATTGAGATCTTGTAGACGGCGCCGCTGGGCATCCGATGATGCAGCAGCGCCCGGTCCACCGGAAGCGTCGGCTCGTAGTCGATCGTGTTGGCGATTGCCAGCGGGATCGCCACGATCGCTCGCCGCGCGCGCACCGTTAGGTCGTCCGAGCGGATCGTCACGCCATCGCCGTCCTGCGCGATGAGCCGCACCGGTCGTGAAAAGTGCACCGCATCACCAAGTTCGGCGACCATCGGGCCGTAGATGGCACCCATCCCGCCAACCGGGCGGGCGTCCTGCGCGCCGCCCTTACCCGAAATGACGAAGGTGGGACCACCCCCGGAGGCCATCTGCAGCAGTACCCACAGCAACGACGTCTCCGATGCCGCGGAGGTGTAGGGTCCGGCCAATGCCATGTCCAGCATGTCGCGGGCGGGTTTGGACACGGTGTTCTTGTCGAGCCATTGCCCCAAGCTGATGCGGTCCCATTCGGCGGCGCGCTTTGCCTCCCACGGGGCTTCGCGGGGGATCGATTTGCACATCTTCTCTACCGCGGCCAAACCAAGGCCAAGGTTGGTGACCGCCCACGGGCTCATCGTCCACGGGATGGTGCCGCCGTAGCGATGCTTTTTGCCGCCGACGACCATCATGGCCTCGCCGTCGTTGTACTGCTTGTATTCGGGTACCCCGAATTCCGCCATCAGGGCGTAGATGCGGTCCTGGCCGGGTCCGATCCATGCCACGCCGCGATCGATCCATACCCCGTCGTCGCGGGTCACGGTGTAGGTACGACCGCCGGCCCGGTCACGGGCTTCCAGCAACACCACCGAATGACCGGCTCGGTGTAACCGCAGCGCCGCAGTCAAACCCGCGAAGCCGGCACCCACCACGCAGAAATCGACATCCGCCACGATTTGCTCCTCGGTTGATGTGCGTTGGCCAGCAAACTACACCGATTGCGGCCTTTCGGCGGCCGAATCCGGGCGGATGCAACGACTCGAACAACAGGCCCCGAAAAGGTCTGGCTCGGATCAATGCGGCAGCAGCCGTTGTTTCTGCTCGATGAATTCATCCTCGGTGAGGATTCCGGAATCGCGCAGGGACGCTAGCTCACGCAGCTCCGCCGCGATACTCGTGATTGGCCCGGTTGCTGAGCTGGCCGGTGATATCGGATCTCGCTTGACCGCGCCGACCCGCTCACGCCTGCTCCCATTGCCCGCACACGCCATTGCTCGCCCGGCCATGCCGGCCAAGGCCATTTGGCTGAACAGGCTTCCGGCGCCACCGGCTTCTGCGGCCGCACCGAGGCTGGTGGCGGGCAATGCGACTGCCAGAGAGCGGATCTCGGGCGCGGCCGCTGTCCAGGTCGGCGGCACCGACAGCCCGGCGATCGAGTTCGCGTCGCCCAGAACCGCCGAAACCGCCGACCCGCCCAGATCGGTGATGGGTGCCGACGTCACTGGCGCGGTCCCCGGAAAGGACTCGATTCCGGCCCAACCACTGACGATGTCATCCGTGTGGACACCAATCTGATAGCCGACAATGTCGTAGGGAAGTCCGGTAATCCCGACAATTGAGTCGAAACCAAGTCCCGCGGCCCCTATTTCCGGGTCGACTAACAGCCCACTGAGGTCCGCCAGCAGGTCCAGCCACTCTAGGGGCGTCAGTGAGGGAATGGCCGCCGCCGGGCTCGCGAGGCTTGACAGCGTATTGGGCACCGCGGACAAGGATCGACTGGTGCTCGACGCGTTGTGCCGGGCGTTGCCGGCCGAGGCCCCAGTGGACCGGGCCACCGCGGCGGCTTGGACCGATAACCCGGTGGTCTCGGTGTTGGGCGGCGGCGGGGTGAATGGGGTCAACCTGGTCGCCGACGCCGACGAACCCGCATAGCCGTACATCGCCGCGGCATCTTGGACCCACATATCGGCGTACTGTGCCTCGGCGACCGCGATGGCCGGGGCGTTTTGCCCGAAAAGATTGGTCGCGATCAGCGCCGTCAGCAGCATGCGGTTGGCCGCGACCACCGGCGGAGGCACCGTTTGCGCAAACGCCGTCTCGAATGCGGCGGCCGCGGCCACGGCCTGGCCGGCTGCCTGCTCGGCTCCCGCGGCGGTAGCTCTGGTCCACGTCACAAACTCGGCGGCCGCGGCGGCCATCGACGCCGACGACGGGCCAACCCAGGGACCGCAGGCCAACCCCCCGATCACCGACTCATAGGAGCTCGCTACCGAGTGCAGCTCGGCGGCCAGCCCGTCCCAGGCCGTTGCGGCGGCCAGCAGCGGTCCCGAGCCGGGACCGGCGTAAATCCGGGCAGAGTTGATCTCGGGAGGTAGTACCGCGAAATCCAATGTCGTTTCTCCGATCGGTGCGGCGCGGCCGGGACGGTGCCAGCGCCGGTCACGGCATATTAGGGGCGCAATGCCCATCTCGGCCAACCGAACTGGAACCGGACTCGTCGAAATTCGACACATCGCATCGCGGCCACAGGCCGTGCCGGTCCTCGGGCGCGGCAATCGACGACACCACCGCGATTCGGGCGGTCGCACGCCGAGACTCAGCTCACCCGTTATCGGTGTAGCGCCGCTGCGGCCGGTGAGTACGTGCGGGACTGCGCAATTGGTCATCGCCCAGGATCGGTATCGACAAGATGGCCTACCCGCAGCGGCGCCGCCGAACGGTGTCGTCGAGCACGGCTCGAGTCGCTGGGCTAGAAGGCCGTGGGCCGCCACAGGCAGGCGCGGGCCCGGTGGTTCGACCCGTTAGGTGACCAACGCCACTTTCTGACTCACGTCGGCTGCGATGTCGCCGGCCGCTAACCCGGTCCGCCGTATTGCCACACCAGGCTGTGATCGCCGGTCATGGTGGGGTTGCACCACATCGTCCGGCCGTTGGCGTCCTGGGTGGTCGCGTGCAGCACCGCACAGGAATCACCCGGAGACGGCGCCTGGGCCGCGGCGATGCCGCCCCCGGCGACCGCGATCGGCGAGAACACCGTCACTATGGTCAATGCGACAAACCGCCATCTGCTCATCTGAAAGCCTCCTCAGCACGGCAGAACTCCACGCTATCCGCGCCCGCGGGGACCGGTAAAGAATTGGCCGCGAAGATGAACCCACGCGGCTAGAACACGTTCTAATCTGAGACACCATGGGATTCCTCAAACCCGAACTGCCTCAGGTCGACATCCCCGAGTGGAGCAAGGGCACCCGCAGCGAGAAGATCCGCCCGATGGCCCGCCACTGGGCCGAAGTCGGCTTCGGCACACCGGTGGCGCTGCACCTGTTCTACGTCGTCAAGATCGGCCTCTACATCGTGGGCGCCTGGCTGGTAGTGCTCAGCACGACAGGGATCGACGGGTTCACCGACGTCGGGTCGTGGTACGCGGAGCCGATAGTCTTCGAGAAGGTCGTGCTCTACACGATGCTGTTCGAGGTGATCGGATTGGGTTGCGGCTTCGGACCATTGAACAATCGGTTCTTCCCGCCGCTGGGGTCGATCCTGTACTGGTTGCGGCCCAACACCATTCGGCTGCCTCCGTGGCCCGGCAGGGTCCCGCTGACCAATGGCACGACGCGGGCTCCGGTGGATGTGCTGCTGTATGCGGCGCTGTTGGTGATGACGCTGTGGGCGTTGTTCTCAGACGGCACCGGCGCCGTCCCGGAGTTGGGCACCAAGGTCGGGTTGTTACCGGTGTGGCAGATCTGGACGATCCTGGCGATCCTGGCCGTCGCCGGATTGCGCGACAAGGTGATCTTTCTGGCCGCCCGCGGCGAGGTCTACGGTTCGCTGACCGTGGCGTTCCTATTCAGCGGTGCCGACCTGATCGTCGCCGCCAAACTGGTGTTTCTGGTGATCTGGATCGGGGCGGCGACGTCGAAGCTGAACAAGCACTTCCCGTTCGTGATCTCCACCATGATGTCCAACAACCCGCTGATTCGGCCGCGGTTCATCAAGCGGATGTTTTTCGAGAAGTTCCCCGACGACCTGCGGCCCGGACGTTTGTCCCGGATGATCGCCCACGTCAGCACCTTCATCGAGATGGCCGTGCCGGTGGTGCTGTTCTTCGCGCACGGTGGCTGGCCGACCGCGGTAGCAGCGTTCGTGATGGTGTGCTTTCACCTGGGCATCCTGACCGCGATCCCGATGGGGGTGCCGCTGGAGTGGAATGTGTTCATGATCTTCGGCGTGCTGTCACTGTTCGTCGGCCACGCGGGTCTCGGCCTGAGCGATGTGAAAAACCCTGTGCCGGTTGCGATTCTGTTCGCGGTGGTGGCCGGCACCGTCGTTCTGGGCAATCTGTTCCCGCGCAAGATCTCGTTTCTGCCCGGCATGCGCTACTACGCCGGCAACTGGGACACCACGCTGTGGTGCATCAAGCCGTCGGCAAGCGAGAAGATCGGCAAGGGCATCGTCGCGATTGCCAGCATGCCGGCCGCGCAGCTGGAGCGCTTCTACGGCAAGGACAAGGCGCAAATCCCGATGTATCTCGGATATGCGTTCCGCGCCATGAACACTCACGGCAGGGCGCTGTTCACCCTGGCGCACCGGGCCATGGCCGGGCAGAACGAAGACGACTACGTCATCACCGACGGCGAGCGGATCTGCAGCACCGCGATCGGCTGGAATTTCGGCGACGGCCATATGCACAACGAGCAACTGATCGCCGCGATGCAGCACCGCTGCCACTTCGAGCCGGGCGAGGTGCGGATCGTCCTGCTCGACGCGCAACCCATCCACAAGCAGACACAGGCCTACCGGCTGGTGGATGCGGCGACCGGCGAGTTCGAACACGGCTACGTGCGGGTCGCCGACATGGTGACCCGACAGCCCTGGGCCGACGACCTGCCGGTCCAGGTGCTGTCCGAATAGGTGGCGCCGAGCGTGACGCCACTGCGAGATTTCGTGCCGAAACTCGCAGTGACGTCACGCTGGCGAGAAACGCTAGGCCTCTGCGCGCACTTCCTGCGCCGCGGCCACCATGTTGCGCAGCGACGCGGCCACCTCAGCGGCGTTGCGGGTCTTCAGGCCGCAATCGGGATTGACCCAGAGCCGCTGCGCCGGAACCGCTTTCAGCGCCGCACGCAACGACTCGGCGATCTCGCGGGTGCTCGGCACCCGCGGCGAATGAATGTCGTAGACGCCCGGGCCCACACTGTTGCCGAAGCCGGCCGCATTCAGGTCGTCGAGCACCTCCATATGTGAGCGCGCCGCTTCGATCGACGTCACATCGGCATCCAAATCGGCAATCGCGCCGATGATTTCGCCGAATTCCGAATAGCACAGATGGGTGTGGATCTGGGTCGAGTCGGCCACACCTGAGGTCGCCAACCGGAAAGCGGCTACCGCCCAACGCAAATACTCGTCCTGCTCGACACGGCGCAGCGGCAGCAGTTCTCGTAGCGCGGGCTCGTCGACCTGGATGACCGCGATGCCGGCGGCCTGCAGGTCCACGGTCTCGTCCCGGATCGCCAGCGCCACCTGGTTGGCGGTGTCGGCCAGCGGCTGGTCGTCGCGCACGAACGACCACGCCAAGATCGTCACCGGACCGGTCAGCATGCCCTTGACCGGCTTGTCGGTCAGAGACTGCGCGTAGGTGATCCAGTCGACCGTCATCGGGCGCGGCCGCGACACGTCGCCGTAGAGGATCGGCGGGCGCACGCAGCGGCTGCCGTAGGACTGCACCCAGCCGTTCTGGGTGGCGAAGAAACCCTCCAGCTGCTCGGCGAAGTACTGCACCATGTCGTTGCGCTCCGGCTCACCGTGCACCAACACATCCAGCCCGAGCTGCTCCTGCAGGGTGATGACGTCGGCGATCTCGGCTTTCATCCGGCGCACGTATTCGCCCTGGTCGATCTCGCCCGCCCGTAACGCCTGTCGCGCCTTGCGGATCTCCGAGGTCTGCGGGTAGGAGCCGATCGTCGTGGTGGGCAGCACCGGCAGCTGCAGACGTGCTTCCTGGCTGACGCGACGGGCGGGCGCCTCGCCCCGGCGGGCCCCCGAGGCGACGATCGAGTCGATGCGGGCCCGGACCTGTCCGTTGTGCAGGCGCGGGTCCCGCTTCCGCGACGCCACCGCCGCGTTGGAAGCCGCGATCTGCTCGGCGACCGCGTCGCGTCCGTCGCGCAGTGCCCGCGCGAGCACGACGACTTCGCCCACCTTTTCCGCGCCGAACGCCAGCCAGTCGCGCAGGTTGTCGTCCAGGTCGGTTTCGGAAGCCAGCGAGTATGGCACGTGCATGGTGGAGCATGACGTCGAGACCGCAACCGTGGCCGCCGAACCCAGCAGGGTCGCCAGCCGGCTCAGTGCCGCTTCCAGGTCGGTGCGCCAGACGTTGCGCCCGTCGACGATGCCGGCCACCAGCGTCTTGCCGGCCAGCTCGGGCACCCCGGCGACCGCGGTGCGCGCGCCGGCCACCAGGTCCACCCCGATGGCTTCCACCGGCGTGCGGGCCAGCGCCGGCAGCGCGGCGCCGGGATCGCCGAAATAGGTTGCGACGTGGATGGCCGGCCGATCACTCAGCGACCCCAGCGCGGTGTACATCCGCTCGGCCAGCGCCGGCGCGTCGGGACAGATGTCGGTCACCAGCGCGGGCTCGTCGAGTTGTACCCACTGGGCGCCCTCGCCGGCCAGCAGCGACAGCAGTTCGGAGTAGACCGGAACCAACTCCTGCAGTCGGTCGATTGGCGGGCCGGCACCGTCGACGGCCTTGCTCAGCAGCAGGAAGGTGACCGGGCCGATGATCACCGGACGCGCCGGAATACCAAGCTGCTGAGCCTCTTTCAGCTCGGAGACCACCTTGGCCGGGTTCAGCGTGAACCGGGTCGACGGCCCGATCTCCGGCACCAGGTAGTGGTAGTTGGTATCGAACCACTTGGTCATCTCCAGCGGCGCGACGTCGGCATTGCCTCGTGCGGCGGCGAAGTAGCGGTCCAGTTCGTCGGGGATCGCGCTCACCCGGGCCGGCAGCGCACCGAGCAGCACCGCGGTGTCGAGCATCTGGTCGTAATAGGAGAAGGTGTTGATCGGCACCGAGTCCAGGCCGGCGGCGGCCAGATCGGTCCAGGTGCCACGGCGCAAGGCGGCGGCGACGGACTCCAACTCGGATCGGCTGGTGCGTCCGGCCCAGTACCCCTCGGTCGCTCGCTTGAGCTCACGGCGCGGGCCGATGCGGGGGGAGCCGGTGATGGTGGCGGTGAACTTCTGAAAATTACCTGCGGTCACGGCGTGTCCTTAACTCGACGGGTTGGTCACCGCCCACGGACGTACAGCCGAATCCGGTTGCGGCGCAACACCGCAACCGGTACGGCCAAACGCCCACTCCACGAGGCGACGACCCGCCGGACGCGGCGCGCCCGGCACGGCTGGCAGGTCTTCGGACTCGCAGGCGCGCACCGGTGGTGGTGCTCCTAATGGCCGTCGCTTCCCAGTCGTGCGACCAGTGCTATTGACGGCGGTCGTTCCTGCATACCGCTGCGGGACAGTTCCGGACTCTCACCGGATTCCCTCTCGCCAGGCATCGCTAACATGCCTCGCTCGGTGCCGACGCCGCGGGATGCGATGACGGCAGACCAGCTGCGTGGTCCAGGTTACGTCAGCCGGCAACCCTGCCGCGAGCCGCTAGGGCATCGGCACGCGGCCCATGATCAGATCGAGGATCGGTTTGCCCGGCGGGTAGGCTCCGGTGAGCGACGCCATCGTGTGCCCGTAGTCCACCAGCAACGTGATGCCGCTGATCCCGAAGGCGGCCGCGCTGTTGAGGAACGCCATCACGTCGCCCATCTGCTCGGGGGTGTGCACCTTGGCTCCGGTCTCGTCGCGGTAGTCCTGCGCGTAGCTGAGCCACAGGTCCGCGTTGGCCTGGGCCAACGGCGTGTCGGTGGGCCCCGGACAAATGGCGTTGATCCGGATTCCCTTCTTCAGCAGGGGATAGGCCTGCATCGCCACGTAGGCGTTGATCGCCTTCTTGCTGAAGCCGTAGTGGATGATGCCCTCGGCCTCGTGCGCGGCAACCCAGTCCTGGGCCGCTGCGTAGTCGGGCGTGGCCAGGAACTCCTGCAGCCGGGGCAGGTCGTTTTCCCATCCCATGCCTGCCACCGAGGAGATGAAACAGATCGCCGAGCCGGACGGCAGCTGGTCGTGGTCCAGCAGCCGCTGGATCAGATGGCGGTGGCCGATGAAGTTGATCTTCATCAGGTCCGGACCTTCGGCCACCCCGGCTGCGGAGAACACCGCATGCACCGGTCCACCGAGCTGCCCGATCGCGGCGTCGATGGACGCGGGGTCTCGCAAGTCGACCTGCAGCGACTGGGCGACGTCAAAGTTCACCGGCGCGTAGTCCATCACGGTGACGTCGGCGCCGAGTTCGGTCGCCGCCCTGGCCGCCGCGGCGCCCATACCCGTCGCGCCGCCGACCACCAACGCCAGCTTGCCGTCGTAGCGCAACCGATCCAGAACAGTCATGGAGATCCCTTCCCCGCGGGCCCTACGTACTCGCCGTTTACCTGCCCCACTCTAGGGAGAACATATTTTTGGTTCAATACCCCTCGCCACGCACCGCGGCGCCGCGCAACACCGTGTCACGGGCATGAATCAGCGCGGCACGCGGGCCGACAGCGCGAAGGATGTTCTCCGGTATCCACTGCAGGGCGATGACCGATCGTGCCAGCATCGCCAGGGACGGGGTCTCGATCTGGATCTCGTCCGAGCGAAAGCCTCCGGAGAGAAGTGATTTCAGCTGACGCAGCCGGGTGGCATACAGCCACCCCGGGTTGGGGGTATTGGGCGGCGACTGCCGCATCCAGGCGAGCTGAATCCGGAATTCATCGGAAAACTGATCCAGCGCATTGATATTGATCCAGCTCAGCGCGTCCAGCTTTTCGATCGGCGTCGCATCCGAGCGCAGTACGCTGACCCAGCCTGCCTCGACCTTCTGGCCGAAGGACCGCATGATCGACGCCAGCAGTTCGTCCTTGGATCCGATCACCCGATAGACCGTGCCGGTTCCCAGGCCGGTCGCAGCCGCGATGTCCCTGATGGTGGTGACTTCATATCCTCTGCGCCCGAACTCGGTTCGGGCGACCGCCCGCACCCGGGCAGCTTTGTCGCCGGGGTCGGCGTCCCGGTCGTCGGTCCATGTCGCGATGGCGTCGTTGGCGGCCGCCAAGGCGCTCGATCCGTCCAGCTCCGGATCGTCCGGAGGGCGGGTTGCCAATCCCTGCAGGATGATTCGGCACATCAGCCGGGCGACCTGGTCGGCTGAGGCGTGGTGACGGATGACGTCGAGCCCCACCTGCAGCATCGTCTGGCAGATGCGGTCGGCCAATATCGGCAGATCCATTTCCGGTTTGATGTAGCCGCTCCACCTGGCGGCGCGCAGGGTCTGCAGCATCGCCTCGTGCAGCGCCGCCGGCCGCTGTTGGGTGAGCTTCATCAGTTCGGGATCCGCGCTTGGTCCCTCGTAGAACGACATCTGAAGCGCTGCTTGGTGCGCCACGGCGCAGTTGGCGATCGCCGAGCCCAACTCGGTGATCTTCTCGGCCACCGGCCGCGAGTCCGGCTCGTCCAACTGCTGCTGCGCGGTGAGGCCGATGCGGTTCAGATCGTTTTGATAGCGGCGGATCAGTTCGATCAGGATCGCTTCTTTGGACTCAAAATGGTGGTAGAGGCTGCCCGGCAGAATGCCTGCCGCGTCGGCGATTTCCTGCAGCGACGTTCGCAATCCCGACGACGCGATCAACGACGCCGCGGTCTGCAGAATCTCGGCCCGGCGCGTCCCGGAATCGTCGGCGACGGATTCGTCGCGGTGATCCACCGGCTGGCGGCCTTTTGCCAAGGCGTTGGCTTTTGCCATAGCTACCGGGACGCACGTCCGCAGGACAGCGGTTTGGCAGACATAAGCACTCGCCCTCCCGCCGAACCAAATCTTTGTTGCTAAAGACTATCAGACCGTAGACCGGTCGACGCCCTGCTGAATAGTGGTTGACAGGGCGATTCTAAAACGGGCGTTCCGGCTGCCGCGGATTAGCATCGGGCGGCTCCGGCGAAGGCACACCCGTTGCGACGGGGCACGCGACGCAAATCCGCCGGGAGGGGGCTGCGCGCCGACCCGCCCGCCCGGCCGATGTGGCCAAACCGCCGGCCTTTGATAGCTGATTGACAGGCGGCTTTGAGCATATTGACAGGAAGGTTTGGTGCGAAAGCCCGGATTTTCTGCGTCGCACCGCCTTAGCATTCGGCCGTGGCGCAAATAGTCGCACGAGGTGACTGTTGCTGCAGATGAATGTCGTCGTGGAGGTAGTCGGCAGGAGCGGATGTCCGAGCTGTTAATACGGCCGGCGGTTTGGGGTTGGCATGATTCCTGAGTTTGTGTGGTTGCCTCCGGAGATCAACTCGGCACGGATTTTCGCCGGTGCGGGATCGGGTCCGCTGTATACGGCGGCCTCGGCCTGGGAGAGCCTGGCTGCGGATCTGCGGGCGTCGGCGGCGTCGTTTGATTCGGTGGTCAGCGGGTTGGCGGGCGGGCCGTGGTCGGGTCCGGCTTCGGTGTCGATGGCGGCGGCGGCGACGCCGTACGTGGGGTGGTTGAGTGGCGCCGCGGGGGAGGCCGAGTCGGCCGCCGTTCAGGCGCGGGCGGCGGCGACCGTTTTCGAGGCGGCGTTGTCGGCCACGGTGCATCCGGCGGCGGTGACCGCCAATCGGGTGTCGTTGCTGTCGTTGGTGGCGACAAACTTCTTGGGGCAGAACACCCCCGCGATCGCGGCCGCTGAGAGCGACTACCTCGAGATGTGGGCTCAGGACGTAGCCGCGATGGTGGGGTATCACGCCGGAGCGGCGTCGGTGGCGTCGACGCTGACGCCGTTCAGCCTGCCGCCGCTGACGATGGCGGGGTTGGCCGGGCTGGCATCGCAGGCCGCCTCGGGTGTCAGCGCGATAGTGTCGTCGGCGGGCGCCGCGATAGCCACACCGGTGCAGGGAATCGTGTCGGCGGCTCCGTCCGCCCTCGCGATGCTGCAGTCGGTGCCGTTGTCGTCGTTCATGTATCCGGTGAGCATGGCGATTTCGCCGTTGATGAGCGTGCTGACCAATGCGGCGCGCACTCCGGCCGCGGGGTTGGCCGGTGCCACGGCGGGCGGAGCGGCGGCAGCCGAGCCGAAGTTCGTGGGTGCGGCTCATCCTGGGACCAAGCCGTTTGGCGGTGGCGGGCTGGGTTCGCCGATGTCGGCGGGTCTGGGTAAGGCCCGGATGGTGGGGACGATGTCGGTTCCGCCGACGTGGCAGGGCTCGACACCGACGCGGATGGCTAGTTCGCCGTTATCGGGCTTGGGTGCTGCAGGCATGCCCAATCCGGCGGAGCTGACCGGGGCGGCGCGGCCCACCGGGATGCCGATGATGCCGATGCCGATGGGCATGGGCGGTGCCGGCACCGGGATGCCCGGCGGCATGATGGGCCGCGGTGGGGCGGGCGGAAATCCGGTGCAGTCGCGGCCCAGCGTGATACCGCGGACCGGGATCGGATAGGCCCGGATCGGAACGGCGCCCAGAGGCATTGCGGCCGAGCCAAATTCGAGAAGTAGCATGCCGCCGTCGCGACGACGTCAGGACACGTCACTGACCAACGGAAGTGGTTGTCGCGCGGGCGCTACCCCATCGAAGCCGGGCTGCCCGATCAGCTTCCCACCCGCACCGCCGGTCCCGCCAGCGCCGGGCGAATGTCCCGTCCCGCCGTTACCGCCGTTACCACCGTTGCCGATCATCGAGGCGTTGCCGCCGTTACCGCCGTTTCCGCCGCTGACGTAGCCGGCACCGCCGTCGCCACCGTTACCGCCGTCGCCGATCAGGCCGGCATTGCCACCGGTGCCGCCTGCCCCGCCGTTGCCGCTCAACCCGTTTCCGCCGCCGCCGCCGGCGCCGCCCGATCCGAAGAAATGTCCCGCGTTGCCGCCGGCCCCGCCTTTGCCGCCGTTGTCACCGGCGCCGCCGCTGAACCCGCCGGTCCCGCCGTGGCCGCCGTCGCCAAACCCGTACGCGCTGCCGCCGGCTCCGCCGGCCCCGCCGAGACCAGCCCCGGCGACCCCGCCGGGGCCGCCGCTACCGGCGGAGCCGAACCCGTAGGCGTTGCCGCCGGACCCGCCGTTCCCGGCGCTGGTGCCCGTCGCGCTATGCCCTCCTTCACCACCGTCGCCGCCGAAGCCGAACAATCGGCCGCCGTCGCCGCCATTACCGGCGGACCCCCCGCTGCCTTTGGAGGTGGATCCGCCTTCGCCGCCCATCCCGCCGGAACCGACCAGCGTTGCGGACCCTCCGTTGCCCCCGGCGCCGCCGACGCCGGTAGGACTAGGCCCGCCCTTGCCG
>NZ_MVIF01000102.1 GCF_002086675.1 Mycobacterium persicum
CAATCCCGCGGCCCCCCCAGCACCACCGGCAACCCCCGCGGTCGTGCTGGCACCACCATTGCCGCCGTTGCCGTACAGCAGGCCCCCGGGCCCACCGGGTTGACCCGGTGCGCCCGGCGTCCCGTCACCAATGAGCGGACGTCCCAACAACGTACGCGTAGGGGCGTTGACCGCATCGAGCACCAGCTGCTGCACATTGACCGCTTCGGCACCGCCATACGAGTTTGCTGCGGCCACCAACGCCCGCACAAATTGCTGTTCAAAGACAGCAGCCTGGGCGCTGAGCGCCTGATAGGCCTGCCCGTGGTTAGCGAACAACGCCGCGACGGCCACCGACACCTCGTCGGCAGCAGCAGCCTCTACCGTCGTGGTAGCCCCCGCCACGGCGGCATCCGCAACGCCAACCGCCGATCCCACCCGGGCCAAGGCCGCCGCCGCCTCTACCATCCATGCGGGTTGGGCCACCACTAACGACATCGCACGCCTTCCGTTCGACGGGCCACACCGAAATCAGACGTCCCGAGTATGACAGCAGATACTCACCCGGAATCCCGCATTTCGTCGCAACAGTGCGGATCATGCCCACGTGCTGCTCAGGATGACTGAGCGGGACAACAAACGGACAACGTCGTTGCCGTCCTTGCCGGAGGGGCACCGAAAGCAACACCACCCCGGTCCAGCCGTTAACAGGCCCACTCGTACCTACGGTTGGGGTGGATCGCCCCTACCGATGGCTCATCGGAAAACGCGGCCCGATCGCCGGGTATTCATTCGCGTAGTTGTGGATCCGACGGCCCGCACGGCCGCAGAACGGGGGAAAACGCGGCCCTGGGTGCGCTTCTAGCGGCGCCAGCTGTCCTCGTCGGCCCACGAGTCGTCGACGTCGTCGTCTACGTGGTCGGATGCATCGGCACTTGCTCCCGACAGCTCACGCTGAAGCCGCTGGAAGTCGGTCTGCGGGGAGCTGTATTTGAGTTCTCGAGCAACCTTGGTCTGCTTTGCCTTAGCCCGGCCGCGGCCCATGGGGGGACCCCCTCGCGAAATAACGGAGCGGCCTACGAGGAGGCGGCTCCGATCTCTTAGTGTCGTTATTGTCCTGCCGACAGCTTACCGTGCCCGTGCGCGAGCGTGGGCACGCCCTGGCACCCAAGTGCGGCCAGCATGGCGGACGTCACACGTTTCACCGAACACCGCGTCGTAATCGTTCGACGGCCAGCCGCCCGGCGCCAACGTGGTCGGCAGGCGGCAAGGACTCGGCGTCGATCACCGCGGCGATATCGGCATCGGGGCCGGTCGTGAGCTCGGTGTCGACAGGCAGGCCACGCTTGACCAGAGCCAGAGCGATGGGGCCGAGGTCGACGTGCTCGACCACCGTTCCGACGCGTCCGACGGCGCGACCGCCCGCCATCACCGCGTCACCGGTGGACGGCCGATCCCCCGACCCGTCCAGATGCAACAGCACCAGCATTCGCGGCGGTTTGCCGAGGTTGTGCACCCGCGCGACGGTTTCTTGTCCGCGGTAGCAGCCCTTGTCCAGGTGTACGGCCCCGAGCCCGGGCCCGCCGATCCAGCCCACCTCGTGGGGAATGGTGCGTTCGTCGGTGTCGACGCCCAGCCGGGGGCGTCTGGCGGCCACGCGGTGCGCTTCGTAGGTCCACACCCCGGCCGGTCGGACACCGGCGTGCGCCAAGCGGTGCTGCCAGTCAGCGCAGCCAGCGCGGGGTACAAGCAGGTCTGATTCGATATGCCCGGCGGGAGCCGGCATCCGGCGCACGAATCCACCGCCGGCGAGCGGGACCGCGGCCATTTCGGACGGCAATGCATCCAGGCCCAACATGTCCAGTACCGCTGGATCGGCCAATCGGGGGCCCAGCAGCGACAGCACTGCCAGGTCGGCGGCCTCAGGGGTGACGGCGGCCCAGAACACCATCTTTCGCAGATAGCTCAACAGCGGTTCGCCCCGCCACGGTTCGGTGTCGAGGTAGGTGGTGTCAGCCAACTCGGTTTGGATCCAGTGGTCTTCTACCCGGCCTTGCCCGTCCAGGCTGAGATTCTCGGTGCTGGCACCTTCGGGCAGATCACTGACATGCTGCGTGGAAATGCTGTGCAGCCAGGTCTGCCGGTCCTTGCCGGTCAAGGTGATGACGGCCCGGTGGGAGCGGTCGACGAATACGGCCTCGATTTCGGCCGCGCGCTGTTCACCCAACGGATCACCGAAATGCCAGATCGCGCCGGCGTCGGGACCTGGGTCTGGGGCTGGCACTGCGTTCACAACGTCGACTCTACGGAAAGACTCTACGGAAACTCGACGCAGCGAACTCCCCGAACCGAGCGGGCTCGACCCGCTGCGCGCGGCACTGCCGCGCTTGCGATCACGGTGGCGCCATTAGGCTCCTGGGGCATGGCTGGGCAGACTGGCGTTGTCGTCACGCTCGACGGGGAAATCCTCGAGCCGGAGACGCCGTTGTTGCGCGCCGATGACCTCGCCGCGGTCCGGGGTGACGGTGTCTTCGAGACGCTGCTGGTGCGCGACGGCGCGCCATGTCTGGTGGAGCCGCATCTGCAACGGCTGACCCATTCGGCCCGACTGATGGATCTGCCCGAACCGGACCTCGCCGGCTGGCGGCACGCGATCAACCTGGCGACGCAGCGGTGGGTTGCCGGCACCCGCGACGAGGGTGCGATGCGGCTGATCTACAGCCGCGGCCGGGAGAGCGGTCCGCCGCTCGCGGCAGGTGAGCCCGCCGCGACCACGGCCTACGTGATGGTCAACCCCGTCCCGGACCGGGTCGGCGCGGTCCGGCGTTCCGGCCTCGCGGCGATCACCCTGGACCGCGGACTGCCGGCCGGCGGCGCCGACACCATGCCCTGGCTCATGGCCGGCGCCAAGACGCTGTCCTACGCGGTCAACATGGCCGCCCTGCGTCACGCCGCCCGGCAAGGCGCCGGCGACGTCATCTTCGTCAGCACCGACGGCTACATCCTCGAAGGACCCCGCTCCACGGTGATCATCGCTACCGACGATGACGGCATGGCCGGCGGTAATCCGTGCCTGCTGACGCCGCCGCCGTGGTATCCGATCCTGCGCGGCACCACCCAACAAGCCCTCTTCCACGTGGCCCGGGCCAACGGCTACGACTGCGACTACCGGGCCTTGCGAGTATCCGATCTGGTTGCCGCTCAAGGGGTTTGGCTGGTATCGAGTATGACCCTGGCGGCTCGCGTGCACACCCTCAACGGCCGGCGACTACCCCCCGCACCGATCGCCGCCGCGTTCGCCGAATTGGTCGATGCGGCCATCGTCAGCGACCGCTGAAGACGCCAATTCTGTTGTCGGCAGCTCGAAGTGAGGGTACGGTCAGCCGTACACAGGAAAGGAGGTGGTCCGCGAAATTGATAGCTTCATGGACATGTGAGGTGGCTACGCGCTAGCTGCAATGGCTCGGAAGAGCCGGCGTTCAACGCGCGCTGGCGAATCCCACGTAGCCACCCGGCCCTCGAGCTTCCGGTCTGTCCAACCGGAAATGCGCTCGGGGGCCGCTCCATTTGTAGCCGGTGTCACTTCGCCGCTTTGGTGCTCATCTGTTCCGCGATCTGGCCGGCTCCGTCACCGATGTCGGTACCGCAGGCCTCCACCTCGATGACCACATCCGATACCGCCCTCATGACATGTTGGCAGGCTTTCCCGCTGCCGCCGGTCTCGGTGCGTACCTGGGCGATCTTGGGGGAAGCCCCGGTCACATCCCCGAAGGTCCATTCGCTGGTTTTGGTCGAAGTGGTGAACTTGACTGTCTGGTTAGCGCAGGCCGCCCATTTGTCTGCGGACGCCTGTACAAATGCCCGAGCTTTCTCGGCCGACGGGAAGGTAGCTGCGGCTTCGATCACCCGGTGCGCCGGGTTCTCGCCTTGGGTGTGCAGGACTTGGCTGCGCACCTCGGTAGGGGAATGGGGCCGATACACCGACTCCTGGAGGGGTTCGTAGGCCCCCAGGCATGCCGGGTCCGAGAGCGTCCCCTGCGGGGTGCGCAGTTGGTCGCCGTGCGCAGAGACCATCATGTTCTGGTCTCCGAGAATCTGTCCGACTTCCGCGGCGCCGACCAGCATCGGTTCGATGCGGGATGAGGCCGCCGGAGCCGCCGGAACCGTGGAGCCACCCGGCTTGGCCACCGGTTTCCGGTTGCCGCCCTGAGTGGCGAACACCGCGATCAACGCGACCGCGACGACGACGGCCAAGACGGCGCCGCCGATGACGAGCAGCCGCTTGTTCGACTGGCCGTTGGCCCCGCTTGGCGCTACTTGCGCCGGCGATGGCCGAGACTGGGCGCTGGGTGCGGGCGCCGCCTCGGTCGCCGGCACCGGAGTCGGTTGCGGTTCGGCTTGCGGTGCTGACGATGCGGCGGCCGGGCCCGCTTCGACGGCGCCGATTTCGGCGAGCACATTGTCGATTTCGGTGCGGGTGCGGTAGGTGACGTCGTGTCGCATCCGCAGCATGCGCAGCAGCTGCGCGATATCGCTGCGAGCGCTCGGATCGTCACCGTCCTCGTCGAGCCCAGACCGCAGCTCCACCAGCATTTGGAGCTGTTGCTGGGGGCTGAGCTCCTTTTCGGCCAGGGTGTCGCCGAGCCGCATCAGATAGCCGAACGGTACGGGTGGTTCCTCCGGCAGCGGCGAGGGCAGCGGCGGCACTTTGTCGCGCAGCGCGTGGATCGCCGTGACCAATTGAATGCCGGCATCAACGGTCGGGTTCTGGTAGTTGATGATCTGCAACGTCGAGACCGGATTTACCCGCACACTGTCGACCGGCCCGACCTGTACCGGAAGGATCGGCCGTTGCAGAGCTTGCGCGTAGCGCAATTCGGCCTGGCTGGGCTTGGACTGCAGCCAGTGATTCGACAGCGCGACGATGAACACGTCCGATGCGCGAATCTGCTCCAGGATCTTGTTCCACCAAGCATCGCCGCCGCCCAGCTCTTGATCGAACCAAACCTGCTGCTGGGCACGCCGAAGCGCCGTCGTCAGGGCTTCCAGCGACGACCGGTCTTGGCTCGAGTAGCTGATAAATATGGCCATAGCAGTCTCCGATTGAGGGGGCGCGGGGAGCTAACACGGCGAATCCGTCAAGCGACGGTAGCGCATGGCATTGAGCACAGCAATCTGGCTTTGGCAAACGTGCGCCGCATCATGACGCCGGTTGGCGCCGATGGGTAGTACTATCCGGTCCCTCGTGGATGTCCGCATCCTCCGGCGGACGAAGTTCGACGTAGCGGCGGGCGAACTCGTCCCCGGGAACTGGCCATTGCTCGCCGTCACTGCCGCGTACCACCCAGTCTCCGTCCGCGGCGGTCGTCGGCCCCTCCAGGGTGTTGATCGTCTCGCCCGCGTGCGCGGGCCGACCCTGCACCTGCCCCTTCCTGCGCCATTGTCCGTCGCCAACGTCCTCGTAAGTGGCCCTGAAGATGTCGTCGCGCACCGACCAGGTCTTGCCGTCGGCGTGGACGGCCCAGTCTCCCGCGGCCGCGCGCATGGTCTGGCCCGAATCCGACTTCCATGTCCACGGGCTGCTCCGCTGCTCAGCGGTGACCGTCCCGACACGAGTGAAGGATCGCCACATCGGGCGTGACCGGTAGCCCAGCTGGCGCAGGCTCCACAGGGTGGCCGCCAGGCTGCGCACCGCGGCGTTGAGCAGGTCGGGATTGCTCTCCACCTCCGACCAGTCGACCAGCTTGTCGTGGATTCGGCGGGAATCGTCGCGGGGGGTTCCGTACTTCCAGCCGTTTCGACGGTAGTAGCGACACCAGTCCTCGTGTTCCGCCTTGGCCATGCTCAGCGCCGAGTAGCGGTCGAAGCCCATCAGGGCGAGCTGTTCCAGCGGCGGCAGATCGGCCATGTCCCGGCCGGAGAGCTGGGCCGGCGGGGTGCCCCAGGTGTTCCAGGTGTGTCCGGCGATCCGTTCGACCATCCAGAGCGCGTTGCGCACCTGGCGACGGTTGGACCCGCGGTAGAACTCGTCGAGTTGGGCCCACGGCATCACCGCCGGGGATCTCGGCGCGTTCGGGTCGATGGTGGCGACATAGCGCTCGTGGATCAGCCTCGCCGCGCGTTCCCAGGCGTCCTGTACCTGACCCTGGCGGGTGTCCAGCGCCAGGCTGTAGGTCTGCAGCAGGCCGACGATCTGCGAGGAATCGTCGGTGCCCCGGGCGTTGGGGTCCCAGGCGTAGACGGGCATCGCGGGCAGGCGGGCGCCCAGCCTGGTTCCGGTGGCCGCGGAATGGGTGTCGACCAGAATCACCGCGCACGTCGCCGGGTCGGCGTCACCGATCAGACGCAGCAGAGTCGGGACCGTCGGCGCCTCGGGCACCGCGTCGATCATCGGGCCCTCCGACAAGAAGCCAGCCTGCTGGCGGTAGAACTGGTGGTCCTTGAGGTAGTCGTCGGCGTCTCGTTCCACCAACGTGAGCGCCGGCAGCGGCGGCACCCCGGGCGGGGTGTAGAAGTCGCGTTCGAGGGCTCGCCGAGTCAGGTCGGCACACAGTGCCAGCGTCAATTGTGAAGTGCCGCAGATAAATACGCGCCGTATATTGGGTGTCGCGATGATGCCGTCGAGCAGTCGGCCGGCGGTCACCTCGTACCGGCCGACCACGTCGGCGGCCCATCTGGTGTCGGAGCCGCCGAACTGCTGGGCCCGCCATGCCTCGGCCAGCCACGGGTCGTCGATGCGAACGATCAGCGGCAACCGCTGTTTGTCGCCGATCTCGGCGAGCCGACGACCGATCAGGTCCAGCCACATCAGGTTGGTCGCCGGATCGGGCGACATCAGATAGAGCCGCCCGAGATGTCGCCACAGTCGCAGCGACACCAGGGTGGACGGGGCGTTGAGGTCGACCAGCACCACCCGGGCGCCCAACCTGCGGACCCGCTGCACCCGGTCATCGCCGGCGTTGGTGATCACCACCAGGGTGCTGCGCCGGTCCAGCGTCCGCGCGATCGCGCTGACCATCGATTCGGTGTCGTCGTCGACACCCACGATCGCGGTGACCGAGTCGGCGAGGTTGGCCCGCAGCCGGTCCACCTGGGAGCGGAAGACGCCGACCACGACGCCGCCCAAGCCGGTGAAGATCGCCGACAGCGCCGCTATGCGGGCCAGTTCCAGGCCGACGGGCGTGGGATTGGGGCAGGTGCGCCCGCTGAGCGAGGTGTCCCCGGTGCTGCCTTTGACTAGTTGGGCGGTCCACATCAGCGGGGTGAAAAAAGCCGGATGGTTGGCGTCATGACAACCCCAGTACGAGCTGAGGCCCAACACCGCGCTCATGGTGATGAGCAATGCAATCACGGTGAACGAAACACCCACCAGCCGGTGACTGCTGTTTCCCCGGAAGTTCAGCACCGAGACCGCGATCAAAACCGACACCACGACCGCGATGGTCGCCATCGATCCCGGGCGGCCGAACCAGCCCAGCCATGACGGCAGCAGATCGAGAATCGCTGGTTGCAGGGCTACCGCGGCGAGATATCCGATCAACAGCACCCCGATTACCGACACCACCCAGCGAGCCACCGGCGAGGGTGTCCTGCTGCGCGCCATCCGCCGGCTCCTTTCTTTGGTGTATCGGCTGCTCGGACGTCGAACAGTACACGCAGAACCAGTGGCCGAAGGCAACAAATGGGCCGGTGACCGTCAGCGGATCACGTGTCGTCAGCCCACGAATCTGGACAGGCGCGCCGACAGATGGGGTACCAATCCGCCGTCGGCGTCCACCCGCTCCTCGACATAGGCGAGGTCGCCGCCTTCGACGATGCCGTAGAGCCGCTTGGCCCCGCCGACCAGCACGCCGGAGCGGCTCCGGGCCAACGCGTCGGTGACCAACTCCCAGGACGACTGGTTGCGCGGGCGGCCATAGAACAACTCGACGTAACCGGCGGAGTGCGCCAGCAGCAACTCGATGGCCTGCGACTCGCTCGGGTCGTCGGGATCGCTGACAAAACGCCAGAAGCCCGTCTCGCGTAAACCCGGTTCGTGGTACTCACCGGTGTCGGTGAGACGCCACGACCGGGCTTCCCAATTCAAATAGTCTCCGCCGTCGTGGGAGACGACGATCTGCTGGCCGAAGCGGTAGTCCCCGTCGTGCGCGCGGCCCTCCCCTTCGCCACGCCACACACCGACCAGCGGCAGCAGTGCCAGCAGTGCGTCGTGCAGGCTGGCGCCTTGGCGCAGGTTCGCGGTGTCGGCGGGCAGCGGCAAATCATCGAAGGCGGGAATATTGCGGGCCGCGGTCAGCTTCGCGCGTTCGGCCGCTTGAAAAATTCCAGCGACGGCGCGGTCGCCGGAGCCCGCAACCGGCCCGTCACGGCCGTCGTCTGGGGTCACGACTCGTCGGTGATCAGCCGATACAGCGCATACAGCGCGAACCAGGAGATGACCACTGTCGCCAGGATCAGCATGATCTCGAAGAACAGCACCACGCGGATGAGTCTATCCGGGATCAGCCTGGAGCGGCCGTCAGGCGATCTTGACGTCGACCTCGTGAATGCCCGCGCCCGACGGTCTGACCACCGCGTCACCATTGCCGACTTTCGACAGTGCGCGCACCGTCCAGGAGCCCGGCGCGGCGAAGAACCGGAAGTCGCCGGTGGCCGACGCGACCACCTCCGCCGTGAACTCGTCGGACGAGTCCAGCAGTCGGACGAAGGCGCCGCCCACGGCTTGGCCGTCGCGGTCCACGACACGACCGGTGATCACTGTTTCCTTCTCCAGGTCGACACTGGCAGGCAGCGTCAGTCCTTGCTTCGGCGCAGTGCACATATCAGTTTCCCAACTCGATCGGGGCACCCACCAGGGAGCCGTATTCCGTCCAACTGCCGTCGTAGTTCTTGACGTTCTTGTGCCCGAGCAATTCGTGCAAGACAAACCAGGTGTGCGAGGACCGCTCCCCGATTCGGCAGTACGCGATCGTCTCTTTCGCGCCGTCCAGGCCGGCATCGGCGTACAACTGGGCCAGTTGCTCGTCGGACTTGAAGGTGCCGTCCTCGTTGGCGGCCTTGCTCCACGGCACGTTGATCGCCCCGGGAATATGGCCGGGCCGCTGGCTTTGTTCCTGCGGCAAATGCGCCGGCGCCAGGATCTTCCCGGAGAATTCGTCGGGGGATCGCACGTCGACCAGGTTCTTGACGCCGATGGCCGCGATCACCTCGTCGCGGAATGCGCGGATGGCATTGTCCGGCGGGGCCGCGCTGTAGGAGGTCGCGGGCCTGGTGACGGCGTCGGTGGACAGCGGGCGGCCGTCGAGTTCCCACTTCTTGCGGCCGCCGTCGAGGAGCTTGACCTTCTCGTGGCCGTACAGCTTGAAATACCAGTAGGCGTAGGCGGCGAACCAGTTGTTGTTGCCGCCGTAGAGGACCACGGTGTCGTCGTTGGAGATGCCGCGGTCGCTGAGCAATTTCGAGAATTGCTGGGCGTCGACGAAGTCGCGCTTGACGGGGTCCTGCAGATCGGTGCGCCAGTCCAGCTTGATGGCACCGGGGATGTGGCCGTCGTCGTATGCGCTGGTGTCCTCGTCGACTTCGACGAAGACGACGTTGGCTGCTCCCGGATTGCTGAGATTGCTCTCAGCCCAGTCGGCAGAGACCAGGACGTCGGAGCGTGCCATGGTGGGAATCCTTTCGATGAGCGTCAGATAAACAGCAGTTAGGCGGGAAGGGCGCCGCGCCGCAGCCGGGTTAGCAGCGGGTAAAGCTGGCAGCCCAGGCAGATGCCGAAGGCCGCGTTCAGGAACGCGGCCGCCAGCGCGAACGAAGTCGCAACGACACCCACCACGACGGGGCCGACGGCGAAGCCGATGATGCCGCAGACCGCGAAAACAAATCCGACCAGTTGGGCAAACTTCAGCGGTGGCACCGGCTCTCGTTCTCGCACCGGGCTCAGGCGGGGCGACACAAACGTCGAGAACAGCAGCCCATAGGGATGCCGGCGCGGCCCAAATGCGGCTCCGACCGCGAACACGACGGCCTGGATGCCCAAAGCGACCGCGGCAGCTACCGGGCTGACGGCGGAAATGATCAAGACGAGCCCCAGGACTCCCGTCGTCAGCCACGCGGCGAATCGCGGCCCGCGGACATCCACACCCAGTTGGGCGGGGGTGGTATCACTCGACACGAATTACTCCTAGATACGCCGATTGCACGGAAAAGGTGGGAGATATGCCACGGTGGGTCTCCGAGGCTGCTCCGAGCGCTGCGCGGACGACGCGGCTACTCAGCAGCTACAGCAACAACAACAGCCCGTGACGCGACACAGATCAACTGCGCGTCGCTTGGTGAGCTTGAGCTCGAGGCGGGCTGACACGTCGGTCAGCTTACCCAATGGCGTAGTGATCAAGCCAACAGCCTCGTCGGGGTGGGGCTGGCGGCGTTGAGCTGCCATGGGGCGTCGATCCGGTGGTCATGACTGCCGAAATCCGGTGAGCGCAACGGTGACGTCATAGGTGATGCCTTCGATGATGACGTCCGACCCGCGTGCGCCCACAGTGTTCGGCGCCACCCCGAATGGCAGTTTCTGGTTGGGCAACCTGCTACTGAAGGCGTGCAGTACCGCCTCCCGCTTGTCGTCCGGAACGGGCTGGTCCGCGGTGTCGGGGCCGGTCACCACTCCGGTCGGTGTGATCACCAAGGTCTCCCGGCTGCCAGGATCGATGGACAGATCCACCGCGACACTGACCCGACGATCGAAGTTGGCTGACTTCGGTGTTCCGCTGAAAACGAGCCCGCGACTGCCCGATATGCCCGATTCGGTGGTGCCGCCGGTGGCATCGTTGCTCTCCTGGGGAGGCGCCTGCACCATCAGATCGGACATTCCCAGGTAGCGGCCCAGGTGCATGGAGTCGATGATGATGCGGCTTTCCAGCTCGTGCACCGACAACCTCGAGTCGGGCCGTATCAGCCAGGATGCGTGAGACAAATCGATGGAGTGCATGGTGGCTTCGAGCGTGGCGGTGCCCACCGTCGGGTGCTCGATGGCGTACGCCTTGATCTCCAGCTCGCCGTAGCGGTCTCGCATCGCTTGTGGGATGAAGGGAAAGCCGAGGATGGCGACGAAGGGATCAGAGTTCAGGTTGGCTGCCTCGCGCACGCTGGTCGAAAGCCGATATTCGGCGTAAATACTGGCGCCGAAGTCGACGCCGACAGCGCCGAGGACGACGACGGCCACGGCGGCGACACCGATCAGCACCTTGCGCATCCGCATATTGTGGCCTATCGCCCCGAGCTATCCGATCGTCTGGCCGAGTTCGCTGGCGTCGCCGTCCACGGCGTTTCATGGCGATCGTGTCTGAAGTTGCCCATTTTGGGCGCAGCGTGTGGACGGCATCTGAATTTTGACCCGCTGGACGCAGGCCTGACGTCGGGTGTGCGCTGGTGGCGTCGGGTGTGCGCTGGTGGCGTCGGGTGTGCGCTGGTGGCGTCGGGTGTGCGCTGGTGGCGTCGGGTGTGCGCTGGTGGCGTCGGGTGTGCGCTGGTGGCGTCGGGTGTGCGCTGGTGGCGTCGGGTGTGCGCTGGTGGCGCCGGGTGTGCGCTGGTGGCGCCGGGTGTGCGCTGGTGGCACCGAGTGTGCCGTCAGGGCGGCCGATCGTGGTCAGAGCCGCCCTACATGCACAATCAAAGCCGTCGCCGCACACTCGATACGGTGGCATGACAGCCGATTCGGTGAGCACGTGAGACATGCCTCCCGGGCTGGTGTCGATTGCCCGGCTCCTCGGCAGGCAAAGCCCGCGTCGTCGCCGGGCTGGTGTCGATTGCCCGGCTCCTCGGCAGGCAAAGCCCGCGTCGTCGCCGGGCCAAAGACCAGGTGGCGAGTTATCGTTAGACGATCTGGCCGCTAGAGTTCACCGGTTGCGCTGAATCAGGGAGATGCCTTCCCCCGACGCTGGAGGGGATCGTTGGAATTACTACTACTGACCTCGGAGCTGTATCCCGACCCAGTCCTGCCGTCGCTGTCGCTGCTTCCGCATAACGTGCGGACGGCCCCGCCGGAGGCTTCGTCGCTTCTGGAGGCCGGTAACGCGGATGCGGTGCTTGTCGACGCGCGCAACGACCTGTCGGCCGCGCGCGGTCTGTGCCGTCTGCTGAGCACTGCGGGCCGGTCCGCGCCGGTATTGGCCGTGGTGACCGAGGGCGGGCTGGTGGCAGTCAGCGCTGACTGGGGGCTGGATGAGATCCTGCTTCCCAGTACCGGGCCGGCCGAGATCGACGCCCGACTGCGCCTGGTGGTTGGCCGCCGCGGCGGTCTATCCGAGCAGGAAGGCGTCGGCAAGGTCAGCCTGGGGGAACTGGTGATCGACGAAGGCACCTACACCGCGCGACTTCGCGGCCGACCGCTCGACCTCACCTACAAGGAATTCGAACTACTGAAATACCTCGCTCAACATGCCGGACGGGTTTTCACGCGTGCGCAGCTACTCCACGAGGTATGGGGATACGACTTCTTCGGCGGCACCCGCACTGTCGATGTGCACGTTCGGCGATTGCGGGCCAAACTCGGCCCCGAGCACGAAGCCCTGATCGGCACCGTCCGCAACGTTGGTTACAAGGCGGTGCGGCCCGCGCGGGGCCGAACCGCGGTCGTCGAGCCCGACGACGAAGGATCGGGACCCGACTCCGCAGATTTTCAGGACCCGCTGGTCGACCCGCTGCGCAGTCAGTGACGCCAGGGGAGTGGCGCTCGGCGCTGACAGCCGATCAGCAGCAGGAAGTACGCGAAATAATCTCGGCGGCAACAGAATTCGACGGCGTAGCGCCGGTGGGCGAGCAGGTGCTGCGAGAATTGGGACAGCAGCGCACGCACCATCTGGTGGTCTCTGATTCAAGAGCGGGCAACGCGATTGTCGGCTATCTCAACCTGAGCCCGGCTCACGACGCCGATTCCGCGATGGCCGAGTTGGTCGTTCACCCGCAGGCCCGGCGTCGCGGTGTCGGCACCGCCATGGTGTGCGCCGCGCTGACAAAAACCCATGGGAAAAACCAATTCTGGGCGCACGGCACCCTGCAAGCCGCGCGGGCCACCGCCGCGGCGCTGGGTCTGGCCCCGGTGCGCGAACTGGTGCAGATGCGCCGCTCGCTGCGCGATATCCCCGAACCGGCAATCCCCGACGGGCTGCGGATCCGCCGCTACGCCGGCCCGACCGATGATGCCGAGCTGCTTCGGGTCAACAACGCCGCGTTCTCATACCACCCGGAACAAGGTGGCTGGACGCAATTGCAGTTGGCCGAACGGCGCGGCGAACCATGGTTTGATCCGGCGGGCCTTTTCCTGGCGTTCGATGTTTCCTCGGGCCGCGAGGCCAAGCTGCTGGGTTTCCACTGGACCAAGATTCACCACGACCAGCCGGGCCTTGGCGAGGTCTACGTTCTCGGCGTCGATCCGGCAGCCCAAGGACGTGGACTCGGTAAGGCGTTGACGTTGATCGGTCTCAGCTCGTTGGCGCGGCGGCTGGCCGGCGCCGGCACTGCCCAAGAACCCACCGTGATGCTGTATGTGGAGTCGGACAACGTCGCAGCCATGCGGACCTATCACAGCCTGGGATTTGTCACCCATAGCGTCGACACGGCCTACGCGCTGCCCGGCTCGGATCCGGGACTCGACTGACGATCGCCAACCGGCAAGTTCCGGCACGACGCATAGTTAATGGTTGACTTGGCAATTCGTCCTGAAGACGGCCGTGCAGCGCCGCAATCGTCGAAATGCATTCAGGGAGCGAGATCGATGAGGCTCGACACGGTGGGCAGGGCATTTGCGGCGGCGGTGGCGGTAATCACCGCCTGCGGTGGGATCCTCACCGCATGCGGTAGCGATCAAAACCTCGGTGGTTCCTCGGCGAATGGCTCCGGAGCACCGCTGGCAAAGGCCGACTGCAGCGGCCGCGATGCGCTGACGGCCGAGGGATCGACTGCCCAGCAGAACGCCATGGCGTTGTTCAACCAGGTGTGGGGTCGGGCGTGTCCGGGCAAGAAGGTGTCCTACAACCCGACCGGGTCAGGCGCCGGTCGCGAGCAGTTCATCGCCGGGCATGTTGACTTCGCGGGATCGGACTCGCCCCTGGTCGCCGAACAGATCGGTCCGGCGGCCAACCGGTGCAAAGGAAACCCGGCCTGGGACCTGCCGCTGGTATTCGGGCCAATTGCGTTGGTGTACAACCTCGCTGAGGTAAAAACCCTGGTCCTCGACGCCGATACGATGGCCAAGATCTTCAGCGGCTCCATCCGGACGTGGAACGACCCGATCCTTGCGGCCCTCAATCCTGGTGTGGCACTTCCTAATACCAAAATCATCCCGGTGTACCGCAAGGATTCGTCGGGAACCACCGACAACTTTCAGAAGTATCTGACCGCCGCCGCGCCGCAAAGCTGGAGCCGAGGTGTCGGCGGCGAGTTTCACGGCGGCGTCGGGGAAGGCGTCGAAAGGTCGGCCGGTGTCATCCAAGCCGTACAGGTCACGCCAGGCTCGATCGGTTATGTCGAGAAAGGCTTCGCTGACCGCGCCGGTATACCGTTCGCCCAGATCGACACCGGCAACAGCGTCGTGCCGCTCACCGAGGAAACGGCTCGCAAGGCACTCGACTCCGTCACGTTTGCGGCCAGCGGAAACGACCTCGTTCTGGAGCTGAACTCGATCTTCGCCATCCAGGACCCGGGTGCCTATCCGTTGGTACTGGCGACCTACGAGATTGTGTGCTCGAAGGGATACCCGCCCGACATCGGTGCCGCGGTCAAGGCGTTTCTCACCACTGCCGTCAACAACGGTCAGACTGGCCTTCCGTCGGCCGGCTACGTTCCGGTGCCAGATAGAGTGAAAGAACGCCTGGTCACCGCCATAAACGCCCTGCAGTGACTGCTTGACCACGAACGACGCTGATGGAAGACGAGCCAACAGGATCGACGGGATCGCAGTGACAGTGCCCAACCCAGCCGAGCCGCGCGCGATTGTCGCCGCACCTTTTCCGGAGCCGCCGGCAACCTCCATCAACCCTTGGGGCAACGGCAAACCCAGTCTGGGAGACCGGCTGTTTCGCCGGCTGTCGCAGGGTTCCGGCGTCTTGATCATCGTTCTGATCGCCGCGATCGGCGCGTTTCTGCTGTGGCGTGCGATACCGGCACTGGCGCGCAACAAAGAAAACTTCTTGACCTACGGCGGAACCTGGAAGACCGCCGACCCGTCGGCGATGCACTTCGGAATCCCCGATCTGCTCCGGGTGACCACGTTCGTATCGCTATTCGCTCTGGTGCTGGCCATGCCCGTCGCGCTGGGCGTGGCCATCTTCCTGACGCAGTATGCGCCGCGACGGTTCGCCATGCCGCTGGCCCACCTGGTCGATCTGCTGGCCGCGGTGCCGTCGATCATCTACGGCGTGTGGGGTTTGCACGTGCTGGCGCCACGCCTGCGACCGGTCGCGACCTGGCTCAACCACACCTTGGGTCACTGTTTCCTGTTCGCCGGCGGCAATACCTCAATCAGGGCCGGGGGCAACGTCTTCACCGGCGGCATCGTCCTGGCGGTGATGATCCTGCCGATCATCACCGCGGTCACGCGCGAAGTGTTCGCCCAGACCCCGCACGGCCAGATCGAGGCGGCGCTGGCGCTCGGCGCCACCCGCTGGGAGGTCGTCACGACAACCGTGTTGCCGTTCGGACGGTCCGGATACATCAGCGGCGCGATGCTGGGCCTGGGACGGGCCCTGGGCGAAACGGTGGCGCTGTTGATCATTTTGCACGGTACCCAGCAAGCCTTCGGCTGGTCGCTGTTCGATGGTGGTTCGACCTTCGCCACCAAGATCGCCGCCGCCGCATCGGGTCTCGACAACCCCTACCAAGCCGGTGCCTACCTGGCCGCAGGACTGATGCTCTACCTGCTCACCTTCGTGGTCAATGCCGCGGCACGCACGGCCCTGGCCGGAGCGGGAAGGGCCACCCGATGACCTCGATGCTGGATCGGCCGGTCAAAGCACGCGCACTGCCCGCATTAGGCCGGCGCCGTCGAGTCACCAACAACGCGGCCGCCGTGCTGGTCACACTGTCGATGGCGGTCGCGCTGACGCCCCTAGCCTGGGTGCTGGGCTCGGTGCTGGTCAACGGTGTCCGGACGGTCATGTCGAGCACCTGGTGGACGCATTCACAGGCCGGGATGACGTCATTGAAAGCCGGCGGTGGCGCCTACCACGCGATCGTCGGCACGGTGTTGCAAGGTCTGGTGTGTGCGGCGATATCCATCCCGATCGGCGTCCTGGTGGCCATCTATCTGGTCGAATACGGCGGCGCCGGCGCGCTGCGCAGGGTGGTCTCCTTCATGGTGGACATCCTGACCGGCGTGCCGTCGATCGTGGCGGCGCTGTTCATCTATGCCCTGTGGGTCGCGGTCCTGGGCTTGCCCCGCTCCCAGCTCGCGGTGTCACTGGCGCTGGTGTTATTGATGCTGCCGGTGATCGTGCGGTCGACCGAAGAGATGCTGCGCATCGTCCCGGTAGATCTGCGTGAGGCCAGCTACGCGCTGGGAGCGCCCAAGTGGAAGACCATCGCCAAGATCGTGATACCGACCGGCTTGTCCGGCATCGTGACCGGCATCCTGGTGGCCTTGGCCAGGGTGATGGGGGAGACGGCGCCGCTGCTGATCCTGGTTGGTTATGCACAGACAATGAACTTCGACATATTCAGCGGATTCATGGGGTCGCTGCCGGGCATGATGTATGACCAGGCGACGACGGGCGCCGGCATCAGCCCGGTCCCCACAGACCGACTGTGGGGCGCCGCGCTGACGCTGATGTTGCTGATCGCGATGATAAATATCGGCGCCAGGGTGGTCGCCGCCATCCTCGTCCCCAAGAAGTCGTAGGCAGGAGCACTCAGAGTGGCCAAGCGGTTGGACCTCAAGGACGTCAACATCTATTACGGGTCGTTTCAGGCCGTCGCCGATGTGTCCTTGTCGATTCTGCCTCGCAGCGTGACGGCGTTCATCGGCCCGTCGGGGTGCGGCAAGACCACGGTGTTACGCACGCTGAACCGGATGCACGAAGTGGTCCCCGGCGGGCGCGTCGAAGGCACCGTGCTGCTCGACGACGAAAACATCTACGGGCCCGGCATCGACCCGGTCGGGGTGCGGCGGGCGATCGGGATGGTTTTCCAGCGGCCCAACCCGTTCCCCGCGATGTCGATTCGCGACAACGTGGTCGCCGGCCTGAAGTTGCAGGGCCTGCGCAACCGCAAGGTGCTCGACGAAACTGCCGAATATTCGTTGCGCGGCGCCAACCTGTGGGACGAGGTCAAAGACAGGCTCGACAAGCCTGGCGGCGGGTTATCCGGCGGGCAGCAGCAGCGGTTGTGTATCGCACGGGCCATCGCGGTCCAGCCCGACGTGTTGCTCATGGATGAGCCATGTTCGGCACTGGATCCCATCTCCACGATGGCGATCGAAGACCTGATCAGTGAATTGAAGCAGGACTACACGATCGTCATTGTCACGCACAACATGCAGCAGGCCGCCCGGGTGAGCGATCAGACGGCGTTCTTCAATCTGGAGGCCGTAGGCAAGCCGGGGCGCCTGATAGAAATCGACGACACCGAGAAGATCTTCTCCAACCCGAGCCAGAAATCCACCGAGGACTACATCTCCGGGCGTTTCGGTTAGCGCGCTCGAATTAGCGCGAGTGTGGCGTCGTCTCGTCTTCGGGGAATCTCCCGGTCGCCTGGAAGATCACGCGTCGCGCCACTTCGACGGCATGGTCGGCGAAGCGTTCGTAGAACCGGCCCAGCAGCGTCACGTCGACTGCCGCTGCCACGCCATGCTTCCATTCCCGGTCCATCAGCACGCTGAACAAATGCCGGTGCAGATCGTCCATCGCGTCGTCTTCCTCGCGGATCCGGGCCGCTTTCTCCGGGTCGCGGGACAACACGACCTCCTGCGCGCTGTTGCCCAATTCGACTGCGACTCTGCCCATTTCGGCAAAATAGCCTTTGACCTCTTCGGGTAACGCATGCTGCGGATGCCGCCGGCGGGCGATTTTGGCGACGTGCAGGGCAAGTGCTCCCATCCGGTCGATATCGGCCACCATCTGGATCGCGCTCACGATCGCCCGAAGATCACCGGCGACCGGGGCCTGCAGGGCCAGCAGGACGAACGCGCTTTCCTCGGCGCGGGCGCTCAGCGTTGCGATCTTTTCGTGGTCGGAGATCACTTGTTCGGCCAACACCAGATCGGCCTGCAGCAAGGCTTGGGTTGCCCGCTCCATGGCGATGCCTGCCAGCCCGCACATCTCACCGAGCCGCTCGGACAATTCCGAGAGTTGCTCGTGGTAAGCGGTTCGCATGTGATAAAGCCTACGTTCTCGACGCCGGATACGCCGTGAAGCGCTTACTCGCAGGTGGTGTCGGCGGCGTTGGTGACCGTCAGATCCTCGGGCAGCTTGGTCGGCGGGGTGCTGGAATTCCGGTTGATCTGCATGCTGACCGACGAGCCGCTGGGCGGCGGGGTGGACACCGAACTGAAATCCGGGCCGAGAACGACCTGAACCACGTGTCCGATCCCGGTGACCCGCTCGACTTTCGAATTGCCGAATGCCGCGGCCACGGTCGCCGCGGCCTGCTCATTGCCCGGGGAAAAGAAGACCGTGGTGGCCTTCAACGAACTCGGGTAGTCGTCCGGCGTCATCACGTTGAAGCCGTTTCGCTTGAGCTGGTTGGCCGCGGTGGTCGCCAGGCCGGCGGTACTGGTCCCGTTCGAGACCTGCACCGTGATTTCCTGCGGCGACGTGGTGATCACCTGTTCGCGCTGGACCTCGCCGGTGGTGTTGGGCGGGGCCGCCTTCTTCGTCGTGGTCGGCGCCGTCGTCGGCGAGTTCCCCAGCGTCTGCGCGTTGTGGTCGTTCTCCAACGGCAACGGATCGTCGTTGATGATGGCGGCGAACAGCGCTTTCATGTCGGCCGTCCGGGGCGGCTCGTCGCCGTTCTGGTCCGTCACGCCGGTGGGCACGGTGACGAACGTGACGTGGCCGGCCGCCATGTGCTGCAACGACTGGCCCAGCTGTACCAGATCCTTGGTCTTGACGTTGTCCACGTAGCTGTTGCCGATGAACATGTTGACGACGTTGTTGAGCTTGTTGAGGTTCATCAACGTGTCCTCGGATATCAGCGAACGCAGCAGTGACGACAAGAACAGTTGCTGACGTTTGATGCGACCGTAGTCGCCGTTGCTCTCGGTGGTGACTTGGCGGGCTCGCACATAGTTCAAGGCCGTCGGCCCGTCGATGATCTGACGTCCGGCGTGTTCGAGCACCGTGCCCAATTCGTAGTCGCGCAGCGCAGTGGTGCTGCACACCTCGACGCCGCCGAGGGCTTCGACCATTCGCGCGAAACCGACGAAGTCGATGGCGATGAAGCGGTTGATGCTCAGGCCGGACAGCTTCTGGATGACCTTCACCAGGCATTTCGGGCCGCCGAAAGAAAACGCCGAGTTCAGCTTCGTTTCGGTGTAGACCATCCGGGGACCCCACGTCCCCCTCTTCTCGTCGTAGATCGGGCCGTACTTGCCGGTGTCGGGATTCCATGCCTCGCACTGGATGGGGGTGATCGCCAGGTCGCGGGGGAACGACACCGCCACCACCCGCTTCCGGTTCGCCGGGATGTTGACCAGCATGACGGTGTCCGACCGGGCACCGCCGGCGTCCTCGGTGTCACCGGCACCGATCTCGGAATTCGCGCCGGCGCGCGAGTCCATGCCGACGATCAGGAAGTTTTCGTCGCCGTACTGCCCGTTGGGGTCGACGATGTCGCCGGAGTTCGGGTCGAGCGCGCTTACCGTGTTCAGCCGTTCGTTTTTCGATGCGCTCCACTGCCACGCCCCGCCGGTCAGGACCAGCGCCAGCACGGCGAACATGGCCGCCAGTGACCGCCCGGCCAGCAGCATCGGCCGCCGGCGCGAACGCGGTTTCTTTGTCCGGTTCTCCCGGCGCTTCGGGGTTTTTGAGCGCTTGACGACAGGTGCCCGCGACGACGCGGCCGGCTCGCCCTCGGGTGGCTCGGATGCGGCGGTTTCCGGTGCGAAGGCGGCCGACCCGAGGTCGGGCAGCTCGGAGAGGAGTTCTGAAGAGTAGGCCGGAATGGCGATGACCTGGGTGTCCAGTTGGTCCGCGTCGTCGGGGACCGCCACGTCCATCCGGGATGGTTGCGACGGCTCCGCGACGGGATCGGGGTCCGGCGCGCTGTGGCGA
>NZ_MVIF01000103.1 GCF_002086675.1 Mycobacterium persicum
CCACGCGGGCCGGCGACCGGGTGATGACCTTCATCGGGCTGCTGGTGGCCGCCGGCGGCTACTGGCTGATGCATTATTGGCCCGTCGACCTGCTGGCGTATCGCCACAGCATCTTCGGCTTGTTCACGGTGCCGGCGATGCACGCCGACCTGCTGGTCGCCGGGCTGGGGCTCGGTCTGGTGATCGGGCCGCTGTCTTCGGCGGCCCTGCGGGTGGTCCCCTCCGCGGAGCATGGCATCGCCTCCGCGGCGGTGGTGGTGGCGCGGATGACCGGGATGTTGATCGGGGTGGCCGCGCTGAGCGCCTGGGGGCTGTACCGGTTCAACCAGATATTGGCGGGGCTGTCGGCGGCTGTCCCGCCCAACGCCACGCTGCTCGAGCGCGCCGCCGCGATCGGAGCCCTGTACCGACAGGCGTTCGCCCTGATGTACGGCGACATCTTCAAGGTGACGGTGGTGATTTGTGTGTTCGGAGCGCTGCTGGGTCTGTTGGTCAGCGGCCGCAAGGAGCACGCCGAGGAGCCGGAACTACCCCGGCAGCAGGCCGTCGCCCCCCGGCAATGAACCGCTAACGCGGTATCAGGCTGAGCAACAGATCCGGTCCCACCTTTTCGACGCTGTCGAATTGCCACCGCAGCGCGTGCGCGATGCTGGACACCCCCACATCGTCGACCGCGGTGACCGGACCGCCCAGCAGGATCGGCGCGACATAGGCAAGGATGCGGCTGATCGCCCCACACCGCAAGAAGGCGCCGGCGAGCGTGGGACCGCCTTCCAGCAGGACGTCGGTGTAGTCCAACAGCGCCCTGAGCACCTCCACCGGCTCGTGGGTACGCAGCACCATGGTCCGTGCGTCGTCGTTGAGAACCTTTGCCTCCGACGGTATGTCACGGGTGCCGACCACCACCCGCAGCGGCTGTTTTGCCGCCAGGGACCCGTCCGGCAGCCGGGCGGTCAGGGCCGGGTCGTCGGCCAGTACGGTGCCGGTGCCGACCACGATCGCGTCGGCGATCGCGCGCCGGCGATGCAGGTCGGCGCGGGCGGCCTCGCTAGAAATCCACTGGCTGGAGCCGTCGGCGGCGGCGCTGCGGCCGTCGACGCTGGTGGCGTACTTCCACGTCACGTGCGGTAGCCCGGTGCGTTGCTTGTGCAGCCACTCGCGCAGCGGCCCGGCCGCCACGTGGTCGGCCAACACCCCGGAGCGCACTTGCACGCCCGCTGCCGACAGCCGCCCGGCACCGCCCCCCGCGATGCCGTTGGGGTCCGCTACGCCATAGATCACCGTGCCCACCCGGGCTTCGATCAGCGCGTTCACGCATGGTGGGGTTTTGCCGTAGTGGTTGCAGGGCTCCATGGTGACCACCGCAATGGCGCCGGCGGCCAAACCGCCGGCCCGGCGCAGCGCCACCACCTCGGCGTGGTCGCCGCCGGTGGGCTGGGTACCACCGACGCCGACCACCCGGCCCTCGGTGTCCACAATGACCGCCCCGACGGGAGGGTTCGGATACGTCGAGCCCTTGACCAGGTAGGACTGGTCGATGGCGAGGCGCATGGCGTCCTCGATGCTCTTGACCTGCTCGACAGTCATCGGCTGCTCACCGGCCACGGTGGTGTGACGCGGCCCTGGCCCGTTGCCGAAGTGCCTCTACCGCCCTTGCCGGGTCATCTGCCCCGTACACCGACGATCCGGCGACAAAGCAGTCGACACCCGCCTCGGCCGCCTGCTCGATGGTGTCCGCGTTAACGCCGCCGTCGATCTCGATCAGGATCTTCAACTCCCCCGAATCGACCATCTTGCGTACCGTCCGCACTTTACTGAGCACCTCGGGAATGAACTTCTGGCCGCCGAAGCCGGGCTCCACCGACATGACGAGCAGGGTATCGAAGTGCGGCAGCATCTCCAGATACGGATCCAGCGGCGTCCCCGGCTTCACGCTGATACCCGCTTTGGCGCCCGCTGCCCGGATGTCGCGGGCCACCCCGACCGGATTGGCGGCGGCCTCGGCGTGAAACGTGACGTTATGGGCGCCGGCTTCGGCGTAGGGCGGAGCCCATCGGTCCGGGTTCTCGATCATCAGATGACAATCCATCGGGATGCGGGTTACCGCCAGCAGGCTTTCCACCACCGGCAGGCCGATCGTCAGGTTCGGCACGAAGTGACCGTCCATCACGTCGACATGCAGCCAGTCGGCTCCGTGCACCGCGGCTGCTTCGTCGGCGAGCCGGGCGAAATCGGCAGCCAGGATCGACGGCGCAATCATCGGCCCCCCCGTGCTGCAAGACATGAGCGACAGACTACTGAGCCCGGCGGCGCGGCGTGCGACGCCGCACCGGCGCGTCACGCGAGCCGTTGCAGCGCGGCAGCGAACATCGCGTCGGTGCCGTGCCGGTGTGGCCACAGCTGAACGTACGGTCCGTCGCCGAGCCCTTCGGTGACGGGTTCGAACAACGGCCGGGTGTCCATCGCAGCCACCGGATGCCGACGCAGGGCGTCCGCCACCACCCCCACGGTTTCGGCGAGATGCGGTGAGCAGGTCGCGTAGAGCACCACGCCACCCGGCCGGACCAGCGCAATCGCGGCAGCCAGCAGCTCACGTTGCAGCCTGGCCAGCGCGGGCACGTCCGCCGGTTGCCGCCGCCAGCGCGCCTCCGGACGGCGGCGCAATGCGCCCAGCCCGGTGCACGGGACATCGACCAGCACCCGGTCGAAGCCGGGGTCGAGCCCGCTGTGCCGACCGTCGGCCTGCACAACCTCAACCGGCAGCCCGGCGGTGTTGGCCCTCACCAGGCCGGCGCGCTGCGGTGACGGCTCCACGGCGGTCACCGCGGCCCCTGACGGCACGCCAAGCGCCGCCAGCAACGCGGTCTTACCCCCTGGTCCGGCGCACAGAGCAAGCCACCGGCCGCGGTCGTCGTCGACGGGAGCCAGCGTCAGCGCCCGCGCCACCAGCTGGCTGCCCTCGTCCTGGACCAGGGCCTGACCGTCACGCACCGGTGCCAGCTGCGCCGGGTCGCCGCCGGGCAGGCACACCGCGTACGGCGAGTACCGGCCGACGGCGCCGCCCACCGCGGCGGCAAGTTCGGCGGCGGTCAGCACCCCGGGGCGAGCCGCCAGGTGCACTTGCGGGCGTTCGTCGTCACTGGCCAACACCGCTTCGAGCTCCGCGGCCGCTGCGCCCAGGGCGTCGGCGAATGCCTGAGCGATCCACCGTGGGTGGGCATGCACGAAGGCGGCGTGTCCGATCGGGTCGCTATGTGGGTCGGGAGCCAGCTCGTCCACCCAGCTCCGCTCGTCGCGGCCGGCGATGGTTCGCAGCACACCGTTGACGAATCCTGCTCGGGCAGAATCGAATTCGATGCCCGCCTGGTCGACGGTGGTGGACACCGCGGCGTGAGTGCCGACTCGAGTGCGCAGCAGCTGATAGGCGCCCAGCCGTAGCAGATCGAGCAGGACCGGGTCGATCGCCTCCGGTGCGCGTCCGGCTGCCGCACCGATGACCGCGTCCAGCAACCCCCTGGTCCGGCAGGTGCCGTAGGTCAGCTCGGTGGCGAAGGCGGCGTCGCGGCCGGTGATGCCGCGTTCCCGTAGCAGCGCCGGCAGCGCCAGGTTTGCGTAGGCGTCCCGGCTGGTTACCGCGCGCAGTGCGTCGAACGCCGCGGCGCGTGCCGGGTCCAGTGGCCGGCGGCGCCGGCCTCGTTCGCCGGTCCGGGAACGTTGGGGCCTCGCGGTCATGAGGCCCGCACGCCGGGGTCGAGCCGGGCACCGCGCGCCCAGTCGGCCGCCTGCATCGGCTTCTTGCCGGGTGGCTGAATCTGGCCCAGCCGCACCGGTTGCGAGCCGGTGCCGATCCACACGCTGGTGCGGTCTGCGCGTATAGCGCCGGGTGGTAACGGTTCTGGAGGTTTCGGCGCGCCGTCGAGGTGTACCGGTCCGAGCTTGACCCGCAGGTCGCCGATGAGCGTCCAGGCGCCCGGGTTGGGCGTGACGGCACGGATTCGGCGTTCGACGACCGCCGCCGGAAGTTCCCAGCGCACCCGCGCCTGCTCCACCGTGATCTTCGGCGCCAGGCTGACTCCGTCGGCAGGCTGTGGTCGCGGGGTCAGCGTCTGGTCGGCGATGCCGTCCAGTGTGGCAGACAGCAGGTTAGCACCCGAAACGGCAAGTCGCTCAAGCAGATCGCCAGCGGTGTCGGTCGGCCGAATGGCCTCGGTGACCACACCGTAGACGGGGCCGGAGTCCAGACTGGGCTCGATCTGGAAGGTCGTGGCGCCGGTAATGGTGTCGCCGGCGGCAATCGCGGCCTGCACCGGCGCCGCGCCGCGCCAGGCGGGCAGCAGCGAGAAGTGCAGGTTGACCCAGCCGCGCGGTGGAATCGCCAGCAGCGCGTCGCCCAGCAGCGCCCCGTAGGCGACCACCGCGCAGCACTGCGGCGCCACCTCGGATAGTTCGGCGACGAACTCCGGCGAGTTGGGCCGCGACGGCCTCAGCACCGGTATGCCGCGATCGAGTGCCTCGCGGCCCACCGGTGACGGCTCCGGCCTGCCTCGCCGCCCGGATGCGGCGTCGGGCCGGGTCAGCACCGCGACCACCTCGTGACGGGGTGAGTCGATGAGGCGACGCAGTGCCGGCAGCGCGGGTTCGGGCGTGCCCGCGAAAACGATGCGCACCGCAACAGTCTAGGTAGCCGGCCAGCTGCACCAACGTGTCGCGGGCCACAATCCGGACCCGCCAAATTCTCAGCCAGTTATAACCTTGCTAATGCATACTATGTCCTACAGAAATGATCTGTCCCGCGAGTTTCCCACCGCGCCAGCGACGACGAGGTCGAAGTAACCCAGCCCTTCCCCTTCCCCCAAAGGAGCTCTCCATGACTATCGACACTCCGATCAGCGAAGACGCGACGCTCGCGGCCACGCACCGCGCGATGTGGGCCCTCGGTGACTATGCCCTGATGGCCGAGCAGGTGATGGCCCCGCTCGGCCCGATCCTGGTCGCTACCGCGGGCATCGGGCCAGGTGTGCGGGTGCTCGACGTCGCGGCGGGTTCCGGCAACATCTCGCTGCCGGCGGCCAAGGCCGGTGCCACCGTCGTTTCCACCGATCTCACCCCGGAGCTGCTGCAGCGGTCCCAGGCACGCGCCGCGGAGTTGGGGCTGACCCTTCAGTACCAGGAAGCCAACGCGCAAGCCCTGCCGTTCGCCGAGGACGAGTTCGACGCCGTGATCTCGGCGATCGGCGTCATGTTCGCTCCGGATCACCAGTGCTCGGCCGACGAGTTGGTCCGGGTCTGCAAGCCGGGCGGAACCATCGGCGTGATCAGCTGGACCCCGGAAGGCTTCTTCGGCCGGATGCTGGCCGCCATTCGGCCGTATCGGCCGAGCCTGTCGGCGGCGTTACCCCCGTCGGCCCTGTGGGGCCGGGAAAACTACTTCCGCGGCCTGCTGGGTGATCGAGTCACCGATGTCAAGACGCGTCGCGAGCCGTTGAAGGTCACGCGGTTCGGCACCGCGCAGGACGTCCACGACTATTTCAAGACTCACTACGGCCCGACGATCGAGGCCTACGCCAACATTGGCGACAACGCGGTACTGGCCGCCGAACTCGACGCCCAGCTGGTCGAGCTGGCCGCGGAGTATCTGACCGGCGGCGTCATGGATTGGGAGGTCTTGATCGGCACCGCGGTCAAGATCTGAGTCGGGTCACGGCCGTGACGGGCCATCGGCCGCCCGGGCGGCCGGCCCGCCACGGTACTGCGGCGTGCTATAGCTCCATGTCGACGTGCGCGTCGGGTTCGCCGCCGGCGGCGGTAAACGCCGTCAGGGCACGCACCAACCCGTGGCGTTCCGCCTGCGGCATCTGCTCGACGATGCGGGCGATCTCGGCGCGCCGAAGCGCGGTGACCCGGCGGACCAGATCCCGGCCCCGCTTGGTCAGCACGGCCAGTAGTTCGCGCCGGGAGTTCGGGTGCGGCTGACGGTCGATCATCCCCGCGCCGACCAGCCGGTCGACCATGCGGCCGGTCGCCGACGGCTGCACGCCCAGCAGGGTCGCCAGGGTGGCCAAGTTGATCGGACCTCGATTGGACAGAATCACCAGGGTCCGGAACTGCGGGATGGTGATCGTCTCATCGATCTGTGCGATGGAATGAGCCGAGATGGCTACCAGCAACCGGGACGCCGTCAGTAGCGAATCGGTGATCGCATCCACCGACTCCTCAGCTGCCGTCGCGTTTTCCGTGGACATCATGGCCCCCTTCCCCGGTCCACCGGGTCGTCAACTTCGTCGTCGCTCTTACACGGGCTGCAGCAAAATGAGTCTAACAGCGTCCGATAGTCGTAGACATGGATTATTGATCAGATGCATATTTTCTTCCGGGCATGATCGGATTCGGTTGCCGAAACCTCCTCGCCGACGACGTCGCTCTGTCGGCTGTGCGTTGGCAGGAGGTGTCGGCAGGAGATCCAGCGAACTCAGCCGCTAACCGAGGACTAACCGATATGCAGCGGGTCGATCTGCACCCGCACCGGCTCGTGGGTTTGACGCGCGCTGAGCACCGAGACCGCGCGCCGCAGGCAGGCTGCCAGTTCCAGGCCGTGGTCGCGGCGAACCCGCACCAACATCCTGATGGCGGGCGCTGCGGCGGGGATGCCGGCCGGTCGGCGCACGCCGGGCGGCAGATCGACCGGGCCGAGCAACTCCGCTTGCAAGCATTCCGGGTCGGGCAGCCCGGCCTGGTCAAGCAACGCCATGACCGCCGCGGCGGTGCCGTCGAGCGCAGCGATGTGCACGCTCGGCGGCAACCCCACTTCGCTGCGGGCCATCAGCTCGGCCTCGGCGTGGCCAACCGGGTCCCAGCGAATCAGGGATTGCACCGTCGGAATGGCTGATTCGGCGACCACCATCACCACGCCGCCGTCAGCCCGAGACCGCACCAGCGCCGCCGCCGCCATCCAGCGCCAGAGCGCGTCCTCGGCGGCGCGCAGGTCCTGTCGCCCCAGCAGCGCCCAGGTGTCCAGCAGCAACGCCGCCCCGTATCCACCGGACGCCCGGGGTTCGGCTCCGGGGGTCGCGACCACCAACGCCGGGCGGGCGGCCACCTCGGGGACGACGGCATCGCCCGACGAGGTGATCACCGCCGTACCCGGGAACGCCCGGCCGAGTTCTTCGGCAGTGCGCCGGGCCCCGACCACCACGGCGCGCACCGCATCCGATCCGCAACGCGTGCAGCGCAGCGCCGGCTCGGCGCGGCCGCACCAGCGGCACACAGCGCCCGACCCGCCACGCTCCTGCAGCGACAACGGGCCGGTGCAGTGCCGGCAGCGGGTGATCGCCCGGCAACGCCCGCAGGCCAGTGACGGCACATAGCCGCGGCGGGGGACCTGAACCAGGACCGGCGTTGCCGCCGCCAGTGCCGAGCGGGCGGCGCGCAGCGCAATGGATGGCAGTCGGGCGGTACGAGCGGCCGGGTCGTGTTCCTCGGCGTACCCAGTGTCGTCGAGGGCGACGACGCGCGGGCTGCGCGCGCGCACCACCGGCCGGGCCGCGACGATGTCGTGGGCCCAGCCGCTGCGCACCAGCGCGTGGGCTTCGGCGGTTCGCGCCTAGCCGCCGATCAGCGCCGCGCACCTGGCCTGATGGGCGCGCAACATCGCCACCTCCCGAGCATGGGGATATGGTGCCCGCGGCTCGGCCAGGCTGTCGTCGCCGTCGGCCCAGACCATGACCAACCCCAGGTCGCTCAGCGGCGCGAACACCGCGCTGCGGGTGCCGATCACCAGCCGCGCGCTGCCCCGCAGCGCGGCCAGCCACCTGCGGTAGCGGGCGGCCGGTCCCAGGCCGGCCGACAACGCCACCACGCTGGGCTCGTCGATCCGGGCCGTCGCGGCCTGCCACAACGTGTCCAGATCGCGCTGATCAGGCACTATTCCCAGAACCGCGCGGCCGGCGCGCACCGTCTGCGCGGCGGCCTCGGCGAAGCGATCCGCCCACCGCTCCCCCGGCAACGCCTGCCAGACCGCGCGCGCGGCCCGAGCCTGGGCGAGAGCGGCCAGGAACTGGCCGCCGCGGCCGTACACCTGCCACTCCGACGGGTCGACCGGGTCGACATCGGGCCGGTCGGCGATCAGTCCGGGTTCCCGTTCCACCCTTGCGTGCCGGGCCGGAATCGCCAGCCGCAACACGTCGGCCCGGGTGCCGGCATAACGGGCGGCCACCGCATCGACCAACCGGCGGATTTCCGGGGTGAGCACCGGTTCGGCCGACACCACCCGGTCCAGCCAGCCCAGCTTGCCCTGGTGGTCGGTGTCGTTGCGGCGCTCCAGCACGAACCCGTCGACCAGCCGGCCGTGAAACCGCACCCGCACCCGCACCCCCGGCTGGGCATCGTCGGACTGCTCGGCGGACACCAAATAGTCGAATTCGCGATCCAGGTGCGGCACCGACAGCATCGGCAGGATTCGAGCGATCGGCTCGACCTGGATGGGGGTCCGGTCGAAACCGCGAGATACGTTGCTGGACAATCCGCTTAGCGGTCTGCGGACGCAGCTGCGCCGGGCCGGATTTCCCGCCCGAAGAAGAACCCGGCGGTGATCAGGATTTCCGCGGCGGCGTACGACCACCAGATCGGGACCGCCAGCGCTTCGTTGCCCAAGACGAATCGGCTGATCGCGATCATCGAATCCGATACCGCGAAACTCAGCGCCCCGACGGCCGTCCAGATCGTCGGCAGGCGCGCCAGAAAAGCGGTGCACACCATCGCCGTCAGCGCCAGGATGTAGACGGTCACCGGAACCGTCAGCTTCTCCTGGCCCAGGTGCGGCCAGAACCAGACCAACAGCGATATCGCCCCCAGACACATCAGCACCACCGGGGCCAGGCGCGCGCGCGACGGGGCCCGCCCCATCGCCAGGGGCAGCATTGCGCCCAGAAAACACAGGTGCGCCAACAGGAATGAACCGAGCCCGAAGACGAATGACTGTGTCCACCAAGGGATAGCCAACAGCCAGTCACCGGCGGCAGAGAACAGCAGTGCCGGCACCAGCCACCGCCGCTCACGCGCAATCGGGTGGGCAACCGCCGCCAGCGCCAGCAGCACCGCCATCGACGCCTTGAACGGCGGCTGCAGAATCCAGTGTCCGGTCAACTCGGTGCCAGGCGGGCGGCTCACCGCAATCACGGTCAAGTACACGCCGTAAGCCAGACCGGCCCACCCAGCCACCACCCAAGCACCGGCCACCAGACGAGATGCGTACGGTACCTGCATGCCTAGCTTGGACCAGACCGCCGACGAACGACCCGCTCTCGACTCCATCTTGCTGAAGGTACTGGATGCGGTTCCCTTTCGGCTATCGACCGACGACGGAATCGACGCCATGCGCCAGCGGATGCGCGATTTGCCGCGCCGGCCGGTGCACCCCGACCTACGCGTCGAAGACCGGTCGATCGACGGGCCAGCCGGCGGCATCGGCATCCGGATCTATTGGCCACCAACCGATGCCGCTCAAGGCAGTGCCCCGCCGGTGGTGCTGTACTTCCATGGTGGCGGTTTCGTGATGGGTGATCTCGACACCCATGACGGCACCTGCCGTCACCATGCCGTGGGTGCCGGCGCGGTGATCGTGTCGGTCGACTACCGGCTGGCGCCCGAGCATCCCTATCCCGCCGCCGTCGAAGACGCCTGGGCCGCAACGTTATGGGCCGCCGATCGGGCTGCCGACATCGGTGCCGACAGCACCCGGCTGGCGGTCGCCGGCGATTCAGCTGGCGGCACCATCGCCGCGGTGATGGCTCAGCAAGCTCGTGACAATGCCGGACCGAACCTGGCTTTCCAGCTGTTGTGGTATCCCTCCACGATGTGGGATCAGTCGCTGCCGTCGTTCACCGAGAATGCCACCGCGCAGATCCTGGACGCCAAGGCGGTGGCCGCGTTCTCTCGTTGGTACGCAGGCGGAATCGACTTGTCCGACCCGCCGGCGGGAATGGCGCCGGGCCGGGCGGAGAACCTGACCGGGCTGCCGCCGGCCTACATCGGCGTCGCCGGATACGACCCGCTGCGTGACGACGGCATCCGCTACGGCGAGCTGCTGAACGCCGCCGGCGTGCCCGTCGAGGTGCACAACGCCGAGACGATGGTGCACGGCTACGTCGGCTACGCCGGTGTGGTGCCGGCGGCCACTGCCGCGATGGATCGCGGGCTGGCGGCGCTGAAGCAGGCGTTGCACGCTTAGCTGCCGCGTCCTAGCTTCGCTGTGGATACGCGCTGGGCGCCACGCCGTACCACCGCTTGAAGGCGTGCGAAAACGTCGAGACCTCGGTATAGCCCAGCCGCCGCGACACCTCTTCGGTGGTCAGGCCGACAGTGCACAACAAGTCGACGGCCACGGTGGACCGTGCCTCGTTGCGCAAGGCGCGAAACGACGTGCCCTCCTCGGCAAGCCGGCGCCGCAGTGTGCGCGGATGCAGGCCGAGCTCGGCCGCGACGTCGGGCAGTGTCGGAAACAGTCCGGAATCACGAAACAACTTGGTGCGCACCAGCGCAGTGATGCCCCGGCGTTGCTCATTGCGCTGCATCAGCACGTCACACTGCGCCATACACACTTCCAGGGTGTGCCGATCTGCTTGCGGCAACGGCTCGTCGAACATGGCACGCGGGAAGTGCAACCTGTTGTGGGCCCGGCCGAACGCGACGTGATGAATCGGCACCAGTTCGAGCAGCGGCCGCAGCAACCACTCGTCGACCGCCACTTCCGCCGACACCTGCTCCGCATACTTGGCCGCCACCGGCAATGCGAAACTTGTTGTGGTGGCTAGTATTCCGGCGATATCACGTTCGATGAAAAACCGCCGCACGTCGGCCGGCAGGTGACCGGCGTCCAGCTCGAGCAAACAGTCTCCGGCCGTTTCGAACAACCGGACGTCGATGTGCAACATCGTCAGCGCGAAGTAGCGCATCGCGATACTGAAGAGTTCGCGCAAGGTGGCGCAAGACATCACCGCAAAACCGAACAACCCCAAGTGGGTGAGCATGAACCGGCTGCCCACGTCGACGCCGATCCCGGCGGAGTCCGGCAACCGGGCCAGCAATCGGCGGACGGCAAGGATCTCGTCGCCGGCACTGATGACGGCATCGGGATCATCGAGATCCGCCGGGCCGATCGCGGTGCCGGCAAGCACATCGCTGGTGGAGACCCCGTGTTCGTTGGCCACCTCGCACAGTACCCGGGTCGCATAGACCCCGTGACTCACCTCGGCTTGCACGTGTTCCATGACCTGTCCTAAATTCCCAACTGTTTGTCCCATAGTCTCATTACCGGCGGCCGACGTCGCCCATACAGTGACCCCATGGCCAGTGTGATCGCCGAGCGACCCTCGAATAGACCAGCCAGACGCCTGAGCACCTGGACGATGACGCGGGAGGCCCTCACCGTCGGATTCGATGCCGGCGACGGATTCCTGGGCCGGGTACGCGGCCGCGATATCGTCCGATTTCGTTGTGGTGGAAGACGTTTCGTTTCCATCACGCATCCCGGCTATATCGACCACGTGTTACACGAGGCGCGGCTGAAATACGTCAAGTCCGACGAATACGAGCCGATCCGCGCGGCCGCAGGCATCAATCTGCTCACCGACGAGGGCGACTCATGGGCCGCGCATCGCGGCGTGCTGAACCCGACGTTCGCCCGGCGTCACCTCACCGGCCTCGTCGACCTGATGATCGACCCGATCGAAGACGTCACCGCTACCCTCGTGCCCGCCAGGCCGTTCGACATGCACGAGACGATGGTCCGGGCAACCCTGCGGGTGGTCGCCAATGCCCTGTTCAGCCAGGATTTCGGGCCGCTGGTCCACAGCATGAACGATCTGGCGACCCGCGGGCTGCGCCGGGCCGAGAAGCTGGAGCGACTGGGCCTGTGGGGGCTGATGCCACGCCCCGTCTACGACGCACTGATCTGGTGCACATTCTCCGGCGTCCACCTGCCGCCGCCGTTACGGGAGATGCAGGACATCACGCTGGCGCTGGACGCCGCGGTCAACGCGGTGATCGACGACCGGCTGGCCCATCCGACCCACTCCGAAGACCTGCTCAACGTGCTGCTGCACGCCGACGACGGAAACTGGCCGCGCCAGCGGGTCCGAGACGAGGCGCTGACGTTCATGCTCGCCGGCCACGAAACCACCGCGAACGCCATGTCGTGGTTCTGGTATCTGATGGCGCTGCACCCCGATGCCCGCGAGCGGATGCTCGCCGAGGTTGACGACGCGCTGGGGACCAGCCGCCCGACCGCCGACGACCTGGGCAAGCTGCCGTGGACGACGGCCTGCTTGCAGGAATCGCAGCGCTACTTCTCCTCGGTGTGGGTGCTGGCCCGCAAGGCCGTCGCGGACGACGTCATCGGCGGGCACCACATCCGCCGCGGAACCACCGTCGTCATCCCGATCCACCACATCCACCACGACCCGCGCTGGTGGCCCGACCCGGAGAAGTTCGATCCCGAACGGTTCCTCGGCCTCGGAGCCAAGGACCGTCCCCGCTCGGCCTATTTGCCGTTCGGAGGGGGCCGGCGCATCTGCATCGGACAGAGCTTCGCCCTGATGGAAATGGTATTGATCGCGGCAATCATGAGTCAGCGCTTTGCCTTTGACCTCGAGCCGCACTACCCTGTCGAACTTGAGGCGACGCTGACCCTGCGACCCAAGCACGGGCTGCACCTCGTCGGAAGCGAGCGCTCATGAAGCCCGACTACCAGATACTGATCGTCGGCGCCGGATTCTCCGGGATCGGCGCGGCGATCGAGCTCGACCGGGCCGGGTTCCACGATTACCTGCTGATCGAAGCCGGCGACGGAGTCGGTGGAACCTGGTACTGGAACACCTATCCCGGTATCGCCGTGGATATTCCGTCGTTTTCCTACCAATTCTCGTTCGAGCAGAGCCCGCGCTGGTCGCGCACCTACGCACCCGGCCACGAACTTCGCGCATACGCCGAACACTGCGTCGACAAATACGCCATCCGGTCCCGCATCCGGTTCAACACCAAGGTGCAGGCCGCCGAATACGACGACGAGCACCGGCTGTGGCGAATCCAGACAGACCCCGGCGGTGTGATGACCGCCAGGTTCGTGATCAACGCCAGCGGCGTGTTGACCGTACCTAAACTGCCCGACATCGACGGAGTAGACTCGTTCGACGGCATCACCATGCACACCGCGCGATGGGACCACAGCCAAGACTTGACCGGTAAGCGCGTCGCGATCATCGGCACCGGCGCTTCGGCGGTCCAAGTCATCCCGGAGATCGCACCAATTGTCAAGCACCTCACTGTTTTTCAGCGAACGCCAATCTGGTGCTTCCCGAAGTTCGACGTGCCGCTGCCGGCGGCGGCCCGCTGGGCGATGCGCATTCCCGGCGGCAAAGCTGTCCAGCGGTGGCTCAGCCAGGCCTTCGTGGAAGCCACCTTCCCGATCTCGGCGCACTACTTCACGGTGTTTCCGCTGGCCCGATGGAGCGCGGTACTGGGACGGCGGTATCTGCGCCAGCAAGTCGAAGACCCGGTGGTACGCGACCAACTCACGCCGCGTTACGCGGTGGGCTGCAAACGGCCGGGCTTCCACAACAGCTACCTGTCCACCTTCAACCGCGACAACGTCCAGTTGGTCACCGAGCCGATCGACAAGATCACCCCGACGGCGGTCGCCACCACCGACGGCGCCGACCACGAGATCGACGTGCTGATCCTGGCGACCGGCTTCAAGGTGCTCGACACCGACGACGTGCTCACCTATCCGGTGATGGGGCGCGGCGGCCAGTCCCTGAGCCGGTTCTGGGACGAACACCGGACTCAGGCCTACGAGGGTGTCAGTGTTCCGGGTTACCCGAACTTCTTCACGGTGTTCGGCCCCTACGGCTATGTCGGCTCGTCGTATTTCGCGCTGATCGAGGCGCAGACCCACCACATCCTGCGCTGCCTCAAGCGGGCCCGACGAGACTCCGCGACCTGTGTGGAGGTGACCGAGGAAGCCAACGCCCGCTATTTCGCCGAGGTGATGCGCCGCCGGCACCGCCAGGTCTTCTGGCAGGACAGCTGCCGGCTGGCCAACAGCTACTACTTCGACAAGAACGGCGACGTGCCGTTGCGCCCGACGACGACCATGCAGGCCTACTGGCGCAGTCGCCGCTTCGATCTCGACGACTACCGCTTCACCAGTTAGCTTCACCGGTGCTCGCGTAGGCTCGATGTCTATGGCGAAGGTGTTCTCCCACATCGACGAATCGCTGCGGGAGTTCATCGGCAACCAGGCGATGTTCTTCGTTGCCACCGCGCCCTCGGACGGCGGTCGAGTCAACCTCTCCCCCAAGGGGTATCGGGACACCTTCGCGGTGCTCGACGACCACACCTTCGCCTATCTCGACTTGTTCGGCAGCGGCACCGAGACAATCGCCCACCTGCGTGACAACGGCCGGATCACCATCATGTTCTGCTCGTTCACCCGCAATTCGCGGATCCTGCGACTGTTCGGCACCGGACGAGTGGTACGCCCCGATGACGCCGAATTCGACAGCCTACGAACGCATTTCAAGGCTCTGCACCCCGGAACCCGGGCCGCCGTCGTCGTCGACATCGACCGGATCGCCGATGCGTGCGGTTTCGCGGTGCCCTACTACGAGCTAGTCGACGAACGGCCGGTGCTCGACGCCCATCTCGCCAAGGCATCCGAGGAAACCTACGTCCGCCTGGTCGAGCGCAATCAGCACAGCATCGACGGCCTGCCCGGGTTGGAGCCCGACCACCCGATGCCGCCCTGCGCCAAAAGCTGACGCCCCCGGCTCGCGAGCAGACACGGAATCGCACGCGGGAGCCCCCCGCGATGCGATTCCGTGTCTGCTCGCGCCGGGAACTAGATGGCGCGCTTGAGGTCGTCGACCTTGTTGAGCTGCTCCCACGGCAGTTCGATATCGGTGCGGCCGAAGTGTCCGTAGGCAGCCGTCGGCGCATAGATCGGGCGCAGCAGGTCCAGGTCGCGGATGATCGCACCGGGCCGCAGATCGAACACCTCACCGATGGCCTTCTCGATCTTGACCGGGTCAACCGCCTCGGTGCCGAACGTCTCGACGAACAAGCCGACCGGGGCGGCCTTGCCGATGGCGTAGGCCACCTGCACCTCCACCCGCTCCGCCAGTCCCGCCGCGACGACGTTTTTGGCGACCCAGCGCATCGCATACGCCGCCGAGCGGTCCACCTTGGACGGGTCCTTGCCGGAGAACGCGCCACCGCCGTGGCGGGCCCAGCCGCCGTAGGTGTCGACGATGATCTTGCGGCCGGTCAGCCCCGCGTCACCCATGGGTCCGCCAAGCACGAACTTGCCGGTCGGGTTCACCAGCACCCGCACCTGCGAGGCATCCAGCGTCTGGTGGGCCAACTCGTCGAGCACACTTTTGAGCACGTGCTGGCGGATGTCAGGATCCAGCGTCTTCTCCAGGTCGATGTCGGCGGCGTGCTGCGTGGAGATCACCACGGTGTCCAGCCGCACCGGGACGTTGTCCTCGTAGGCGATGGTGACCTGCGTTTTGCCATCAGGGCGCAGGTAGGGCAGCACGCCGTTCTTGCGGACCTCGGTCAGCCGCCGCGACAGCCGGTGGGCCAGCGCGATGGGCAGCGGCATCAGTTCAGGAGTGTCGTTGATCGCGTAGCCGAACATCAGCCCCTGGTCGCCGGCGCCCTGAGCGTCCAGCGGGTCCGCAGCACCCTCCACGCGCGCCTCGTGGGCGGTGTCGACGCCCTGGGCGATGTCGGGAGACTGCGCACCGATGCCGATGTTGACACCACAGGACGCCCCGTCGAAGCCCTTGTCCGACGAGTCGTAACCGATCTGGAGGATCCGGGCCCGCACGGTGTTGGTGATGTCGGCGAACGCCGCCTTCGCCGAGGTGGTCACCTCGCCCACCACGTGCACCTGCCCGGTGGTCACCAACGTCTCGACCGCGACACGTGAGCGGGGATCCTCCGCCAGAAGCGCGTCGAGGACCGAGTCGCTGATCGCATCACAGATCTTGTCGGGATGTCCCTCGGTCACCGACTCACTGGTAAACAGCCGACCCTTTTCGCTCACTCTGCGTCCTTCCAATAATTAGTTAGCCGAATTATATCCTCCGGCAACAATTTCACTTCGTCCACTCGGGCAAGGGATCGTCCAGCACCTCTTCAGCCCCCGTACAGGCCTACACCCGCCGATCCGCTACCCGGTACAGCCATGCAAAAACGCGACGATCGCGTCAACGATACGACTGGCCATCAGCGTCTTGGAACCGTGCTGCAGTGCGGACTCGGTTCCGTCGGAAGCCAGCAGCCAGCCATCGTTGTTGTCCACCTCGAAGGCCCGGCCGTCACCGACCGCGTTGACGACCAGCAGATCGCAGCCCTTGCGCCGCAGCTTCTCCCGAGCGTGAAACAGCACATCGCCATTGGCGTCGCCGGTCTCGGCCGCGAACCCCACAATGGCGCGCATCTTGGGCAACTGCCCGTGCTCGCGGGCGCGCACCACGCCGGCCAGGACGTCGTCGTTGCGTACCAACTCGATCGTCGGCGGCCCGGTCTGGTTGTCCGGACCTTTCTTGATCTTGGCTGCTGATACCTGCGCGGGCCGGAAGTCGGCGACGGCTGCCGCCATCACCAACACGTCGACCTCGGGTGCGTGCTTGGACACCGCGTCGCCGAGTTGCTGCGCCGAGCTCACGTGCACCACGTTGACACCGGCGGGGTCGATGAGCCCGGCCGTATGTCCGGCGATCAGCGTAACCTCGGCGCCACGCTGGGCGGCGACCCGCGCGACCGCATATCCCTGCTTGCCCGAGCTGCGGTTGCCGATAAAACGCACCGGGTCGATCGGCTCGCGGGTGCCGCCGGCGGTCACTAGGAGTTTGCGGCCGGCAAGGTCGTAGTGCAGGGCGTCGTGCCGCTCCAGCAGCAGCTGGGCAAAAGTGGTGATCTCCTCGGCCTCGGGCAATCGTCCCGGGCCGCTGTCAGTGCCGGTGAGGCGCCCGAATGCGGGTTCGAGCACCACCGCACCACGACGGCGCAGGGTGGCGACGTTGTCGACGGTAGCCGGGTGCAACCACATCTCGGTGTGCATCGCCGGCGCGAACAGCACCGGACACCGCGCCGTGAGCAGAGTCGCGGTCAGCAGATCATCGGCGCGCCCGTGAACCGCCCGGGCCAGCAGATCGGCGGTGGCCGGCGCGACGACGACGAGGTCGGCCTGCTGGCCCAGGTGAACGTGCGGGACAGCAGGCACGTCGTCGAAAACGTCGGTGCGAACCGGCTGACCGGAGAGCGCCTCGAAGGTCGCCGCCCCGACAAAGCGCAGCGCGGATTCGGTGGGGATGACCCGGACATGATGCCCCGCCTCGGCGAGCTGACGAACGACTGTGCAGGCCTTGTAGGCGGCGATACCACCGGAGACGCCGACTATGACCTGTTTGGGGATCCGCTTTCGGTCCATCCGGGGCCCGGCCCTGTTACTCGCCCTCGGTGTGCTCGAGCAGGTCGGCGTGGATCTCGCGCAGGGCGATGGACAGCGGCTTTTCCTGCAAACCGGGCTCGACCAGTGGACCCACGTACTCCAGGATGCCCTCGCCGAGCTGGTTGTAGTAGTCGTTGATCTGCCGGGCACGCTTCGCCGCGTAAATCACCAGCGCGTATTTGCTCGAAACGCGGTCCAGCAACTCGTCGATGGGCGGGTTGGTGATGCCGAGCGGGGTGTCGTAGGCCCCGATTCCGGCGGATGCCGGATCGAACTGATCGGAACCGGAACCGGCTGGCGGCGCGTCTGACTGCGGAATACTCACGAAAGACTTTCTCCTGGCGGCGTAGAGCGGTGCGAAAGCGGCAAAATCTCGATTCTGGGACTCATGCAGAGCCGGGCAGAGCACTAACCAGCAAGGATACCAATTCGGCGCACGCAGACTCCAATCGACGGTTCACCACGACCTTGTCGAAGTCATGTTGGGCTGCCAATTCGATGCGTGCGGTGTCCAGGCGGCGACGGATGACCTCCGGCGTTTCGGTGCCCCGGCCGACCAGCCTGGCCTCCAGGTCTTCCCAGCTGGGCGGCGCCAGAAACACCGTGATCGCCTCGGGCATCGCCTTCTTGATCGCCCTGGCCCCGGCGAGGTCGACCTCGATCAGAACCGGCTCACCCGACGCTGCGGCTTGGCGCACCGGCTTGGCCAGAGTGCCCGACCGGTGCAGGCCGCCGTGGATCTCGGCCCATTCCAGCAGTTCGCCGCCGTCGATCAGTTGCTGGAAACGGGCGGGGTTGACGAAGTGGTAGTCGACGCCGTCGACCTCACCCGGGCGTGGCACCCGCGTCGTGGCCGAGACGCTGAAGTGCAGGTTCGGGATCCGCTCACGCAGGCACCGGACCACGGTGGACTTGCCGACCGCGGAGGGACCGGACAACACGACTATGCGTCCCGTGCCCGGTCCCTCGCCGGCACTCACCGATGTCGATGCCCCTGGGCCGGCACCCCGTACAGGCCGTTCGGACTGCATTTCCGGGGGTCGGGCCGGGCGGCCCGCCTCGCCCCCGCACGCGGGCGGAACACCCACCTCAGGCCCTCCGGCCTGCATTGTCGGCGGGGGCTGGGCTAGGCGGAGCCGAACTTTTCCAGCAAGGCCTTACGCTGACGGTCGCCCAGACCACGCAGGCGGCGAGTCGGCGCGATCTCCAGCTCGGTCATGATTTCCTGCGCCTTGACCTTGCCCACCTTCGGCAACGCCTCAAGCAGCGCGGACACCTTCATCTTGCCCAGGACTTCGTCGGTTTCGGCGTCCTTGAGCACCTGGGTGAGGTTGGTGCCGCCACGCTTGAGCCGGTCCTTGAGCTCTGCTCGCGCTCGACGTGCGGCAGCAGCCTTCTCCAACGCGGCCGCGCGCTGCTCGTCGGTCAACTGGGGAAGGGCCACGATTCCTCCGTCTCTCATCGATATCAATCGATCTTCATTTGTCTTGGCCGGGTATTCCAGCCAGCGCAGACGACCGTACTCACGCTCTCTGACGAAATCTAACCCGACCCCCCGGTTACGGCGACGAATGCCCAGCGTGGGACCACGCGTGGGGCATCTGCCGGCGGCCCGCCAAGTGGCGCTGAAAGCGGTTTGACATGACCTCACATTCGCGGCGACAGGCCCAGTTTCTGGATCGGCATAACCCCTGTCTAGCTGCGGTTTTAGTGCTGGCAAGGCAACTCGCGCGGTGCCGTGTCCGCCCACGACGAGCGGCGGCAGCGGGCACCGGGACATCCACGTGATTGGGACCACGCATTTTCCTGGTGTGTCGCGCGTGTCGCGCCGCGGCATCAACCAGAACAGCCGCTGCTCGCCGGTCTTGAGGATCGGCGACAACACCGTCCGTCGATGGACCGGCCGAAGACAGGTTGACGGATCAATCAAGACTCGTCCGGCTGGAGTCGTAGCTATTCCCAAGCTGTTTGCTAACAGCCGGACATGATCGCCATCTGCGACCGGCCACGTCCAACCCAGCGACCAGCAAACGCGCCGATCCTTCGCCACCGAAAGGCGGGTTCGAGAAATCCCGAATTACCTTGCGCGGCGCGCGATACGATCCGGCCATCGTCGGGCTGGACTCATCGATCAGGACTCAAATGTTCGGAGGCATGAGATGTCGTTTGTGACCTCAACACCCGAGGCACTGCTAGCGGCGAGGACGGATCTGGCCGGTATCGGTTCGGCCCTCAATGCAGCCAACGCGGCCGCGGCCGCCCCGACGACCAGCGTGCTGGCAGCGGCCGCCGACGAGGTGTCGGCCGGGATCGCCGCGTTATTCGGGTCGCATGGCGCAGCGTATCAGGCGGTCAGCGCTCAAGCAGAGGCGTTTCATCGCTGGTTTTCCCAGGCGTTGAGCGCCGCCGCCGGCTCATATGCCAGCGCCGAGGCCGCCAATGTCCAGCAGATCCTGACGAGCGCGCTGACTGGCGGCTGGGCGCCGGCGGCCGCGCAGCCCCCCAACCTCGGGCAGGAGTTGCTTGACCTGGTGAACGCGCCTACCCAGACGCTGTTCAACCGCCCGCTGATCGGCAACGGCGCCAACGGCGCACCGGGAACTGGGGCGCCCGGCGGGCCGGGTGGGTACTTGTTCGGCAACGGCGGGGCCGGCGGGTCGGGCGCGCCTGGTATGCCGGGCGGCAACGGCGGGGACGCCGGATTGTTCGGGGC
>NZ_MVIF01000104.1 GCF_002086675.1 Mycobacterium persicum
GCCCCGCCGCCAGCGGGCCAACCCTCGTGGGCCCCGACGAGCGGCCCGATGCCGGCCGGCCAGCCGACCCCCACCCCGGGGTTCTACCAAGGCGGCGGCTGGGGCGGTACGCCACCGGGCACACCACCGCCGCAGCAACCCCCCGGCCCACCGGGCTGGAATCAGGGGCAGCAGCCGTCGGCGTCACGAAACCGCAACCCGTGGCCGATCGTGGCAGCCGTCGCTATCGTGCTGGTCCTCGTGGTCGGAGCAGTAGGTATCTGGCTGGTCACCCGACCCAAGCCGGCGCCGCCGCCGAAACCGATCTCGGAGGACCGGCTCAGCGCGCTGTTGCTGAGCCCGTCAGAAATCAACTCCGTGATGGGCGCATCGAACATCCAACCGGGCAAACCGATCACGTCGATGGACCCATCGCCGGTGACGCTGTCGCTGCCCGACTGTCAGGCTGCCTTGTATACCAGCCAAGATCCGGTCTACTCCGGCACGGGCTACACCGGAATCAGCGGTCTGGTGTCGTCGGAACCCGGCGACAACTACGACCACTGGGTCAACCAGGCCGTGGTGGCCTTTCCGTCCGCCGACAAAGCTCGCTCGTTCCTGCAGTCTGCGGCCGGAAAATGGAAAAATTGCGCGGGCAAGACGGTGACCGTCACCAACAAGGGCAAGACCTACCGGTGGACGTTCGCCGACGTGGTCGGCAGCCCGCCGAAGATCACGGTCATCGACACCCAGGAGGGCGCTGACGGCTGGGAGTGCCAGCGCGCGATGAGCGTGGCGAACAACGTGATCGTCGACATCAACGCCTGCGGTTATCAGATCACCGATCAGGGCGGCCAGATCGCCGACCAGATCATCGCCAAGGTCAACAAGGAAACCAAGTAGGGGGGACGAACCCTGGGCTAATCCCCCAGATCAGGCCCCTGGGCGCGAAGGTCGTCCACCGCCGCCATGGCGGTGCGCAACTTGGCCAGCCATTCCTCGGTGTGCTCACCGACCAGCCTGACCGACCACGCGAGAGCGTCGGCGCGTGACCGCGCGACACCGGCGTCGACCAGCGTGTCCAGCACCTGACGCTCCGGTTGCCGCAGGCGGGTCATCACCGGAACCGCGATGTGGGTGAACAGGATCCGCTCGGTGCCGGCGGCGGAGACGACGTCCACGCCCCAGGACACCTTACGTCCGTAGCGATCCTGAGCCTCGTCGGCGATCCGCATCCGCTCGGAGCGAGTTTCCTCCCGGAACCGCGAAGCTCGTCCTTTCCCGCGTGCCGGACTCTGCTCCGTTCCGGAATCCTCTGGCGCGGCAAGCTTGCCGATCACCGTGATCTCCTCGCGGTCGACGATCACCGTGGGATCGCCGTCGAACCAATCTTCGGGGAGACGTCCAGCGAACCATTCGGCCGCATCACTGGCATCCGGTTGCTGGGCTTGCTGCCAGCCTCCGGGGCGCCCGTACCGATGTCCATGCATAGGGTGTGCTTTCATAATTACATGATTACACCGTAATACATGTGATGGAATCCCGTTCACTGACGGTGAACGTCCAAGCCCGCACGGGACTCTGCTCATGCCATGATTCGGGCCTGAAGACCATTGCTATCGAGTAATGCGCAGTTGTATTTTTGGTAGCGAAGCAGGCCCGGAAGCGACCGAACTCAAGTGCCGGACAACGGGGTGAGATCCGGCAGCGCAGGATCCGCGTAAGACGGAGCCAGACGCCCCCGAGAGTCGCTCCGGGCCTGCCCATATGCGCGATGGATAGCCCTCCGGATCGGCCTGCCCAATCAGGGCCGCAGATCGCCGCCGTCGCCTCGACGCACCCGGAACAACTTGGCTTCATTCTTGATGCCCTTGAGGCGACGGGTACCGGCGAATGACCACTCGAACCCGGCGCCGTCACCCACGGACTCCCGAACGGATTCGGCGGCCAGCACCGTGCCCGGCCGCGCCACCCCGGTCACCCGGCTGGCCGCGTTCACCGGACTGCCGAACCAGTCACCGGCCCGGCTCACCGCCATGCCGGATGCAACTCCTGCGCGCAACCGGGGAAACGCCGCATCGCTGTCGATGACCTCGACCAGTTTCAGGACCGTGTCCAGCAGGGGCACCGGATCCGCGCAGACGAACATCACCGCGTCACCGATTGTCTTGATGAACCGCACCGGCGGAGCGGTCAGGTCACGGGCCAACTCTGCCAGCCGGCCGGCAAGATGCCCCAGCTCTTCGGCCGACACCACCTCACCGAGCTTGGTGAAGCCGACGAGGTCGGCGAAGGCGACGGTGACCTGGCGCGCGCCCGGCAACGGCTTGCCGGCAGCTCGCTCACCGGCATTGACGGCCTCGGTTTCCATCATGTGCCGCAACTGCATGAATAGCATTTCCTGGATCATCGGGCCGAGCAGCGGCACGATCCGACTCACCAGCGCCTGCGACGCCTGCGCGATCTGCACCTCGGTGACCCCCGGACGCATGATCGCCGACAGCGCCGTATAACGCATGACCTCCGCGGCGTGCGACAGGCCCTCGGCGAGAACACGCACCACCATGACGACTTGATCGGGATTCAGCCCCAGCTCGACGAACCGCTGCGCGGTTGCGGCGGCTTCACCGTCGGCTCGCATATGTACGGCCGCATCCGGGTCGTCGACCCTGGCCAAACCGATGGCGCGCTGCACCCGCTGCAGCAGGGTGAGGTCGATGCCGTAGGTCTCGCTGATCTCGCGGGCGGATACGTACGCGCCGTCGTCGCCGATCAGCCGCCGAGTGGCCAGCAGCAGCGGCGGGTTGGCCAGCCGGATCTCGTCAGCGGTAATGCCCTGTTCGAGCAGCCACTCGATCAGCTCGGCGCGCTCCGCGCGTGCCGTGCCGTCGAGGCCCTCGAGCAGATCGTCGATATCGCGGTCGGCCGGCTCGGGCACGTGTTCCACGGTGGCCTCCAGTGTCCGTTACCGCTCAACGTATAACGCCGCCGCGAGGCGCGGCCGGTCGACGGACCACACCGCGGGCTGGCAAGTCGGCCGCGCCGACTCCCAAGGCAATATCCGGCCATGCCGTTATCTGCCGGCACAATGTTTGCTGGGTACACCATTATTCGATTACTCGGCTCGGGGGGTATGGGCGAGGTGTACCTTGCGCAGCATCCACGGTTGCCGCGCCGTGACGCTTGAAAGTCCTGCCTCGGGACGTATCGGCGGACAGTGTGTTCCGTGAGCGATTTCAACGCGAGGCTGACGTGGCCGCCACGCTATTCCACCCGCACATCGTCGGTGTCCACGACCGCGGCGAGTTCAACGGTCAGCTCTGGATCTCGATGGACTACATCGAAGGAACCGATGCAGCACAGCTCACGGCGAACCGCAACTCCGGGGGCATGCCCGCAGCCGAGGTTGCCACCCTCGTGACAGCCGTGGCCAGTGCGCTCGATTACGCTCATCAGCGAGGCCTGCTGCGCCGTGATGTCAAACCCGCCAATATCATGGTCACCGAGCCAGACGGCGATGGTAATCGGCGAATATTCTTGGCGGACTTCGGGATAGCGCGCCAACTCGGCGACATCAGCGGGATCACCGCAACAAATCTGACAGTAGGCACGGCCGCATATTGCGCGCCCGAACAGCTGATGGGCGCCGACATGGACGGCCGCGCCGACCAGTATGCGTTGGCCGCCACCGCCTTTCACCTACTCACGGGTGCACGTCCGTATCAGCATTCCAACCCGGTCGCAATGATCAGCCAGCACCTCAATGCACCACCGCCAAAGCCGAGCGGCCAGCGAGCCGAACTTGCTTCGCTGGACCCGGTTTTCGCGACTGCATTTGGCGAAACAGCCGAACGACCGCTATGGCAGCTGCCGAGAGTTCGCCCAGGCGTTAACGGAACGCGTCACACCCGATTCAGGCATGGCAGTGAACCGGCCCGACGATCGGACAATGGCAGCGGGAATCGCTCCCGCTCCCCTGAATGCCGTCGATACCCGCGCCGCCCCGATGCAGCCGATGTACTGGCATCCCGCTAGGCCCGCGGCGCAGCCAGGGGCGCGGCGACGAACAGTCGTGTCGATTGTGGTTCCGCTGGTGCTGGCGGCAATGCTGCTGTGCGCCATCGGTTTTGCCGCAGTGCAGGTGCTCCGGCCCGGTCCGCGGCCAGCCGCCGCGGCGCCGCGGTGGCAGCCGTACGTCGATTACGCGAAGCAATTCGGCGTGTTCTTGACGAGTCTCGATCCCCAGACCGCCGATCGCGACATCCAGCGGATCCTCGACGGTTCGACCGGCACGTTTCACGACGACTTTGCCAGCAGAAGATCCGAGTTCAAGCAGACGATTCTGAATTCGAACGTGGTGACCCATGGAATCGCCACCGGCGCAGGCCTGGAGGCGATCAGCGGCACGACAGCCCGCGTGGTGGTGGCCATGACATCGAAAGTCACCAACAACGCCGGTGCAACCCAAGACCCACGATCATGGCGCTTACTCATGCAGGTGGAAAAAATCGGTGACACCTACCTGGTGTCGAACGTGGAATTTGTCCGATGACCCGGCGAGTCGTGTGGTGGGCTGTCGTCGCCGCGCTCATTCTCGCAACGCTTGCGGCCGGGGCGCTGGGCGGCGGGCTGATGCTGGTCAAGAACCGAGGGTTGCCGGCCAACCGCGCCGCCAACCGCCACGCGGTGTTGGAAGTCGCCAAAGCCGATGTGGCCAAAGTGCTCACGTACACGGCGGACACGGTAGAGCAAGACACCAGGGCGGCTGAGGAAGTGCTGACCGGAGCATTTCTCGACTATTACCGGCAATTCGCCAGGCAACAGGTCATCCCGGCCGCCCGAACCAACGGCACCACCGCGACAGCTACCGTTACCCATGCCGGTGTCGAATCATTGACTGCCGACAAGGCCTCGATTCTGCTGTTCGTCGACCAAAGCACAACCAGCAGGGGCAAACCCGCACCGGTAGTCACCGCGAGCTCGGTTCGCGCTGGGCTGACGAAAGTGAGCGGCAAGTGGTTGATCGATTCCATGAATCCGATCTAGGCGCCGCTGACACGTGCCAGTCACGTCTCCTCCCCTAGTCGCTGTCACGACACCGGCGGCCGCCGGTGCGCCCAGGGCCGGGCGGCTTCGATCTGCGCCGACAACGACAGCAGGGTCGCCTCGTCATACGGCCGGCCGACGAGTTGCACCGACATCGGCATGCCGTCGTCGTCGAAGTCCCAGGGCACCACGGCGGCGGGCTGGCCGGTCACATTCCAGACCTGTTGGTAGGGCACCCGTTGGGCCACCAGCAGCAGCGTCGACACCGCTCCCCGGCGCTGATAGGCGCCGATCCTCGGCGGCCCGGCCGCCGTACCCGGGGTGACGACGATGTCAACGTCGTCGAAGATCGACTGGATCCGGCTGCTGATCCCGGCTTCCGCAGCGCGCAGCGCCGCCATCCGGCGGTCCGAGAAGAACGACCCCATCCGGGCGATATTGCGGGTGCGCGCTTCCAGACGTTCCGGGTGAGCCTGCGCGTCGGCGTCGTCGCTGATACCGCGCAGATATCGGGGGAAAAAGTTGGCGTAGAGCGCGGCCGGATACTCGGGGTCGCGAATGATCACGTCGTGACCGAGATCGCGCAGCAATGCACCCGCCTGGTCGACGGCTGACAGTTGCGCCTTGCCAACCCGTACCGGAAGCGGGGTGGGGACCTTGGTGCTCAAGGCAATTCGCAGGCGTCCGGGCTCGCGTGCGGCAGCGTCGACGAATTCGCCTTCGGGACCGGGCACCGCGGTCGTCACGTCGAGCAGCAGTGCGGCGTCGCGCACCGTATGCGTGATCGGGCCGTTGACGCTGAGTCCGTACCAGGCGTCGTCGTGCGGCTCCAACGAGATCCGGTCACGTTGCGGCTTCAGCCCGAACACTCCACACCAGGTCGACGGGATCCGGATCGACCCGCCGCCGTCGGATCCGAACGCCACCGGTGCCAACCCGGCAGCGACCGCGGCGGCACTGCCGCCACTGCTGCCACCGGGAGTCCGGGAGGGATTCCACGGGTTGCGGGTCGCCCCGAACGTCAGCGACTCGGTGTAGGGCATCATCATCAGCTCGGGCACATTGGTCTTGCCGATGACGACGGCACCCGCGGCGCGCAGCCGGCGGACCAGCTCCGCGTCGGCTGTCACCGCCGGACCGTGCCCGCCGCCGCCGTACGTCGTCACCTCTCCGGCGAGGTCGACATCGTCTTTGACCGCGATCGGCACCCCAAGCAGCGGCAGCCGCTCGCCGGCGTCGAGGCGCTGCTGGGCCACCTCGGCCTCGTCGCGCGCGCCGTCGTAGCGCACCACGCGGTAGGCACGCAACTGGCTGTCCAACCGCTCGATTCGTTCCAGATAGACCTCGAGAAGCACCGGTGCGGTGATCTCACCGTCTGCCAGCAGTTGCGCCTGCTCCGTCGCGCCGACGAACGCGAGATCGTTAGGGTCCACTGCCGCAGCGTATCCCGCTCGGACGGGCGGTTCCAGGTGCTCCCTGAGCATCACCGGCCGCGGGTCCGCGGAGAAAGGTCGGCGCCGGGCGCAGTACGGTGGGCGCTATGCCCTGCGTGTTCTGTGCGATAGTCGCCGGTGAAGCCCCAGCCATTCCGATCTACGAAGACGACGGCTATCTGGCCATCCTCGACATCCGACCGTTCAGCCGCGGTCACACCTTGGTACTGCCCAAACGACACACCGTGGACATCACCGACACCCCGCCCGACACGCTGGCCGACATGGTTACGATCGGCCAGCGGATCGCCAAGGCCGCCCGCGCGACGGAATTGGCCGACGCGACCAACATCGCGATCAACGACGGCAGCGCCGCCTTCCAGACGGTGTTCCACATTCACCTCCATGTGCTACCGCGGCGCAACGGCGACAAGCTGGCGCTTGCCAAGGCGATGGTGTTGCGCCGCGACCCGAACCGTGAGGCCACCGGGCGAATCCTTCGCGAGGCGTTGGCCCGCATCGACGCGAGCCAGTAAGGCTGGACCATGAGCAATCTCACGCTGTTCGAGCGATTAGTCGGCGCGCCCCTGTTGCGACTGCATGACACGGTCTACCAGAAGACCAATGGGCGGATTGGGCACCGCATGCCAGGTGTTCCGCCGAGCCTGCTGCTACACACCGTTGGCGCCAAGACCGGCCAACCACGCACCACGTCGCTGACCTACGCGCGCGACGGTGACTCGTATCTGATCGTCGCCTCCAACGGAGGCGCAGATCGCCACCCTGGCTGGTACCACAACCTGCGCAAGCATCCCCGGTGCGAAATCAACGTGGGCCCAAAGCGATTGGCGGTGACCGCACGACGGGTCACCCCGGACGACGCCGACTATTCCCGGATGTGGCAGCTGGTCAACAAAAACAACGCGAATCGCTACAGCGGTTACCAGCACCGGACGCCGCGGCCCATCCCGATCTTTGCGTTGACCCCGACCAGGCAAACGCGGGCGTAGTCAAGCCGGACCGGTCGTCACGGATTATTCTGCGCTAGAGCGCGGTGAAGCTTCCGGTTGTCACCGGCAATGGGGTGCGAAGCGACTGGAGCGGCTATGAAACGCGGCACGCCCAATCCGTGGCGGCGCTTCGGACTGTCGGCGCGCGCTGGTTGGCTCGTCGGCGGCGGATTCACCCTCGCGGTGGCGCTGACCGCGGCGATGTCGATCGGGAGCTGGCCGGGCGGCTATCCGGCTTGGCCGGTCAACCAGCTTGTGCCGGTGCTGTCGTTGCTTTGGACTGCGGGATGTGCCGGCAACGCGGCCCGTTGCGCGGCCGGGCGCCGCAGATTTGGCTGGCTGGCGCTGACGACGGCGCTGTCGGGGTGGACGGTCGGTGAGGTCATTTGCGCCCTGTCCGAGGTGTGCCCGCAACTCGATCACGCCGCACACCCCACGACGGCTGAGATGGCGCTGCTGTGGTATCCCGTCGGAGCCGCGACGGCGTTGCTGCTGCTGTCGGAGTCCGTTCGCCGGGTGCCCTGGCGGTTGATCCTCGACGGTGTCATCGTCGCGACGTCGGTGTTCGTGGCCGCGTGGGTATTCATCCTCAACACCGTGGTACGGGACGCCAGCAGCTCGCGGCCGGTGATTTTCACCCATGTCTTCGCCGACGTCGTCGTCATGACAGTTGCGATATTGGTGTTGTCGCGAACCCTGCCCAGCGGGCGGCCCAGCCTGAGCCTGTTAGCCGCCGGGATCACTGTTATCGGCGGCGCCGACATCGTGATCGTGTTCCAGACCGGAAGCGGCAGCTATCACACCGGCGAGCTGGTCGACCTGCCCCGAGTGGCCGGCCTCGGACTGGTGGCGCTGGCGGCGCTGGCCAGCGTCAGGGAGTCTCCGACAGCGGTTCGGGACGAGACGAGCGAGACGGGTACGGAGGTCACGTCCCGGGTCCGGCTGTGGTTGCCGTACCTGCCGCTGGTGCTGGCCGCAGCGATCGGACTGGGTCACCTCATGGACCAGGTGCGGCAGTGGCCGTTCCTGTTCGCCGCGCTCGGCATTCTGGTCGCCGCGGTGCTGGCCCGCCAGCTCGTAGTCCTGGTCGAGAACCAGGCTTTGCTGGCCGAGGTAGCGCACGAGGCGTCTCGCGACAGCCTGACCGGTCTGGCCAATCGGACCCGGTTCCTCAACCGAGTGGACCGAGCCATCGCCGCTCGCGATCAGCGACCCGACCCGATCGCGGTGTTATGCCTCGACCTGGACAACTTCAAGCAGGTCAACGACGCCCTCGGTCACCCGGCCGGCGACGAGCTTCTCATTCGGGTCGCCAGCCTGCTGACCGCCTCCCTCGACGAAACGGCGACCATCGCCCGGCTGGGCGGGGATGAGTTCGCGGTGCTCATCGAAGGCTCCGTCGAGGAAACACAAGCCGCGGCGCATCGGGTACTCGACGCATTCGACGCGGCGATCGTCATCGACGGCGTTCCAGTCACGGTACGTCCCAGCATCGGATACACGGTAGCCACCGCGGGATCGAGCTGTACCGTCGACGAACTTCTCCGGCATGCCGACCTGGCCATGTATGCCGCCAAACGCGAAGGCGGCGAACGGATCCGCAGTTTCGTGCCGGATATGCCCTTCTCCGAAGCGCTCGCGCGGCACGCCGACGCACCGGTACCGACCATCCAGGCCATCCCGAAAGCCACCCCGTCAGCCGTCCCGGGAAACGCCCCCCGGCGCGGGACCGGCGCGGACACGTGCCGTCCTTCCGAGCCCGAACCGGACCAGGCGGCACCGCTGCGGCGCTCGGCCGGCTTCGCGGCGGCAACACCGGCCCAACGAGACCGCCCGCCGCGCCGCGGATTTTGGTGGCCGCCGGTGGGCATCCGGATTGCCTTGGCACTGCTGACAATCGGCGTCGCCCTTTACACCGCGCTCACCGTGCATGGCGGTCACCGGGTCTTCGCCGAATCCTGGTATCCGGCGCTGACCCTGCTGGCGGCTGCGGTGATTGCGGCTCGCGCCTATCACGTTGCCGCCGGTCGGGTGGCTTGGTCGCTGATCGCGGCCGGGCAGGCATCCGCGGCTTTGGGCGACGTCGTCTACCGGCTGTGGGTGCCCGACGGTCAGTCGCCGTCCTTAGCGGATCCGTTCTACCTGGCGTTTTATCCGTTCGGCTACGCCGGGCTGCTGCTGCTCATGCGGGCGCGGTTGAAGAGGGTGCCGGTTGGCGTGCGCCTCGATTCGCTGATCTGTGGATTGGCCGGCGCCGCGGTGGCCGCCGCCCTGACCGCAGGGCCCATTCGTGCGGCGGCGGCCCGCGCACCGGCCACCGTGCTGGTGGGCCTGGTGTATCCGTGGGGCGATCTGGTCCTCCTGGCCCTTGCGGCCGGCATGCTGCCGATCCTGGGCTTGCGCAACCAGCTTCGCTGGATTCTGCTGGTCGCCGGGTTCACGCTGTTCGCCGCCGCCGACACCCGGTATCTTTTCGAAACCGCCGCCGGTTCGTATCGGGTGGGAACCTGGTTCGACGCCCTGTGGCCCGCATCGTCGCTACTGGTGGCGATGGCCAGCTGGGCGCCCTGGTCGCCGGCGGGGCCCGCACCGAAGCGTGGACTCGGTTCGTACGCCGCGCCCGTGGCCTGCACCGTCGTGGCGCTGGGAGTTATTGTGCTGGGCCCGCACTCGCGGATCGCGGGCGCATTGGCCGCGTTGAGCCTGATCGCGGTCGCGGCGCGGTTTTCGGTGGCTTTCCGGGACGTCAGTGTGCTGGCCGAAACCCACCAGCACGCCATGACCGACGAATTGACGGCGCTGCCCAATCGGCGTTCGCTGGCGACAGCCCTGACCGCACTGTCGGTCAACGCGCCGGACCTGGCGCCCAGAACCCCGCCAGGCCGAGCGCTGCTGTTGCTGCATCTCTACGAGTTCGACGAGATCACCGGTTCGATCGGTCGTCACATGACCGAGGAGTTGTTGTGCCGCATCGCGAATCGCCTGTCACAGTGTGTGCGTCCGGAAGATCTGCTGGCGCGCACCGGTGACAACGAGTTCGCGATCCTGCTGAGCGAAGGCGCGGATCTCATTGCCGCCCGCGCCCAAGCGGGTCGGCTGCTCGATGCCTTCGGGGAACCGTTCCAGCTGGATCCGGTGACCGTGCAGGTCGATGCCCGCATCGCCATTGCGCTCTACCCCGACCACTGTGACCATCCGCAGGAGCTGCTCAACCGCGCCGAGACGGCGATCCCGCACGCCAAAAGCGCCAAAGGCAAAGTCGTGGCCTACGACTCGGCGTTTGAGCTGTATCGCGATAGCGATCCCACCCTCGTCGATGATCTACGCGCCGCGCTGTTGAACGGTACCGAACTCATCTGTCACTATCAGCCCAAGATCAACGCCGACGACGGTAGCGTCCACAGCGTCGAGGCACTGCTGCGCTGGCAGCACCCCAGCAGGGGGATGCTGCTTCCCGAGGAGTTCCTGCCCGCCGCCGAACGTGTCGGCCTGATGCGCAGGGTGGCCAACCGCACCCTCGACCTCGCGCTCGCCCAGCTGCGGTCCTGGCGTGACCAGGGCATGGATTTGACGGTTGCCGTTAACCTCTCGACGACGAATCTGCTTGACCTGGATCTAGAGGGCACGATCGAGGGGCTGTTGAAGGCGCACGGCGTGCCCGCGGACGCTCTCATTATCGAGATCACCGAGAGCACCCTCGCCGACTCGGTGCGGTCTCGTAATACTGTTGCGGCGTTGCAGCACCTAGGCGTTCGCATCTCGCTCGACGATTACGGCACCGGGTGGTCGTCGCTGGCACGCTTGCAGGACGTCTCGGTCGATGAACTCAAGCTCGACCGGGTGTTCGTGGCGCGACTGGCCCTGGACCCGCGTTCGGTTGCGATCGTGCGGTCGACGGTGGCGCTGGCCCACAGCCTGGGAGCGGACCTGGTTGCCGAGGGGGTCGAAGACGAGGTGACCTTGAGCGCGCTGCGCCGCTACGGCTGCACCATCACCCAGGGTTTCGTGCACAGTCCGCCGTTACCGGCGGACGAGGTGGTGCAGTGGATCAACAGTCATGTGCCGGATCCGGCTTGACGTCCGCCGCGCCGGCGGCTCAGCAGCGGGTGCGCCACCGAGGTACCACCCGCGGCGGATGCGGCGATCGTCGTTTCGGCATCGCGCCCGTAACCGGGCCGTCGGTGGCATCGTCGCCGTCGGCAACCAGCCGCACGATCTGGTCGAGAGCTTCCTGCGGAGTGCCGGCCAATGACGACACGACCGGCATCTCGTTGCAGTGGGCCGCGTATTTGTCATGTCCAGGTGACCAGACGATGCGGTAATTGTAGCGGTGAACCATACGCGTAGACTCCTTGTCACGGACTGCCGGATACGGTCGAAGATCATTAGGAGGCAATGGGTTTGCGGTGCGGCGCGGCTTGATCGACTGCCGGGAGAAGGGGCTGGTGGACCGAACCCACCTAGCCGTCACACAGTTTACCGGCGCCGACGAAGGCGCGTCTGGTCCTCGACCGCGACACGTGCCACTGTGAGCTATCACACCTACAGCGCGACGCATGACGGCCGGCGGCGTGGCCGTGGTGCCGATCATGGCCGACGATTTCGCGGCCGGTTCAGCGCCGTTGGTAGTCCTCGAGCGTGAGCGAGTCCACGACGCGTTCGAACTCCTCCTGGGGTATCGGTTCGCCACCGGGAATGTTGTCGCTGACCAGCCACTGGTTGCGCTCGACGTAACCGCTGAATTCGGCGTAGTAGTTGGCAAAGCCGCGCTGGTAGTCGGTGCCGGCCGCGGCGAGCTCACCGGCCAGGATATAGGCGCCTAGCAGGGCAACACTGGTCCCTTGCCCGGACAACGGCGAACAGCAGTATGCCGCGTCGCCGACCAGCGCGACCCTGCCCTTGGACCAGCGGTCCATCACGATCTGCGACATCTCGTCGAAGTAGAAATCCGGCGCCGACTTCATGTAGTGCAGCAACTGCGCGCGCACCCAGCCGTCGGTGGCCATCCGGCGTTCCAACTCGGCGAATTGAGCCTCTTTGTCGCGGTAATCGATCCGCAGATCGGGGTCCATGAATCCGAGTGCGGCACGGGCCTCGGTGTTGCCCCGCGCGCTGTAGACCCCGGCCATGGTGGCGTCCCCGTAATGCCACTTCTGCCAATAGTCGAGCTCCAGAAAGTTGGGCACGGTGAAGATCGCCGCGAACGTGCCCAGCCTCTTGATGAATTGCTCCTCGGGACCGAAAACCAGCCGGCGCACGTTGGAATGCAATCCGTCGGCGCCGATCACGAAGCCGAAGCTGCGGGCATCGGCGCGCTCGAAGGTCACCGCGACCGTGCTGCCGTCGTCGTCCAACGCGGTGATGCTGTCGTCGAAGAGGTACTCGGTCCCCGGTTGGGTTGCGCCGTAGAGTAATTCGATGAGATCGTCGCGCAGCAGCTCGATATTGGGATTGTCGATGGGACCGCCGGTCGGTGTCGATTCGGTGTCCCGGGACAATTCGTTGCCGTCGCGGTCGACGACCGAGGCGCCGCGGATGCCAGTCTTGCACGCCTGCGCGGCAGTCAGTAGCCCCATGCGGTCCAGCACCGTCAGCGCCGGACCGCGGACATCGATCGCCTGGCCGCCCGGCCGCAGCCCGGGGTGGCGTTCCACCACCGTAACCGAATACCCTTGCTGCCCAAGCCAGTACGCAACCGCAGTACCGGCCACGCTGGCACCGGAAACCAGAACTGTTCGCACCCTTACTCAATTCCTGCCAGAGTCTTGGCGTCGCGGATTACGTCGTCGAGCATTTCCGGTGTCAACTTACCGGTGAACATGTTCTGCTGGCTCGGATGGTAGCAGCCGAGCAATCGAAGTCCCGACCCCAACTCGGCCACAACACCATGGCCGAACCGGGGCTTGGGCTTGGCTAACGCGCCAGACATCCGCAGCGCGATCTGCCAGGCGAACCCACCCAGGGCAACGATCGCCCGGACGTCCTCGGAAACCAGCCGCCATTCGGTGTCCAGCCAGGGCGCGCAGGCCAGCCGCTCCGCCGGGGTGGGTGCGTTGGCCGGCGGCGCGCATCGCACCGGCGCGACGATCCGAATCTGGTTGGCGCGCAAGCCGTCCGCGGCGTCGACACTGGTCGGTTGGTTCACCAGGCCGGCGCGGTGCAGCGCCGCATACAGCTGATCTCCGGACCGGTCGCCAGTGAACATGCGCCCGGTCCGGTTGGCCCCGTGCGCAGCCGGAGCCAGGCCGACGATCAACAGCCGGGGCCGCTCCGACCCCCAGCCCGGCACCGGCCGTCCCCAATACGGCTGATCGGCGAAGGCCCGGCGTTTTACGGCGGCGACGTGTTCCCGCCAGCTCACCAGTCGGGGACAGGCCCGGCACACGCTGACCAGGGCATCGAGTTCGCGAATCGAGCGTGCCGCGCCGGCCAGTTGCACAACTTGTGCGGCATCGGCCGCCACCGGGGTTTGCGGTGTCGCCGGATCGCCCGGCCAGCCGGTGCCGGGATCGACCGGCGACCCGAATGCCCGGCCGGTATTCGGATGCATGAGCACCCCAACATCCTGCACGGCGGGCGAAATTCAGTGGTCGCCGATACGGCCATGGCGTTAGATTCAGCCGCGATAACCATGAACAGCAACAACAGCCGCGGCCCGGTGTTTCTGATCCTGTTCGCCACCTTGATGGCGTGTGCGGGCGACGGTATCTCGATCGTGGCGTTCCCATGGCTAGTGTTGCAGCGCGAAGGCAGCGCGGGGCAGGCGTCGATCGTTGCCGGCGCGACCACGCTGCCACTGTTGTTCTCGACACTGATCGCCGGCACCGCGGTCGACTACTTCGGCCGTCGCCGGGTGTCGATGGTGTCCGACGCGCTATCCGGGACCGCGGTGGCCGCCGTCCCGCTGGTGGCCTGGGCGTTGGGCACCGGCGCCGTCAACGTGGCCGTGCTCGCGGCACTGGGCGCCTGTTCGGCCGCCTTCGACCCGGCCGGGATAACCGCTCGCCAGTCGATGCTGCCCGAGGCCGCCATCCGGGCGGGCTGGTCGCTGGACCGGGTCAACAGCATCTACGAGGCCATCCTCAACCTCGCCTTCGTGGTGGGTCCGGGCATCGGCGGCGTGATGATCGCAACGGTCGGCGGCATCAACACGATGTGGATCACCTCGGTGGCGTTCGGGTTGTCCATCCTTGCCATTGCCGCCTTGCGGCTCGAGGGCACCGGCAGGCCGCATCACACGACCCGCCCCGAGGGGTTGGTTTCCGGGGTCGCCGAGGGGCTTCGTTTCGTGTGGAGTTTGCGGGTATTGCGCGCGCTGGCGCTGATCGACCTGAGCGTGACCGCGCTGTATCTGCCGATGGAAAGCGTGCTGTTCCCCAAGTACTTCGCCGATCGCCACCAACCGGCCCAGCTGGGCTCGGTGTTGATGGCGATCTGCCTGGGCGGACTGGTCGGCGCGCTCGGCTACGCGACGGTGTCGAACTACCTGAGCCGGCGCACGATCATGCTGACCGCGGTGCTCACCCTCGGCGCCGCGACGGCTGTCATCGCACTGCTACCGCCGTTGCCGGTGATCCTGGTGTGCTGCACAGTGATCGGGCTGGTCTACGGGCCGATCCAGCCCATCTACAACTACGTCATGCAAACCCGGGCGCCGCACCATCTGCGCGGCCGGGTGGTCGGAGTGATGACGTCGCTGGCCTACGCCGCGGGCCCCCTGGGCTTGCTGCTGGCCGGCCCGTTGACCGATGCCGCCGGACTGAATGTGACGTTCCTGGCGTTGGCGCTGCCGATCTTGCTGACCGGCCTGGTGTGCACCCGGCTCCCATCGCTTCGGGAACTGAACCGCGCACCCGAAGAGATGCCTCGGCAAAGTTCGCCGGTGTAGCCGGTCAGCTGCTCCAACTGCCGAGGACGCGGCGCTTCTGCTGCTCGAATTCCGCGTCGGTGAGCATGCCGCGGTCTTTGAGTGCGGCCAGTCTTTCCAACCTGTCGATCGGGTCCGAGCTCTTCGGTGGCGCGCCGGACCAGCCGCACACCGATCTTGCCGAGGTTTCTTCGCCCGAACGTCCGCGCCCCGCCCTTTCAGGATCGCTCAGCTCTACAGCGGTCACCGGCCCGTAGGATCGATCCGGTGGAGGGTCCGGCGAGGGCAGAGTTACTGACAGGCCTGATCGGCAGCCTGCCCGACGGGATGGTGGTCACCGACCCGGCGGTGACCGACGGCTACCGTCACGACCGCGCTTTGGATCCGGCCGCGGGCAAGCCGCTTGCCGTGGTCCGGCCGCGCCGCACCGGCGAGGTGCAGACCGTCCTGCGTTGGGCCACCGCCAACCGGGTACCGGTGGTCACCCGGGGAGCCGGCACCGGATTGTCGGGTGGGGCCACCGCTTTGGACAACGGAATCGTGCTGTCGACGGAGAAGATGCGCGACATCAGCATCGACCCGGTGACCCGGACCGCGGTGTGCCAGCCCGGCCTGTTCAATGTCGAGGTGAAGCAGGCCGCCGCCGAACACGGCTTGTGGTATCCGCCGGACCCGTCGTCGTTCGAGATCTGCAGCATCGGGGGCAATATCGCCACCAACGCCGGCGGCCTGTGCTGCGTGAAGTACGGCGTCACCACCGACTACGTGCTGGGCATGCAAGTGGTGCTGGCCGACGGCACCGCGGTCCGATTGGGCGGGCCCCGCTTGAAAGATGTGGCCGGGCTCTCGCTGACCAAGCTGTTCGTCGGCAGCGAAGGCACGCTGGGCGTCATCACCGAGGTGACCTTGCGGCTGCTGCCCGCTCAACATGGGTCGAGCATCGTGGTCGCCAGCTTTGCCTCGGTGGAGTCGGCGGTCGACGCGGTGCTCGGCGTCACCGCGCGCCTTCGCCCGTCGATGCTGGAGTTCATGGATTCGGTGGCGATCAACGCCGTCGAGGACACCATGCGCATGGACTTGGACCGATCGGCGGCGGCCATGCTGGTCGCCGGCTCTGACGAGCGCGGCGGCGCCGCCGCCGAAGACGCCGCGCTCATGGCCGGCGTCTTCACCGACAATGGTGCCACCGAAGTGTTTTCGACCGACGACCCGGATGAGGGTGAGGCGTTCGTCGCTGCTCGCCGATTCTGTATCCCGGCGGTGGAGACCAAGGGATCGCTGTTGCTGGAAGACGTCGGGGTGCCCTTGCCCGCGCTGGGCTCATTGGTCAACGGTATTGCCCGGATCGCCGACGAACGCGAGCTGATGATCTCGGTGATCGCCCATGCCGGCGATGGCAACACCCATCCCCTGCTCGTTTATGACCCCGCAGACGTCGCAATGGCCGAGCGCGCCCAGCTCGCGTACGGCGAAATCATGGACCTGGCCGTCGGGCTGGGCGGCACCATCACCGGCGAACACGGCGTCGGACGGCTGAAGCGGCCGTGGCTTGCGGGTTACCTCGGGCCGGACGCGATGGATCTCAACCGCCGCATCAAGCAGGCATTGGATCCGTTGGGCATCCTCAACCCCGGCAGTGGGATCTGATCGGTCGCAGTCTCGGCGTCGAGTGTGCAGTCTCGGCGTCGAGTGTGCAGTGACGGCTTCGAGTGTGCGGCCAGGGCGGCCGATCGCGGCTCTGCCCGCCCTACATGCACTTTGGAATCCCTGGACGCACACTCGAATGCCGCACTGTTGACATATAGCCCATCGCTGTCGTATCAATGAGACATGACAGCTGTAATGTCTCATGATGCTCGCCCGGTGTTTCAGCTCGCCACCGCAGACACATGGGCCAATCCCTGGCCGATGTACCGGGCACTGCGAGACCACGACCCGGTCCACCATGTCGTCCCGCCCGGTAGTCCGGACCATGACTACTACGTGCTGTCCCGGCACGCCGACGTCTGGGCAGCGGCCCGCGACCATCAGACGTTCTCCTCCGCACAGGGGCTCACGGTCAAATACGGTGAGCTGGAGTTGATTGGGCTGCAAGACAACCCGCCGATGGTGATGCAGGACCCGCCGGTGCACACCGAGTTTCGCAAGCTGGTATCGCGCGGTTTCACTCCGCGCCAAGTCGAGGCGGTCGAGCCCAAGGTGAAAGAGTTCGTCGTGGAGCGCATCGAGAGGCTGCGCGCCAACGGCGGCGGCGACATCGCCGCCGAGCTGTTCAAACCCCTGCCGTCGATGGTGGTCGCGCATTATCTCGGGGTGCCCGAAGAGGATCGGGCCCAGTTCGACGGCTGGACCCAAGCCATCGTCGCGGCCAACACCGCCGAAGGCGGCATCGCCGGCGCACTGGAAACAGTCGGCGATGCGGTCGGCTCGCTCATGGCCTACTTCACCGGATTGATCGAGCGTCGCCGAACCCAACCCGCGGACGACACGATTTCCCACCTGGTGGCCGCCGGGGTCGGGACAGACGGCGACATCGCCGGCACCCTTTCGATACTTGCCTTTACGTTCACCATGGTCACCGGTGGCAACGACACCGTCACCGGAATGCTTGGCGGGTCGATGCCGTTGCTTCAGCAGCGGCCCGATCAGCGGCGGCTGCTGGTGGACCAACCAGAACGCATACCCGACGCAATCGAGGAACTACTGCGGCTCACCGCGCCCGTACAGGGCTTGGCGCGCACCGTGACCAATGACGTGACGATCGGCGACACCACCGTCCCGGCCGGCCGCAAGGTATTGCTGCTGTACGGCTCGGCCAATCGCGACGAGCGCCAATACGGCTCGGACGCCGGTCAACTCGACGTCACCCGGTGCCCGCGCAACATCTTGACCTTCAGTCATGGTGCCCACCATTGCCTGGGTGCGGCCGCGGCGCGGATGCAGTCCCGCGTCGCCCTCACCGAACTGCTGCTCCGCTGCCCGGACTTCGAAATCGACGAGGCCGCAATCGTGTGGTCCGGGGGAAGCTACGTCCGCCGGCCGTTGTCGGTGCCGTTTCGGGTGACGTCGTAATGGCCGGAACCGATTGGCTGGCCGCGCGGCGCACCGAGGTGGCCGCAGACCGCATCCTCGACGCCGCCGCGCAGCTCTACACTGAGCGCGACCCGGCCTCGATCGGCATGAACGAGATCGCCAGGGCCGCAGGATGTTCCCGTGCGACGCTGTACAGGTACTTCGACAGCCGCGAAGCGTTGCGTACTGCCTACGTGCACCGGGAGACCAGGCGGCTCGGTCGTGAAATCATCCAGCAGATCAACGGGGTCGAGAATCCTCAAGAACGGCTCGTCGCGAGCATCGCCGCCACCTTGCGGATGGTGCGCGAGAGCCCCGCGCTGGCGGCGTGGTTTGCCGCGACCCGTCCGCCGATCGGCGGCGAGATGGCCGGACAGTCGCAGGTGATTACCGCGCTGGCCGCCGCGTTCCTGCAGTCACTCGGCTCCGGTGACGGCGGCGCCGTCGAACGCCGGGCGCGTTGGGCGGTGCGGGTGATCATCTCGCTACTGACGTTCCCGGGACGGGACGAAGCCGACGAGCGGGCCATGATCGAAGATTTCGTCGTCCCGGTGGTGACTCCGGTATCGGCCTCGCCGTAGCCCCGTCACAAGGTCATGATGCGCCGCCGACGCCCGGGTTTGGGCATGCGAAAACACCTGCCGCTTAAGCGCTTCCTTCATGGGCATGCGGCCGGAGCACTGCATCGGCTGCATCGGCCGCATTTTTTCAATCCCGTTTTGGTCGCGGCCTACGCGTTCTAAGATAAGGCGAATCCTGCGCCGAGGGCTTGGCGCTTCGGCGACCAGACTGGAATGTTCAGCCGGGGTGGAGGTGGTTTCGCGGCATGTCGGTAAGCGCAACAGACGGCCCATCCTGCCGCCGCCCGGCCCGTTGCCGAGGTTGGCCGTGCGCCGCTCGCCGTTACCGACGCGCGCTGTCAGAGGGCCTGCCGGCGTGGGCGCCGGCTGTGCACGGATACGTGCGCGAAAGCAACTGAGTGAGGTGCCGGTAAGGAAGGATCGACGATGTCGTACGCCATGTTTCCGCCAGAGGTCAATTCAGCCCTGTTATGTTCTGGCGCCGGATCGGGGCCAATGCTTACGGCGGCAACGGCCTGGGGTGAGTTGGCGGGCGAGTTGCGCTGGGCGGCAGCGTCATTCGCGTCCGTGACCTCCGACCTGGCGTGCGGAGCGTGGCAGGGTGCGGCGGCGGCGAAGATGACCGAGGCTGCCGCACCGTATGCGGCGTGGCTTGCCATCGCGGCTTCCCATTCCGAGGGGGCAGCCTGCCAAGCCGGCGCCGTGGCGGCGGCTTTCGAGGCGGCGTGCGCCGCCACCGTGTCGCCGTTGATTATTGCCGCCAACCGGGCCATCACCCGAGCCCTGGCGAATACCAACATCTTTGGATTCAACATGCCGGCGATCGCGGCGATGGAAGCCGAATATGAGGAGATGTGGGCCCGGGATGTCTCAGCGATGTTCGGATACCACGTCGGCGTCTCACAGGCCTGGTCGCAGTTGTGTCCGATTCAGCAGTTGCTGAGAGGCCTGCCGCGGATACCCATACCGCCATGCGGGACCCCGCCGCCTACGACAACACCGCCGCCGGTGACCCCGCCTC
>NZ_MVIF01000105.1 GCF_002086675.1 Mycobacterium persicum
CCCTACGACCACCCAGCCGCCGGCCACCACCCAGCCGCCGGCCACCACGCAACCACCCGCCACCACGCAGCCACCGCCCACCCAGCAAGTGCCGGCGGTGCCGCAGATCCCGCCGATCCCGGCCATCCCGCAGATCCCCGGCATCGGCTTCCCGATACCCCCGGTTCCCGGGCTCTAGACCCGGTCATCCCGCTCCCGGCAGCGCGGTGAGGCCGGCTTAGCCCGCGGCTGCCTCGTCTCGGGCTGACTTGAGAACTTCCTCGTTGTAGGCCTTGTCCCTGTCCAGATTCTCGGCGACCTTCTTGTCTTCATCTGTTTGTTCGCTGTTTGCCTTGGCTTTTGCCGCCGGCGAATCCGTGTCGTCGGCGTATCGAGGATGGCCGTGGTCGTCGAGCCAGTCCCCGACCGCGGTGCCGGTGATGGTCCTGCCGGAGCCGGGCAACACCAACGTCGGCCGGTCCTCATAGGCCGTCATCATTTCGGCCGCGGTTTCCTTGGCTTCGTCGCTGGGTTCCGGCACCTCGGAGGTATCCGGTTTCCCGCCGTCGCTGCTGCTGCCGGCCTGTTGCCGGTGATCGCTGCGGCCGGCGGCCTGCTCGTCGTGCGCAGTCATGCCTGTGCCCCTTTGCCGTTGCAGTTTGTGACCGACCCCTCAATTCCGGTTACCCAATGCGGCGCCGGATCGAAACGCTTGCCGGTACGCAGGTCGTCGTCCCCGCGACACCGCAGCCACGCAGACGACACGCCGCAGCACGTCGCAGTGGCTGCAGTCTCGATGAAACAACCACCGAGACCGGTCCGGGTAACGCCGCGCAGTGCGCACCGACACGCCCGCCCCGCCGTGGTGATCAGCGAATCATTCTGCGCCAGCTTCTTTTTCGCTTCGTCCTGGCGACCGGTGGTAGGCCGAGCCGTCCGTCGGCGGCCTATCAGGCCGGCGTCGGATAGCTGACCCCCGTGAGACGTTCGGAAACCTCCCAGAGACGTCGGCAGTCGGCGTCGTTGCGGGCCCGGGCGGGCACCTTGGCCTCCGTCACGCCGCCGCCGGCCGCCTCGTAGAAGCCCCGGGGGCCGTAGAACACACCGCCCTCAGCCTGCGGGGTGGCGGCCGCATACAGGGCGGGCAGTATCCCCTCGTCGATCTCCTGCCAAAAGAACGGAGTCAAACGCCACGACGCCTGGTAGAGCCGCTGCATCAGCGCCGGCTTTTCCCGGCCGTGCGAAGGTCCGCTGATCTGCAGGTTGGTCTTGGTCAACCCGGGGTGCGCGGCATTGGACATGATGCCCCAGCCGGCCTCGCGGCTGCGGCGGTCCAGCTCGCGGGCGAACATCAGCACTGCCAGCTTCGACTGCCCGTAGGCCGTCATGGGGGCGTAGGACTTTTCGAACTGCAAGTCATCGAAGTGGATACGGCCGCGCCGTGCCGCCAAGCTGCTCAGCGAGACCACCCGCGCGGCGGGCGCCGCGCGCAGCAGCGGCAGCACCTGGGCGGTCAGCGCGAAGTGACCGAGATGGTTACTGCCGAACTGCAATTCGAAGCCGTCGGCGGTGATGTCGCGTTCGGGTGGGGTCATGACACCGGCGTTGTTGATCAGAATGTCGATCGGGCGGCCTTCGGAGTTGAGCTGCTCACCCAACGCGGCGACGGAGGCCAGCGACGACAGGTCAAGTGCCTTGATGGTCAGCTTGGCGTCGGGAACCGCGGTGCGGATCTGCTCGATCGCCGCCTCACCCTTGGCGCGGTTGCGGATTGCCATCACCACATCGGCGCCGGATGCCGACAGCCGTCGGGCCAGCCCGAACCCGAGACCGCTGTTGGCGCCGGTGACAATGGCAAGCTTCCCGGACAGATCGGGCACCGTCGCGATCAGATCGTTAGCCATGCGTTTCACTCCTTTTCCGGTGGCGCCTGTCCAGTGTGCCCTTTTCCTCGCCGCCTTTCCTCGCCGTCGCAGAATCCGACCGGCATGCTGAACACCATGGCCCTCCATTCGGGAACGTGCCGGCGGCGCGTCCCCGGATGGGCGGTGGCGTTGGTCCTCGGCGCGCTACCGGCGCTGGCTTTCCCGGCGCCGTCGCGGTGGTGGCTGGCGTGGTTCGCGGTGGTGCCACTGCTGCTGGCGGTGCGGGCCGCGGCCACATCGTGGGACGGCGCCGTACGGGCCTGCTGGGGTGTCGGCGGGTTCGTGCTGGCCACTCAATACTGGCTGGCGACCAGCACCGGCCCGCTTCTGGCGGTGTACGCCATGGGACTCGGTGCCCTGTGGCTGCCGTGGGGATGGATCGCCCACCGGCTGCTGACGGCGCCGGTGACCGCCGCGCGCATGGCTGCCGTCGTGGTGATGGTGCCCAGCGCGTGGGTGGCGGCCGAAGCGGTGCGGGCGTGGCCCCCGTTGGGCGGTCCGTGGGCGCCGTTGGGCGCGTCGCAGTGGAATCAGCCGGCCACGCTGGCGTCGGCGTCCCTGGGCGGAGTGTGGCTGACCAGCTTTCTGGTGGTCGCTGCCAATGCCGCCGTCGCCGTCGCGATCGTGCATCAGGGGCCGATGCGGCTGGTCGCGCTGGGGTGTGCGGTGGCGTGCGCGGGACTGGGACCGGCGTGGTACCTGCTGGGCCCGGCGCCCGCTTCCGGTCCGACCGTGCGAGTCGCGCTCGTCCAGCCCGGCGATATCGACGATGCGACTGCCCGGGAGGAGGCCAGTGAGGCGATCACGGCCACCCTCGTAGGCCAGCGGGTGGACGTGGTGGTGTGGGGCGAAAGCAGCGTCGGGCAGGATCTCACCGGACATCCCGAGGTGCTGGCCCGGCTGGTGGAGTTGTCGCGGCGGGTGGGCGCCGAGCTGCTTGTCAACGTCGATGCGGCAGCGCCGGGCGGGGGCATCTACAAGTCGTCGGTGCTCGTGGGTGCCGGCGGAGTGCTCGGCAGTTATCGCAAGACCCGTCTGGTGCCGTTCGGCGAATATGTGCCGCTGCGGCCGCTGGTCGGCTGGCTCACCCGCCACAGCAAGGCCGCCGCCGAAGACCGCAGGCGGGGAGCCGGGCCGGTGGTGCTGTCTGCCCGTGGGCTCGATATCGGACCGCTGGTCAGCTATGAGACGACGTTTTCCGATCTGGCGCGACGTGAAGCCCTGCTGGGGGCCGAGCTGTTGGCCTACCAGAGTTCCACCTCGACATTTCAAGGCAGTTGGGCGCAGCCGCAATTGGCCGCGCAACCCGCGGTGCGTGCGGTCGAAGCGGGCCGCCCGGCGGTGCATGCCGGGTTGTCCGGCGACAGTTCGGCCTTCGACGTCCGGGGGCACCGGCTGGCGTGGTGCCCGTCGGATTTCCGGGGCGCCGTTGTGGTCAGCGTTCCGTTGGGCTCGAGCACCACGGTGTACCAACGGCTGGGGGATTGGGTGCCGGTGACCGCGTTTGTGGTGCTGATCGGTGCTGTGGTCGTCGCGATGCTTCGCCGGCGTGCCAAACTGCGTGGATGAACAGCAGACGGGCCGCCAAGGTTTCGCTGGCACTGGCCGTTGTGATGTTAGTGGTGTCGGTGGCCGGCTTCATCGCCACGTTGGTGCTCAACGCATTCCTTCTGGACAAGTACAACGCTTACGGCGAAGTGCCTGTCCCGGGCTCGGGCAGCGTCCATCTGCCGGCCAGTGAAGTCAGCGTCAGCCTGCACACCGTGGTCATCGGCGGCACCAACGGCACCGGCCTGCCGGTGCCGCCGCTAGGCATTTCGATCGACCCACCCGCGGGCGTGCCACAACCGCGGGTCACCGAAAGTATCGGCAGCACAACCACGGTCAACAACGACGCGCATGTGCGGGTGTGGATGGTCCAGGTTCCGGTCGAAGGCAGCTACCGCGTGACGACCGAGGGCCGGGTCGGCGGATACATCAACCCGCGACTGGCTTTCGGCCACCAGAGCTCCTACGGCTATCTGGTATGGGTATTCGTCGCCGTCTTCGTCGTTGGCCTGGTGGATCTGGCCTTGTCGGTGATGTGGCTGAGTCGCAGCCGGCCTACGACGGTATCGGCGACTTGGTCGGCGCCCATCGAGCCCATCGGACCCAGCGAGCCCAGCGACCAGGGGGTCAAGCTTGAGCGGCTCAAAACCATTGCGGCGCTGCGTGATTCAGGGGCACTCACCGAAAGTGAGTTCCAGGCCGAGAAGCGCCGGATTCTTCGGGGACATTAACCGGCTTCAGTGACCGCGGGCGACCCATTCTTCGTAGTGGACGATCTCGTCGCCAATAGTGGTGCTGTCGCCGTGGCCGGTATGCACGACGGTGTCGCCCGGCAACGTCCCGAGCCGTTCGGAGATCGACCGCAGAATCGTCGGGAAGTCGGAGAAAGAGCGTCCGGTTGCCCCGGGTCCGCCGGAAAAGAGGGTGTCGCCGCTGAACACGACACCTGTCCCGGGGCCGAGCTCTGGCGCATACCAGCACACCGATCCCGGTGAATGGCCCGGGGTGTGCAGGGCACGCAACTCGGTCCCGGCCACACGCACCGTCTCTTCCTCGTCGATGGCGCGAAAGTCTCTGTCCGGGTGCGTCATTCGCCACAGCACGCCGTCGCCGGGATGCAATAACACCGGCGCGTCCAGGGTCTGGCCGAGTTGGGGAGCCACCGTTACGTGGTCGTTGTGGCCATGCGTACACACCACCGCCACCACATTGCGGCCCCTGACCGCCTCGATGATCGGTGCGGCGTCATGGGCGGCGTCGAAAACCACGACCTCGGAGTCGTCACCGACCAGCCAGATGTTGTTGTCGACTTCCCAACTGCCGCCGTCGAGTTCGAAAGTCCCGTGGGTGACGACGCGCTCGATCACAGCATCACCACCGAGCGCAGCACCTTGCCGTCGTGCATCTTGTGGAATGCCTCCTCGACGTCGCCGAGCCCGATTCGTTCGGAGACGAACTTGTCCAGCGGAAGCCGGCCCTGCAAGTAGAGGTCGATCAGGGTGGGGAAGTCGCGTTCGGGTAGGCAGTCGCCGTACCACGAGGACTTCAATGCCCCGCCGCGGGAAAAGAAGTCCACCAGCGGCATGTCCAATCGCATTTCGGGTGTCGGCACGCCCACCAATACGACGGTTCCGGCCAGGTCACGGGCATAGAAGGCCTGCTTCCAGGTTTCGGGCCGGCCTACGGCGTCGATCACCACGTTGGCGCCGAAGCCGTCGGTAAGTTCCTGGATGGTTGCGACGACGTCGGTTTCGCGGGCATTGATCGTGTGCGTGGCGCCGAATTCGCGGGCCCACGCCAGCTTGGTGTCGTCGGTGTCGACGGCGATGATCTTGGTGGCCCCGACCAGCGCGGCGCCGGCGATCGCGGCATCGCCCACGCCGCCGCAGCCGATCACCGCGACGGTGTCGTCGCGGGTCACCCCACCGGTGTTGATCGCGGCGCCGATGCCGGCCATCACTCCGCAACCCAGCAGGCCGGCTACCGCGGGATCGGCTGCCGGATCGACTTTGGTGCATTGACCGGAGTGCACCAACGTCTTGTCGGCGAACGCGCCGATGCCCAACGCGGGGGTGAGTTCGGTGCCGTCGGTGAGCGTCATCTTCTGTTCGGCGTTGAAGGTGTTGAAGCAGTAGTGCGGCCGGCCCCGTTTGCATGCGCGGCACTGGCCGCACACGGCGCGCCAGTTCAGGATCACGAAGTCGCCCGGTTCGACCGTGGTCACCCCTGGCCCGACGGCTTCCACCGTGCCCGCGGCCTCGTGACCCAGCAGAAACGGGTATTCGTCGTTGATGCCGCCCTCGCGGTAGGTCAGATCGGTGTGGCACACCCCGCAGGCGCTGATGTCGACGACGACCTCACCGGGCCCGGGGTCCGGGACGTCAATGTCCACCAATTCGACGGGCTCACCCTTTTTTCGTGAAATCACGCCGCGCACTGTCTGATTCATGGCCCCAACCTATAGCCTGCCGGACAAATTCAGGACGGGTGTCCGGCACCGGCGTTGTCCAGGACCAGCGTCACGAATTGAAAGACCACATCGCGTCCCCGGCACTCGGCAACGCCGGGGTGCTGTTCGGCGGGGGCGGCAGGGGCGGCGACGGTGGCAACGGTGGCAACAGAACCACCGCGGGCGCCGGCGGGGCCGGCGGCGCCGGCGCACGATTGCTGGGCGAAGACGGGCTTGACGGCGTGCAATAGCGGATTCGCATCGCTGACCACAACCAACACGGGCTCGAGAACCGTCTTCGCCTTGGACCAGTGCCGTGGCGGCCCGGTGTAGCGTCGCTGATCATGACGGCAACCGACACCGGCCCCGAAATCGGCCCCGAAACCAAACCCGAAACCAGTGAGGAATTCGGCAACCGGATCGTGGCGGCCATCGACAGCGCCGGTTTGGCGATCCTGCTCAGCGTCGGCCATCAGACCGGGCTGCTGGACACGATGGCCGAGCTGCCGCCGTCGACCAGCACCCAGATCGCCGAGGCGGCGGGGCTCAACGAGCGCTATGTCCGGGAATGGCTGGGTGGCGTGACCGCCGCGCAGGTCGTCGACTACGACCCCGATAAGGCGACGTACGCGCTGCCCGCCCATCGGGCGGCAGCCCTTACCCGAGCCGCCGGACCCAACAACCTCGCCCGCGTCACGCAGTTCATCGCTCTGCTCGGCGAAGTCGAGCAGAAGGTCATTGACTGCTTCCGGGCCGGCGGCGGCGTGCCCTACAGCGACTACCCGCGCTTCCACACGCTGATGGCCGAGATGAGCGGTGAGGTGTTCGACGCCACCCTCGTCGACGTGGTTTTGCCGTTGGTCGAGGGCCTGCCGGAGCGTCTGCGGGCCGGCCTCGAGGTGGCCGATTTCGGTTGCGGCAGCGGGCATGCGGTCAATCTCATGGCGCAGGCGTTCCCGCAAAGCCGGTTTACTGGCATCGATTTTTCGGAAGCGGCCGTGGGGGCAGGCGCCGCAGAGGCGGCTGCACTCGGCCTGAACAACGCGGCATTCGAGCGGCACGACTTGGCGCAGCTCGAGAAGGTCCCCGAAAAAGTAGCCGCCTACGACGTGATCACCGCCTTCGACACCATCCACGACCAAGCGCAACCGGCTCGGGTGCTGCAGAACATCCATCGGGCCCTGCGACCCGGCGGTGTGCTGCTGATGGTTGACATCAAGGCGTCGAGCCGACTCCAGGACAACATCGGTGTCCCGCTGAGCACCTACCTGTACACCACGTCGATGATGCATTGCATGACGGTGTCGCTGGCGCTGGACGGCGTGGGGTTGGGAACCGTGTGGGGCCGCCAGGTGGCCACCTCGATGCTCGCCGACGCCGGCTTCAGTGACGTGCAGCTGACCGAGATCGAGTCAGATCCGTTGAACAACTACTACATCGCCCGGAAGTGAAGCGGGACTCGATGGCCGCTTTGGATGCTCTTGACGACTGGCCGGTGCCCGCTGCCGCCGCGGCGGTAATCGGACCCGACGGTGTGCTGGCCACCCATGGCGATACCGCGCAGGTGTTCACTCTCGCGTCGGTCACCAAGCCGTTGGTGGCCCGCGCGGTGCAGATCGCCGTCGAGGAAGGGGTCGTCGACCTCGAAACCCCGACCGGGCCCCCGGGATCCACGATCCGTCACCTGCTGGCGCATGCGTCGGGCCTGGCGATGCACTCGGCGAAGGAGCTGGCACAGCCCGGCGCCCGGCGGATGTATTCCAACTACGGCTTCACTGTGCTGGCCGAAGCGGTGCAGCGGGAGTCGGGAATCGAATTCGGCAACTATCTGACCGAGGCGGTGTTCGACCCATTGGGCATGGCGAATACCCGGCTCGATGGCGGTGCGGCCGCAGCCGGGTTCGGCGCCACGTCGACGGTCGCCGACTTGGCGTTGTTCGCCGGTGACCTGCTGCGCCCGTTGACGGTCTCCGGGCAGATGCACGACGCGGCGACCACCGTGCAGTTCCCGGGCCTGGACGGGGTGTTGCCCGGATACGGTGTGCAGCGCCCCAATGACTGGGGGCTGGGCTTTGAGATCAGGGATGCCAAGTCGCCGCACTGGACGGGCACCCGCAACTCGCCGCGAACATATGGCCATTTCGGTCAGGCAGGCGGGTTCATCTGGGCCGATCCCGACGCGGACCTGGCGCTGGTGGTCCTCACGGATCGTGATTTCGGCGAGTGGGCCCGAGAGCCCTGGCCGGCGATTTCGGACTGGGTTTTGGCCGAGTACAGCTAATCCGGACTGCACACTAGCGCAACAGTGGTCTCACAAGGCACAATAGACACGCAGACAACATAATTTCGTGGCAGGTATCTCGCTCTGCTGGTTCGCCAGGTCGTTGGGGAAGACGTCCCTCGCGGAACCGAAGGAGCAAGAGATGCGTGCATCGAATCAGTTCGCCGACGTGACGACCGGCGTGGTGTACATCCACGCTTCGCCCGCGGCGGTATGCCCGCATGTCGAGTGGGCGTTGTCGTCGACCCTGCAGGCCAAGGCGAATCTGGTCTGGACGCCGCAGCCGGCGATGCCCGGGCAATTGCGTGCGGTCACCAACTGGGTGGGGCCGGTGGGCACCGGCGCGAGGCTGGCCAATGCGTTGCGCTCGTGGTCGGTGCTGCGCTTTGAGGTCACCGAAGATCCCAGCCCCGGTGTCGATGGGCAGCGGTTCAGCCACACCCCGCAGCTGGGCTTGTGGAGCGGTGCCATGAGCGCCAACGGCGACATCATGGTGGGGGAGATGCGGCTGCGGACGTTAATGGCGCAGGGGGCCGACACTCTTGCTGCCGAGCTGGATTCGGTGCTGGGAACCGCGTGGGACGAGGCGCTCGAGGTGTACCGAGACGGTGGCGACGCCGGTGAGGTCGCGTGGTTGAGCCGCGGCGTCGGTTAGCCACTTGGACCTGGCACCCGCTGGCCGTCAGGGCACGACCACGACTTTGACGGTGCTTGCGCCCCGGGTCTGCGACGATGGTCAACAAGGCGGCGCCGGGTGCCGAAGTGACCTGTCCACCTTTGACACTCACCTGGTAGCCGTTCGGATACTCGACGGGCGGCACCGAGATGATTGTCTGCTCGCCGGAGACGAAGCCGCCGTGGTGGTCGGCTCGCTCGGTCGCGTAGGGCAGTTGGAACTTGCCTCTGCGGAATGCCCATAACTTTGGGGTGCCGGCAACCACCTGGGGGTACGGTTCGGCGAGCGCTGGGAGTTTGGCTGTGTTGACGTTATCGCCGGTCGGAGGGAGTGCCGGGTTGTAGACCAGCGCCTGCGCATTGACTGCCGTGCTCGTCGGGTCGTTGCCGGTGAACGCCCACTCCAACCAACCCGTATGCCGCAGGTCAGCTTGCTGAATCACCTCGGTGATGTTTTGCAGGTTATTGGTGGCGCCGAACTCCGTCGTCAGTTGCGGGATCTGGAAGAACCGAATTATGCCTCCAGTGACGTGAACGTCAGTTTGTGAAACGGTCTGGGAATCATTGGCCTGTGATCATCACCGCGGTAGCACGAAGGTGTGACGGTTCGCCACGATGTGGTGCGCTTGCCTGCGCCATTCCCGGCCGCACGATTTAGGGATGTTCTGGGGGCGACCTCGGTGAGGACGCTGTCCCGATGCGTCGTCGTGTGAGTCGTGGTGTGCGTCCACGCATTCCGGGATCGAGGCCATCAGGTCGGGAACCGGAGAATGAAATGCGTACCGCTGCAACGACTTATCGGTCAGCTCGGGCAACCAGCATTGGTTGCGCAATCACGAGGAGGTCGACGCGAAACGCAGGTGGGGGCTGGGGCATTGGCGAGCCACGTTGGACACCGGGTGCTTGACGTCATCGGCAGCGAGGCCTGTGTGCTGTCGACCGCATGAATTCAAGCTGGCGTGCACCCGGCACTGATCGAATCCCCGTGCGCTCAACCCGGCGATTCAATACCCAAGCGGTGCCGAAATTCGGAAAGGCAGCCGCAGATACGTTTCCGTCGGGGTGGACGGCGTTCCAGTCGCGGATCGAAGAAACGGCGCGCCAAGGGGCGTAGAAGACCCGATCATCGACGCCCACCGACGGGTCCGAGATCAAGACCGGGCAACCGCTTCGTAAATGGAAGAACCAATGCGACCGTTATATGCCGTCGCAAGTCCATTAAAGTCCGGTCGGTACCTTACAGATATTTCTCGCCGAACGCTAATCAAAAGCCGTTATTGATCAATAGCATAGAATTATTGAGGTTTGTCGATTCCGGCCCGCACTGCCGGGATGCCGGTGCGCACACCGGTCCAACGACGTGACAACCTCCGTTGAACTGGACTCCTGCGCAGCGACGATCGACGCACTTATGCCCGTACGGCGAAAGCCGTGAGGTATGGCGGCGGGGCCGTTACCGCCTTTCCAGATCGGCCTGATGTGTCCCGTTCATTGCCGGTCCGGAGTTGACACCGCCGGCCCTTCGTGCCGTAAACTGCCGCACGTATGTTGCGACTTTTCCGAACTAGCGAGTCAATGTCGAATCTTTATCAGAACAACCGAACTGCAGATCCTTCTGGCCGAAGTTCATTCACAAGTTCGGATCTTCACTTGAAATCAGCCGTATGGATTCAGCACGCTAAAGAAGGGTCAATATACAAATGAAGTCGAACCTTACTCGCCTTGGCGCCGCAACGTTAGGCTGTGCTGCGGTGATTGTGTCTTCTGCTGCAGTCGCCAGCGCTGATCCGCCGGACCCGCACAAGCCGAACATGACGATGGGTTACTGCCCAGGCGGGCGCTGGGGTTTTGGCGAGTTAGCTGTGTGCGACGGCGAGAAGTATCCCGACGGGTCGTTCTGGCACCAGTGGATGCGAACCTACATAACCGGGCCGCAGTGGTACTACGACTGCGTCGGTGGCGACGAGCCGCTGCCGGGTCCGCCACCGCCCGGTGGTTGCGACGGCGCGATTCCGCCCGACCAGCCTGACACGCCCGCCACCTGACCGCTGCCGGCGGTGATCGCACCCTGACATGACGCCTATCGACCGCGTCCACGCAGGTCCCGGGCTGGGTCGGGTCGCCTCCGAAGCCCGGTGCCCGGTAGCAACCCCCCGGGGAGGCGATCACCGCCGCGGGGCAGTGTCCAGTTCGCAGGAACCGCGACGAACCGCGACGAACCGCGACGAACCGCGACGAACCGCGACGAACAACGCCAAGATCACTGCCGTGGCCGCATGATCGAGACCGTAAACGGCGAGGTAGCTCTTAGACAACGCTCTCCGGCTCGAAGGCCGGCTTGGCCGATACCGGCATGTCGACATTTCCCTTGCAGGCGCCACTGGTGATGTCGGTGTGGAAAACCCCGGTCAGGATTCCATGCGGACCGGGGGTATAGACCGCAATGGATTTCGCCGGGTCGTACTCGATTGTCCCGTCGGGCAGCAGGCAGTCCCACTTCCAGGTCGTCTCTCGCACCCATTGGGAACCGTTCCAGGTGTATTCAATTGGGCGCTGGATGAACTCGTTCTTTGCCGGCGGCCCATCGGTCACCGTGGCGATACAGACGCCCGCCGCGCAGCTCGAGCTGAAGGAGTAGTTCGCCCGGTGGGCGAATTCGGGTCCACTGGCGGCGATGCTGGTGCCGGTCTTGGCATTGGCCCCGAACGTCACGACGTATTGTCCGTTCCAGGTCGGACCGTCGTCGGCAGCCCCGCGGGGAGCTTGCACCATCACGACACAACAGGACGACGCAGCAGCCAAAGCCGCCAGTGCGGTCTCGCGAAGTCCGGACATCTTTCCTCCCTGATCGGACGTGATCGGGTTTGAAAAGATGTCGGGTTCGGTGACCGAGTTGTTACACCGGTGAGGGATTGGGGCGCAGCAGCTGTAGCGCGGCCGGAACTGCGGCGATCTCGGCCGGCAGCGGACACGCGAAGTCGCCGTCGGCGTACACGTTGATGCCGGGGCACTCGACGTCGACGGTCTTGGCCCGTGCGGTGGTCACCTCGTCAAGGTCGACGTGAGTGCCCTTCATAGCGGTGGGGAAGAAGCGGACCAACCGCGTCCGCGATCCCGACGCCACCATGGTGATGTCGAGCAGGCCGTCGGCAGGATCGGCGTTGGGGCAGATCAGCAGCCCGCCGCCGTAGCTGCGGGTATTGCCGAAGGCGGCAAGCGTGAGGTCGGTCTCGATCTCCCGGGCGCCGTCGAGGACCAATCGGAACGGCAACGTCCGCAGCCGCGACAGCTCGGCGAGCATCGCGATGTAGTAGCGCATGCGCCCATGCGGCCAACGCATCCGATTGGCTCGATCGGTCACCAGCGAATCGAATCCGGTTGCCGCCACGGTGCCGAACCATTTGTCGACCCCCGCGCGGTCGCGGATCCGGCCCAGGTCAATGGTTTCCGTCCAGCCGTCGACGACGATGTCCGCGGCGGCTTCGGGATCCTTGGTGGGAATCCCGAATTCGCGGGCGTGATCGTTGCCGGTGCCCGCCGGAATGATGCCCAGCGGAACATCGGTGCTCGCCAACACCTGCAGCGCATTGGAGATGACACCGTCGCCGCCGGTGACGACGACCGCGTCGGTGCCCTTCTCGAGTGCCGCCGAAACGAGATAACGCGCGTCCTGCGCGTCGTCACCAATGATTTCGACGACCTCCACACCGCGATGATGCAGCCGGGCGATCGCGATCTGTGCGGCCCGGACCGCGGCGCCGTGCCCCGAGACGGGATTGGTCAGCGCGGTCACCTTGCCGATCTCGCGCCGGCGCGGTTGCCGGGAGACAGGGTTCTCGGCAGTCACGGAATCAGCTTGCCGGGATTGAGAATTCCGGCCGGATCGAGTGTCGCTTTGATTGCGCGCAGCAGTTGGACACCAAGATCGCCGACCTCCGCACGCATCCAGGGGCGGTGGTCGGCGCCAATCGCGTGGTGGTGGGTGATGGTGCCGCCGTTGGCCATGATCGCGTCCGACGCGGCCTTCTTGGCGGCCATCCACTGCTCGATCGGGTTGCCTCGCTGCCCCGCGACGACGGTGAAGTACAGCGACGCCCCGGTCGGATACACGTGCGACACATGGCACATCACCAGCGCCGGGGTACCCGATTCCGCCAGTGACGTGGTCAGCGCCTCGGTGACCGCGGCTTTCAATCTCGGGATGTTGGACCAGTCGGTGGCGGTCTCCAGCGTCTCGCAGAGCGCGCCGGCCGCCAGCAGCGCGTCGCGCAGGTAGGGCGCGGCGTACCGGCCGCGCTCCCAGGCCTGCGCCGGCCCCTCACCCAGAGACGTTCCGCCGTGAGCTATCAGCAACGCGCGCGTCTCGGCGTGCCGGCTTTCGGCGTGTTCCTTGGTGCCTTCGAAGAGGGTGAGTCCCAAACAGCCGCCGGTGATTTGGTTTTCGCCGATCGATTCGGTGGTGGCGAGGTTCACGCCGGTCTCGGCCTCATCGGAGAGGCGGACAACGGTGGGTCCCGTTCCGGTTTGGGTGACCGCGCGCAGCGCCGCGACGCCGGTAGCGAAGTCGGGGAACGACCAGGCTTCGTAGCGCGTTGTTTCCGGTATCCGGTGTACCCGCAACCGCACCTTGGTGATGACGCCGAAGGCGCCCTCCGAGCCGATCGCTAGTTGGCGCAGGTCCGGACCCGCGGCCGATGCCGCGACCCGGCCCAGATCCAGCACACCCACTGGGGTGATCATGCGCAGCCCGAGGATCATGTCGTTGAACCGGCCATAGCCGGCGGAATCCTGGCCGGAGGAACGGGTTGCCGCGAAACCACCGATGGTGGCGAAAAGGAAGCTTTGCGGGAAGTGCCCGAGCGAGAAGCCGTGCTCACCGAGCAGGCGTTCGGCCTCGGGGCCGGTCGCGCCGGCGCCCAATTCCGCAATGCCCGATACCTCGTCGAGGAAGTGAAGTTGGTTGAAGCGCCGCAAGTCCAGCGAGATCACCGCGCCGAACTGGCCGCGGTAAGGATCAAGCCCGCCGACGACGTTGGTGCCGCCCCCGAAGGGGACGACGGCGATGCCGTGGTCGGAGCAATACCGCAGAATCGCGGCCACAGTGCCGTCATCACCGGGAAGCAACACCGCGTCGGGAGCGTCCTGAGGGCCAGTGTCCTTGCGCCGCAGCATGTCTGGGGTAGATTTGCCGCCTGCGTGCAGCAACCGGTCGCGGTCGGTGGCACGGAAGTATTCGGCGCCGACGATTTCGGCCAGCGCATCCTGGTCGGCCTGCGACAAGGTGGACGGGCGCAGTGCCACCTGATCGGGATCCAGCTCGGCGTCATCCGAATCACCAAGGCCGACAACCTGCTTCAGCAGCGCACGGACGCTGTCGGAGAGCGGCTTGGCGGCGGCGGGATCTCCCCACGCATTCCATTTCATGGGCGGAAGGAGTTCCTCGAGATGTGTCATGCGTTACAGTATCGCATATGCTGTCAACGAGTAATGCTCCCGAAAACATCGGGGCCCGCATACTTGCGGCGGCCGCGAGCTGTGTCCGCGATTACGGTGTTGACAAGGTGGCACTCGCCGAGATCGCACGACGCGCGGGCGTCAGTCGCCCGACCGTTTACCGTCGGTGGCCGGACACTCGCTCGATCATCGCGGCGTTGCTGACCAGCCACATCACCGACGTGCTGGGCGAATTGCCCCTCGATGGCGACGACCGTGAAGCCGTGGTACGACAAGTCGTCGCGGTGGCCGATCGGCTACGGCGCGACGACTTGATCAAGGCGCTGATGCACTCGGACCTGGCCAGGGTTTACATCACCGAGCGCCTGGGCACCAGTCAGCAGTTCCTGATCGAGGGGCTCGCGGCTCGACTCAAAGTGGCACAACGATCGGGCAGCGTCCGCGCCGGCGACCCCCGTCAACTTGCGACCATGGTGCTGCTCATCGCCCAGTCGACGATTCAGTCCGTCGACATCGTCAATCCGATCCTCGATTCCCAAGCACTGGCTGCCGAACTCACCTACTCACTGAACGGATACCTGGCCTGATGCCCAATTCGACCGCTCTGAACGCCGCGCGCCGCACTGCCGAACTGACCGCTCTGGCCGACGGGGAAGCGCTGGATGTGCTCGTCATCGGTGGCGGTATCACCGGTGTCGGAATCGCGTTGGACGCCGCGTCCCGGGGCTTGCGGGTGGCGCTGGCAGAAAAGCACGACCTCGCGTTCGGTACCAGCCGGTGGAGCTCCAAACTGGTGCATGGGGGGTTGCGCTACCTGGCGAGCGGCAACGTGGGCATCGCCCGGCGCAGCGCCATCGAACGCGGAATCCTGATGACCCGCAACGCCCCTCATCTGGTGCGTGCGATGCCGCAGCTGGTCCCGCTGCTGCCGTCGATGGGTCACCTCAAACGCGCGGTGGTGCGCACCGGATTCCTGGCCGGCGACGCATTACGCATGCTGGCCGGCACGCCGTCCTCGACGCTGCCCCGATCGCGCACCATCCCGGCGCGGCGTGTGGTCGAGATGGCGCCGACCGTGCGGCGTGACGGCCTTGCCGGCGGCTTTCTGGCTTACGACGGGCAATTGATCGACGACGCCCGACTGGTAGTGGCGGTCGCGCGCACCGCGGCCCAGCACGGCGCCCGGATCCTGACTTACGTTGGCGCATCGAACGCGACGGGCACTTCGGCGCGGTTGAGCGACAGGCGCACCGGCCAAACCATCGACGTGTCCGCCCGCGCCGTCATCAACGCCGCGGGAGTGTGGGGCGGCCAGATAGACCCTTCGCTGAAGTTACGTCCCAGCCGTGGAACGCATCTCGTATTCGACGCCGAAGCCTTCGGGAATCCGACTGCGGCGCTGACCATTCCGATTCCCGGCGAGCTCAACCGCTTCGTGTTCGCCATGCCCGAGCAGCTGGGCCGGGTTTACCTGGGGTTGACCGACGAAGATGCTCCCGGACCGATTCCGGATGTGCCAGAACCATCTTCGGAAGAGATCATGTTCCTGCTGGACACGGTCAACACCGCGCTGACAACCACACTGCAGACCACCGATGTCATCGGCGCCTATGCCGGGCTGCGGCCACTGATCGACACCGGCGAGGGCCGCACCGCTGACGTTTCCCGCGACCACGCCGTCATCGAGTCTCCCTCCGGGGTGATCAGCGTGGTCGGCGGCAAGCTGACCGAATACCGGTATATGGCCGAGGATGTGCTGAATCGTGCGATCGGCCTGCGGCACTTGCGCGCCGGTGATTGCCGGACTCGCAACCTGCCGCTTATCGGTGCGCCGGCGAACCCCGGGCCTTGCCCACAGGGATCGGCGGCCGGCTTGCCCGGGTCCTTGGTGGCGCGTTACGGCGCCGAAGCAGCCAATGTGATCACCGCCGCCAGCTGCGAGCGTCCCACCGAAGCGGTCGCCGACGGCATCGACGTCACCCGGGCCGAGTTCGAGTACGCGGTGACCCACGAGGGCGCACTGGATGTCGACGACATCCTGGATCGCCGAACCCGAATCGGCCTGGTGCCCCGCGACCGGGAGCGCGTTGTCGCCGTCGCCGAGGAGTTCCTCGCGGGGGCCGCACCGGCGTAGCGGAACTGAGTCGTATCGGCAGAATGGTTCAGATGCATGGCAGTTGAGCGGGCGGGCGCCGACCCGCTGAAGGGAGCGGCGCGTCCGCGGCGCAGTCCCGGACGCCTGGATCGGTCGTTGGACGCGGTCATCCTCGAGGCGGCGCTGGCGGGTGTGGCCGAAAACGGCTACGACCAACTGAGCATGGACGACATCGCGTCCCGCGCCCGGGTCGGTAAGGCGGCGATATACCGGCGCTGGCCGTCGAAGGCCGAGGTGGTGGCCGATGCGATCGCCCACTGGCGGCGCGGAGTCGGGCCGGTCGACCCGCCGAATACCGGCAGTCTGCGCGGCGACATCGACGCTCTGGTTGCCGCGGTGCCGGATTTCGACGACGCCGACCAGGCCACAATCCGCATCATCGTCGGCGTGGCCACGGCCGCCATGCACAATCCCGTTCTGGCCGCCGCCTTGGACGACCTCGTCCTCTCCCGGCCGCGCCAGCTGCTCCGGGTGGCACTCGACCATGCCGTCGCCCGGGGTGAGGTCCCCGCGGGCCGGGACCTGACCCTGATACCCGATGTCGCGCTGGGCCTCAACGTGCTGCGGGTGATGACGGGCCGGCCGGTCGATCGAGTCTTCGTTCGGCGTGTTCTCGAAGACGTGGTCCTGCCGCTTGCCATCGCGCCGGGCCCCTAAACCCCGGCCCAATTATCCAGCCGCGCGGCACTAGGAGCGATTGCGGCGTCTCGGGCTCTCGTGCCAGACTGGGCACCAGACGGAACTAATACGTTCCGTATTGGCAGGGGTTCACGGGCCGGGGAAGGGGAGTGCGCATGACGGTCACGCATGTCCCGGTGCTCATTGTCGGGGCCGGAGTGGGCGGGCTGGCGGCATCGGCGCTACTGGCCCGGCACGGTGTTGCTTCGCTGCTTGTCGACAAGCGCGACGAAGTCTTCAGCTACCCCAAGGCCCGCAATCTCAGCTTCCGCAGTCTGGAGATCCTGCGCGGCCTCGGCGTGGGTGACCAGGTGCACGCGGTTGCCGAACATGTCTCGGCCATGGTGGTGAAGCCGACGCTCAACAGCGCCGAGGAGCGACCGGCAATGGACATCGACGCACTCTTCGCGGGCCTGGACACGCTGAGTCCCGAACCGGCCGCGCAGTATTGCCCACAGAGCAAATCTGAGCCGATCTTGTTGGGCGCGACCCGTGCCCGTGGCGGCGAAGTTCGCTACCGGACGGAGTTCGTCTCGTTCGACATGGACGAGGCCGGCGTCACCGCGACCATCGCCGACCGGACGTCGGGAGACCGCCAGACGGTACGTGCCGACTATCTGATCGGCGCCGACGGCGTGCACAGCCCGATCCGCAGGGCGCTCTCGATGACCACGTCCGGCTACGGGGCGCTGCCGATCTATGTCGTCTTCATCTACTTCCGGGCGCCGTGGCGGCATTTCGTCTCGCACCTGAACGACGGGGATGCCGTGCAGGTCGATAATCCTGACGCACCAGGAATATTCTTGGCGGTCACCGGCGACCTCGGCATGTTCATCACCACCTACCATCCCGCCAAAGGTGAGACGGCCGAACAGTTTAGCCCGCAACGCTGTGCAGAGCTGTTGGTGAAGGCGATCGGCGAACCGATCGAGGTGCGGATCACCGAGGTGGCGACGTGGCAACCCTACGAACAGGTGGCCGACGAATTCGCCTGCGGCCGTGTCTTTCTCGTCGGCGATTCGGCACATACCATGCCGCCGTTCAAGGCCGGGGGAGCCAACAGCGCGATCCAGAGCGCGCAACCTGGCCTGGAAGCTGGCCGCCGTCCTGCAGGGTACTGCCGGCACTGAGTTGCTGGACACCTATCACACCGAGCGTCACCCGGTGGGGCGATTTGCCGCCCACCAGTCGCTGACCGGACCGACGGTTGCCTTGCTCGAGTTGGACGAGCATCGACCGCAACTGCCCGCCGATGAAGAGTGCTCGATGTTCGAACTGCTGATCGGTTACCGGTACCGCTCTGCGGCGGTCGTGACCGCCGAACCCGCAGCGGACTCCGACGCGGTGCAGCTGGTGGCGGAGTTGTGTGGGCAACCGGGCACCCGGACCCCGCATGTGTGGATTTCGCAAGGCGGACAGCGTATTTCGACCCTCGATCTGCTCGGCCACGGGTTCACCCTGCTTACCGGGGACCAGCGTTGGCGTGGTGCAGCCGATTCGGTGTCGACCGCTCTCGGTGTCCCGATTGCCGTGCAGTGCATCCGCGATAACGCGTGGTTCGCCGCGACCGGACTCGAGCCGCAAGCAGCGTTGTTGGTACGCCCCGACGATTTCGTCGGCTGGCGGTGCAGTGATTTCCCGGCTGACCCGAGTAGCTGGTTGCGCCAGGCACTTTCGATGATCCTGTGCCGCTGACGAGCAGACACATAATCGCGTTCCACCGGCCTTTGGCGTGCGATTCTGCGACTGCTCGCCAGCGTCAGATAGCGATGCGCGTGCGGTCCAGGTGGGTGGCGATTCGCTGGGCCAGGCGGTAGGGGTGCTGTCTCACGTCGCTGACGACAATCGGGATAATCGTCCACCCGAGTTCCTGGATCCTGCCCCACCTGGTTTTGTCACTCAGCATCTCGTTGCGCCCGGCATGCCAGTCGACACTTTCGTACTCGGCCGCCAGACGCCTTTCAGGCCAAGCGAAGTCGACCCGCCACAGTTCGCCGTTGCGGCCGTAGATCGGATATTGAAGCTCCGGGAGCGGCAATCCGTGGTCGATGATGACGAGCCGAACTTCGCTCTCCATGGCTGATTCCGCTCGTGGGTCGGCAAGCGGCAGCAGTTCGCGCACCGCGACGATTCCGCGGCGCCCACGCTGTTCGGTAACGGCACTTTCAATCTCGGAGCGAGTGCACCGCATTGATCGCAGTGCGGCGTCAAGGGTGGCCAGAGCTCGGTGACGGCGCAGCTGTCGTGCGACCTCAACGGCCGTCCACGCCGGTGCGGTTGCCAGACGACCTGACACCCGCTGCAACCGGGCGCCGGTGCGCTGGTGAACCATCAAACCGACAGTGGGCCGCATCCGTACGCCGGGGTCGAGCACATGAATGGCGGTAGTGTTCTCCGTGTCGAACCCGTATAACGTGGCGGCAGTGCCCAGGCAAGCCACGGCTTGGCGCCCCATAAAGATGTCGAGGGCCGCCATGCGACCCAACAGACTCGGCTGCTGCGCCGAGTACACCCCGTACCACACGCGAACGAGACCACCGTTCTTGACTTGCACGTCGAGCTGTTGGCGGGTCATGACCGTCAGCAGTTGCGCGGTGGTAGCGAACCCGCCGGCGTTTTCCAACAGCGCTAGCGCTCCAAGGTGCACCGCGACAGCATGCGAGAAGCGGCTGTCCTCGGCCAGTCACGCTGGGGATAACCGCCGCGAGCAGTCGCAGAATCGCACTGCGCGGGTCCCGCGCATGCGATTCTGCGAC
>NZ_MVIF01000106.1 GCF_002086675.1 Mycobacterium persicum
ATGGTGTCCAGCGAGGTGGCCTCGGCCAGACCGCTCCAGCCCGCGCCGGAGATGTTCTGCGAGGACGCCCACATCCGGCGGGCCTCGTCCTCAACCGTCTGAGCGTGCATCTCGAAGCGGCCCGCCATCGCCCGCATCGCGTGCGGGTCGGTCATGAAGCGTGCGGTCATGGTTCCTGTCTCCTTGTCTCGCGGTCTGCAGTTTTAAGAGTTCTAGCACGTGATCGGTGCGGTGGTAGCCGCTTCGCGGAACACATTACGGCGCGCCGGTTAATTACCGGCCTCGAACGAGTGACATATCCCCCATTTCTTCGCCGGGTCTTATGGCGGCTACACGACGACCTGTTTGGGCATGACGATCGGCTTGAAGCCGTAGCGCGGCCCGGCGTACGCACCGGCGCCCTTGGCGGCCGCCGCCATTCCGGGCATCCCGGCCATTCCGGAGACCGGTGCGGCTTCCTCCGGGACGCTCCAGCCGCTGCCGGACAACAGGCCGGCGGTGGAAGCCGCCGCAGGTGTGGCGCTCGACCAGCTGGCCGGCACCGACAAGCTGCCGACCAGTGACGCCTCGCCCAGACCGGCCGAGACCGCTCCGGCGCCGGCCGCCGGTGCCACCGATTCCGCCAGCCCCGCGCCCGCAGCGGCGGCCGCGCCGGCGGCACCCTCGACGGCTTCGGCGGCTGCCTCCGTCGGCGCGAGGGCATTGGAGAGAAATATCGCGTTGGGGATCGCGGCCATGACGAACCATGCGGCGGTGTTGATGCCGCCGTTCAATATGTTCGCCACCATCGGAATCGCGAGCAGGTCGTCGATGCTTTGCATGATTCCGGTCAGCCCGGTTGCGTCGGCAACCGAGGTGATCGGGGAGGCCAGGCTCATTACCGCGTTGGGCAAGTCGGTGATCAGGCTGCTCAGACCAACCTGGTTGACCGTGGCAGCCGCAGCGGCCTGACCGACCGCCGCCGACTGGGCGGCCAGCCCACCGGGGCTGGTGCTCTGCGAAGGCGTGGTCAGTGGGTTCAGGGTTCCGCAGCCCGCGGAGGAGGCCGCATAGGCGTACATGGCCATGGCGTCTTGGGCCCACATTTCCATGTAGTGGGCCTCGGTGGCCATGATCGCCGGCGTGTTGATGCCCAGGAAGTTGGTGGCGACGAGCGCCGCCAACAGCGCCCGGTTGGCGGCGATGATCGGCGGCGGTACGGTCGCGGCAAACGCCGCCTCGTATGCCGCCGCGGACGCCATGGCCTGCGCGCCAGCATGCTCCGCCGACGCGCCCGTATAGGTCAACCACGCTATGTAGGGTTGGGCCGCGGCGGCCATCGACAGCGACGCCGGGCCGAGCCACTGCTCGCCGGTCAGCAACGTGACGATCGACTCGATCGAGGCCGCCGTGGTGTTCAATTCGAGGGCCAGGCCGTTCCAGGCCGCCGCGGCGGCCAGCAGCGGGCCGGCACCGGCGCCCGCGTACATGCGTCCGGAGTTGATCTCAGGAGGCAGAGCTGCGAAATCCATTGGTTCCCACCTTTTGAGTTAGTCTCACTCGTTGATTTGTGCAATTGCGCTGTGCGCAGCGCCTATACGCTCACCGGTTTGGGCATGACGATGGGTTTGACGCCGTAGCGCGGCGCACCGAAGCCGGCGCTGTTGCGCGCGGCCGAGGCCAACCCCGGCACGCCCGGGTAGAGCACACCGGGAGCGGCTTGTGGGGCGGCGGCGGTCCAGCCGGCGCCCTGCAGCGCTCCGGCGGTGGTGCTCGAGACCAAGGTGGCCTGTCCGGCCCAGTTGGGCGGCACCGACAAGAGACCGATCGACGACGCCTCGCCGATTCCGGCCGCGACGGAACCTCCACCGAGCGCCGCCTCCGCCGCACCGAGCTCGCCCAGTGCGGCTTCCCCGCCGAGGAAGGAGTCGGCGGCAGCCGCCTCTTCGGCGGGTAGCAGTCCACCGCCTGCCAAACCGAGCAGGTTCGAAGTGGCGGACGCCCAGTTCCCCATCCCGATGTTCATCATGTTGGCGAAGCCGCCGTTGAACGAGTCCGGAATCATCCCGGAGGTGCCATCGATGAGGCCGCCGATGCCCGACGTGAGTCCGGAGAAGGGCGAACCCGCTGCCGCCGAGTTGAGCGACTCGGTGGCACCGTAGGTACCGGCGCTGAACCCCAGGGTGTTGACGAACATGTCGTGCATGGCCGCGGCCTCGGCGCTGACCTGCTGGTAGAGGGTGCCGTATGCGGTGAAGAGGGCCGCTTGCAGCGCCGAAACCTCGTCCAGAGCCGCCGGAGCTATCGCAGTGGTAGGCACGGCGGCGGCCGTGTTCTGTGCGGTCAATGACGTGCCGAGTGCCCCTAGCTGCGTGGCCGCGGCTGTCAGCTCTTCCGGCACTATCTGCAGGAATGACATTGGTGCCTCCTAATGTGAAACATGGCGACCTGTTGACTCCCCGGGTCAACCCTGTGTGTTTGCGTAACGACCCCTGTGTATTGGCGTAACGCTAACCAGCCATGTCCCCACATTCGGCGCTGAAAGGCATAGGGTGACAGACGTTTACGGCCTCTTAACGCCGACGCCGGCAGTTTTAACAAGCTCCTTGCGGGCGATACGGCCATGTCATATGACCCCGATGGGCGCCCCTGTAGTCAGGCACGCGGCGGGCGATCCTACTCAAACTCCGGCCGAGGCGCACGCTAGTGTTTTGCGGGTTCGTATCCAGGAGTGGATGTCTCGTGCCCGGTCGTTCGCGCGCTACATTCGCCGCCTGGCCCCCATAGCCCAATTGGCAGAGGCAGCGGACTTAAAATCCGCACAGTGTCGGTTCGAGTCCGACTGGGGGCACGGGAAAAGGCCTGGTCAGCGGTCTACCGTTGGGTAGCGCCGTCGCTCGGCGGACGAGGAAACCGGCGAAATTCCGGCGCGTGGCGCCGCGGCTGCGCTGTAGCTAGTTGTCGCGGTCGCTGGGATGCTGGCCAGTGACGAGTCGCGTTACATCACCGGGCAACACTCGCCATCGATGCCGGTTCATTCTCAACGGGAACGGCTGTTCCCGCCGTGAGGACGATGCGATGAAGCAACTGATGGGCGGCTGATATGCGGTTCACCTTCTCGGACTCGATGACGCGTTCGGAGTATCTGCCCCGCCTCGTGACGGCGGCGGAATCTGCGGGGTATCACGGGTTCGCCATCCCCGATTCCATCGGCTATCCGCAGCATTCCGATGCTGTATACCCGTATACCGCAGACGGTGACCGTAGCTTCCTCGAGGACAAGGAGTTCATCGAGCCGTTCGTGCTCGCCGCCTACCTCGGAGCGATCACCCGACGCAGCCGCTTCAACACCTTCGCGTGCCGTCGATGAAGGTCTGTCCGGTACCCACTCGCCCCGTTCCGCTGTTGATCGGCGGCCACTCGGAGGCCGCCCTGCGGCGCGCGGCCACCAAAGCCGACGGGTGGATGCACGCGGGCGGTCCGAATGACACGCTGGAGTCGATGCTGGGCAAACTGCGGGCGTTTCGCGCCGAGGCGGGAAAGTCGAACGAGCCCTTCGAGATTCATGCCGCCAGCCCCGACGGCCGCTCGGTTGACGGATGCAAGCGGCTGGAGGACCTGGGTGTCACCGACGTCATCGTGGGTTTCCGAAATCCCTACACCAAGGGTGAAGATCCGCAGCCGCTGGCGGGCAAGGTGGCCAAGCTCGAACGCTTCGCCGACACCGTCATCGCCAAGGTCAACCCCTGAAAGGACGTCGTGAAAAACATCTTCTACTTTGACTGGCGCACCTGGTGGGCGATGGTCCGCCTGGTTCGCTTCGAGCAGGACCCTGCCCGGCGTCGGCGCCAGTACCGCACTCTGTGTGTCGTCGTCCCGGCCATGGCTCTTCTGCACACGGTGACGTTCGCACTCGACCCGATCGTCTTTCCGGCGTTGCGGCGCACCGACATCCGACAGCCCATCTTCGTGGTGGGTCACGCCCGCAGCGGCACCACCTACGTGCACCGGATGCTCGCCAATGATCCCCGGTTCTCCTATGTCCTGCTGTGGGAGATGTTTTTCCCGTCGCTCATTGAGAAGAAGGTGTTGCGGGCGATGTTGCGGTGGGACCAGCGGCTGGGTGGCCGGCTGCGCAGGCGCATCGACGCCCTCGATGAACGGCTTTTCAGCAAGAGCAACCAAGTTCACGAGTCGGGGCTGTTCGCGCCGGAGGAGGACGAGTTCCTGCTGACGATGTCGTGCGCCTCAGGCTATTGGGTGGTGCAGTATCCCCGGGCTCAGCACCTGGACTTCTACTACGTCGACGACCGGTGGCCAGCGCGCAAGCGGCGCCGGGTCATGCAGTTCTACAAAGAGTGTGTGCGCCGCCAACTGGTCCTCAATGGTCCCGGCAAGACGCACCTGTCCAAGGCGCCGGTTCACTGCGGCCGCGTCGAAAGCCTGATCCAAACCTTCCCGGACGCCAAATTCGTTGTGCCGGTGCGCAATCCCTACGAAACGATCCCAAGCCTACTGAAGCTGATGCAGTTTGCCTGGTCGGCCCGTAAGCAATCGGAGCGCGACATGCAGGCGTCGTTCCGGTCGTTCGTGGAGTCGTCGTACCACTACTACCAGCACCCGTTGGACGTGCTCGACGCCCACCCCGAGGTGCCCAGCGTGATCCTGAACTACCGCGACCTGGTGACCGATCCGTCCGGCACGATGCACCGGGTGTACGACAAGCTCGGTCTTGACATGCTCCCAGAGCAAGAGAAGGCGCTCGCGGCCGAGAAGGGGCGTGAGTACCGATCCGGTCACTCCTACAGCCTCGAAGAGTTCGGTCTGGAAGCCGACGCCATCCGCACCCATCTGGCGCCGTTGTTCGATCGGTTTGGTTGGGAGACAAACCATGTCGGATGACCACGCCGCCGCATTGCGCGGTGCCTGGGACGAGATGATCCAGCGGTTGGGCAGGGCGCGAGATGCCCTGGAATCTCCCGAGTTATACGCTCCGCCGCAGTCCGGGCCGCGCGAGCTCGCCGAGGGTTATCGCTATCTGCTCGGCTTCGTGCACTCGGCTGTGGAGCGCGCCTTCTTCGGTGATCCCGCGTTTCCGTACTTCCGCCGCGCCATCGGGGTGCTCGACAAGGCCACCATCGACAATGCCGACGCGATGTACCTCTCGACACCCATCGACGGCCGGTATGAGTACCGGATCACCGGGCAGGTGCCGGACTCGCGCCACTGGCGCGGTGAGCCGCCGGCGCCGTCGGGTGCCATGGCGCCGCAGTACCTCATCGTCGAGGCCCATACCGGCTACGCCGGCGACACCGGCGACCTCGCTGAACTGCAGCCGGGCGTGCGCGGCAACACCGGAAAGCTGGATTCCGCCGAGCTGGCTATCGGGCAGGACGGACGTTTCGACATCCTCCTGGCCCCCGAGCGGCCGTCCGGGTACTCGGGGAATTTCATCTGCACCCAACGCATTTCAACGGGCTCTGGCGTTCAGTATTTCGCGGAGTACGTGACCGTGCGGGCGTTGTATCACGACTGGGAGCGCGAGGAGGCCCCCGAACTGCTGATCCACCGGCTCGACAAGGTCGGTGAACACCCGCCCGCACTGGACCCGGCCACTGCGGCCGAAGCAATGCGCCGCGTCGGCGAGATCGTCGACAACCAGACCCGGTTCTGGAACAAGTTCTACGACGTGGTGCTCGAGGCGCACGGAGATCGCAACGGCGACGGGCTGACCTTCATGCCGCGCAACGGGTTCAACGCCCCGGCCGGTGCGTCACTGGCCACCGGCGGAGGACAGAGCACCAACGTCTATTCCGGCGGGATGTATGACCTGGCCGAGGATGAGGCCCTGCTCATCGACACCGAAGTGTTCGAACCGCCCGCCTACATGGGCTTCCACCTGGCCAACGTCTGGGGCGAATCACACGACTACGCCAACCACGTCAGCAGCCTCAACGGCACCCAGGCCCGCCGCGACGACGACGGGCACTACCGTTACGTCGTCGCCCACCGCGACCCCGGTGTGCCCAACTGGCTGGACACCACCGGGCTACGCCGGGGCTTCATGACCATGCGTTGGACCTATTCCCAGCCGACAGAGCGGCTGCCCGTGGTGACGGCGCGCAAGGTCGTTTTCGACGAGATTGACGATCACCTACCGGCGTCGACACCCAGGTTCTCGCCCGAGGACCGGCGCGAACAAATCCGTGTCCGCCAGGAACACGTCCAACGTCGCTACCGGCAGTACTGAGTGGGCTCCGGGCGCGAACCGCAACGCCGAAGGATCCGGCGCCCGGGAATCCATCGAGGGTCGGCAGAGGGCCTCGACACTGTGCATTGAGGTCCAAAGTCCCTGTACGAGGAGCACCTCGAAGAACGAGCGTTGCTTCATGATGCGTATGAGCTGCATTGTTGCCGCCATGGTTGCGACCGCCGTGAGTACCGCCGCGCCGGCCAGCGCCGACCCGCTGAGCGACCTGACGGGCTTGCTGCCGGCGGGCTACGCCAGCGGCGTATGCAAACCGACCGCTGCTGGGGCGGCACTTGCCGCTGTGAGCTGTGGGGCCAACTCACTGCCCGGCGGCCCGACGGCGGCAACCTATCGGCTGTTCGGCGATGACAAAGCGATGCAAGAGGCTTTCGCGTCCGCCTTGAGTGGTCCGGATTGGACGCCTGCGGCGTGTCCCGGCATGCGGTCGTCGCTTCCCATTCCGCTGACGAAATCCGACGGCACCAGATACGGGTCGGTAGTCTGCGGGCGCGCGAGCACCTTCCTGCAAGACCGAGATGGCGGCATTGCGTGGACGCGAGACGCTGACAAGCTTCTCGGCGTGGCATATGTGGGATATCAGGGCCAGGCGTATCCGGCCGGTCTGTTCGAGTGGGTGCGGGCGCAGCAGACCTAGAGTCCTTATCGCGCCGCCGGCACCCACGCAAAGCTGTCCGCGCCGGTGTCGATCCGGGTAGGGCTGCGGTTGTCGAGATCCGTTACCACCAGCCAGTTACCGGAGGAAGTGTCCAGGTAGGCGACGAAGTCGCCGGCACCCCACACCGGTGCCTGGGCGGCGTTACAGACGCGCCCTCCGCGAGGGGAGTCTTGGCAGATCGACATCACCGCGACGTCGGTGACCGTGGTGCGCGGCAGCGACGAACCCGCGTCGAGGACCTGGATCGTCTTCGACGGATCGGCGGCGCTTCGCCCGGCAGATTGCGTCGTGAACGCCACGGCACCGGAGCCCAAGACCGCGATGTCGCCGTAGTGCGAACCCGGCTTGGTGAACAGCGGAGTGGGTGCGGGCAGCTTCCCGCCGATTTCGGCGGCGGCTGCCACGGAGTAGATGCCGCCAGTGCGGACGGCGAATGAGGGCACGCCCGCGTCCAGCCCGGATGCGTCGCCGTTGGCGAACAGTATTGCCTGGCCGTCCTTGGTGTAAGTCACCGAGGAGGCATTCGTGTCGGTGGCGGCAGGCGTGGATTCACCGCCGACGGCGAGGACGTTGACATCCGCCGGCCGCACGTCGCTGCGTGCCTGAACCCAGGCGATGTGGTGGCCGTCGGGCGCCCACGCGAACCCGGATTCGGCGAACAGCTTCTGTTGTGTGGGTGCGAGCGCACCGGTGTCGGCCGCCGCGACCAGCAGGTAGCCGCCGTCCACCGCCCCACCGGTCGGGTTGTCGACGAAGGCAACCTGTTTTCCGGTCGGTGACCATCGGGGACTGGCGACCATTGGCGGTACGTCGCCGCCGCCCCGCGTAAGGGCGGCTGGGTCCACCAGGCGCCGCGGTCCGCCGACGGGTTCCAGTTGCGGTGACAGGTCGAGTATCCACAGTTCACCGCCATAGTCGGCGGCTGTCGCCTTGCGGACGAATGCCACCTGCGACAGGTCCGGGGCCGGCGCCGGCTGCGCGTCCGCAGGTCCGTCCGTCAACTTCCGGCCGGGGGTACCGGCAGGTTCGCTGACGTAGAGCGACCCCGCCTTGGTGTAGAACAGCGCACCCGGTCGAATGGTCATCGGGGCAGTTGTCCGGGACGTCGGGGCCGGTTTCGCTGGGGTCGGATTCGTCCTGCTCGCCGAATTGCATCCGGCCAAAGCCAGCACGGCCAGCAGCACAGCCCACCGAGCGTCCAGGCGCCGGATGGTGGGCGTCGCCCGACTGTGGGCACCCATGCCGAACGGTTAGTCGCCGTCTTCGATGATGTGCATCGCGGCTTCCTCGGCCGAGGCGGCGCCGCCGCTGATGCCGACGTCCTCGGCGACCAGCTCTGCCTCGGTGTCTTCGCCGAAGCCCAGGTCAGGCGCCACAAGGCGGCCCGCTCGGGCCCGTCCGACCTCGCTGCGCTGCGGAAACTCGGCTTCGCGCTCGGCTTCGTCGGAGCGTTGCCGTTCGTCTTCGTCCAACAACACATCAATTCGCGACGCCGGATCCGGTTCTTCCTCAGCAAGCAGCTGGTCCAGTGTTTCGGAGGGGCCGAAGGCGCCGGGTGCGTACGGACGCTCCGGCGGGGAGTAACCCTCGTCGAGGATGTCGTCGACGCCCCGGTCGATCAGCGTGTCCTCGGGCTGAAGCTGATTGTCGTCTTCGGTGCCGTATTCACCTGCCGCCGGGCCGGCCCAATAGGCATTGCTCACGGTGTCCCTCCTCCAAATCCTGATCGCGCGGAATCGTTCGACTCGCGGGCAATCCACAACTTAGAGCTTTGCGAGCGTTCCACCCTAGGGCCGTTGGGCCTTCATGGGCGGCGACGTTGGGCTCGTCGGCCATACCCGCAGCCGCGAATGAGCTGCCTACTCGACCACCGACCACTTGTCTGAGCTTTCCCATATCCCGCCCTTGCCGGACTCCGAACCTGTGCAACTGCCACCGCGCGTCGAGTGCGCCTCTCCGGGTCCCCCCCGCATCGCCACCGTCCCGTCCAGACTGAAGACATAGGTAACCGGATCCGACGTATCCGTGGTCCAGATGCACGAGCGATCCGCCTCGTCGGGATACCTCTGGTGCGTGGTCTGCGTTCCCGTCAACGTAACCCCGGACAAAGTGCCGGTCACGGTTCCTTCCTACGACAGCACCAGGTACGACGGCTCCATGCTCAGGGTGCAGGTGACCGCGTTGCCGTTGACGTAGCAGTCGTGTACGGCGCCGTAGCGTTGGTCGCCGATACGGAAGTGGTTCATGGGCGGCAGGCCGATGCTGGACGAGGTGGTGCTTGCTGGTCCGTCCTTGCGGCCATCCTCCGGCTTGGCTACCGGCCTACCCGTCGTCGTTGAGTGGCAGCCCGCAAGCCAGAGCGTGACCACCGTCATCGCCGCGACGGCGCCCGGTGTTGCTCTATGTGCAGGTATCTGCATGATTTCCCGATTTCGACGGTGCTGAGTGGTTGCGGCTAGGTGAGCGCTGATTTCGTCGTCGAGGTTGGGGTCGGCGGGACCGGCTTCCCGCCGCCACCGGCACCTCCGTGTCGGCACGCATTGAACGCCTCGACGCACCGTGACGCATCCTCCGGCAGGACATATCGGACCCGTAGAGGCCGATCCTGACGTGGGCATGCAGGCAGTCGCGCAGGTCGCTGGCGCATGTGGGGGAGGGGGCGGGCGATGGGGCAGCCGCGGCCACCCGGACGTCCATAGGTAAGTCTGCTGTGGCAGCGGCAGACCCACGGCCGGCTGTCAATAGGGACTTTGGGCCTCGCAAAGCTGTCCGGGAACGCTGTTCGACTGTTTCGGGTGCTGCCCGCATAGCCACACGCCAACTACCTGCGAACTGAGGTCGGAAGTCCCTATCCGGCGAGCGCCCCAGCGAACGAGGGTGCCCTTATGATCCGGCATCGCGCGCATCGTTTCCGCTCTCGTCGTCACCGTGTGTCGCCGTGGCGTTGTTGGTTGCTGGCCGGGCTGGGCATGACGGTGATCTCGGTCGCGCCGGCGGTTGCCGCCCCGCCCGGGGACGACAACCCGCCGCGGGATGACCTCGACCGCTATCCGCTCGCGGCCGGGCTCTACGAAGGTGTTTACGGCAGCCTCACGCCACAGACGCCCAACTTCTGGGGGTACTGGCTCTACTTCAAAACAGCCGGGGGATGGTCGTGCGGTCTAGCCCCCAACGGCGGCCCGATCGGCTGCGACATGGTGCCCGCCGACGCGCCGCCGGGCACCAACCAGACCTACGCCGATGCCGCTCATCCGGCCGCATACCGCCAGTCGAGCACTTCGACCTTCACCCGCGACGTCCCCGTGCTTCCCGCCGGTCAGCGGCTGCAGAGCCTCGGTGCCACGTGCGCCGTCACCGACACCGGCGCGGTGCAGTGCGAGACGGAAGGCAGTCACGGCTTCATCCTGACCGCCGGCCACGGCGTGCTGTGGTAGCTGCGCGCCGCGGTTGCGGCACCGGCCATAAACTGAGCCTTCGTGGGAATGCTCTTTGGTTTCGCGCCGTGGATCGTTTACTGGGTGCTGGTCGGCAATGTCCCGTTCGAGATCGCCGTTGCGGTCGCGCTGTTGATCGCGCTGGCGGTGTTCGCGGTCGAGCGGGCCACCGACAAGCCCGGCCGAACGATTGAAATCGCTGCTGTCGCAACGTTTTCGGTACTTGCGGTGCTGACCTTTGCGCTCAGCGAGCCGGCCATGGCGCGGTGGATACAGCCGCTGAGCAACGCGGGGATCTTGCTCGGCGCGCTGGCCGGCCTGCTGATCGGCAAACCGTTCGTCCGCGAGTTCGCCGCAGCCGAACAACCGCCCGATGTGGTCAAGACCGAGCTGTTCGACAGGATGACCGTGAGGTTGACCTGGTTGTGGGTCGCCGCGTTTGCCGGTATGACGCTGTCATCGGCGATCCCGCCGGTCGTGCTGCGCGACGCTACGATCCTCGACACGAAGACGCCGCTGTCGTTCCTCTGTTACTGGGTCGTCCCGTTTTCGCTGTTGGGTCTGGCGTCTCTGGCGTCTCGGCTCCTGTCCGACCGGATGCTTGCCGGGGTGGGCGATGCCGTCCGGGAAACCTCCTTCGTCGCCTACGACGAAGCCACCATCGATGAGCTGTATTACCTTGCCCAGGAGCACGCCAATCGCGAAGTCGGCCCAGGTAAGGAGGCCTACAACGTCAAAGTCGGAGGGATGGGCACGCCGCTGACGGGCGACGAGTCGCGCAAGTCATGGCCCTCGACCTACAAGGTCCGCGACAAGAAGCACTAGCAAATGTCGGCTCCCGTTACCCGCGCGACAACTTCTCCTGCTAAATCATGCCCATGGCGAATACGACGAGATGGTGGGTTGCGACGGTAGCGGTATCGACAGCGCTGACGGCCTGCTCGTCGAGCACGTCCGACTTCAGGGGGGCGCATCCGGGCAAGGTGGACCTGAGCACCAAGGCCGGAACCGTTCTCACGATCACCCCCGACCGGATGCTGGCCGCCACCGGTGGCCTGACACCCGTGGCCTTCGGCACGCCCGCGCACGGCAAGCTGGCATACGCCGAAAACGGGGCAATGACCTATACCCCCGATGCCGGCTTCACCGGTACCGACGAACTCGCCGTTACCGTCAGTCGCGCCGTCAAGACCTACGCCGAGAATCAGCTGCCGCTGGTCACCATGGGCGGTGTCGCCATCAAGGCCAGCGCGCACGGGTCCGCGATCGCCGCGGTGCCCGGCGATTCCGACGAAATCTACGGCCTCACCGACCGCGGCCCCAACGTCGCCGGGCGTGCCCCGAACGAAAAGGTGTTCCCGGTACCGGATTTCCAGCCGCATATCGCCAAGCTCAAGCTGACCGACGGCGTGGCCACAGTCGAGCGGACTATCGCACTGCGCGGTCCGGACGGGTCACCGCTGGTCGGGCTAGTCGACCGGCAGGCGAATACCGGTGAGTCGGCGGTGGACCTCAACGGCACGCCGCTGCAACCTTCGGACTACGGAGTCGACCCCGAGGGCCTGGTCGCCACACTCGACGGCAATTTCTGGGTGTCCGACGAGTATGGCCCCTACCTCATCCACTTCGACGCCAATGGCAAAGAGCTGGAACGTCTTTCACCGTTTGACACCACATTGCCCAAGGAGTTGTCGCTGCGCAGCCCCAATCACGGAATGGAAGGACTGACCATCAGCCCCGACGGCACGATGCTGGCCGGGATCATGCAGTCGGCGTTGCAGACGCCGGGGCTGCAAGGCCCGGCGAAATCGGTGCCGCTCGCCCGTATCGTGACCGTCAACGTCGTCGACCCCCAAATCGTCCACGAGTATCTGTATCCGCTGGCCAATCCGCAGGACACCGACGTCTCGGTATCGGAGATCACGGCGCTGAGCGCCACCACCTTCCTGGTCGTCGAGCGGGACAGCAAGCCTGCGCCCAATGCGAACAAGAAGATCTACGCGGTGGACATTGCCGGGGCCACCGACGTCGGCCCCCGCTCGACGGTGCCCGGTGCGTCGTATCAGCCCGACGCTGGCGGCCTGCTCGTCAACGGTGTTCCTATTGAGACCGCCGTCGGAGTCAGTACCGATACGGACGCCGTCGCCAAGCTCAGGGCCGTCGGGATCACCGTCGCCGCCAAGACGCTGAAGCTCGACCTTGAAGCTCTGTTGCGAACCCTGTCGGCCAACGGTGATTTCTACGGGCACGACAAGATCGAAGGCCTCATCACCCCAGACGGCGGTAAGACACTCGTCATCGCCAACGACAGCGATTTCGGACTGGCCGGCCTGGCTTCGGCGACCCCGCCGATGCGGCTGCGGCCCAAGATCCTTCCCAATGGGACGGAGGACAACGGCGAGATCCTGGTCGTCGACACGACAGCGCTGCCGGCGAAGACCGAATCGGTGACGATCGCGATCAAAGTTCGCTGAACGTTCAGCCGGTCAGCGGCCGCAGCCGAAACACCCTGATCTGTCGCGGAGCGCACTTGGTTCGATAGCGCTCGTAGCCGGCGTAGAAGTCGGTCGCGATGGCCCATGCCCGGGCGCGCTCGTCGCCGGTGAGCAACTCGGCCCGGTATCGCCTGGGCGGTCCCTTGAACTCGACGGTGCATTCGGGGTGCGCCAGCAGGTTGGCGCTCCACCCGGGATGGTTGGCCCGCCCGTAGTTGGAGCCGATCGCCAAAAGCCCGTCGGAGTCTTCGAGAAACGTCAACGGCTGGGTGCGCGGCTTGCCGGACTTGGCGCCGGTCGAGGTGAGCAGACCGACCTTGTCCCAGCCGACCGAACTCAGCCGGCCATTGGTGCGTGGGATCAGTGTTTTGTCGATCCGCGGCGCGACATGGAGGACGAACAGCGTCCCCACCGGGCTGATCAAAGCGCGTTCCATCAGCGCCTCATCGAGCCGCAACCGCCGCCCGCGAATCGGGCTTTCCCGCCTCAGTGCCACGGCTCGACGGTACTCGATAGGTTGGACGGGCGCGGGCGAGAAGTGGCTGCGCCAGAGACAAGGAGTGTCGCGATGAACACTGTCGGTCCGGATGCGATTCGCGCGGAGACGATCACGATCACCGGGCACCGCGGCGATGAGATCGAGGCCTACCGGGCCATGCCGCTCGCCGAGGGGTCACGCGGCGGCATCGTCTGGATCCACCACATGCCGGGCTACGACCGCGAGACCAAGGAGTTCGTCCGGCGGCTCGCGGTCAACGGTTACCACACCGTGGCGCCCAACCTCTATTCCCGCGAGGCCCCGGGCGCCGAACCGGACGATGCCGCCGCCGCGGCCCGGGCAGCCGGCGGTGTCCCCGACGAACGGCTGGTCGGCGACGTCGCCGGCGCGGTGGAACACCTGCGCTCGCTGCCCGGGGCAAACGGCAAATTCGGCGTCATCGGGCACTGTTCGGGCGGGCGGCACGCCTACCTGGCGGCATGTTCGCTGCCGTTCGACGCCGCCGTGGACTGCTACGGCGCGTTCATCGTCGAGGACCCACCGGAGGGGATGCCCAAGACCATGAAACCCATCCTGTACCTGGCGGCCAACCTGAGCTGCCCGCTGCTGGGGTTGTTCGGGGTCGAGGACCGGTTCCCGGCGCCCGCCGGGGTGGCCGCACTGGATGCCGAGCTGACCAAGCTGGGCAAGTCGCACTCGTTCACCTCCTACGAGGGCGCGGGTCATGCGTTCTTTTCCGTCGACCGGCCGGCATACCGCCCGGAGGCGGCGCTGGACGGTTGGCGACGCATCGACGAATTTTTCGCTACCCACCTGAAAGGCTAGGTGTCCGAACGCATGTGCACTTATCTGACCGAACACCTGGCGATCGACGGCAGCGCCAAGGGCGCGACCGGGTGGTTCGACGCCAGTCGGGCCACGGTATATGTCGATCATCCGGTGCATGCCCGCTACGGCCACACGGTGAACATCGATGTGCTCAATCCGGAGCTCGGCCCGTCCGCTCGGGTCGCGCTCGAACTCACCGAGGAAAGCGCGCTGGCGTTGGCCGACGCAATCCGCACGGCGATCGCCCACGCGCCGGCCGGCCTGGCGTCCAAGGACCAGTAGGGAACAGATGGTCAGCGAGCACGACTACCCGCAGCTGGCGGCCGCCCGCGGACGCATCGAGCCGGCGCCGCGCCGCGTCCGCGGCTTTCTTGACGGCGAATTGGTCTTCGACACCACAGCGGCCCGCTATGTGTGGGAATTGCCTTACTACCCAACGTATTACGTGCCGATCGTCGATGTCCGCAGGGAATTCCTGCGCGACGAGGACCACCCTCAAGAAGTTCAGTTCGGTCCGTCGCGGTTGTATTCGTTGGTTGGCGCAAATCGGACCCACCCGTCGGCCGCGCGGGTATTCGACGCCGACGGCGACGGTCCGCTCGCGGGCACGGTGCGCTTCGACTGGGACCCGCTGCGGTGGTTCGAAGAGGACGAGCAAATCCATGGCCACCCGCGCAATCCGTACACCCGCGTGGACGCGCTGCGCTCGCACCGCCACGTCCGGGTGGAGCTGGACGGCGTCGAACTCGCCGACACCCGCGCGCCGGTGCTGGTGTTCGAAACCGGTTTGCCGACCCGCTACTACGTCGACCCCACCGACGTCGCCTTCGAACACCTGGAACCCAGCTCGACGCGGACGCTGTGCCCGTACAAGGGAACGACATCGGGCTACTGGTCGGTGCGGGTCGGCGACACGGTGCACCCTGACCTGGCGTGGACCTACCAGTACCCGCTGCCGGCCGTCGCCGCCATCGCCGGCATGGTGGCGTTTTACAACGAAAAGCTCGACATCCTTGTCGACGGTGTCGTGCTACCACGGGCGCGCACGCACTTCAGCTAACTGCCGGGTGCCCGGGCCAGGCCCCGGCGCCGCCGGTCACCACGAGCTTGATTTCGCGTCGGGGAATCACCGCGATGCCCCGCGGTATCGATCGGGGCGGGCTTCTGCGTCGTTCGCGGCGCGGCATGATCAGCGCCACGGTGCGCATCATCGTTCCGATCGCAATTGCCAGTTCATCATGGGCGAACGCGGCTCCAAGGCAGCGCCGGTGCCCGCCGCCGAACGGCAAGTACGCGAACGGGGTCGGCTTGCTGTCGAAGAAACGATCGGGATTGAACCGATACGGATCGTGCCACAGGTCATGACTGAAATGTATTGCAGGTATTGCAATTCCGACGGTATCGCCGGCGCTGAATTGCATTCTGCCAACCGATCGCGGTTCGACGAGCGTGCGCAATATGATCGGCACCGCCGGATGCATCCGCAAAGTTTCCTTGATCACTGCGGACAGATACGGCAATCTCGGCATCTCGTGCGGCGCCGGATCGGTGGACAACTCCTCGGCCAGCCGGGCAAGCACGTCGGTGTCGCGATGAAGGTGATAGAGCGCCCACGCCAGGGCGGCAGCGGTGGTGTCATGCCCAGCGATCATCATGGTCCGCAGCTGCTGTTGCAGGTCCTGATCGTTAACCGGAGCGCTTTCGCTCTCGGTTTCGTGTAACAGCTGGCTCAGGACGGAACCGTTTGTGGCACAGGGACATCGGCGGTCATGCTCCAGCTGGGCGGAAACCAGGGTCTCAAACTGCGTTCGCAGGCGCTCCAGTCGAGCCCAAGGCCCCAGGCCGGCAAGGTTTCTGCGCAGGGCCGGCAACAGCATCAGCGGGGCGGTGTTTGCGTTCATCAGCTCGGTGACCACGTGGGCGAATTCGTCGGCGCGATCGTGGCGTAGGCCGAGAACGGTTTCGATGATGATCCTCAGGGTGAGCTTCCTGGCCGTGCGGTGCAATGGGACTCGGTCACCTGGGCGCCAGTCGGTTATCTCGGTGAGTACCGCTGTCGCCATCGTGTCGGCCCGTCGCCGCATGGGAGCACCCTGAAAAGCGGGCGAGAGCAGGCGGCGCTGGCAGCCGTGCTGCTCACCCGAGGTCAAGATGACGGAATTCGGCCCGACGATCGACTCGATGGGATTGGGGGTCGGCGCGCACAAGGCCTCACGCGGCATGGTCAGAATCCGCCTGGAGTCCTCGGCGGTGGTGAAAAAATGTACTCGGCCAAGTCCTGGGAAGATCACGACGAACGGGTCAGGCCGGTCGCTCTGCCGGCGAAAGTAGGTTTCCGGATCGAGCCCGGCGCGAACCGATCGCAGCCCGGTCGCAAGACCTACCGTCGGCGAAGCCGGCCATGCCGACCCTCGTCCCTCCGGCGGCAACCTCATGTCTTGCAATACGAATCAGCAAATTAATTAGTTCACTAAATTATAGTGCGCGCATGTTGAATAATCCCGGTACACAAGAAAGTACGAAGTGAGTTCACTGTGCTGTTGAGCACCGTGCGGCTATGCACTAGATCAGTGGACTCGATACGAGGCGGAACTTTCCAGTTCCGCTGCGACGCGCTTGGCAACGTGCTTGGACTGCTTGGCAACAAAGCCGAGCAGCCCAGGACGCGACTAGAAGCCGATGAAGCGTAGGCCCGTATCGGCCGGCGTCACACCCGCCGTCCTCGGTAGACCGCGTTCGTCGAGTACTCCGAGGTGCCCGACCATGGGCTCCAAGCCATGCAGATAGCCCGTCGCGCAGATCACCGCATCGGGTTGCAGCCGTTGGCCATTGGCCAGCCAAACGCTGGCACCGTCGAATCGTTCGATCGTCGGGACCACCTCGAACGAACCGTCGCGGATCGCCTGGATCACTTCCTTGTCGACGATCGCCGGTGCCCGCCCGAGTCTGATCCCTCGGGCGAACACGCCCTCGGCGGGCACCGGTAATCCAAATGCGGAGAGATCGCCGATGGTCAGCCGACGTCCAAATGCCGCCAACCTGTCGGCGAGCCAAACCGGCGCGTGGAAAAGCGGTGTCGCGATGAGATCGGCCGGCAGTCCGCCCGGCAACGAACGAAGCATGATGTTGGGCGTGGTACGCACCGCCAGCCAGGCTTTTGCCGCTCCACCGGTAGCCACATCGTGGACAATCTCCATCGCCGAGGAGCCGGCCCCCACCACCAGGACGCGCTTACCTTGGTACGGTGCGGGATTGCGGTAAGCCGCCGAATGAAGCTACTGCCCGGCAAAACCGTCGATGCCTGGCCACCGGGGAATTCGGGGGGTGTGTTCGTACCCCGTCGCGATGACCACTTGCTGGCAATCAATAGTCCCGGCTGTGGTGCGTAGCCACCAGCCGTTGTGGCGGCGGTCGATTCGGCATACCTCGGTGTTGAGCCGCAACTCAATGTCGGCTTCGCAGGCATGCCGCTCAAGATGGTCGACGACTTGGTCGCGGGTCGGAAAGACAGGCGTGTTCCTGAGATAGGGGCGGTCGGGTAGATGCGAAAACTGCTTGCAGGTATTGAGTTTCAGCCTGTCGTAGCGTCCTCGCCAGGATGAGCCGACAGCATCGGATCGATCGACAAGCAGCGGGCGTAAGCCGCAGTCGCGCAAGCTCAGCGCCATCGACACGCCGGCCGGGCCTGCCCCGACGACGACGACCGGACGTTCCACTGCGCCGGTCACGACGAGCCCGGGTGGATTTCCTTGCATGCCTTGGTCACTCAACTTTCAATCGGTGGTTGGCAGCCGGCCAGGTTTGAAACCGAACACCGTCGAGGTAGGACCGATGAGGTGGCGGACCTTGACTCGGGTGAAACCACCGGCGCGAAGCATGTCCGCGCATGCACGGGAGGACGACTCGTAGCCCTCGCGCGATTCCAGCATGATGTTGAGGCTGGACAGCAGGCTCTGGTAGTTGTGTCGTCGGCCGGGTCTGATCATCGCGTCGTAGACGATCACGGCGCCGCCCGGCGGGGTCGCGGTGTACGCCTTGGCCACCAACTCCTGGCGAATCTGGTGATTTCGTCCGTGGAACACATGACCGAAAGAGATCACGTCAGCGCTGGGCAGTGACACTTCAAGGAAGTCGCCCGCACTGAAATGCAGTCTGTCGTGGAGCCCGAATGACGTTACATACTCTTCGAACACCGGTCGCACCGCCGGTAAGTCGAATCCGATGCCACGTAAATGCCGATGACTCAATGCGATTCGGACCGGCAGCGCGCCCTGTGCGCAACCGATGTCGGCGAAAGTGCGGAAGCGCTGCCACGGAAACCGCGCTGCCAGCAGCGTCGCCTCTCCGGTCGAGATGCCGGTCATTCCGGCCAGAAAACCCCTCAGCGCCAGCGGGTCACGGTACATCATTGAAAAGAATTCGTTGTCCCCGCGTTCCTCTTCCGCCCCGGGCCGACCGGTGCGCAGCAGGTCGTCGAGGCCTGACCATAGGTCGTACAAACGCTTGCTTGACAGTTCCATCAGTCCACCCACATAACTCGACTTGGCCCGATCGAGGAACATGGCGCTGCGTGCTGTGTTGGCATACCGCCCGGCCCTGTCGCGTCGCAGCAGTCCGGCGGCGACCAAGGCGTCGAGAGCGGTACCCGCGGCGCGCGGATGCCAGCCCAGGACGTCGGCCAATTCCCGCTCGGCCATCGGTCCGTGAGCCACCTCGGTGAACACCCCGGATTCCACCGCCGAAAGGATCAGCCGCGACGACCAAAACGACATCCCCATCGCCACGATGTCTTGCGGACCTCCGAACCGGCGCAATAGTGGCCCCAGGATTGGATTTTGGAAGGCCCGCATCATGAGCCGCTCGCGTCGGATGTCGGGTGTGCGGTCACGAGCTGGAACGGTGGAAGCCGCATCGAGCACCATCGCGTCGCGACCCCTTCCGATTGTGTTGGGAAGCTGGGTATGTGGAATGAAACGGAGGCGGACGCCTGATGGTTCAATCGATCGACATCCTCACGCGGCAGGTCACCAGCGGCGGCGGGAACGTACTGCGGGCGGGCCGGCGACCCTGCCGGCCAAGAGGTTCGGATGTTCTTGGCTCGGCCGACACCGACCGATCACCTAGCGCGTCGGTCGCTGGTTCGGTGTGCCCTAGCCTCGGGCTTTCGCGCCGGTTGATCTTGATGGTGTGTCTTGAACGAAGAATGGTGCTCTGAGCAGGGATAATCCGGT
>NZ_MVIF01000107.1 GCF_002086675.1 Mycobacterium persicum
CCGCCGTACCGCCCGCCCCGCCCTGGCCGCCGTCGAAAAGTATTGACAGCCCACCGTTTCCGCCGGCACCGCCGGAGCCGAACAACCCGCCGGCACCGCCGGCCCCGCCCTTGCCACCGTTTGTGGTAGTGCCGATTCCGCCGTTACCGCCTGCGCCGCCGTTGCCGAATAACCCGGCGGGCCCGCCGTTTCCGCCGTTTTGACCGGTTCCGCCAGAACCGCCCGCACCACCATTTCCGATCAAGACACCGCCGGGCCCGCCATTTGCCCCGGTCCCAGGGGCTCCGTCGGCGCCGTTGCCGATCAGGGGACGGCCCAGTAGTGCCAAGCTGGGCGCGTTGATCGCATTCAGCAAGCTCTGTGCGGCATTGGCGGCCTCGGCGCTGGCATAGGAGCCCGCGTTCGCGGCGAGATTCTGAACAAACTGGTCATGAAATGCCGACGCTTGGGCGGCAAGTGCCTGATATGCCCGCCCATGTGCTCCGAACACCGCTGCGATGCCCGCCGACACCTCATCGGAACCGGCGCTCAACACCGACGTGGTGGGGGCGGCCGCGGTCTGGGCCGCCGCGTTGATTGCCGAACCGATTCTTGCGAAATCTGTTGCCGCCGCGTCCACAAGCTCCGGCACCGTCGCCACAAAAGACACCCGTACCTCCCGATGGCTCGTCACGAGTTGGGCCACTCGACGGCACCATCGCTGTCCACCGCCAAGCGTCCGGTACCGGCGATTATTGACTGCGTGAGCAGCCCGACGCGGGAGTTCCGCCAATTTGGGAGTCGCGCCGAACAATTGGTTATGGTTTGCCGCCCTCCCGGGTCGGGTCCGGCTCAGTCGTCAGTGTTACCCGTACAACCCCCGTTTGCCGCCATCAGGGCTGTCAGGATGTGTGTCAGGGAACCTATGGGGGCGTCACCACGGCTACATGAGCTGCACCTTGGCCATGCGCCCGGCCCCTGAGTGGTCATGATTCGCTCGCCCACATCGATCTGCCCGTCGGGACTGGCGGCCGACGGCAATCCGGAGCCTCCGTTGCCTTGCCAGGTCGGCTGGCTGATCTGCAAACCGCCGTAAAAACCGTTGCCGGTGTCGGCCGCCCAATTGCCGCCGGACTCACATTGCGCGATGGCTTCCCAATTGACGCTATCGGCATGCGAGCTGCCCGGCGACACGGCGGGCCCCAAGATCCACGCGGCGCCCGCGACGGCCGCCACGGCGAAAACCCGCCGCGCGACCGCGCCCGCGCTACCACCGCATATCGCCGGCGTCCCGAAACTCATAGCAGCTGCACCTTTCTTGCCATCCAACGACCGTTGAGCTTGACCATCGTCATCTTGATGCGGACGTGGTCGAGTTGAGACCGCAAATTGTCTCGGTTACTTATCGACTCGTCGACGAACATCAGGACGACAACCTTGTCCGGCGTAGCCGACTTCACCGCGGCCGCCACCACAGAGCCTCGCGTATGAACCTGGCGTTCGACCAGCTCCTTTCGGAACTGCTGACTGGATTTGCGGTATGAGTCGTTGAATTCACCGGTCGAGCCGTCCATGATGTCGGCGAAGCGGGCATCGACTGCTTCCGAATCAAGGTTGGTCAGCTTGAGGACATAGTTCTGCGCCGCGTCGAGCGCCTCTTTGGCAGCGTCGTCCTTCTGGTGCTGCTGAAACAGCACCCAACCGCCGAAAAGCAGCCCACCCAACGCCGCGACGACGGCCACCGCAACCACGTCGAGCCAGCGATGGTTGGGCCTGGCCGAGCGAACGGCACCGACCGCATCGGCATACCGGCCGACTCTTGCCAACGGTGCGCGGTCTTGGGCACCCGACGTTGCCACTGAACCTCGGCCGGCGAATGTATGGGAGCGCGGGGCACCATATTTGGACCTAGACCACATTGCTCACCTAAGACTTCCCCTGTCGCGCGGTCACGCTGCTAGCTACGGCGGATCGTCGCCGGGTTAGGAACAGGACCCCTAATCCGGAAAACGAAGGCGACAATATTTTCTTAGTGCAATAGTTTCTATAGCGACCATATAACGTTTTGGTGGCGATCTCCTGGTCGACCTCGCGACCAGGGCACCGCAGCCACGCGGCTCCCCGGATCAACCGGATTTTGCTCACGGTGAGAACAAATCAGACCTGGTCGCACGGCCGGGCGCGGGGCATGGCAGAATGTCGGCGTGACCGTCGCCCGTTCGACCCCGCGTCTTGCGCTGGTAATGCGTCGGCACATCGACCTCAAGCGCGTCTGCAGCTGTTGCTGTCGGCCTTGACGTCGTAGACCCAGCCCACCTGTACCTCCAGCTGGCCACCGGATCTGCGCCTCGCCGTAAGAATCGGTGGTTTCCGCGCGCCAAGGTCGGCAATGTTCGCGAAGGAGAACGGCCCAATGACCACAACCCGTCCCGCCAAGCCCCGCAACGAGGGCCAATGGGCGCTGGGAGATCGGGAGCCGCTCAACGCCAATGAAGAGCTGAAGAAGGCCGGCAACCCACTCGACGTCCGGCAACGTATCGAAAACGTCTACGCTCAAAGCGGATTCGACAGCATCGACAAGGACGACCTGCGCGGCCGGTTCCGCTGGTGGGGCCTGTACACCCAACGTGAACAGGGCTACGACGGCTCCTGGACCGGCGACGAGAACATCGAGAAGCTCGAGGCCAAGTACTTCATGATGCGGGTTCGCTGCGACGGCGGCGCCATCTCGTCGGCGGCGCTGCGCACGCTGGGCCAAATTTCGACCGAATTCGCCCGGGACACCGCCGACATCTCCGATCGGGAGAACCTGCAATACCACTGGATTGAAGTGGAAAACGTCCCCGAAATCTGGCGGCGGCTGGACGCGGTCGGGCTGCAGACCGCCGAGGCGTGCGGCGACTGCCCCCGGGTCATCCTGGGCTCGCCGCTGGCCGGCGAGTCGCTGGACGAGGTGCTCGACCCGACCTGGGCGATCGACGAAATCGTGCGCCGCCACATCGGCCAGCCCGACTTCGCCGACCTGCCGCGCAAGTACAAGACCGCCATCTCGGGCCTGCAGGACGTCGCGCACGAAATCAACGATGTCGCGTTCATCGGCGTCAACCATCCCGAACACGGGCCGGGACTGGACCTGTGGGTCGGCGGCGGGCTGTCCACCAACCCGATGCTGGCCCAGCGGGTCGGCGCCTGGGTGCCGCTGGAAGAGGTGCCCGAAGTGTGGGCGGCGGTGACGTCGGTATTCCGTGACTACGGCTACCGCAGGCTGCGCTCCAAGGCGCGGCTCAAATTCCTGATCAAGGACTGGGGTATCGAGAAATTCCGGCAGGTGCTCGAAACCGAATACCTCAGGCGTCCCCTCATCGACGGCCCGGCCCCCGAACCGATCAAGCATCCGATCGACCACGTCGGGGTGCAACGGCTCAAAAACGGCCGCAACGCCGTCGGAGTCGCGCCCATCGCCGGACGGGTATCCGGCACCATACTGTCGGCGGTGGCGGAGCTGGCCGAGCGGGCCGGGTCCGACCGGATCCGGTTCACGCCGTACCAGAAGCTGGTCATCCTCGACATACCCGACGCCTCGCTCGACGCCACCGTCGCCGGCCTGGAGGCGCTGGGTCTGCAGTCCAGCCCGTCGCGCTGGCGCCGTAATCTGATGGCGTGCAGCGGAATTGAGTTTTGCAAGCTGTCCTTCGCCGAAACCCGGGTCCGGGCACAGTCATTGGCGCCCGAACTGGATCGCCGGCTGGAAGACATCAACTCAGCGCTCGACGTACCGGTCACCGTCAACATCAACGGTTGCCCGAACTCGTGTGCGCGCATCCAAGTCGCCGACATCGGTTTCAAAGGACAGATGGTCGACGACGGTCATGGCGGCTCGGTGGAGGGCTTCCAGGTGCACCTGGGCGGAAGCCTCGGCCTGGACAGTGGTTTCGGCCGAAAACTGCGTCAGCACAAGGTCACCAGCGACGAGCTGGGCGACTACATCGAGCGGGTGGTGCGCAACTTCATCAAACATCGAGCCGACGGCGAACGCTTCGCGCAGTGGGCGATTCGGGCCGAGGAGGACGAGCTGCGATGACTTCCCCGGCAACCAAACCGGCCGAACCGGAGCTGCGGGAGTTGGCGGCGCGCGCTGCAGCCGAATTCGACGGCGCCAGCGCCACCGAACTGCTGCGCTGGACCGATGAAACCTTCGGCGGCGTCAACGGCCCCCGCGGCTGGGCGACCTGCAACTATGTGGTCGCTTCCAATATGGCCGACGCCGTGCTGGTCGATCTGGCCGCCAAGGTCCGCCCGGGTGTGCCGGTGATATTCCTGGACACCGGCTACCACTTCGCGGAAACCATCGGCACCCGCGATGCGATCGAATCCGTCTACGACGTCCGGGTCCTCAATGTCACTCCGGAGCATTCGGTCGGCGAACAAGACGAATTGCTCGGCAAGGACCTGTTCGCTCGCGACCCGGGCGAGTGCTGCCGGCTGCGTAAAGTCGTCCCGCTGAGCAAGACCCTACGCGGCTATTCGGCCTGGGTGACCGGACTGCGCCGGGTCGAGGCCCCGACCCGCGCCAACGCCCCGCTGGTCAGCTTCGATGAAGCGTTCAAACTGGTGAAGGTCAATCCGCTGGCGGCCTGGACCGACCAGGATATGCAGGACTACATCACCGAACACGACGTGCTGGTCAACCCCCTTGTCTACGAAGGCTATCCGTCGATCGGCTGCGCCCCATGCACGGCCAAGCCGTCCGACGGCGCCGACCCGCGCAGCGGCCGTTGGCAAGGGCTGGCCAAGACCGAATGCGGGCTGCACGCATCGTGACGACACTCGTATTGACCGCGCACGGCAGCGCGGATCCTCGGTCGGCGGCCAATGCGCGGGCGGTGGCAGACCGCCTGGCTCGCCTGCGGCCGGGTGTTGACGTGCAGGTGGCGTTCTGCGAACACAATCCGCCGAGCCTGTCCGAGGTGCTGCGGGAGTCTCCCGCCGACGCCATCGTCACTCCGCTGCTGCTGGCCGACGCGTACCACGCCCGCGTCGACATCCCCCGCCAGATCGCCGGCCGGGTTGGCTCACGACGCACCCACATGGTGCGGCAGGCCGGTGTGCTCGGCGAGGACGACCGGTTGGTGACGGTGTTGCACCTGCGGCTGGCGGAACTCGGGACGTCGCGCCGCGATGACGCCCTCGGTGTGCTGGTGGTGGCAATCGGGTCGTCGAGCGCTTCGGCCAACGCCCGCACTGCGGCGGTAGCGTCAAAGCTGGCCGCCGGCACCCGATGGGCCGCGGCCACGACCGCCTTCGCCACCATGCCCGATTCGCTGCCCGTCGCCGTTGACGAGTTGCTCGCCGGCGGCGCCCGCCGGCTGGCGATCGCGTCGTGGTTCCTGGCGCCGGGTGTGCTGACCGACCGGGTGCACGGCTACGCCGACCGCGCCGGCATTCCGATCACGGCGCCTTTGGGTGCCCACCACCTGGTTGCCGAGACGGTCCTGAATCGCTTCGATCAGGCGGCGGCGGAACGCATCGCCGCCTGACGCCGGGCAACGCCGCCGACGCCAGCGCGCCGCAGGGCTGGAATCGGTCGCGGCTTGGGTTCAGCCGCCAGGCCGCCGACCTCTGATTGGTACACCAAAGGCGCTGGCGCTCAACCAGATCCGGCGGCAGACCGGCCCGGTGGGAGCATCCCGCCGGTCTTCGGTCACTGCCGGGGCAGTCGCTGCCGCCATCGCCGGCCGAAAGCACCGCCCGCTAAATGCGACCGGGTTCCGACGGGAAGTGCATCTCGGGCATCTGTGGTGCATCGACGTGCGGGGCCTCGGGCAGTTGTGGCGCGTCGACGCGCGGGGCCTCAGGCGGTGGGGCGCCGACGATCGGTGGGGCCACGGGCTCCATGGGCTTGGGGGCATACGGACCCCCGGCGCAAACCCCATCACCGGGCATCCGGGCGCACTGCGGATCGTCGGGGCCGGTGGGGGGACCCTGGTAATACGGGCCACCGTGGCATATCGGGTCCAACGGCATCTGGATGCATCGCGGATCATTGGGGCTGGTGGGAGCATCCGGACCGGAAGGATCGCCGGGGTTGGGATCGTCGAGCAGAACCGGCGGGGCTAACGTGCGACCGGGGCCGGGAGTTGCGTTCGCCGGAACCGTCACACCGGCCACGGGCATCGCGACAAGCGCCGCGGCCAGTGCAATTTTCCTCATTGTGCCGCGGACACCCGAAGCCACTATCCCGTTCATCGATCACTCCTTATGTTGCGGACCCAACCGGCGGCGCTGCCGTTGGCATCTGTTGACGCGGCATGGCGACGCGTTACGCCGCGGATCCGACCGAACGATAGTACATCTAATTAGATCGCTCGGGGCCCATTGCCGTGGCTGTGAAACCTGTCGCCGGCGGGAGGCCGACGGTGCACACATCGGTTCCGCAATTCCCACCTTGCGCCGTGGCCATTGCCACCATGGTCCGAATTACCTTGGGAAAAATGGTGATTCGTGAGATCGACACCAACGGGGGCCAATCCGGTAAGGCGCTGCCACTTTCGGCCGTAGCAGCAGATGGTGTGATGTTTCCCACGGTTGACGGTTTGCCATCTGCAGCAGCCGGGTGCAAGACGACTTCGCTACCACAAGCCACCGCAGACGAGTCGAGCGGTACGCCGACAATGCCGTCGCGCCCTTGCCGGCAACCAGCGGCCCGCCGGGCACCGCACGGACCGTGTGACATCACTTCGACGGGGTACCCACCAATGACCTGGTTGCCAGTTACCATGCCCGAGCCGCGAGGGAGGCCACAAACCCATGACCGCGCTGCCCCCGGATCCCGATCCAGCGAGAACCCCGGCCCTTGAACCCGGCGGGGTGTCACACCGGGCTTCACACCGCCCGACTCGGCGCGTGCCGGCAGCCTGCCGGCATTAGCCAACTATGGTTGACAGTATCACTAGCTGCCTTCTACTATTTCTATTGTCAACTACATATGACATTCTGAAGACTGCGAGCGGTCGCCTCGATCCGACGGTGCCGTCGAGCCGCCAGCCGCCGCTCGACTCCGCAACTGCGCAACCGAACGTATTGGGCTATCGAAGTTTTCAGCAGCAATAGCCGACCTCGATCGTGAGGTTCACCCGCGGAAGGGAGCTTCACCCCGAACACCGGGGCCGGCGAGCACGTATGACGGCCGCCTGAGCCAACCCACTATCCACTGTCTAGCGAGAATGAAGGGCATCAACAGTGAGCAAGAAACTGGTCATCGTCGGCGCCGGGATCGGCGGACTCAGCGTGATCGACGAGATCCGCCGATCCGCAACGCCGGTAACGGATCTGGACATCACCATCATCGATGAAGACTTTTCCCACTTCCTTGGATTCACCTTGCCATGGGTCATGCGGGGATGGCGCGACGAGGACAGCGTCCCGATCCGTCCCACCGCTGAAGCGTTGTCCGGGATCACCACCATCACCGCTAGGGTCACCGCTGTGGATCCCGACGCCAAGACGGTCACATTGGCCGACAGCTCCGAAATCGGTTATGACGCACTCGTACTCGCGGCGGGATCACGCATCGCGATCGAGATGATTCCCGGATTGCCGGAAGCGGTCGACAGCGGCTCGGCCGTCCATTATTACGCCACAGCAGCGGCTGCGTCCGCACACCGTGCGCTGTCGGCTTTTTCCGGAGGCAAGCTGGTGTTCCTGATCACCTCGCAGCCGTACCGATGCCCGGTTGCCCCGTACGAAGGGGCTCTCTTGGCGGCGGACTTGTTGCGTGAGAACGGAACCCGCGCCGCGACTCAGATCTCGATATATACCCCGGAGCAGCAACCGATGCCTTCGGCGGGCCCCTACGCCGGTCCCGAACTCGTCAGCCTGCTGAATCGTGAAGGCATCGACGTCTATTGCGAACAGACCGTCGATCGCATCGATCCAGTCAGCCGGACAATCCATTTCCAGGATGGCCAGAGCGTCGATTTCGATCTGCTGGTGTTCATTCCGCCGCATCAGCCCGCGATCACGCTCGGTCAACCGGGGTGGATCGCAGTCGACCCCGTCACCATGCAGACGCAGTATTCGGGGATATGGGCGGTCGGTGACATCACGGCGATCACCTGCCCGTGGGGTAAGCCGCTGCCGAAAGCGGCGATCTTCGCGAAGAACGGCGCAGCAGCTGCCGCCACCAACGTGCTGAACTACCTGGGCCAGACCGACGACAGCGCCACCCTGTCCGGTCGCGGGCACTGCTACATCGACACCGGAGCACACCATTCCGCCAAGGGCAGTGGCGACTTTTTCGCTCTCCCCGATCCCGGGATTCACCTCACCCCGCCGTCGAGCGAACTGCACCACGACAAGCACGACGAGGAACGCGACTGGCGCGCGATGTGGGAACGTCGGTGGGCCGGAGTATCCGGGGATCACACCGACGTCAGCGTGGCCTGATCGGTCTCGGCCCCGCCGACTCCGTCATCGCCTGGACCCGCGATGTCGTGGGGAATGGGCGGCACCCGGGTGGCACGTACGTAGACGGTGTCGCCCTCCCGTAGGGCCAGCGCCTCGGCGTCACCGCGGGTGATCTGGGCGGTGAAGGCGCCTCCCGTTGCCGCACTGGTCAACTCGACCCGAACCTCGAAACCCAGCACCACCACCCGGTTCACGGTGGCGCGGGCAACACCGGTGGACTCCGCGGTACCGTCGGCGGCGGCAACGGCCATCTCCGGAGTCCGGCCGACTCGGATGTCATGCGGGCGGACCAAGGCGCCGTTGAGCATGGAAACCGCCCCCAGAAAGGACATGACGAACGCGTTCGCCGGGGCGTCGTAGACGTCGGTCGGAGATCCGACCTGTTCGATACGGCCCCTGTTGAGCACGGCGATCCGATCGGCCACATCCAGGGCCTCGGCCTGGTCATGGGTGACCAGCACCGTGGTGACGTGCACCTCGTCGTGCAGGCGGCGCAGCCAACTGCGAAGGTCCTCACGGACTTTGGCGTCCAGGGCACCGAACGGTTCGTCGAGCAGCAACACCTCCGGGTCGACGGCCAGCGCGCGGGCCAGTGCCATCCGCTGACGCTGACCGCCGGAGAGCTGATTGGGGTAGCGGCCGTGAAATCCGCTCAGGCCCACCACCTCCAGCAGGTGGTCGACCTTCTCCTTGATCTCGGCCCGGGGCCGCTTGCGGATCTTCAACCCGTAGGCGATGTTGTCGCGAACCGTCAGGTGCTTGAAGGCGGCGTAGTGCTGAAAGACGAATCCGATGCCCCGCCGCTGCGGCGGCACCCCGGTCACGTCGCGCCCGTTGATCGTGACGGAGCCGGCGTCCGGTCGGTCAAGGCCGGCGATGGTGCGCAACAGCGTCGATTTCCCGGAGCCGCTGGGGCCCAGCAACGCGGTCAGCGAACCGGCGGGCACCACGAAGTCCACATGGTCCAGGGCAACGAAGTCGCCATAGCGCTTAGCGGCGTTGCGCACGACGATGGCATACCCGTTGCGGCCCTTCGTCATGGCTGTGGTCATCTCAGCGTCTCCTCGTCAGTCCTGGCCGGCCGCTCGTGCCCGGCGGGCATCCAGTGCCACCTGAACGACCAACACCACCACCGCGACGGCCATCAGCAGGGTCGACAGCGCGTACGCCCCATACTCGGCGCCACGGTTGTAGCGGTCCGAGACCAGCAATGTCAGCGTTTGGGACGTGCCCGGCAGGTTCGACGACACGATCAGGACCGCACCGTATTCGCCGAGCGTGCGGGCGACGGTCAACACGATGCCGTAGGTCAGGCCCCACCGGATGGACGGCAGCGTGATCCGCCAAAATGTCTGCCACCAACCGGAACCCAGCGTCGCGGCCGCCTGCTCCTGGTCGGTGCCCAACTCGTGCAACACCGGTTCGACTTCGCGCACCACGAACGGCAGCGTGACGAACATGCTGGCGAGGACAATGCCGGGCAGGCCGAAGATGATCTTCAGCCCCAGGTCCTTCTCGACGAAGCCCAGCGCACCGGCGGATCCCCACAGCAGGATCAACGCGACACCCACGATCACCGGTGAGACCGCGAACGGCAGGTCGATGATCGCCTGTAGTACACCCTTGCCCGGAAATCGATTGCGGGCGAGCATCAATGCCGTCGGGATCCCGAACAGCACGTTCAACGGCACCACGATGCCCACCACCAGCAGCGACAGATTCAGTGCCGATATCGCCGCCGGCGTGCTGATCCAGGCATAGAACTGGCCGAGGCCCGGTTCGAAGGTCCGCCAGAGGATCACCGCCACCGGAACCACCAGCAGCACACTGACATATCCGAGCGCGATGGATCGGAGCAGGTAACGGACGCCGAGCGAGGGCGTCATGCGACCATCTCCTCCCGCCGGGCCGCACGCGTACCGACGACACGCAACAGCAGCAACACCACAAAGGAAATCGTCAACAGCACAACGGATATCGCGGCGGCGCCGGTCTGGTCGTCGTTCTCGATCAAGGTGCGGATCCACTGGGACGACACCTCGGTCTTGCCCGGCACCGCGCCACCAATCAGCACGACCGAGCCGTATTCACCGATGGCCCGCGAAAACGCAAGGCCCGCACCGGACAACAACGCCGGCAGCAGCGACGGCAACACCACCGAGGTGAAGATCTTGGGACCGCTGGCACCCAGCGACGCCGCCGCCTCCTCAGCCTCACGATCGACTTCGAGCAGCACCGGCTGAACGGCGCGCACCACGAACGGCAAGGTGACAAACGCCAGGGCCACGCCTACCCCCCACGCGGTGTGCTGCAACTGAAGACCCACCGGACTGGTCGGGCCATAAAGGGCGAGCATCACCAGGCTGGCCACGATGGTGGGCAGCGCGAAGGGCAGATCGATGATCGCATCGACGAGCCGTTTGCCGACGAAGTCGTCGCGCACCAACACCCAGGCGATCAGCAGGCCGAACACCGTGTTGACGAGAGTGACCGCCGCCGAAATGCTCAGCGTCACCCGCAGTGAGTCCAGCGCGGCGCGCGACGTGACCGACACCCAGAACGCCTGCCAGCCGCCGCCCGAAGCTTGCCAGGCGATGGCGGCCAATGGCAGCAGCACGATAATCGACAACCACACCACCGAAACTCCGACCCGAAGCGACGTGCTGCCCCACCGGCCGGATCCGCGGCGACCTGGTGCGTTATCGTCGGCGGGCGAATCGTCCCCGATGGCGGGCGGATCCGGCCTTGGATCCGGCCTTGTCAGTGCGGTCATCCGGTGGCCTGCATATAGATCTTGGTGATGCTGCCGGTGCCCCTGTCGAACAGCTGCGGATCCACTATTTCCCAGCCGCCCAGGTCGGCGATTGTCCACAGCTTCGCCGGCACCGGAAACTGCCCGCGAAAGTCGGCGGCCACCGCGGGATCGACGGGCCGGAAACCGGACTGCGCCCACAGTTTCTGCGCCGCCGCGGTGTACTGGAAGTTCTTGAATGCCGTCGCGGCCGCAAGATGGGAACTACTGGTGACCACCGCCAGCGGGTTTTCGATCTTGAACGTCTGTGACGGGGTGATGTGCTGGACCGCCTTGCCCTGCCGTTCGGTGGCGATGGCCTCGTTCTCGTAGCTGATCAGCACATCGCCGCTGCCCTGGACAAAGACATCGCTGGCTTCCCGTCCCGATCCGGGACGCAATTTGACGTGCTCGCGGACCAGGGTGCTGACGTAGTCGATCCCCGCTTGGTGGTTACGGCCGCCTTCACTTTTGACCGCATACGGAGCGAGCAGGTTCCACTTGGCCGAACCCGAACTCAGTGGGCTGGGCGTGATGACCTCCACGCCGGGGCGCAACAGGTCGTCCCAATCCTTGATGTTCTTGGGATTGCCGGCGCGTACCACCAGCGTCACCACCGACCCGAAGGCAATGCCCTTGGTGACGTCGGCATTCCAGTCCTTGGAAACCTTGCCGGCCTTGACCAAGCGGGTGATGTCGGGTTCGACGGAGAAATTCACCAGATCGGCCGGCTTGCCGTCGACAACACCGCGGGACTGGTCGCCAGAGGCCCCGTACGACGTGATCACCTGCACGTCCCTGCCTTCCTCGGAGGCGTTGAACGCCGGGATCACCGTGCGCCAGCCGGGTTCCGGGGCGGAGTAAGCGACCAGGGTGATGCTGGTGTGCGCGCCGGCCGGCCCGCCGCCGCCGGCGACGTCGCTGGGACCACCGTGACACGCCGCAACGACTCCGACGACCAGCGCCAGCACCACCGGGCGGGCAACGACATGCCGCCACGGGGTCTTCGGCGTCTGTGGCATTGGTGGCCTTCCGGGGTGCGGGAGTGGTAAGCGTCGGTCCCGTAGCTGCGGAAAGGCGATCGGTCGCTAACTGGAGGGCTTCACCAACTCCATGCCAGACCGCGCACGGGCGGGAGTCAGCGACAACAGTGCACGTCGACGGCGGCGCAGATCGCCACAGCCGCAACCACGCAGCCGGGCGCGCATTGAGCGCGCCCGGGGCAATCGGCTACCGCGTGCATGCCGGGAAGCCTAACAGAATCGGCCGCGGTCCCATGGCGAGCCGCCGCCGTCACCGCGTCAGTAACCACATGGCGATCACCAGCACCACGAGCGCGACCAGGACCAGGGTGACGTGCGACCGCGGCATCGGCTTACTCGGACACTTCGTCGGAGTGGCGGATTCGCCGCATCACTGTGATGCCCTTGCCGAGCAAGGCATCGAGCACCGCCGCGGTGATATATGCCAGGCCCAGCACTACCGGCATTACCGCCAACGCCTGCAACGCGAACGGAAGACCGGAAAGCCACAGCTCGACGCCGTCCCACCAATTCAAGAATCCGTTCACTCCAACACACCTTATTCGGCCCGGCAGCCGAATCCAATGTGCCACGATCCGCCTAAGATCAGGAGTGCTCCAGCAGTCGGGCAAAACCACGTGTATGGTCTCCGGCGATGGGCCGGCAGGCATGATGCTCGGTTTGTTGCTGGCCCGCGCCGGCGTTGACGTCATCTGGCGCGGGTACAGGCGCGGCGGGTGGGCGCCAACCGCGTTTCTGCAAGCGCTACAACGGGCGATCCATGCCCGCGTGGTCGCGGTCGCCATGACCGGCGCCGACCCGGCGCCGCCGCGGGCCGTCCAGCTGGTGGGCGGGTCACGGCCGCTGCGGCGGGTGCTCGGCTATCTGGTCGCGATCGGTCCGCTACCCGAGCACGCGTCCGGCTACGCGCGGCGCGGCGGCTAAATCGCGGCACCTGAATAACAGGGCAGCCGAAGTGGTGGACGCGAAGTAGGTCGACAGTTGATGATGACCGCATGGTCCTGCACGCCGAACCCGCAGACGAGGCCGCCGAGGTCGCTCACGTCACCGATAGTCCAGCGTTCCAGGCAGCACCCGTCCCGTCCGTCAAGTCCGACGCGAAGGGCGTTTTCACGTCCAGCTCATCGCTGCGCAATCCGTTTCCACCCATTGCCGATTACGCCTTCCTGTCCGACTGGGAGACGACCTGCCTGATCTCGCCGGCGGGATCGGTGGAGTGGATGTGTGTGCCCCGGCCGGACTCCCCCAGCGTGTTCGGCGCGATCCTGGACCGCAGCGCGGGCCATTTCCGGCTGGGCCCTTACGGCGTTTCGGTGCCCTCGGCACGCCGCTATCTGCCCGGCAGCCTGATCATGGAGACCACCTGGCAGACCCACACCGGCTGGCTGATCGTGCGCGACGCGTTGGTGATGGGGCCGTGGCACGACATCGAACGACGATCGCGCACCCACCGGCGCACCCCGATGGACTGGGACGCCGAACATATTTTGCTTCGGACAGTGCGCTGCGTCAGCGGCACGGTCGAGCTGATGATGAGTTGCGAGCCGGCATTCGACTACCACCGCCTCGGGGCCACCTGGGAATACTCGGCCAATGCCTACGGTGAGGCGATCGCGCGGGCCAGCCATCAACCCGACATCCACCCGACGCTGCAGCTGACCACCAATCTGCGGATCGGGCTGGAGGGTCGCGAAGCCCGCGCCCGCACCCGGATGAAGGAGGGCGACGACGTGTTCGTCGCCCTGAGCTGGACCAAGCATCCGGCGCCGCAGACCTACGAAGAGGCCGCACAGAAGATGTGGCAAACCACCGAGTGCTGGCGGCAGTGGATCAATATCGGCAATTTCCCCGATCACCCGTGGCGGGCGTACCTGCAGCGCAGCGCGCTCACGCTCAAAGGGTTGACGTACTCGCCCACCGGCGCGCTGCTGGCCGCCAGCACCACGTCGCTGCCGGAAACACCGCACGGCGAACGCAACTGGGATTACCGCTACGCCTGGGTCCGCGACTCGACGTTCGCGTTGTGGGGGCTCTACACCCTGGGACTGGACCGCGAAGCCGACGACTTCTTCGCCTTCATCGCCGACGTGTCCGGCGCAAACAACAACGAGCGCCATCCGCTGCAGGTGATGTACGGCGTGGGCGGCGAGCGCAGCCTGGTCGAAGAGGAGCTGCACCACCTGTCCGGCTACGACCACGCGCGTCCGGTCCGGATCGGCAACGGCGCCTACAACCAGCAGCAGCATGACATTTGGGGCTCGATTCTGGACTCGTTCTACCTGCACGCCAAATCGCGTGAGCAGGTGCCGGAGACGTTGTGGCCGGTGCTCAAGCGCCAGGTCGAGGAGGCGATCAAGCACTGGCGCGAACCCGACCGCGGCATCTGGGAAGTGCGCGGCGAACCGCAGCACTTCACCTCGTCGAAGGTGATGTGCTGGGTGGCGCTGGATCGCGGCGCCAAGCTGGCCGCGCGCCAGGGCGAGAAAAGCTATGCCCAGCAATGGCGCCAGATCGCCGAGGAGATCAAAGCCGACATTCTCGAGCACGGCGTGGACTCCCGCGGCGTGCTGACCCAGCGCTACGGCAGCGACGCCCTGGACGCGTCGCTGCTGCTGGCGGTGCTGACCCGGTTCCTGCCGCCCGACGACCCGCGGGTACGCAACACCGTGCTGGCCATCGCCGACGAACTGACCGAGGAAGGCCTGGTGCTGCGCTATCGGGTGCACGAGACCGACGACGGCCTGTCCGGCGAGGAAGGCACGTTCACCATCTGCTCGTTCTGGTTGGTGTCGGCGCTGGTCGAGATCGGCGAAGTGGCGCGGGCCAAACGGCTGTGCGAGAAGCTGCTGTCCTACGCCAGCCCGTTGCACCTCTACGCCGAGGAGATCGAGCCGCGCACCGGCCGTCAGCTGGGCAACTTCCCGCAGGCGTTCACCCACCTGGCGCTGATCAACGCGGTGGTCCACGTGATCCGCGCCGAGGAGGAAGCCGACGGCTCGGGGATGTTCCAGCCGGCCAACGCACCCATGTAGGTGGCGCCCGGCGAGTTTCGCGGCGAGCAGACATGGAATCGCACAATTCCAAGGGAATTCGTGCGATTCCATGTCTGCTCGCGGTCTGCTCGCGGACGAGAGCGATGTCAGCTCAGCGCGGTGACCTTGTCCATCATCGCGTGCGCGATGTCGACGGCGCTGGTGGCGAGATTGCCGGTCCCCTCATCGGATGGGTAGGCGGTTGGAACGAAGCTGACCGTGACCTCAACCAAGCAATTTCCCCGGACGCCAAGGGCCCGGGCTTGCGGGATGGTCGTCAAAATCGAGTGCGGGCCGGACCCCAGTGAGATGGTCGCCGCGACAACCGAATCCACGACGCGTACCTCGGAGATGGCGGCCTGACCGTACACCGTAGAGGTTGGCATCGTCAGCGTGGTGTCATCGCACTTCTTCCACTGCGCGGCGAACTTGGCGAACAACCCGTTGGCGTCTGCTGCCGTCGGTAACGCGGCGATGCCTTCATAGACGTCGTCGACCTTCACCGAAGCACCGTTGTGGCTCCACATTTCACTGGCCGTGTTTTGTACCGGCGCGAAGCGATAGGGACCCTGCTGCATCATGTGGACGACACCTAGGCAGTCGGCGGGTAGTGCTGATTCCCAAGCGCTTCCCAATGTTTCGCTGCCACCGAACTCCGGGTATTTGGGGGCGGTCTGGAACGGCTGGTTCAGCAACATCGCCAGAGCGGTGCCGTCGATCATGGCCTGCTTGATAGCTGGGCCCGTCAGCGCATGCGTCGCCATGTCCGGCGCCGGTCCCGCTTTGCCACCGGTCGTTGCGGTGCACCCGCTCGACAGCACCACGGCCAACAACCCGGCGGCCATCGAGCACCAGCGGTTTGTCACTTCTTGCCCTTGTCCCCCGCGGTGTCGGTGGATAACGCCGCCACAAAGGCCTCCTGCGGCACGTCAACCCGCCCAATGGTTTTCATCCGCTTCTTGCCTTCCTTCTGCTTCTCCAGCAGTTTGCGTTTCCGGGTGATGTCACCGCCGTAGCACTTCGACAGCACATCCTTGCGGATCGCGCGAATGTTCTCGCGCGCAATGATTTTCGACCCGATGGCGGCCTGGACCGGCACCTCGAATTGCTGGCGCGGGATCAGCTCCTTGAGCTTGGTCGTCATTTTGGTGCCGTAGGCGAACGCCGAATCCTTGTGCACGATCGCGCTGAACGCGTCAACCGTCTCGCCCTGCAGCAGGATGTCGACCTTGACCAGTTGCGCTTCCTGTTCCCCGGCCTCCTCGTAATCAAGGCTGGCATAGCCGCGGGTGCGCGACTTCAGTGCGTCGAAGAAGTCGAAAATTATCTCCCCCAACGGCATTGTGTAGCGCAGTTCCACCCGCTCGGGCGACAGGTAGTCCATGCCGCCCAGCTCGCCGCGGCGCGACTGGCACAGTTCCATGATGGTGCCGATGAACTCGCTGGGCGCGATGATGGTGGTCTTCACGACGGGTTCGTAGACGGTACGGATCTTGCCCTCCGGCCAATCCGACGGATTGGTGACGATGATCTCGGAGCCATCCTCTTTGAGCACCCGGTAGACGACGTTGGGTGAGGTGGAGATCAGATCCAGATCGAACTCGCGCTCCAGCCGCTCGCGGGTGATCTCCATGTGCAGCAGGCCAAGAAAGCCGCACCGGAACCCGAAGCCGAGCGCCACCGAGGTCTCCGGCTCGTAGGTCAGGGCCGCGTCGTTGAGCCGCAGCTTGTCCAGGGCTTCGCGCAAATTCGGGTAGTCCGAACCGTCGACGGGATAGAGGCCCGAGTAGACCATCGGCTTGGGCTCGCGGTAGCCGGTCAGCGCCTCCTTGGCGCCATGGCGGACCGTCGTCACGGTGTCGCCGACCTTGGACTGACGCACGTCCTTGACGCCGGTGATCAGGTAGCCGACCTCGCCCACACCGAGGCCGCCGCAGGGCTTCGGCTCGGGTGAGACGATGCCGACCTCGAGCAGCTCGTGGGTGGCTCCGGTGGACATCATGGCGATGCGCTCGCGTGGGGTGATCTTGCCGTCGACCACCCGAACGTAGGTCACCACACCGCGGTAGATGTCGTACACGGAGTCGAAAATCATTGCCCGAGTCGGCGCGTCGGCGTCGCCCCGAGGCGGCGGCACCTCGCGAACCACATGGTCGAGCAGGTCGGCGACCCCCTCGCCGGTCTTGCCGGACACCCGCAGCACGTCGTGCGGTTCGCAGCCGATGATGTGGGCGATCTCGCCCGCGTAGCGGTCCGGGTCCGCGGCCGGCAGGTCGATCTTGTTCAGCACCGGAATGATGTGCAGGTCGCGGTCCAGCGCCAGATACAGGTTGGCCAACGTCTGCGCCTCGATGCCCTGCGCCGCGTCGACCAGCAACACCGCACCCTCGCAGGCCTCCAGCGCCCGCGACACCTCGTAGGTGAAGTCGACGTGTCCGGGAGTGTCGATGAGGTGCAGCACGTAGTCCTGGTCGGCCACCCGCCAGGGCAACCGCACATTCTGGGCCTTGATGGTGATACCGCGTTCCCGCTCGATGTCCATCCGGTCCAGGTATTGCGCGCGCATCGACCGCTCGTCGACCACCCCGGTCAACTGCAGCATCCGGTCGGCCAGCGTCGACTTGCCGTGGTCGATGTGAGCGATGATGCAGAAGTTGCGAATCTGCGCCGGCGGCGTGAAGGTTTTGTCGGCGAAACTGCTGATGGGAGTCTCCTGGTGGACGGTCGTGAGCCTGCCAGCTGGGCGGTTGGTGGGTATGTCCAGCGTATCCAGCCCGGCGCTTCGAGACACAATCGCGCGCCGCCGGGCGCGGCTATGCTGCCAACATGGCGTCCGCCCGGAAGTCACAGTGGAAGACGTTCCAGCGTTTCGCGGAGAATGTAGGGAACCTGGTGTTCACCGAGGCTCCGAAGGTGGCGCGTCAACTACAGAACTCGCAGACCGTCCTGCGAGAACTTCAGCATGCGGTGAAGATCACCGCGAACATCATGGCGATGGGCCTGCCGCCACCTCCCCAGGAGATCGCCGCAGGCCGGCCGGTGACCAGCACCAGCTTTCCCACCGCACAGCGGGCCCGCAGGCTGGTCTACGCCCCGGATCTCGATGGCCGGGCCAACCCGGGGGAAATCGTGTGGACCTGGGTGGTCTACGAAGACGACCCGACCCGCGGCAAAGACCGGCCGGTGCTCGTCGTCGGCCGTAACCGCAACATCTTGCTGGGGCTCATGCTGTCCAGCCAGGAAGACCGCGCCGCCGATCGTGACTGGGTCGGAATCGGTTCTGGGGATTGGGATTACGAAGGAAGGCAGAGCTGGGTCCGGCTGGACCGGGTGCTCGACGTGCCGGAGGAGAGTATCCGCCGCGAGGGCGCGATCCTGCCGCGCGACATCTTCGATGTGGTCGCCGCCCGGTTGCGCACCGAATACTCCTGGCGTTAGCGCAAGCCACCGTCACGACCGTAACGCCACGGCGAAATCCCACTCGATTTTTCGCCGTGGCGTTCCGCTGGCGGAGGCTGACCCTCGGTGGCTGGTGCGGCGCGGCGAACCATTCAGAGTGCGCCGGCAGGCGCTCGTAGTCGCGAGCGGCGCCAGCGCACCAACCAAGACACCGTGCGCACCCACCACCCAGCGGCCTGACAACACCTCAAAGGTGCACTGCCCCTTGTATTTCCGCACGATTTACCGCACAATGCGGCCACTGCGGCTGCCCTTCCCGGCGGTGTCGGCGCCCTTACCGATTGGGC
>NZ_MVIF01000108.1 GCF_002086675.1 Mycobacterium persicum
TCGGGGAAACTCTCCATCCCCGCCCTCGGGTCACTAATTATCAGGGGGCGAGTGCCTCACCCAAGGTTGGCAGAGAGGGCGGCGGCGAAAGCTTGTGCCTGTGCCTGACGAGATGCCTGTTCTGCGGCGGTGCGACTGGTTCGGGTATCGGCGACCGAGAGATCTTCGCCGACGTTGAAGCCGGCGTCGTTGGCGTCTTGGACGGCATAGATGACCCGCCGTTGGGCGGCGCCGATGGTTCCGGCGCCCTCACGCGCGATGACCGCAGCCTGACGCAGCTGGTCGGCCTTGGCGGTGACGATCACCAAATCACCGCCGGTTCGCGCCCGCAGCGCCTCACCGCCAGCGCCTTCCCAGACAATGGCGTGAGACTGGTTGCGCATCTGCAGGAACACGTCCTCCCACAGGTCGGCGGTCCTGGACCAGTAGTGGGCCGCATCGATGAGATGCTCGGTATCCCAGGCCTGAAGCTGCGACAGGGTCGGAAGCATCTACACCATCCGCGGTCGGACGGCCGCCATCTCCCCCGCCGCCATACTCCACGGCACCTGCCTCCACCGCACCGGTCGTCGCCTGGGTCCGGATGGTCAATACTTCTGCGGCGAGGCCGACCGCCGTATGAGCGCCGCCCACCGCCGCCGTCGTGGGTTGACACGGCCGCCCCGGTGTCGGTGATGCCAGGACGCCAAATCTAGTGCTTAGCTCACGCCACTGGCTCGCCGAGGCTTTGAGCTGATAGACATCGACGCGCAGCTCACCGGTCTCCATCCTCGGGAAGTCTAATGATGTGGCGAGGGTCGGCAACTCACCGGAGGTCGTCGGTCGCGGTGAACTGGGCCCAAGGGAACGACCAGACGAACTCTTGATCCCGACGCCAGGACCATCCAAGCGTTGGCGGGATCCGCCCAGCAATTTGCAGCGGCGCCCTGTTGATCGACCAGTACCCCCAGGAATTCAGCGCTATCGAAACAAGAGCACGCGCGAGCGGAGCAGCCGGCAATGGCATCAGCGATTGTTGCCCAGTTCCGTGGCGACGCAAAGCGTGTCGCGGCCCTGCTCGATGTGGTGTGAGAAGCTGCGGCCGATGCACTGCAAGCATTGCAACCGCACAGCTGGCTAGGATGAGTTCGTGATGTTGGTCGACACCGGCAGCGCCATCTGCCCGGCGCGCAGCTGGACAATAATGCGCCGGCTGCCGCGGAAGAATGGGCTGCAGAACGAGAAATGTTGGGCCGCAATATATCCAGTGATTCAATGCAACTCCACTGCGTCAGCATCGCCTTGCTGATCGCCGAAGCCGGCGGTGATCCGTGGGCGATCAACCGGAGCCTCCAAGCGGGTCGTCCAGCGCAGATTTCCGACCTGGCCAAAGCTTTCCATGACGCTGGTGCCTCAACGGCCGAGGCCGACGCGGCCTTCAACCAGGCACTGCGGCGTTTCGAATGGGCCTGGAACCGGGAGAACGGCGAGCACCCAATCAACGACTCCGCCGAGGTGCAGCGCGTAACCACGTCGCTGAAGCTCCAGGCCGCGCAATTGCCCAGGATCGCCGTCGATTTGGAGAATATTGCGGCCACCCTGGCCCAGGCACAACGGTCCGCCGGGTGGTACATCTCAGCGCTCGAGCAGGACCTTGAAGATATCGACTGCGAGATCGGTGAGGCCCTCGCCGCCGACGATCAAACGGAGGCCAATGCGCTGTGCGACGACGCCGTTGCCGAAACACGGGCAGTCCTGGCCCAGCTCAACCACATTCGTGACAATTATTCGGCGATTTTGCAAAGTGGGCTCGGCAATCTGCGCGCCGACGGCGTCGATCCGGCAGAGGTCGCAATAGCCGACGAACTTTTGATCCCACCTCCTGACACCGGTCCAGAGCAGGTCAAGCGCTGGTGGGAGTCACTCAGCGACGAGCAAAGACGACTGTTGGTCGATCAACACCCGCAGGAGTTGGGCAACCTCAATGGCATTCCGGCCGAAGTGCGCGGCCAGGTCAACCTCGCGGTGATGAACGACGACCTCCGACGGGTCGAAGATGCCGCCGGACAGCATGGACTGTCGCCAAAGGCCCTTCGGGATAATGCCCTTAACAACGTGAGCAACGATGTGTTCAGCAACCCCGGCAAGTACGGACTCACCGCCGCAGATATCACCCGGTATCAGAACGCGGTAAAGACCAACCAGGGCCTAAACCATGATCGCGGGGACCCCGCGAAGCCGAGGCCTGTCATGCTGTGGGCCTACGATCCGTTGGCGTATAACGGCAAGGGCAGGGCGGCGATCGCAATCGGCAACCCGGATAAAACGCCGAACATCGCCGTCATCGTGCCCGGTACCAACAGCAGCGTAAAGGGAGGCTGGTTGTATGACGGGCACAACGATGCCATCAATCTCTTCGAGCAGTCGACCAAAGCTGACCCGACCCATCCAACCTCGGTGATCGCCTGGATGGGCTATGACGCTCCCGAGTTTGAATTCCAGAATCCCGAAGCGGCCGTGACCGACCCGTCGAAACTGCAACAGGTCGGCACACCCTGGATGGCGCGCCAGGGAGGCGCGGTGCTGGCCGCCGACGTCAACGGCTTGGCGGTTACTCACGATGGCGGTATCTCGTCTCACGTCACCGTCATCGGGCACTCCTACGGTTCGACGACAGTCGCCGATGCGTTCGCCAACAGTGGTATGCGCGCCAACGATGCCGTGTTGATCGGCTGCCCAGGAACCGATCTGGCGCACAGCGCCGCCGACTTCCACCTCAACGGCGGAAACGTCTACGTGGGTGCCGCCTCCACCGACGCGATCAGCTGGATCGGAGAATCTGGTGGCGCCGTGCCCAATTGGGTCAACAACGCACTCGGCTACCCGCTCGGGCCATTAGCGGGACTGGGCGGCGACCCCGCTCACGACGGTTTCGGCTCAGTGCGAATCCGCGCCGAAGTCGCCGGCTCACACAACGTGGCCCCGTGGTTCAACGACCATTCGCACTACTACAACATGGGCAGCGAGGCGCTGCACAATATGACTGAAATCGCTGTCGGCCACGGAAACAACCTCGCAGGAGAAGGAATGCTGGCACCACCCCGAGCCGAAGAACGAATCTCCACCCCGACCCAGGTGCATACCCCGTTCGGAACGATTCCACTACCGCACGTCGAAATCCAAACGCCTGTCACCGTTGACCCCGAATGGGACCGGCCAGGGGACTCAGTCACCAATGACCACGAGTTCAAGTAATTGCCTCAGGTCAGGCCTGCTGCGGCTTGCGGTCGTAGCGCTGACGGTGGTTTTAGCCTTGGGAGGTTGTTCGCTGATGTATCCATTTGCGCACGATGTTGACCACCCCGAACATCCGCTCTCCGACGAGCAGGCCATGGCGCAGGTGGTCGACCCTGCCAAACAAATTGCGAAAGTGGCTGGATTACAGAATGTTTCAGGGGTATTTGGCTGGGAATCCTGCAACGATCAGGGCGACCCACCCTACCGAGGACGTGTCGACATGGGATACGACATGCCGGTAGGTGTCGACCCTCAAACCTATTTTGAGCGGATCGCTAGGGCGATGATCGCCCAAGGTTGGTCAGATGGCCCACCTGCTGGGCTGCATGCTTTTGGTCGCGTGATTCACAAAGACGGCGTAATGGCGATCATCGGCGTGCACTCTGGTGGCAAACAGTGGGGCTCGGTAGAGCTTTCTGGCGAATGTCGCAACATGGGTGCTCACCGCCACGATGGCAAATGGTACGACATCAAGGACCAACTGAATGCGGGATAAACCCGTGCCTGCAACGGTTTTGCCGCATAGGCAGTGCTTGTCTAGCGGCGAGCTCCATCACCAATGACGATGAGTTCGAATGATCGATTCCGGCGATGGCCGGAACGTCTGGCATGGCCGCTGACGGTGGTTTTAGTCTTGGGAGGTTGTTCGCTGATGTATCCATTTGCGCACGATGTTGACCACCCCGAACATCCGCTCTCTGACCAGCAGGCCATGGCCCAGGTGATCGAGCCGGCCAAGCAAATCGCAAAAATAGCAGGGCTGCAAGATGTTTCAGGAGGATTCAGCTGGGAGTCCTGCAACGATCAGGGCGATCCACCCTACCGTGGTCGGGTCGACATGACCTTCATCGTTCCGCTTGGCATCGACCACAGCGCCTACTTCGAGCAAGTTGCGGCGACGATGGTGGCTCACGGTTGGTCGTCCGGCGCGCCTCCGGGACAGCACCTGTTCGGAACGGTGATTCACAAAGATGGTGTCATGGCAACTATCGGCGTAAGTCATTTTCCCGGCGCCGATGGGGCGATCGAGCTTTCCGGCGAATGCCGCAATATGAACAACCACCGCACTGACAGCAACGGGTTCAGCATCAAAGACCAGCTTCGTGGCCAGTGAAGCTGCGCCTAGCTGCCGCCGCGCTCGCTAACCCGTCCGCACCAACGAAATCTGGTGCCGCCCAATCGGAACCGCTACGATCGACCCGACAGGCTGACCATCCAGCCGCACCTGCACGCCGTCAGGCAAACCACCGAGGGTGATCTGCGCGGCTGTATCAGACGCCACCGCGATGCTCGACGACGGCAACGACGCCAGCCCGGCCCGCTCGACGTCGACAGTGAGACTGGCGACTCCGGCGAGCCGCAGCGTCAGATACGGCAGCGCGTCGGCGGGACCCGTTACCCGCCAATCCAATTCGGTGTACAACCCGGGCGTGCGATCGAAGTGCGGGACGAAGCCGCGGCGCCGGCGAATGCTGTGCATCGGATCCGGACGGGCATAGGAGCGGGCGTCGACTTCCGCGGTGGCGCCGCGCCGGGCCGTCACCGCGGGATCGGCGGTCAGCTCGGACAACCACCACACCTGATGCGGCCCGATGCCGAGGTCCGCACGCACCAACTGCGGATACCACGCGAACGTGATGTGCCCCGGATCCGCTTGGCGCAGAACGGTTCCCATATGCGCGATCGGATCGTCAAACTTGTCCTGCAGCACCCAGGCGACGTGATCCTCGAACGGGTACACGGTGAACCGGTAGCGGTAACCCAACCTGTCCAGTTCCAGCACCTGCTCGGCCGCCGAGGAAAACGGCACCAACTCGTCGAGCAACCCGTGGGCGATGACGAACGGCAGCCACCGGGCATTGGCCAGCAGCTCCCAGGTGTCACCCTCGCGGGCACAGTGCGAGTCCAGGTCGAGATCGGCAGGAATGTCGACATTGGGCAGCAGCCGCACCCCGCACGTCGGCAGCCCGGCCAGCACCACGGCCCGCGCGAACACCTCCGGGTACGTCAGCCCCAGCTTGTAGGCCGCGTAACCGCCCATCGAGTAGCCGGAGACGACGGTACGGTTGGGGTCGGTGCCCAGCTGCTCGGCCACCCGCCCCCACACTTCCCACACGTCGAGTTCGCCGGCATCGAAATACCAGGTCGACGGACCTCGACCCAGCGGCGTCACCACTACCGAGCCGCGCGTCTCACACACTTCGTGCAACAAGCGGGGGTCGATCGCGGCGAACTGGGTTTGCCCCAGCGCCAGCGAGTGCAGCAACAGCGTCAGCGGCAACGCCCGCCCGGGCGCATACGTCGACGGCAGGCACACCGAACAGGGCTGCACCCGACCCAGAAACTGCGGGTCGGTGTCCAGCACGGTCCCCGCCGCAACACCTTGGCCCAGCTCAATCGAGGACACGTACCACCGTGTCGAGGGTCCGGTGATCACCGGCTCGGACGTGGTTTCGCGGGCCACAAGCCGGTCCCACTCGACGGCCACCGCGAACTCGGAGACATCGCCGCTGGTCAGGGCGGCGGCTTGGGCGGCATCGGACCAGAAGTTGAGGTGCGGCTGCTCCTGAGTGGGCGCGGAAGGCGACGTTGTAGACATTCGGCTGACCGGGCAGCGCGCCCCTTTCCGCCGGCACATCGGCGAAGCCGTCGCCCGCCGAGTCGGCCAACCCCGCGACCAGCCGAACTGTCCACGTCCCGGCCGGTTCCAGCACCGACCGCGAGACCTGAGCCAGAAACGACCGTGCCGCCAGGTCGACGCTGTGCTCGACCGGCGTCGCGACCTGGGTGGTCAGGTCGATCAGCCGGGCACTGCGACCCGAAACCAGCAGGGCCATATCGATGCCCGCCGACCGCACCCCGGCCCCCGGCCGGCCACACCGCCGACGCGGCCCGGCCGCGATCGGTATCGAAGGTGAACAGCGCGATCGGCACGGTGGCATCCACCAAGGTGTTCCAGTCGATCCGCCACCAGGTGTGGGTCTCGGTGAGCCCGATCGCGACGGGAAGATGTCGACGCCGTTGCCCGCCGCGGGCCCGGCCGGATACACGTAGGTGCCTCGCGGCGGCGCCTGGACTTTCAGGTCGCCCACCGGCAGACCCGTCGCGCCGTGATCGTCGTAAAGGAAGTCGGTCCAAAACACTGCCCCGCCGGCCACCCGAGCCGCCCCGCAGGTTCGCGGAAACTGCTCGCCGAACGGCTATCCCGCCGGCGCCGGAAGCGTCGGCTCGGGCCGCCGAGCCGCCGGCGGCGCGCCCTCCGGCATCCCGTCGACCACGACCAGTTCAGCCGGCGGCGCCGGCGCCGGGTGCACCACCGCGTCGGCGACATGGCGGGCGATACGTAACGGAAGCAGAGTCAGATCCAACAGCGACACGACGCCAACCTACCCGGCGCCGGTGACATCAAACCGGTACCACCGCCAGCTCGTGCGGCCGATGGTTGACCGGCAGGGCACCCCCCTCGGTCACCACCACGATGTCCTCGATGCGGGCGCCCCACCGGCCCGGGAAATAGATGCCCGGCTCGACGGAAAACGCCATGCCCGCAACCAGCGGCAGATCGTTGCCGGCCACGATGTAGGGCTCTTCGTGCACGCTCAATCCGATGCCGTGCCCGGTGCGGTGCACGAAATACTCGGCCAATCCGGCCTCGGCCAGCACGTCGCGGGCCGCCGCGTCGACCTGTGCGGCCGTCACTCCCGGACGCACCGCCTCAACGGCGGCGCGCTGGGCTCGTTGCAGTATCGAATACTGGTGCGCCACAGTCGGATCAGGTTCGCCGATGCTGTAGGTGCGGGTGCAGTCGGAGTGGTATCCGGGCTCGACGGTCCCACCGATGTCGACGACCACGATGTCACCAACCTGGAGTGTGCGGTCCGAAAACCGGTGATGCGGGTCGGCGCCGTGCGGCCCGGAGCCGACGATGACAAACGCCACCTGAGAATGTCCTTCGGCGACAATCGCTTCGGCGATGTCGGCGGCAACCTCGGCCTCGGTCCGGCCCGGAACCAGCAACTCCGGCACCCGGGCGTGCACCCGATCGATGGCCGCACCCGCCCGCCGCAGCGCGTCAATCTCGGCCTCCTCCTTAACCATCCGCAGCGTGCGCAGCACATCGGTGGCCAAAACCGGCAGCACGCCCAACGCGGCGGCCAGCGGCAGCAGATGCAGCGCCGGCATGGAGTCGCTGACCGCACTCGCCTGGCCGGCGCCCAACGCGGCCGCCACCAGTTGGTACGGATCGTCGCCGTCGACCCAGGTCCGCACGCCTAGCCCCAGAGCATCGGCAGACTCCGCGAAAGTGGCGACCTCCAGCCGCGGCACGACGATCGTCGGCTCACCCGAAGCCGGCAGCACCAGCGCGGTGAGCCGCTCGAACGTCTCCGCGCGCGAGCCGATGAGATAGCGCAAGTCATAGCCCGGGGTGATCACCAGACCGGCCAAGCCGGCGTCGGCGGCCACGGCTGCCGCCGCAGCCAATCGTCGCGCGTACACCGCGGTGTCGAATCGGCGAGAGTCCATGGCAGTCAGGCTAACCGCGCCCGGCGGGCCTGGCAGGATGGCTCGCATGCCCGCTCCCCTACTGCTGCTGGACAGCGCCAGCATGTGGTTTCGCTCCTTCTTCGGCGTGCCGTCGTCGATCACCGCCCCGGACGGCCGCCCGGTCAACGCCGTACGCGGGTTCATCGACTCGATGGCGGTGGTGATCACCCAGCAGCGACCCAGCCGACTGGTCGTGTGCCTGGACCTGGATTGGCGGCCACAGTTTCGGGTCGACCTCATCCCCTCCTACAAAGCACACCGGGTGGCCGTGGAAGAGCCAGCAGGCCAGCCCGACATCGAGGAGGTGCCCGACGAGCTGACCCCGCAGGTCGACATGATCATGGAGCTGCTCGACGCGTTCGGGATCCCGACGGCCGGGGCACCAGGTTTCGAGGCCGACGACGTGATCGGCACACTGGCAGCCCAGGAACGCCACGATCCGGTGGTTGTCGTCAGTGGTGACCGCGACCTGCTGCAGGTGGTGACCGACGATCCGGTCCCCATTCGGGTGCTTTACCTCGGTCGCGGGCTGTCCAAAGCCACCATGTTCGGACCCGCCGAGGTCGCCGAACGCTATGGCTTGCCGACGGATCGGGCCGGCTCGGCCTACGCCGAACTGGCGCTGCTGCGCGGCGATCCCTCCGACGGATTGCCCGGAGTGCCCGGCGTCGGCGAGAAGACGGCGTCCGCCCTGCTGGCACAGTACGGCTCGCTGGATCAGATCCTGGCCACCGCCGACGACCCCAGGTCGGGGATGGCCAAGGGACTTCGAGCGAAACTGCTTGGCGCATCGGCCTATATCGAGGCCGCGGGTTCGGTGGTGCGGGTGGCCACCGACGCACCGGTCAAGCTTTCGACGCCCACCGACTCACTACCGCTGGCCGCCGCCGACCCGGCACGCACTGCCGAACTGGCGACTCGATACGGCGTCGGGTCCTCGATTGCCCGACTGCAAAAGGCGCTGGACGAACTGCCACCATCACAGCATGGTGACGGCTACTGCGGCCGGCCGACCTCGTAGGTGCCCTTGTTGTCCTGGAACGTCACCGTCACGCGCTTGGACGCGCCGTCGATGCTGACGGTGCACTCGAAGGTGGCGCCCTTCTTGACGGTCGGGTTGGACCCGTTGTTGCACTTGACGTCCTTGACGTTCTTGGCGCCGTAGCCGTTGGTCTCGTCGGTCAGGATCTGCTGGACGCCGGCGTTGGCCTTGTTGACGTCCAGCTTGGTGGTGACGAAGAACCCGGGCTCCCAGAAACCGAGCACCAGGACCACGCCGATGATGAGTACCGCGAACACACCGACGACACCGCCGATGATCGCCATTGAACGCTTGGAACCCTTGGCCGACTGCTCGTAGGGAGCGTATTGCCCGGGATACTGGCCCGGCTGGCCATATTGGCCGGCCTGGCCGTACTGGCCGGGCTGGCCCGGTTGTCCCGGCGGTGCGTATTGGCCCGGCTGGCCGTACTGGGCCGGAGCCCCGTACTGCCCCGGTTGCGCGTATTGCGGAGTAGGACCGAATTGGGTGGCCTGCGAACCGAAGTCGGGCTGCCCGTAGCCGGGAGTGGACTGCGGATACTGCTGCGGATACGCCGGGTCGACCGGCTGTTGGTACTGCGGATACTCCGCAGGTGTGTAAGCCGGAGCCTGCCACGTCGCATCCTGAGTTGGCTGCTGCTGCCACGGTGAACCCGCCATGGTCGGGTCCGAGGAACGATCGCCCTGCCCGGGCGACTGCCACGACTGCCTCGGGTCTGATCCCTGCGGTCCGCTCATCGCATCTCCTGTATTCCTGCGGTCACATTCCGGACATAACCGTAGCTCCGGGCCAGCCTACCCGGCGTCAACCGCGACGACGCCGCGCCGGATGTCGTTGATGGCGCGCTTGGCCACAGCGCGCACTTCGGGGTCCGGGGCGGCGTTGCGCACTTGGTCCAGCAGGTCGAGCACCTGCCGGCACCAGCGCACGAAATCACCTGCCAACAACGGGGAACCGGCGCCGGTGGCGTCGGCGGCCGCCAATGCCGCCGCGAGATCACCCGTGCGCGCCCATCGATAAATGACGTTGACGAAGCCGTCGTCGGGCTCCCTGCTCTGGCCGATCCGGTGCGTCTGCTCGTCGGCGCGCAGCTCCGCCGACAGCCTCGCGGTCTGGCCGAGCGCCTGCCGCAACCGCGGCGTCGGTGCCTCTGCCCCCGACGACGCGCCCGGCCCGTCACCACCGCGCGATTCGTACAGCACCGCCGAGACGACCGCGGCCAACTCGGGCGGCTTCAAACCGGCCCAGGCGCCGGTCCGCAGGCACTCGGCCACCAACAGGTCGCTTTCGCTGTAGATGCGGGCCAGCAACCGGCCGTCGTCGGTGACCTGGGGGTCGGTCGGCGGTCCGTGGATGAACTCACGCTCGGTGAGCAGGCCGACGATCCGGTCGAAGGTGCGCGCCAACGAGTTGGTGGCGGCGGCCACCTTGCGCTGCAGCTGCGCGTTGTCCCGTTCGATACGCAGATAACGTTCCGCCTGACGGACTTGAACCTCGACGTCGGGAGCGTGGTGGCTGGGGTGGCGGCGAAGCTGCTCGCGCAGCGACTCCAGGTCCGGGTCATGGTGGGCGCGTTTCTTGCCGCGCCGATCAGCCGGCGCGGTCAGGCCCGCGGCGGCCGACCGGAGCGCCGACGCCAGATCCCGGCGCACCCGCGGCTGACGGTATTCGACCCGTTTCGGCAGCGTCATCGATCCGACCGGCGGCACCCCACCCGAATAGTCGGCCGACGAAATGCGCCCGGCCCAGCGGTTTTCGGTCAGCACCAGCGGCCGCGGGTCGGCATTGTCGCGGGCGGACTCCAATACCACCGCCAGCCCGCCGCGCCGGCCGTGGGTGATGGTGATGATGTCTCCCTTGCGCAGCGCCGCCAACGCGTCGTTGGCCTCCTGCCGGCGCTGCAGCCGGGACGCGCGGGCCTGCGAACGCTCCATGTCCGACAGCTGCGCGCGCAGCCGGGCGTACTCGAGGATCGGCGCGTTGGGGCCACCGAGTTCGGCGGCGATCTCTTCGAGCATCCGGTTGCCGCGCTCGATGCCGCGGACCAGTCCGACGACCGACCGGTCGGCCTGGTACTGGGCAAACGACTGCTCCAGCAGCCGGTGCGCCTGTTCCGGACCCATCCGGTGCACCAGGTTGATCGTCATGTTGTACGACGGGACAAACGAGCTGCGCAGCGGAAAAGTGCGGGTTGCCGCCAGGCCGGCCACCTCGGCCGGCTCGCTGGTGCTGTCGGCGGGATGCCAGATCACCACCGCATGACCCTCGACATCGATGCCGCGTCGGCCGGCCCGGCCGGTCAACTGCGTGTATTCCCCCGGCGTCAGCGGCAGGTGCTGTTCGCCGTTGAACTTCACCAACCGCTCGAGCACCACGGTGCGGGCCGGCATGTTGATGCCGAGCGCCAACGTTTCGGTGGCGAACACCGCCTTGACCAGGCCGGCGGCGAACAGCTCCTCGACGGTGTGCCGGAATGCCGGCAGCATCCCAGCGTGGTGGGCGGCCAAACCGCGCAGTAGCCCCTCCCGCCACTCGTAGTAGCCGAGTACGGCCAGGTCGGCGTCGGCCAGATCGCCGCAGCGGTGATCGATCACCTCGGCAATCCGGGCGCGTTCCTCCTCGTTGGTGAGCCGCAGTGGTGAGCGCAGGCACTGCTGGACGGCGGCGTCGCAACCGGCCCGGGAGAACACGAACGTGATCGCCGGTAGCAACCCCTCGGAGTCGAGTTTCGCGATCACCTCCGGCCGCGCGGGCGGCCGATGGAAACGCGGCCGGCCGGGACCCCCTCGTCCGCCCTGCCGGCGGGGGCTGTGCCAGTCCGACATCCGGTCGGCCTCGCGGCGATGCGCGATGTGGCGCACCAAATCCGGGTTGACCCGCGGCCGTTGCGCGTCGGCGTCGTAGTCGAACAGGTCGAAAAGGCGCTTGCCCACCAAGATGTGTTGCCACAGCGGCACCGGCCGGTGCTCGTCGACGACGACCGTCGTGTCCCCCCGCACGGTCTGTATCCAGCCGCCGAATTCCTCGGCGTTGCTGACCGTCGCCGACAGGCTGACCACCCGCACCTCGGCGGGCAGTTGCAGGATGACCTCCTCCCACACCGGGCCCCGCATCCGGTCGGCCAGGAAATGCACCTCGTCCATCACGACGTGGGAGAGTCCTTGCAGCGCAGGCGAATCGGCGTACAGCATGTTGCGCAGCACCTCGGTGGTCATCACCACCACGGGCGCATTCGCGTTGACCGCGAGGTCCCCGGTGAGCAGCCCGATCTGGTCGCGGCCGTAGCGAACCGTCAGGTCGGTGTGCTTCTGGTTGCTCAAGGCCTTCAGTGGTGTGGTGTAGAAGCATTTGCCGCCGGCCGCCAGGGCCAGGTGCACGGCGAACTCGCCGACCACCGTCTTGCCGGCGCCGGTGGGCGCGCACACCAGGACCCCGTGGCCGCGTTCCAAAGCGGCACAGGCGCGCTGCTGAAAATCGTCGAGCGAGAAGGGCAGCTCAGCGGCAAACCGGGCCAGCTCGGGCAGATCTGTCACACCCGCCCTGATGCGATCGCTAGGTGACGTCGTCATGTGATCCGCCGATGACCGATGGTGCCGGTATCGGCTCGGGCGAATCGATGGCCGACGCTTCGTCGTCGGGAATCAACGGCTCCCGCTTGGCTTTCCGCTTGTCGTGCACCCGGGCGATCTGGATGGCGAATTCGAGCAGCACGGTCAACGCCACCCCGAGCGCGGTCATCGAGAACGGGTCCGACCCGGGCGTGAACACCGCCGCGAACACGAACATTGTGAAGATCAGGCCGCGCCGCCAGGACTTGAGCCGTTCATAGGTCAGCATGCCCGTCATGTTGAGCATCACGATCAGCAGCGGAAATTCGAAGCTGACCCCGAACACCACCAGCAGGTTGATCAGGAAGCCGAAGTACCGGTCGCCCGACAGCGCGGTCACCTGAACGTCGCTGCCGACGGTCAACAGGAAGCCCAGCGCCTTGGACAGCACTAGATAGGCCAGCACGGCACCGGCCACGAACAGCACCGCGGCCGGGATCACGAACGCCACCGCGAAGCGGCGCTCCTTCTTGTACAGCCCCGGCGTGATGAACGCCCACAGCTCGTAGAACCACACCGGACAGGCCAGCACGACACCGGCCGTCATCCCCACCTTGAGGCGCAACATGAACTGGTCGAACGGCGCGGTGGCCAGCAGTCGGCACTGCCCGTCGGCGCTGATGTCGGCGCGCGCCGACTGCGGCAACGAACAATAGGGATGGCGCAGCCACTCGCCCAGGCTCTGAAGCCCGAACACCGGATGCGAGTACCAGATGAACCCGAAGATCGTGGTGACCAGGATTGCGGCCAGTGAGATCAGCAGCCGGGTCCGCAGCTCGGTCAGGTGATCGACCAGTGACATCGTCGCGTCGGGATTGACGCGGCTACGCCTGTTGCGAGGGTTCAGCCGCTTGAGAACAGCGGCGGCACGCGTTGAGGCCCGGAAACCATTCCCCACGTTCGATCAGTGACGCTTGGGCACCGAGATGGTGGTGCCGGGCTAAGCCGGCCGCGCCTCGGTGTGACCGGGCTCGGTGCTCGCCGGAGGCTCGACCCGCTGCGACTGCACCGGCGTTGGGCTGGTTGCCGTGTTGGTTTCGATGGCAGGCGCTTGCGGTTTGGTCTCGGTCTGCATTTCCCGGATCTCGGACTTGAAGATGCGCATCGACTTGCCCAACGACCGCGCCGCATCGGGGAGCTTCTTGGCGCCGAACAGCACGATCACCACGACAGCGAGGATCGCCCAATGCCACGGACTAAGACTGCCCACTTTGATTACCTCCAGACGTTGACCCGATGTTACCGCAGCAGAGCTGCCAAGCCGCCCGGCCGCGCCGTCACTGCTGCACAGCGGCCCGATAGGCCTGCAATGCGGCTTCCGCGGCCGTCCGCACGCGCCGGGCGAGCGATTCCGGCGCCAGCACCTGCACATCGGAGCCCAAGCCCAGCATGAGACGAGTCATCCACTCCTCCGAGGCGTAGGTCATGGCCACCTCACAAGATCCGTCGGGCAGCTCACGCAGCTCCCGTATCGGGTAATACTCCAGCATCCACGACGCCGACGCCGCCACCCGCAGCGTTGCCGACGGCAGCGACGGATCCGCGTCGAACAGCGCCGTGTCCGGCGGCGCCTGCAGCGCCGGTTCCGGCGGCGTGGCCGGCTCGTCCAGCTCGCAGGCGTCGACGATCCGGTCGAACCGGAACAGCCGAACCCCTTCGGCCTCGCGCGACCAGGCCTCCAGATAGCTGTGGCCGCCGATCAGCAGCACCCGGATGGGATCGACGGTCCGGGTGGTGAGGGTGTCGTGCGACGCCGAGTAGTAGTCAATGGTCAGCGCCCGATTGTGGCGCACCGCGGCGCGCACCGTCGCCGCCGCCGCGTGCTCGGCCGGCGCCGGTTGGTCGGCGGCCGAAACCGTGCTGTCATGGCCGGCCGCGCCGGCCGCCGCCGAGATCTTGGCGATCGCGCTGCGGGCCGCCCGCGGATCGACGACGCCCGGGATGTCCGCCAGTGCCCGCAACGCCACCAGCAGCCCGGTGGCCTCCGGAGACGTCAGCTTCAACGGCCGGTCGATGCCCGCCGAGAACGTCACCTCGATGGTGTCTCCGGAGAACTCGAAGTCGATCAGATCTCCCGGGTAATAGCCGGGCAGTCCGCACATCCACAGCTGGTTGAGATCCTCCTCGAGCTGCTTGGCCGACACCCCGAGGTCGGCGGCGGCTTCCGCGCGGGTGATCCGCGGATTGGCCTGGAAGTACGGCACCATGTTGAGCAGCCGCACCAGCCGGGTGGACACGGCAGTCATCGCGCTGTCTCCGCGTGGGCACGCAATCGGGCCAACACGTCGTCGCGCAGGGCGGCCGGCTCCAAGACGATCGCGTCGGCTCCGTAGCCGGCGATCTCGCGCGCCAACCGGTCACTAGATCCGATGTCGAGTTCGAGCACGTCGCCGTCGCGACCGGCCAGTCTGCGGGGGCCGACGGGTCGCCCGGCTCGGCGCAGCGCGGTGGCCCGCCCGTCGGCGACCCAGACCGTGGCCTGCATACCGGTCGGCGCCTCAGTGACCTTCGCGGCCACGATGCCGCGCAGGTCGACGTCGTCGGGCACGGTGACCGCGCCGGCCGGGCCGATCGGGGTGATCTCCCCACCGATCCGCGACAACCGGAAAACGCGGGTGGCGTCGCGGTCGCGGTCGTGGCCGACGAGATACCAGCGGCCCCTCTCGGTGACCACGCCCCACGGTTCGACGGTGCGGGTGGTGTAGGGCTCGGCCCGCGACGACCGATGCGGGAACTGCACCGCCTGCCGAGAATCGATGGCAGACAACAGGATTCCCAGCACGTGTTCGGATCCGCGCAGCCCGGTCAGCCCGGCCGGGGAGGCAATGGTCACCGGCGCCCCGGCGTCCAAGGGGTCGACGTCCACCCCAGCGGCCCGCAGCTTGAGCAACGCGCCCTGGGTCGCGGTGATCAGTTCTGGCGACTCCCATAGTTGGGTGGCGACGGCAACGGCGGTCGCCTCGTCCGGGTTCAGGTCGACGGGTGGCAGCGCGTAGGCGTCGCGGTTGATCCGGTAGCCCTCCGTGGGGTCCAGGTTGGACACCTTGCCGACCTCCAGCGGGATGCCGAGGTCGCGCAGTTCGTTCTTGTCGCGCTCGAACATCCGGGAGAACGCCTCGGCGGTCGGGCTATCGGCATATCCCGCAACAGTGGCGCGGATCTTTTCGGCGGTGATGTAGCCGCGAGTAGACAGCAGCGCGATGACGAGATTGACCAGCCGTTCGACTTTCGAGGTCGCCATTGGTTCTTGAGCTACATGCTCGCGATCAGCCGTTTGACCCGCTCGTCGACCGAACGGAACGGGTCCTTGCACAGCACCGTGCGCTGCGCCTGGTCGTTGAGTTTGAGATGCACCCAGTCGACGGTGAAATCCCGTCCCGCGGCCTGCGCGGCGCTGATGAACTCGCCGCGCAGCCGCGCGCGCGTCGTCTGCGGCGGGTGGTCGACCGCATCGGCGATCTCCTCGTCGGTGGTGACGCGTGCCGCCAGACCCTTGCGCTGCAGCAGGTCGAAGACACCGCGCCCGCGTTTGATGTCGTGGTAGGCCAGGTCCAGTTGGGCGATCTTCGGGTCGGACAGCTCCATGTGGTAGCGGTCCTGGTAGCGCTGGAACAGCTTCCGTTTGATCACCCAGTCGATCTCGGTGTCCACCTTGGCGAAGTCCTGGCTCTCGACCGCGTCGAGCTGGCGCCCCCACAGGTCGACGACCTGCTCGATCTGCGGGTTTGGCTCCCGGTTCTGCAGATGGTCGACGGCGCGGGCGTGATACTCGCGCTGGATGTCCAGCGCGCTGGCCTGGCGCCCCCCGGCCAGCCGCACCGGCCGGCGGCCGGTGACGTCGTGGCTGACCTCGCGGATGGCGCGGATCGGGTTGTCCAGGGAAAAATCACGGAAGGCGACCCCTGCCTCGATCATTTCCAGCACCAGCGCAGCAGTGCCCACCTTCAGCATGGTCGTCGTCTCACACATGTTGGAATCGCCGACAATGACATGCAGCCGCCGGTATTTCTCGGCGTCGGCGTGCGGCTCGTCGCGGGTGTTGATGATCGGGCGTGATCGGGTGGTGGCGCTGGAGACGCCCTCCCAGATGTGCTCGGCGCGCTGGCTCAAGCAAAAGGTGGCCGCCTTGGGGGTCTGCAGCACCTTGCCGGCCCCGCAGATCAGCTGGCGGGTGACCAGGAACGGCAGCAGCACATCGGAGATGCGGGAGAACTCGCCTGCCCGAACGATCAGGTAGTTCTCGTGGCAGCCGTAGGAGTTGCCCGCCGAATCGGTGTTGTTCTTGAACAGGTAGATGTCGCCGCCGATGCCCTCGTCGGCAAGGCGTTGTTCGGCATCGATGAGCAGGTCCTCGAGCACCCATTCGCCGGCCCGGTCGTGGGTGACCAGCTGCACCAGGCTGTCGCATTCGGCGGTGGCGTATTCCGGATGACTTCCCACGTCGAGGTATAGGCGTGCGCCGTTGCGCAGGAAAACGTTGGAGCTGCGTCCCCAGGACACCACCCGGCGAAACAGGTAGCGCGCGACCTCGTCGGGGCTGAGCCGACGATGGCCGTGGAAGGTGCAGGTGACACCGAACTCGGTCTCGATGCCCATGATTCGTCGCTGCACGTAATCGAGGGTACTGGTTGTCGTGACGCGGCGGTGAGCAAGCCGCGCCACATGTCGGGACTTGTCGGGTTCAGGACGTCGAGCATCCAGGCGTCGAGTGTGCGTCCAGGGCGTCGAGTGTGCGCCGACGGTTTCCACTGTGTAGCCAGGGCGGCCGACGGGCCGTGAGCTCGCCACCGAGGCACGCTCGAAGCCCACAGTGCACGCTCGAAGCCCTGGATGCACACTCGACGCCGCGTCAGGTGCCGGTAACGCCGGCAATGGATCGCCCGGCGGCGCTAACCCCCGGAGCCTGGCCGTCGACCAATGCAGCCTTCAGTTGTGCACCGAATAACTTGAGCGATTCGGCATTCAACATTTCGTTGTGTGTGGAGTCGACGGCGTACTCGACGATATCGCCGCGGACATACGGCCGCCAATCCTCGAGCAGCGTCGAATCATTTCCGCCGCGGGTGGCCACGAATATGGTCAGGTCACCGTCAAAGACCGTCGGCCGATGCCCGGACCGATGCCGTTCATTGGCGATGCTGTTCGCGACCAGAATCTCCAGCAGCTGCGCGGACGGGAGCCCGAAATTGGCGTGCTGTCGTTCTGGGATCAATTCGGCAGCCCGCTGATAGGTAAAGGGTTCAAGATCATCTGCCGGCAAATCGATTCCATTCGCGCGCAGTACATATTTCAGGATTTCAGCTTCCCGCACCACGGCGGTGATGTCGTCCGTCACTTCGTCGGCGCACGGGGTCGCATCGAGAACGATGAGCCGCCCGACGACGCAGCCGCGCCGGCGAAGCTCGACGGCGAGCTCATGCACCACAAGCCCCCCGAACGACCAGCCGAGCAGGTGATATGGCCCACCGGGATACAACGATTGGACGGTGTCGGCATAGCGCTGCGCCATGTCACGGATCGACTCGGGCCCCGGGCCATCGTCGGGGACCTGCTGAATGCCGACAATCGGGCAGTCCAGGTAAGCACCCAGGGCGTGATAGGGCCAGCTCAACCCCACGGCTGTATGAATGCAGAACAGCGGAACCCCGACACCGTGTCGCAGCAGCTCCACCGGGGTCACCTCCGGTGACCGCACGGGTCGGCGCAGCTGTTGGCTCAGGCTCGCCACCGATGGCGCATCGAACAGGCTGCGCACGGTCAGGTCGACGTTCAGGGCTCGGCGTACTCCGGCGACCACCCGCATGGCCAGCAGCGAATTGCCGCCCAGATCGAAGAAGGACTCGTCGATGCCCACCCGGTACAGACCCAGCACCTGCGCGTAGATGCCGGCGAGGGTTTCCTCGACCGCGGTGGTCGGGGCACGGTAGCGGGTCGTGTGAGCGTAGTCGGGAGCCGGCAGGGCACGTTTGTCGAGTTTGCCGTTGACCGTCAACGGCAGCGCCGCCACGCTCACCACCGCCGCGGGCACCATATAGTCGGGCAACCGCTCGGCCAGCCGCGCGCGGACCTGCTCCGCCTGCACCTGCCCGACGACGTAGCCGACCAGCCGCCGGTCACCGGGACGGTCCTCGCGCGCGATCACCACCGCCTGCCGCCCCCCGACGGCCTCGGACAGCGCGGTGCTCACTTCACCCAACTCGATGCGGTACCCCCGGATTTTCACCTGCTCATCGGCGCGACCCAGATAGTCCAACTGCCCGTCGGCGCGCCAGCGCACCAAATCCCCGGTGCGATACATC
>NZ_MVIF01000109.1 GCF_002086675.1 Mycobacterium persicum
GCCCGCATCGCCCCCGACGCGAACATCAGCTACGACGAGGCCGAAGCCTTCTTCCTGGCCCGCCTCGACCAATGGGAGGATGCCAGCGCCCGCAGCGCCGGGTGACGGCCCGCTACTGCTTGTGTGAAACGTCGGCGATCACGCCGCCGTCCACGACGAATTCGGCGGCGGTGGCATATGACGACTCGTCGCTGGCCAGGAACAGCACGAACGTCGACACGTCCTCGGGTTCTCCGGGGCGTCCGAGCGGGATGTGGAGCATGTCCTGGGGCAGTTTGGCGGTCATCGGGGTGCGGATCAGTCCCGGGTGAATCGAGTTGACCCGAATGTTGTTGGGCGCCAACTCCAATGCCGCGGACTTCGTCAACCCGCGCACCGCCCACTTCGACGTCACATACCCGTGCACCCACGCCGCGCCGCGCAGGCCCTCGATGGATGAGACGTTGATGATCGAACCGCCGCCGGCAGCGATCATCGGGTCGATAACAGCCTGGATACCCAACAGGGTGCCGGTGACATTGACGTCGAGGATCTGTCGCCACTTGGTCAGGTCAAAAGTCTTGAGCGGACCGTAGTTGATGATCCCGGCGTTGTTGACAAGGACGTCGAGCTTCTCGAACTCCCCCACCGCCGTTTCGACGGCCGCCGTCCACTGCCCCGGTTGGGTCACGTCCAGATGGACGTAACGCGCCGCCGGGCCCAACTCGCCGGCCAGGGCCCGGCCGTCGTCATCGAGAATGTCACCGATCACCACCCTGGCGCCTTCGGCGACGAGCAACCGGGCATGGGAGGCCCCCATCCCGCGAGCACCACCGCTGATCAGTGCCACCTTGTTGTCCACCCGGCCCATGACGGGCCAGGCTACTCGCAGGACATCGCGGTGCGAGAGGCTGTTCGACTGGGTCGCGACCAGCGAACGGCGCCGGTTGCCAAAGGGAGGTGAATGAGCGTCGTGGCCCCGTTACTCACGGCCTGCGGCGGGTTCTTGCTCGCTGTCTTGTGGATGGATTTGATTTTCGACATCCAGGTTCTGCGCTACCGACACACGAGCGACCAACTGCCCGAGCCGGTGCTGGCGTCCATTGCGGGCTACTACCACCGCGCGACCACCACGTCGCGCCCGATGAGCCGGCTGATCGCGCTGGTGATGGTGATCTTGGTGGGCAGCCTGGCGTTCGTGGCCGTGCGCGGTCCCGAGCCCGGTTGGTTGGTGGCGGCGTCGGCCGTTCTCGCCGGTATCCCCGTCGGGCTGGCCGCGGTGCACACGGTTCCCCGCGCGGTTCGACTTGGAAAGCGCGTCGATGGTCCTGCCGAACAGACCCGCTTCGCGCGAGCCATCTGCCGGGATCACCTCGTCTGCGTCGGTTTCATGCTGGTGTTTCTGCTCCTATGGCTGGCATACAGCGTCGCCCGCTGAAGGGCCCTAGTCGCGACGTGCGCCACCTTGCTGGCCGCGCCAGCCGCTACCGTACTAAACTAGAACACGTTTCAATTCGGCGCGCGTCCTAGGAGCAGGCATGCACACCGCCATATGTGACGACCTCGGTATCGAGTTCCCGATCTTCGCTTTCACCCACTGCCGTGACGTCGTCGTGGCTGTCAGCAAAGCCGGCGGATTCGGCGTGCTCGGCGCCGTCGGCTTCACCCCCGAGCAGCTGGCGATCGAGCTGGACTGGATCGACGAGCACATCGGCGATCACCCGTACGGCGTCGACATCGTGATCCCGAACAAATACGAAGGCATGGACTCGCATCTGTCTGCCGAGGAACTGGCCGAGACACTGCGCAAGATGGTGCCCCAGGAGCATCTGGACTTCGCCCGCAAGATTCTCGCTGATCACGGTGTGCCGGTCGAGGACGGCGACAAGGAAAGCTTGCAGCTGCTCGGCTGGACCGAGGCGACGGCCACCCCGCAGGTTGAAGTGGCGCTCAAACACCCGAAGGTGGCAATGATCGCCAACGCGCTCGGCACTCCACCGGCGGACATGATCAGCCACATTCACGACGCCGGACGCAAGGTTGCGGCGTTGTGCGGCTCGCCCTCGCAGGCCCGAAAGCATGCCGACGCCGGCGTCGACATCATCATCGCTCAGGGTGGGGAGGCCGGTGGGCATTGCGGCGAGGTCGGCTCCATCGTGCTGTGGCCGCAGGTGGTCAAGGAGGTGGCCCCGGTACCGGTCTTGGCCGCCGGGGGCATCGGCAGCGGCCAGCAGATCGCGGCGGCGTTGGCATTGGGCGCACAGGGAGCCTGGACCGGCTCGCAGTGGCTGATGGTCGAGGAAGCCGCCAACACTCCGGTTCAGCAAGCCACCTATGCCAAGGCCAGCAGCCGTGACACCGTGCGCAGCCGGTCATTCACCGGTAAGCCGGCTCGGATGCTCCGCAACGACTGGACCGAGGCCTGGGAGCAGCCGGACAGCCCGAAACCGCTGGGCATGCCGTTGCAGTACATGGTGTCCGGTATAGCGGTGCGGGCCACCAACAAATATCCCAACGAGAGCGTCGACGTCGCGTTCAATCCCATCGGGCAGGTCGTCGGTCAGTTCACCAAGGTCGAGAAGACCGCTTCCGTCATCCAGCGGTGGGTGCAGGAGTACCTCGAGGCAACGAACCGGCTCGACGAGCTCAACGCCGCCGCGACCGTCTGAGACGTCCTGAGACGCCCGAGCACCGGCTAGACCCATTAGTCCAGGTCGTCGTCCTTGCCGGTGAATACCTCTTTTACTCTGTCGACCGCGTGGGTGGCGATGTCGATCGAGCTCTGCACGATGCCGCTGGCGCCCCCGGCGATGTCGCCGCGGATGATGTCGCCGGCGTTTTCGACGATGTCCGACGCCTTCTCGACGGCGTTGGTCGCGATGTCCTTGGCTGCGTCGACTGCATCTTTGGGATTGATGGCCATCGGAGGCTCCTAATTCGTTGACGGGATGCTTGCTACGACTGTAGCCCCACAAGGGGCCTGAGTTTCCGGGTCAGTAGTCGACCAGCGTGCGCCAGTAGCGCTCCGGAATCTCCTCGCCGGACCGCAATACGCGTGCCAGCCCGACGGCCATCGCGATGCCGAGCAGCCCCAGCCATAACCCCGCCAGCGCGATGATCCACCACAGCACCGCGGTGACCGCCGGCCACGGTGACACCAGGGCCAGCACCGGCGCAAAGAAGAAACCGGTCCCGACGTACCATGCCGAGCCCGCCCGATCCGACGCGAGGACCAACCGCAACCATCGTGGCATCGGAGCCTCGGCTGGCGTGCGGTCGGTCGTCATCGCTCTAGGTCAACCGATCATCCTTCGGGCGGGAAGAACCCGGCCCCGGTGAACCACCCGGCTTGCCATCCCTGCGCTCCCAGACACAACATCGGCAGGCCGTCCGGCGTCTGCGCCGCCGCCTGCGGACCCGGGCACGGGGCGCCCGCCTGCTGCACTCCGTACAGCGGGTAGGAGATCACCCAATAACCGGTGGTGGCTGCCGGGAACTGGTTCGGCGGCGGGAAATGACAGGCCTCGGCCTGGCCGCTGGTGCCGCGGCCGAAGATGAAGCGCTCGTAGTTGTCACACGGCGCTCCCAACGAGGCGTCATAGTTCATGCCCGGCACATCGCCCGGGTAGCGGCCGTTATCGGCGCCGGCGACCGGGGCTAGGCCGATCGCGGCCCCGGCGACCGCAGCGGTGGTCAACAGTTCCCGAATCATGTCCACCCCTTCATGCACCGGCTAGTTTCACCACAGCATAACGACTGTGGCGTAGCCCACAACAGCCGCCGTGACCCACGCCGATCTTGTCGATGTGGGGCAGGTGACCAGGGCATTTCCCGCTACCCGCTGATCACCGGACAATCCGCCGCCACGATGGTGGCGACAGTCGGTCGGCATCCGTCGCCCCAGGCTAGGCCGCTCCCCCGCCCGCCGAACGCGTTCCCGACCGGTCGGGACCACAAGCACCGGGAACAACGCGCGAGCTCGTCGGGGCGCATCCGCGGCTGCTGGCCAAGGCGGCTGAACACGTTACAGTTCGGCATTCGCCACGTTGCGTCGATGCTTCCCATCTCAGGTGGAGCAATGGATTATTGGCAGTAGACGACCACTAGCAGAATTCATATTGAGGAGTGGGCTTTGTCAACAGCCAAGTCAACCGCCAAGCCAACAGCCAAGCCGGTACCCAACCTGCCTCCCGGGTTCGACTTCACCGACCCCGACATCTATGCCGAGCGCCTGCCGGTGGCAGAACTGGCCGAGATGCGCCGATGCGCGCCGATATGGTGGAACAAACAGCCGATCGGCTGCGGCGGCTTCGACGACGGCGGCTATTGGGTGGTGACCAAACATAAAGATGTCAAAGAGATCTCGCGCCGCAGTGACATCTTCTCCAGCCTGCAAAAGACTGCGCTGCCACGCTACAAAGACGGCACGGTCGCCGAGCAGATCGAACGAGGCAAGTTCGTCCTGCTCAACATGGACGACCCGCAGCACACCCGGTTGCGCAAGATCATCTCCCGCGGCTTCACGCCGGGGGCCGTCGAGCGGCTGCGCGACGACCTCAACGAGCGCGCCCGGCGCATCGTCGAGGCCGCTGCGGCGCAGGGGTCCGGCGACTTTGTCGAGCAGGTGTCCTGCGAACTGCCGTTGCAGGCCATCGCCGGATTGCTCGGCGTGCCCCAGGAAGACCGGATGAAGCTCTTCCACTGGTCGAACCAGATGGTGGGCGACCAGGATCCCGAGTTCGCCAGCAATGACGCCATTACCGCTTCGGTCGAACTGATCATGTACGCCATGCACATGGCGGCCGACCGGGCCAAAAACCCGGGGCCGGACATCGTGACCAAGCTCGTCGAGGCCGACATCGACGGACACAAGCTCTCCGAGGACGAGTTCGGCTTCTTCGTCATTCTGCTGGCCGTTGCCGGCAACGAGACCACCCGCAACTCCATCACCCAGGGCATGATGGCCTTCACCGACTTTCCCGACCAGTGGGAGCTGTACAAGCGGGAGCGACCCGCTACCACGGCCGACGAGATCGTGCGGTGGGCCACCCCGGTCACCTCGTTCCAGCGGACCGCGCTGCAGGACTACGAACTGTCCGGGGTGCGGATCAAGAAGGGTCAGCGAGTGGTGATGTTCTACCGCTCAGCCAATTTCGACGAAGAGGTGTTCGACGACCCGTTCACCTTCAACATTCTGCGTAGCCCCAATCCGCACGTGGGATTCGGCGGCACCGGCGCGCATTACTGCATCGGTGCCAACTTGGCGAGGATGACCATCGACTTGATGTTCAATGCCATCGCCGACGCCATGCCCGATTTGGAGTCGACAGGCAAGCCCGAACGGCTGCGGTCCGGCTGGCTGAACGGAATCAAGCACTGGCAGGTCGACTATCACAGCACCGCGTCGACGAAATGCCCTGTGGCACATTGAGCTTGAGCCGATAGGATAAGCGCATGCCCACGCACAAGGCGGTCCGGATAGCTTCGGCGGGTGCGGCATTGGAGCTCGTCGACGTCGACACTGCGCCGCCTGCCCATGACGAGGTACGCATCGCGGTGTCCGCGTGCGGGGTCTGCGGCACCGACCGGGCGTTCGTCAACGGCGGCTTTCCGAACACCCCTTGGCCATTGACGCCGGGGCATGAGATCGCGGGCACGGTAGTCGAACTCGGCCAGCGCGTCGCTGATTTCGAGATCGGCGACCGAGTCGCCGTCGGCTGGTTCGGCGGGCACTGCAACCGGTGCGCCCCCTGCCGCACCGGCACCTTTATCCACTGCGCGAACATGAAGGTGCCCGGTTGGCAGTACCCCGGTGGCTACGCGGAATCGGTGACCGTCCCCGCCAACGCGCTGGCGCGCATTCCGTCCGAACTCTCTGACGTGGAAGCGGCTCCCATGTGCTGCGCCGGTGTCACCACATATAACGCACTGCGCCACACCAAGGCGCTGCCCGGTGACCGGGTGGCGATTCTCGGCATCGGCGGTCTGGGTCACCTCGGTGTGCAGTTCTCCCGGGCGATGGGCTTCGAGACCATCGCCATCGCCAGAGGGGCCGCCAAAGCCGAGGATGCGCGCCAGCTGGGGGCCCATCACTACGTCGACTCCACCAGCGGCGACGTTGCCGAAGCGCTGCGCAAGCTCGGCGGTGTCGCGGTCGTGCTGGCCACGGCCGGCAACTCAGCTGCCATGGCCGCGACGGTGCCCGGCTTACTTCCTCGCGGTGAACTGGTTGTGGTCGGTGTGACCACCGATCCCCTCCCGATCAGTCCGAGGCAGCTGATCAATCCGGCCCTCAGCATTTCCGGACATCCCTCCGGTACCGCGAAGGACGTGGAGGACACCATGCATTTCGCGGTGCTGTCCGGTGTGCGGGCCTGGGTCGAGGAGATACCTTTTTCGCGCGCGGCGGACGGTTACGCGGCGATGGAGCAGGGACGGACACGCTATCGCACCGTCCTCACCATGTGAGTACCGCGCGCAGCTATAGAGTCGTGCCGTGAGCGACACGGTGTGGGCGCTGGACCCGTCCGTCGGTGAGTTGATCGTTCGTACCGGTGTCGCGGGTCGAGCCGCCCGAATGGGCCATCGGCTCACCATCGGAATGACTCGCTGGCAGGCCACGGTGAGCTGGGCGGCTGATGAACCCGCCACCGCAGACCTTGCCGTGGAGGTGGATTCACTGGAGGTGTTGCGCGGCGAGGGTGGTGTCAAGAGCCTGTCCGGGCCGGAGAAGGCCCTGGTCCGGTCGAATGCGCTGAAGTCGCTCAACGCCGGTCGCTTTCCCGATATCCGCTTCACCGCAGCAGAGATCGACAAGACCGAGAGCGGTTACCGCCTCACCGGGCAGCTGCAGATCCGGGGCAAGTCGCGTCAACACGTGATCGACCTGCACACCGAGGATCTTGGTGACTCCTGGGCGATGTCTGCCGAGTCGACGGTTCGCCAGTCCGACTACGGGGTCAAGCCTTATTCGCTGTTGATGGGCTCGCTGCAGGTCGCCGACGAGGTGACCGTGTCCTTTACCGCGGTTCGGCCCAAGGACGGTTGACCGTCGACCCGGCGGTTCGACTACTCCGGCGGCTCCATACCGGTGTCGCCATAGGTGCCGGGAATGTGCTTGAGCACCCGGGTCAGCAGGGGCGATCCATCGCTCGGACCCGGTTGCGACGCAACGTCGTTGGGCTGCTCGGGGATGGCGTCGGTGAGCTCTTCACCGGAGGTGAGCTGGATTGGCTCCCGCTGTGTCGCGGGCCCCGGAAGAGGAGCGTGCAGCTGGGCACTCGCGGGCACCGGACCTGCCGTCGCAACTGCCTCGGCGATTTCCGGCGTCGAGGTGGGTATGGAGTGCTGTGCCGTTTCGGAGTGCCTGTCCGGAGTTACTTGCAGGCCAACCGCCAACGACACCGAAGCCACGAAGGTCACCGCCGCCGCAGCCAAAGTGGTTGCAGCTCCGGCGTATTGGCGTGACCGCTTGGACACGGTGGTGGTTTCACCGGAGCCTGCAACCAGTCGCTCGTCGGTGAACTCGGTGGTTCGGGCCGCCGCCTGCGCCGTACCTCGCGCGATTGTCACCTGCGCCATGGTCTGCGCGAAAACCGGTACCGGAAGGGCGGTTTCGAGTTGCCAAGAAAAGTCGCTGATGTCAAGGTCGGAACCCACCACCACCACGGCGGCCGGACGCCACGCACTGCGGTCGAACATTCCGGTCAGCCACGAGGTCAGCCCGTCATAACCACCACGGACATGTTTGACTGCCGTTTGGGTCTTTCCGTCGCGGGTGTCGACCATGACGACGGTTGCCCATCCGTCCTCGAGGATGCACACCGCGGTCTGTTCGTATCCGATGACCGGTGCGACCGCCTCGGCCAGCGTCTCGACGGCATCGAGCAGCCGAACCGGTACAACGTTGTCGAATCCGGCGTCGGTCAAGGCCTCGACCAGTAGCGCGGCTTGGGCGGAAGCTTCGTCGTTCCACGTCACGCCGACGACACGTAAACGGTGGCCGGCCGCGGCTGCCAATTCCCCCGCACGAATGACTTCCGCCGCCGCCTGTTCCGCGGCATGGACGACGCCTACTCCTCGGCCACCGCGCAGCTGCATTTCGTTGTGATGCAGGATGGTGCCCTCAGCGCCGTGCCCTTCAGCCAGGACCCAACCTACGGCGGTCGGTGTCACTGACAGCCCAAGTACCGTCTCCAAAATTTCGCACCTCAATCGTTCCCGAATCGTTCCCGGTTCTTCAGGCGCCTCGAGCCAACGCCGTCGCGCCCGCATCCACCGAGGGGCTTGGTGTGCTGGTGCGTGAGCGCCGGAACGGACCGGATAGCCCGGAGGATCGTTGTCTCCATCGGCTTGCCTGACAGAGACTACGCGGTCGGCGCAAGTTCGGCTCCTCCGGTGGGCAAACCGCCAGGTGACTCACATGAAACGAACATGGCGACCGGATCGCCGGCCGCCGCCGAGGACTTGCGCCGGATGCGCCGGCAGCGGGCTTCCCAGTGGTCTGGGCACCAGCCCGGGGTAAACCCGCGAAACGTTGCTCGAGCTACGTCCGGCGTGTCGAGGTCCGGCGTGCCGCATCGATTAACTATTCTTTGTACCGCTCCCCGCCTGCCACCTTCTGCCCTGCTCCGGGTGCATAGCACTCGTTTGCGCTCTCGGATTATCCGGGCCGCAACGGGGCAACGGGGCAAGCGGTGAGTCCGTCGCCGACTCGCATAGCACAGTTGCTGCGTCGGCGGAGGTAACCGATATCGAAATGGAATGACTTCGTGCCCCGATCGACATTTGCCCTCCTCACACGGTAAGTTCTGCCGGGAGCACGCGAGCACATACGGACAAGGGGCAGGGTATGACAGACGTGAGCGGGAAGATGCGGGCGTGGGGCCGACGCCTTCTGGTCGGCGCGGCCGCTGCTGCGGCCCTTCCTGGCCTGGTCGGACTCGCCGGCGGAGCGGCGACCGCGGGAGCGTTCTCCCGGCCCGGCCTGCCGGTGGAATACCTCCAGGTGCCGTCGGCTGCGATGGGTCGCAGTATCAAGGTTCAATTCCAAAGCGGCGGGGACAACTCGCCGGCGGTGTACCTGCTCGACGGTCTCCGCGCTCAAGACGACTACAACGGCTGGGATATCAACACCCCGGCCTTCGAGTGGTACTACCAATCGGGCCTGTCGGTCATCATGCCGGTCGGTGGCCAGTCCAGTTTCTACAGTGACTGGTACAGCCCGGCCTGCGGCAAGGCCGGCTGCCAGACCTACAAGTGGGAGACCTTCCTGACCAGCGAGCTGCCGCAATGGCTGTCCGCGAACCGGAGTGTCAAGCCCACCGGGAGCGCCGCCGTCGGCATCTCGATGGCCGGCTCCTCGGCCCTGATCCTGTCCGTCTACCACCCGCAGCAGTTCGTCTACGCCGGTTCGCTGTCGGCCCTGATGGACCCCTCCCAGGGCATGGGGCCGTCCCTGATCGGCCTGGCGATGGGTGACGCCGGTGGTTACAAAGCCTCGGACATGTGGGGACCTTCGAGCGACCCGGCCTGGCAGCGTAACGACCCGTCGCTGCATATTCCCGAGCTGGTCGCCAACAACACCCGTCTGTGGATCTACTGCGGCAACGGCACCCCGTCCGAGTTGGGCGGCGCCAATGTCCCCGCCGAGTTCCTGGAGAACTTCGTTCGCAGCAGTAACCTGAAATTCCAGGACGCTTACAACGCCGCAGGCGGGCACAATGCCGTGTTCAATTTAGACGCCAACGGAACGCACAGCTGGGAGTACTGGGGCGCACAGCTCAACGCCATGAAGGGTGACCTGCAGGCCAGCCTCGGCGCCCGCTGATCGCGCAACGCGTGCAGCTACTGGGCTTGACGGCTAGACGCCGTCGAGCCCAGTGGTGTGTTCGGTTCCTTGGCGGCTGGTCCGGCACGTTCAACGAGCCGGTCTAACTGCCCGCCACCAACTGGTTGGTGATATCGACCCATGCGGTGCTGTCGCGACGGTGGTCATTGACGTTGCGGCACTGACCGTACAGCCGCAGGACCCCCGCGCCCGCGTCGTCACGGTGACGGTAGATGATCGCCGTGACGGCGTCCTTGGACAGCGTCCTGCCGAACACCTGGTCGTTAGGCGGTAGCCCCTCGGTCCAGCCGTGCCTGACCAGCGCTGCTGTGACATCGCGAAAGTACCGGTCGGCAGGTGCCTCGGCGGGCAGCGCGAAGGTCAGGTAGACCGCCCCTTGATACGGCGGATCGTCCCGGTTCTTGCACGACATCAACAGGTATCCGGCGGTGCTGGTCTGAAGTCCGGCGGCCGTCACGATTTGTTTTGCCTTGTCGACAACCTGGGCCTCGGTTGCGGCGTCGTCGAGGGGGCCGACGGGGTGGTCGCCAGAGTTGGCCGACGACGCACGATGGCGGTTCGCCACCAGCAGGACAGCTGCGCCGAGCAACAAGCATGTCACCAGCGCAGCGGCGAGTACGGCCCGAATCCCTCTGGCCCGCAACCAATCTGCGCTAGTAGCGGCGTGTCGAACCATCAGCTGACCTGATCATCTCCGGAAATGCCGGGGATCAGGCCGTCGATACACCACGGACAACTGAGCGGCGAGACGAACCGCGACGGTGCGACTCGGCTCGCGAATAGCGGCGGCTTCAGCGGCCACCCCGCCATCGTCGACTGTCAGATACCGTGACGCAAGAGCCTCGGACCGAGGCCGCGGGTTTCGCAAACGAAACCTGAGTCAACAGCCGCTCTCACAACATCCATCCGGTGGCGGCCCACCGGGAGTCCGGGCCGCGGGCCGCAGGCCCGGCCACCCATCGGCCGCCCCGCGAGCCGTCGGCACCAGGGCCCGCGCCCGAGGTGCCCAACCCTAAGATTTTGTCTCAGATTGCGGCCTCGTGAAGTTTGCTGGACTCGTCGCCATACCTCAGCGTAACCGCCAGCAGACCCGGTGAGTCAACACGGGCTGCTCGTTTGAACAAGCCGTTGTCAACGGGCGATCCAGGCCACAGCGTGACCCGTCCGCCCAGTGCCCGCCGGTGGTTTGATTCGCTTGGCTGGACGTCGTTTGCGCAAATCACAATGCGGCGGCTAACCAATTTCATAAGTTTTTCTAGGCGGTAACGCTTTAGCCACGGCCGCCGAAATGCCGGACATGACACGCATCGCAAAGCCCCTGATCAAGTCCGCCACGGCCGCCGCTTTCGTCGCAGCGTCGATGTCACTATCCACCGGCATCGCCCACGCCGACGTCATGAACTGGGACGCCGTCGCGCAGTGCGAGTCGGGTGGGAACTGGACCGCCAACACCGGCAACGGAGCCTACGGTGGACTGCAGTTCAAGCAAGCGACATGGGACGAGTACGGTGGCGTCGGCAACCCCGCGACCGCCTCTAAGCAGCAACAAATCGCTGTGGCCAACCGAGTCCTAGCCGGCCAGGGCCCCGCCGCGTGGCCGAAGTGCGCCAGTGCCGGCGGTCTGCCGCCCGTGCCCGTGGCGCTGCCCAAGCCGGTACGGCAGCTGCAGCAGACGGTGACCGAGATCATCTCGCTATTCACACCGCATCAGTGAATATCGCTGTTTCCGTTCCCAGCGTTACAGGGACGTGATTGGATCATCCTATGGAGGGTTCGGCAACGGTCCACATGGCGGCCCCAGCGGAAAAGATCTGGGATTTAATCGCCGATATTCGTAACACCGGACGGTTTTCACCGGAAACGTTCGAGGCCGAGTGGCTGGACGGCGCGACCGGCCCGGCGCTCGGCGCCCGATTCCGCGGACACGTCCGGCGCAACGAGATCGGTCCCGTCTACTGGACCGTGTGCAAGGTGACGGCGTGTGAGCGCCCTCGCGAGTTCGGGTTTGCTGTGATGGCCGGCGGTAGATCGGTGAACAATTGGCACTACCGGCTCGCACCGGCGGGCGATGGCACCGATGTCACCGAGTCGTTCCGGCTCACCCCTTCGGTGTTCACGACCGTGTATTACTGGGCATTCGGTGGCTGGCTGCGCAAACGCCGCAACATCCGGGACATGACCAAGACGCTGCAACGCATCAAAGATGTGGTCGAGGCCGACTGAGGGCGGGCGTTACCAGATCGTATGAAGTCGATATTCATCACCGGCGCCGGCAGCGGAATGGGCCGCGAGGGGGCACGGCTCTTTTACGCCAACGGCTGGCGCGTCGGTGCGGTGGACCGCGACGACGCCGGTCTGGCAACCCTGAGCGGCGAGCTCGGCGCCCGGTTGTGGACACGAGTGGTCGACGTGACCGACAAGGACGCGCTCGACTCGGCGCTCGCCGACTTTTGCGCCGGCAATACCGGCAGCGCGCTCGACATGATGTGGAACAACGCCGGCATCGGCGAAGGCGGATGGTTCGAAGACGTGCCGTATGACGTCGCGATGCGGGTCGTCGAGGTCAACTTCAAGGCGGTGCTGACCGGGGCTTACGGCGCGCTGCCCTACCTGAAGAAGGCCCCGGGCAGTCTGATGTTCTCCACGTCCTCGTCTTCGGCCACCTATGGCATGCCGCGACTGGCCGTCTACTCGGCCACCAAGCACGCGGTCAAAGGGCTGACCGAGGCGCTCAGCGTGGAGTGGCAGCGCCACGGTGTGCGGGTGGCCGACGTGTTACCCGGTCTGATCGACACCGCGATTCTCACCTCGACGCGCCAGCATTCCGAGGAGGGCGCGCCCACGCTTTCGGCGCAGCAGATCCGGGCCGCCGCGCCCAAGAAGGGCATGTTCCGGCTGATGCCCGCGACCAGCGTCGCCGAGGCGGCCTGGCAGGCCTACCAGCATCCCACCAGATTGCATTGGTATGTGCCCCAAAGCATCCGGTGGATCGATCGGCTCAAGGGGGTTAGTCCGGAGTTCGTCCGGCGCCTCATCATCAAAGCCCTACCCAGGTTGGATCCGCGGCAGCAGTAAAGTTTCGTGCACAAGACCCGCAAGGCCCGCAAGGCCCGCAAGGCCCACAAGGCCCACAAGGGAGGTGGCTGGTGCGAAGCCGGTTTGTCAGAGTGGCAGGGATTGCCGTGGTCGTGGTCGCAGGTCTTTCCGGGTGCGCCGAGGCGCAGACCGTCCCGCGCAAGGCCGCACATCTGACAATCGACGGATACACCCGCACCACACGTCCGGCCGCATGCAGCCAGGAGCAGTCCTTCCGGACCATCGACATCCGTGACCGCGACGGACACGTCCAGGCCGTGGTCTTGGTCAGCGGTGAACGGGTGATCCCGCAATGGGTCAAGATCCGCAACGTCGACGGGTTCAGCGGCAGCTTCTGGGAAGGCGGGGTGGGCCAGGCCCATGCCGACCTGTCCCGTGGCACCTACACCATCACCGGCAGCGCCTATGGCATCGGCAACAGCAATCCCAACAAGGTCGTCACCACGGACTTCACGATCGTCGCCGACTGCTGAAACGTCACACGCGTCCCGGCCCGAAAGGCTTAGGCTGGGTCGCAATGCGCCCTGGCCTGCAACGGGATGGAGGAGCGGTGAAGGACCGACTGCACTGGCTGGCGTTGCACGGGGTGATCCGCGGCATGGCCAACATCGGCGTTCGACGAGGCGAACTACAGGCCCGGCTCATCGCCGATCCGGCCGTCGCCGCTAACCCGGTGCCGTTCTACGACGAGCTGCGCCGCCACGGCCGGTTGGTGCGGACCCGGGTCAACTGCCTGACCGTCGACCATCAGCTCGGCCATAACATCTTGCGCTCCGACGACTTCCAGGTCATCTCGCTCGGCGAGAACCTGCCGGCGCCGCTGCGATGGCTGGAGCGCCGTACCCGCGATAATCAGCTACACCCGCTGCGGCCGCCGTCGCTGCTGGCGGTCGAACCGCCCGATCACACCCGCTATCGCAAGACGGTGTCGGCGGTGTTCACCGCGAGGGCCGTTGCCGCGCTGCGTGATCGGGTCGAGCAGACCGCCATCAATCTCTTGGATCAGCTCGCCGCCCAGCCCGGTGTGGTCGACGTCGTCGGCCGCTATTGTTCCCAGCTGCCGATCGCGGTGATCAGCGAGATCTTGGGAGTGCCGGCCCACGACCGCCGACGGGTCCTGGAATTCGGTGAACTGGCAGCGCCCAGCCTGGATATTGGCGTGCCCTACCGGCAGTACCAGCGGGTGCAGCGCGGTGTGACGGGGTTCAACGCCTGGCTGGTGTCGCATCTCGAACAGCTGCGACGAGCCCCCGGCGACGACCTGATGAGCCAGCTGATCCGCACGGCCGAAAGTGGCAATCCGGAAACGCATCTCGACGACGACGAGCTGCATGCGGTCGCCGGCCTGGTGTTGGTCGCCGGCTTTGAAACCACAGTCAACCTGTTGGGCAACGGAATTCGGATGTTGCTGGACATGCCCGAGCATCTGGATACCCTGCGCCAACGTCCTGACCTGTGGCCGAACACGGTCGAAGAGATCTTGCGGTTGGATTCGCCGGTCCAGCTCACCGCGCGGGTGGCCCGCACCGACGTCGAGCTCGCCGGCGTGCCCATCAACCGCGGCGAGATGGTGGTGATCTGTCTAGCCGGTGCCAACCGCGATCCGGCGGTGTTCTCCGATCCTCACCGCTTCGACATCGAACGTCCTAATGCCGGAAGACATCTCGCGTTCTCCAGCGGCCGCCACTTCTGCCTGGGCGCCGCGCTTGCCCGAGCCGAGGGCGAAGTCGGGTTACGCATGTTCTTCGAGCGCTTCCCCGAGGTGCGGGCCGCCGGTTCCGGAAGTAGACGCGACACCCGAGTGCTCCGGGGCTGGTCGACGTTGCCGGTCACCCTGGGGCCGGCCCGCACGCTGGCCGCCCGGTAGCGGATGCGCCTAAGTGGTCAAAGCTAACCGCGCGGCAATAGGCGGGGGTTGGTGGTGGGATGTCGAATGGGGCGAATCTCAGACCGCAGGGCTGGCCACGCGGGGGGCAAGCTCTGTCGCCACGAGCTTTTCACAGCATCCGTAGCGCTTGGCAGGTGAAGCGAGAAGCGAGGGGCACCCATGAGATGTATCGGCGGGCATTAAGCTAGCTGCGGCAGCAGGCACCGGACTTTGACCGTTTTCACAGCTCGCTAAGATTGCTGTCCAAGCCTACGGCTGTATCCTCGTGCCACGGTGAGGCTTCGGAGCACTGGCGCGACCCGACGATGGCATTCGACCATCGCAATCGCTGCCGCGCTGAGTCTATTCGTTGCGCTGATCGCAGGGTCCTCGTTGCGGCCCCGGTTTTCTCCGGCTACATTGCCCGAGCCGGCGTCGTGGACCCATAGCCAGGTGCAATTTCATCCCGCGGCGCGACCCATCAGCAATCGAGACCATGGCTTTCTCCAGAGCGCGACGCCGAGGATCAAGAAGCCCTTCCACAGCATGTGGATGACGCGCGATCGGCCGACCAGTTGGATCCCCTTATCGCCTCGATGCGACTGGTTGGCGTTGCCGTCATCGGCTGCTGAGTCAGAGCCTCGGCCGAGCATCGTCTACCGGACTGCGCCCACGGGTGCTCCGGTCAACCGAGATGTGTTGACCCAGCTCTGCGTCGTTCGCTGCTGATAAGTCAATGGCGGCTTATCGCGCCGCCAGACTCGGCCATGTGAAGCCAACGTGCACAACAATTTACGTTAGTGCTGAGCTTTTCGACGCGCGAAGGCAACCACAGGGCCTCGCCTGATCATGCTGAATTGCCCGCAGAGGTAACGGGCTAAGCCGTTCGACCGGACGACACGACACTCGACGTCGGTCACTTCCCTACATCAATGCCTTGGAGAACCAGTCATGTTTGCCAGCGCGACTCATCCCGCCCGGCCCGCCGCACGCCAGGTGAGACGGCAATGAATTCCAAAGGGCGACCACCACAAATCAATTCCCGGTGGGTGGACTTGGGATGCAGTCTCTACGAAAGTCAGCCACTTACCTTCCACCTGCCCCGGTTGGAGCATTCCACGCTACCTATGGCGGCCGACCGGGGTGTCGGATGGAAGACGTTGCGGGACGCCGGACCGGTGGTGTTCATGAACGGCGCCTATTACCTGACCCGCCGCGGGGACGTGCTGGCGGCGCTGTGCGAGCCAAATCTGTTCTCCGCACAATTGGCGCTCCAGCCCCCCGGCAGCCCGGTGCCGGTGCTGCCGTCAGCATTCGATCCTCCCGAGCACACCCGCTACCGCAAAATTCTGCAACCGTACTTCAGCCCGAACACCCTGCATAAAAGCCGGCCCATGATGGAGCGCCATGCTGCTGAAATGATTGCTGCACTTGCCCGCCGAAACTCGTGTGAGGTAATGACAGATTTTGCGCGCCTCTACCCGTATCAGGTATTCATGGATCTCTACGGGTTGCCGGTGGAGGACCGAGACAGCGTGATCGGTTGGAAGGACGCCTTCGTCGCCGGCACGTCCGACGGTAACGGGCTGTTGGCGTATTTCGCCGACGCCATCCGACAACGCCGGCAGAATCCGGGCCCGGACATGTTGTCGCAAGTGATGACCGGCCCGGGCGATCTCAGTGACCTCGAGCTGCTCGGCATGACTCAACTGCTGATTGTGTCCGGTCTGGACACGGTGGCCGCGGCGATCGGCTTCTCGCTGTTCGAATTGGCACGCAGACCGCAGCTGCGCAGAGAGCTCGCCGAAAAACCAGAGCAACTGAAGGTTTTCGTTGAAGAGATCGTCCGGCTTGAGCCGTCGGCGCCGTTGGCGGCCCGGGTTACCACTGACTTCGTCAATGTGGGTGGCATGACGCTTCCCCCAGGAACACCGGTGCGGTTGTGCACTGCCGCGATCAACCGCGATGGCAGCGACGTGATCTCCACTGACAACCTGGTCATGGACGGAAAGATGCACCGCCATTGGGGATTTGGAGGAGGACCGCACCGCTGCTTGGGTTCCCACCTGGCACGGATAGAACTGGCAATCGTTGTCGGCGAGTGGCTCAAGCAGATCCCCGATTTCGAACTGCCACAGGGCTACACCCCGTACATCAAATTCCCGTCCAAGTCGTTTGCGCTCAAGTCGCTACCCGTGAGCTGGGGCTGACGCGCGGCACCGGTCAGTGGCTCGCGGCGGTTGACACGGGCACGAGTACCGAGTGTCATGGGCCGTTATGACAGACACTTCTGCGATCGAAGTCAGGGATGTGGTGCTCGGGCTGTGGCGAGCCCTCGCGCAGCGTGATTGGGATGCCGTCAAGACTTTTCTCGCCGCGGACTGCCTCTACGTCGACATACCGGTGCCGGCGCTGGCCGCGCGTGGTCCCGACGACATCGTGACGCGACTGAAGCTCGGACTGGAGCCGCTCGCCGACTACCAAAACCACGACGGGCTGCTGCTGTCCAACGGATCCGACGTGATGTACGAGCATTCGGAGACCTGGACGTTCAGCACCGGCGAACGCGGCCTGCTCAGGTTCGTCAGCGTCCACAAGGTGGTCGACGGGAGGATCGCCGTGTGGAAGGACTATTGGGACTTCAACAGCCTGGTCAGTTTCGCGCCGCCGAACCACTTTGAGAACCTTGCAAATACGGACACCAGCTGGGTATTCGATGCCACGGCGTTAGTTTGACACGGCCCGCGCCACGGTTAGTGATGGTGATGGTGATGCACGCCGCTGCCGAGCGGCGTGCAAAATTGCCTGCATCCCGTGAGGAATGTCAGAGTCGCTGTCGGTCCGGTTTCCGTCAGGGTGGGTTTGCATTGCCAGTATGTTTCGATGGCGTTGTCGGGAGTTTGTGTGCGGTCGATGACGTCGCAGTGCAATGCCCGGCGCCACGGGTCGCAGGTCTCGGAAAACACTTTCGTCTCGGATAGTTTTGATGGGTTGCGGATTAGCCGCACGCCGAAGCGGTCGATTTTGCCGTGGTCATGCAGCCGTTGGGCCAGCCCGGCCAACACCTCGTCGTCGGAGTCGTTGATCGGCGCAGTGTCGCCGAAGTCGGCCGGTCCGGCGAACTCCATGCCAACAAGGCTCATTCCGCAGTCGTGCTCGCTGTCGAACCGCACTGCAGTAGCACGCAAACCCGCTGGGGAGAACGCATTTCGCTCAATCGGGGTGGTGTGGGTCTGCGGCGGCCAGTCGATGACACGTTCGACGAACACCTCGCCCGGTTCGGGATCGAAATGCTTGTGCAACAGCCACACACCAAACCGATGCCAGGCACCAGCCGCGACCAGATAGGCGCCGAGATCGCTCAGACAGGCCCGGTCATCTGCAGTCAAGACACCCACGTCGGTGCCGTCCATATCGGCTAATTCCGTGTAATCCTCGACTCGATGATCGCGCAACGAAAGCATCGCACTTCTCTCCTACCGCTCCTACGGATTGACGGCCCCGAAAAGGGTGCACGAACCAAACGGTAACAGTCGAGTCGCAGATATTTCACGGTACAGCGGCTGACGAATGCCGACACCGGCTTGATCTTCGGCCCCACCGACATCGCCCGGATTTCCCCGCTACGAATTCTGCTGCGTCACAACGTCACCCAAGACAGCGTCAGGTGTTTCAGACTCGGCTGGTTAAGGTCACCCGGCAAGCCTGACCGATGTCCAGGGTCCGCAGCACCCGCCCCATGCCCACCCACAGCG
>NZ_MVIF01000010.1 GCF_002086675.1 Mycobacterium persicum
CCGACTCAGGCTTGCGCCAACCCGCACGAGGCATACCCTACAAACTACACCCATGTAGTCTTAACTGAACGGTATTGGGACTAAATGGGACTAACTGGATGGGCCGTACGGCCAGAAAGCGAGTCGGAAGGTGACCCACGCATATCTGATCGGCAGCGCAGGGCTGATGCTGATCTGGGTTGGTTTCTGGGTCCCGGCGGATACCACGCGCCGCATGACAATGTTGCGGGTCAGCGGGATCACCGCACTGACCGGCCTCGCCGAACCGCCGCTACTGGAATCCGCCGAGTCTGTTTGATCTGAACAACAGAATAGGCATCGATATCGAAAGTGTTGTGTTCTCATTCGCAGCGGGTGGAATGGTTGCTGCCATCTACACAGGCCTCCGCAAGATCGGCCGGAAAATCGGGCCGCAGCCGCGATGTGCACGCTCCCTCCAAGTTCTTGCCCTGGTTTCCCCGATCCCGGTCTTTGTCACTCTCATCACCACGACGAATGTGAACCCGATCTACATCACGATCATCGCGCTGTTCGCCGGTGCCGCCGCCTCGTGCGCCTGCTGGCCGGCGCGGATCCCGAGGATTATGCTGGCCGGCTTTCTATTCACGGGACTGTATTTTGTGTGCTTCGTGATGTTCAGCGCGGTATATCCGCACTACCTGTTCCATGTGTGGAACTTGTCTGCCCTTTCGGGAGCGGTCATCGCGGGAGTCCCACTGGAGGAATTACTATTCGCGTTGTTCTATGGCTTCATGTATTCCAATGCCACAGAATACTTCTTCACCAGAATTTCTGCTGCGCGGGACCACGAAACCAGCCGCTGAACACCGGTCAGGCGATTACCCGGCCTGGTCAATCATGCCCAGGTTGTAGGCTACGTCGCGGCTTTCTCCCATGGCGATGGCCTTGACCATTTTCGATATCGCCCATGGCGGGTTCAAGTATTTTTCGATCTCCAGGGCAATCGTGGCGTCGAAATGATCGATTATGTTCCCGCGGCTGGATTCTGGCTCGGCGATAAGCTGTTGCGCGATTGTCCACGCGAGGTCACGAGAACGCTTGAGTTCCGCGCCGACGAAGCCGACGTCCTTGCTGGCCAACATCTTGCGTACCCCAGCCATGACCGGTGAAATCCGCTCGATGCCGTCCAGGACTCGGCCGATCTGACTGCTGAGAATGGCATTGACGATGTCGAAATCACTCTGCAGCGGCTCCAGCGAATCTCCGGCCGTCGCGGCGGCGGCAATACCAAGGTCGAAAGTGTCGTGGGCGGTCATCGCGGTGAGGATGTGCTGCAAAACAATGGGGCTATCGCTGGCGTTCACGTCGAACGCGGCCTGCCACACTCGGGTCGGCTTCCGGTGGTCACCGTCGAACCGGCTCTGCACGGCATCGAAGTACCGGTGAGCGAACGCCACGCCGAACCGTGTCATCCGCGGTCCGTCGGCGAACATTCCCGCGTTGATGGCATCGCGAACCGCGATGGTTGCCCGCTTGTATACGAGCGCGAAGTAGCCGACCCGGCTCGCCGTCTCACCCGACCATTCAATGATCGCCTCGATGCCTTCGATGACCTCGTCCATCGTGGAGACGTCCGTTAGGCGCGGGGCAGGCAGCGTCGCGACCATGCCGCTGAGTATCGTCGCCGGCCAGCGGACTGTCCTCGGTTTCGACGTGGCCGGTCCCATGGCTGGGCGGTTGACCACCAGATCCGCGGATCGGGCTACTCGGTAGGACGGCACTCGGTGTCGACCAGGGGCACGATCTCCCGGACCGTGCGCAGCGTCATCCGGCCACCGGGGTCTTCGGCTGTCGAGGGCACGACGGCCAGGCAGTCGGCCCCGGCTCGGTGGTAGGCGCGCAGCCGGGCCGCGATCCGGTCGGCGCCGCCCAGCGCCCCCACCTGATCGAGCAGTTCGACGGGAATGGCCGCCGCCAGTTCGCGTCTGGTTGCGCCGGTGCGTGCGCCGCGGACGAGGTCGCCGAAGCCCAGCGCGGCGAACATTTCGCCGTAGCCGGGCGGCGCGAGATACACGGCCAGCTGAGCAGCCACCTGCGCGTGCGCGGCAGCACCCGGGTTGACCGCGACCGGCACCCAGATCGTCAGGCGCGGCGCGCGACGGCGGACCGCGGCGGCTTCTGTGTCGAGGACCTCCCGAACCTGCGCGACGCGCGCCGGCGACGCGAGGTTGAGCACCACCTCGTCGGCGCGCTGGGCCGCCAGCAGGATCATGCCGGGACCGAACGCCCCCAACGCGATTCGGGTATCCGGCGGTGCGTTGCGGAGCCGGAAACCGTGGCTGCTGACGTGCCGGCCGACGTAGTCGACGCGTTCGCCGGCCAATATCGATCGCAGGCATTCGATGGTTTCGCGCATGACCGGCACATGGTGTGCCCACCGGCGGTTGTGCCAGCCGCTCACAATCGCCGGACTGGACGCCCCCAGGGCAAGGTCGACCCGATTGCCGGTGAGGGAGGCAACCGAACCGACTCCCAGCGCCAGTGCCACCGGGCCACGGACACCGACGGCCAGCGGGCCGATTTTCAGGGTCAGGTGGGGCGCCCGCAGCCCTACCGCGGTCGCCAGCGCGAACGCGTCATAGGTGGCCATCTCGCCGATCCAGAGGGCGTCGAAGCCTGCGTCGGAGGCCGCCAGCGCGACCTCCATTGCTTCGTGGTCGGGTCGGTCAAGCCAAAACGGCAGGGCGACCTCGACGTCCATGCCGCTCACAGCATCGCCACGTCGCTGGGCTGGTCGAGCAGCACCCGGCCGGACAGCTCGCGGGAGGCCTCGTTGACCTGGAAGTGGGCGGTGGCGGTGAAGGCGTCCCGGAACCGGCGCTGCAGTGGCGAGCTGTCGTAAATGGCGCTGCCCCCCGCCAGGTCGTACATGGTGCGCACCACGTCGGCCGAAATCCGCACCGCATGCGTGGCCGCCAGCCGGAGCCGGTTGCGCAACGCCACCGGCACCGCATCGGCGCCGTGGCTGGCCTGCCACGCGGCGTCGATCGCCTGGTAGTACAGCGCGCGCGCGGCATCCAGCGCCGCTTCGGCCGTCGCCACCGCAGCCTGGGTCGCCGGGCGTTCGGCCAGTGTGCGCGTGGAGCCCAGGCCCTTCTTTCCGGCGGCCAGTTCGACGAGGTCGTCGATCGCGGCGCGCGCATTGCCCAATGCGGCCGCGCCGATCGACAGCGCGAAGAAGCCGAACACCGGAAAGCGGTACAGCGGCCGATCCAGCGCAGGTCCGTCGAACACCGAGAACACCCGGTCGGCGGGCACGAAAACCTCGTCGGCGACGCTGTCGTGGCTGCCGGTGCCGCGCAGGCCCAGGGTGTGCCAGGTGTCGAGGACCTTCAGGTCCGCTTTGGGCAACGCGACGACGGAGGGCACCCGCTGATCGTCGACAAAGCAACCCGCGAACATCATGTCCGCGTGGCTGATCCCGCTGCAGAACGCCCAGCGCCCGGACATCACGACACCGCCGTCGACAGAGCGCGCCGTGCCCCGCGGCGCCCACACCCCCGCCGCGACACCCCGCCCGCCGCCGAACATCTCCTCGCGGCTGGACGCCGGCAGGTAGGCGACCAGCAGGGCGCTGGTGATGGCGATCGATACGCACCATCCCGCGGAGGCGTCACCGCGCGCAATCGCTTCGGCGCACCGCAGCGCCGTTTCCGGCGCCAGCTCCAACGCCTCGACCTCGCGGGGCATGGTGGCGCGCAGCAGTCCGGCCGCATTCAGGCTGGTAACGAGTTCGTCGGGGAGTCGGCGATCGCGATCGATCTGCCCGGAAAGCTCGCGAGCCGCGAGGGCGATCTTCTCGGCAAGGTTCTCGATCTCGGCGTCGCGGTGATTCATCAACGGCTCCTGGTGACGGTGACGGCGGCGGTTCAATCAACTTACTCCTGTCGGTTCAGTAATTGAACCGGTAAAGTCGTTGAACTATGCACCCCGCCGAGTTGTCGCATCGCTTCGAGGGCGAGTCTGTCGGACGGGCCCTGGAGCTGGTCGGTGAGCGCTGGACGCTGCTCATCCTGCGTGAGGCGTTCTTCGGGGTGCAGCGCTTCGGCCAGCTCGCCCGCAACCTCAACATCCCGCGCCCCACCCTGTCGTCGCGGCTGCGGATGCTCGTCGACGTCGGCCTTCTCGACCGCGTCCCCTACTCCCGCGATCCCGAACGACACGAGTACCGGCTCACCGAGGCCGGCCGAGAGCTCTTCGCGGCGATCGTCGTGCTCATGCGGTGGGGCGACGAGCATTTGCCCCACCCTGACGGCCCGCCGATCATGCTGCGACACCACACCTGCGGCGAATTCGTCGATCCTCGCCTGATCTGCGTCCGCTGCGGCGAGGAGATCACCGCGCGCAATGTGACCCCCGAGGCCGGCCCGGGATTTCGCGACCGGCTGTCGGCATCGCGGTAACCGCCGCCGCACAACGCAAGTAACGATTCCCAACCTCAAACGTTTCGAATCGATAAGCAACTCCAAACACGTTGCCGAGCAACACCATACGGATCACCTGGCGAAATTATGGTCTTTTCGTGGACCGTCGGACCGCGTTGAAGCTGCCGCTGCTGCTGGCCGCGGGCACGGCGCTGGCCACGGCCGGGCGCGCCGGTGCCGAACCAGGCCGGTGGCCGGCCGAGCGTGCCAACAGCTGGTATCAAGCGCAGGGCTGGCTCGTCGGCGCCAACTACATCACGTCGAACGCCGTCAACCAGCTGGAGATGTTCCAGTCGGGCAGCTATGACCCGCGGCGCATCGACGGCGAGCTCGCCGCGGCGCGGTCACTCGGGTTCAACACGGTGCGGGTCTTTCTCCACGACCTACTGTGGGCCCAGGACCGCCAAGGCTTCCAAGGCCGTCTCGCGCAGTTCGTCGCGATCGCCGCGCGCCATGGCATCAAGCCGCTTTTCGTCTTGTTCGACTCCTGCTGGGACCCGTTCCCCAGGCCGGGCCGTCAGCGCCCGCCCAGGCCCGGGGTGCACAACTCCGGGTGGGTGCAAAGCCCCGGTGCCGAACACCTCGGTGACCGGCGCTACGTCGGCGTTCTTTACGACTATGTCACCGGAGTCGTGGGCCAATTCCGCAATGACGACCGGGTTTTGGGTTGGGACCTGTGGAACGAACCCGACAATCCCGCGCGCGTATATCGCAAGGTGGAGCGCAAGGACAAGCTGGCGCTGGTCGCCGACTTGCTGCCCCAGGTGTTCCGGTGGGCGCGGGCAGTCGAGCCTGCTCAGCCGTTGACCAGTGGGGTCTGGCAGGGAAACTGGGCCGACCCCGGGCAACGCAGCACGATCAGCGGCATCCAACTGGACAACTCGGACGTGATCACCTTCCACAGCTATGGCGCGCCGGCCGACTTCGAGGCCCGGATCGCCGAACTTTCCCCACTGGGGCGTCCGGTCGTGTGCACCGAATACCTGGCCCGCAGCCGGGGCAGCACCGTCGCGGGAATTCTGCCAATTGCCAAGCGGCACAACGTCGGAGCGTTCAACTGGGGGCTGGTCGCCGGAAAGACCCAGACGTACCTGCCGTGGGACTCGTGGGATCACCCGTACCGCACGCCGCCGAAGGTGTGGTTCAGCGACCTGCTGCGGCCCGACGGGCGGGCCTATCAGGACGGCGAACTGGAAACGATTCGGACGCTGACCGGCGTCCAGCAGGAATAGCGCTGCGCCGCATCGCGTGCAGGGGCGAGAAAAGCAAGTTGTTCCGCCACGCGCCTTCGACCGCTATGATTCCGCTGAGTCGCGCACAACCACGAGGTGGTGGACATGTTTCGGGAACTCGCCGTAGGCGCAATAGGAATGGGTGTTCTCGGAGCGGGGCTGCTGGTCGCTCCGCCGGCGCAGGCCGACGACCCCCCGTACCACATTCTGAGCGCCCAGGATCTGTGCAATCTCGTCTACCCGAGCTCGGAGGCGATGCCGGACCCGTCCAAAGAGCCACCGGCCGTTGGACTTATCTGTGTCCGGCAGGGCGGGGTGCTTCTCCGGTTGGCCCGGGATCAGCCGGCCATCTTCTCCAATACCTTCGCTCTCGAACCGGGCAAAGCTCCTGAGCTGCCGAAAGGTTCGGTGCGCGTCAATCCCAAGGATCCGCTCAGCGACTGGATCATTCCGGACTGCTACATCCCTGATCGCATCGACTGCAACCCCAACGCGCCCGGCCACCGCTGACCGGCTTCGCATTGATCAGGGCTTGGCCCGAACTGTCTTGACGGGCAGTCGCGCCCAGCCCCGCACACTGGACGTCCGTGCCCTGCTGGCGTTGTCGTAGTCGACCTCCCAGTCGGTCCATCGCTTGAGGACCTCTTCGAACGCGACCCGGGCCTCGAGCCGCGCCAGGGCCGAGCCGAGGCAGAAATGCAGTCCCTGCCCGAAGCTCAAATGGCCACCTTTGCGGTGGATGTCGTAGCGATCCGGCTCGCTGAATCTCTTCTCGTCCCGATTCGCCGAACCATTGAGCAGCAGCATGTGGGAGCCCTCGGTCACGGTGTGCCCGTACAACTCGACGTCGCGAGCGACGTAGCGCGCCTGCACCGGCGACGGCGGCTCGTAGCGCAGGGTCTCCTCGACCGCCGAGCCGATCAGGTGCGGATCCGCGACGAGTTCGTGTCGTTGGTCGGGATGCTCGCCGAGCAGTTGGCCCATGAAACCGATCAGCCGCGCGGTGGTTTCGTTGCCGGCACCGACGATCATCGCGGTGTAGGCCAAAACTTCGTTGCGTTCCAGGCGCCGCCGGGATCCGTCTGATTCGTCGACTTCGGCGTTGAGCAGATCTGTCGCCAGGTCGTCGGAGGGATGCGTCGCCCGCCACTCGATGTACTCGGCGAACATCGCCATCGAATCCTCGAAGATCGTCGGGCTGACCCCCTCCCGTCGCGGTCCGAGCGCGAGGTTCTGGTCGTTGCGGTCACGGATTAGCTGTTGCGCCTGCTCGGGGATGCCCAGCAGGTAGCCGATGGTGCGCATCGGCATGATCGCCCCCAGATCGGCGACGAAGTCGAACCCGTCCGAATCGCGAAGCGAATCCAGTGCGCGACAACAAAATTCACGCACCAGTCGGTCGACGGCCAGCATCCGCCGAGGGGTGAAAACCCGCGACAACAAGCGCCGGTGCAGATCATGCAGCGGCGGATCCTCGAACAGCAGGATTCCCGGCGGAACTTCGATGCCGCTGAACAAGATGTCGGCCGTGGTGCCCCGTCCCGACCGATACGTCTGCCAATCATGCAGTGCGGCTGCCACGTCGTCGTAGCGACTCAACGCATAGAAGTTGTACTTGTCGTTGAAATACAGTGGGGCCGCTGCCCGCATCCGTTTCCACACCGGATAGGGATCGTCATCGATGTCGAAGTCGAACGGATCGTAGTAAAGCTCCTGTTGGGTGGGCACTCATCCGCCCTGCCGGGGTTGGTTCGGTACGCCGGGGAATAGCTGCTCCGTCGGCCCGGAGGTCACCCACCCGCCCAGCTTGGTGACGAGGTGGGGCGCAAAGACCGCCCCGTACAGTAGGTTCCCGATGACAACGACGGCGACGACGGACAGCACTGCCGACTGCAGCCGGCTCGTCGAGCGCTTGTCGGCCCACATCTCGATGACGTTTCGTCCCTGGGAATCGGTGCGGCCCAGCAGATAGGTGAAGACCATCATCTGCACCCCCAATGCCAGCGAGTCGTAGACCGGGTACTGGTGCTTGGCGCCCTCGAAGATTGCCAGGCCGGGAATCACGTAGCCGTAATGGAAGACGCCGAGCCGGGCCCCGAGGAACGCGTTGAAGACGAAGGCCCAGCAGAAGCCGACGACGAGTCCGACGATCAGCAGCGTGATCGGCCGACACCAGCCGAACCGCGCGCTCAACCGTCGTCCGAGCGCCGCGCCGATCACCGCGGGCAGCACGAAGTAGCCGATGTAGCCGACCGGCACCGACGAGGGGAGCCCACCCCACGTCATGTTCAACGGCCACCACGACGGCACTCGTGGTAGGGCGGGCGGGAATTGCGCGTACATCGCCCAGTCGTAGGGCGCCTCGATCCACGAAAACGAGATCGCCGAGACACACAGCAATAGCAGTGGGTGTAGCCGACGGCGGCGAAAGCTCAGATACCCACCCGCCGCGGTGAACACGATGCCGCTACCCCAGCCAAAGATGACGGCCGCAGTCAGCAACGGCGTCAACTGGGTACTCATCGTGAGCGCCCGCCGCGGCGCGCTTCCGGGTCGATGTAGATAACCAGACCGAAGATGACGACGATCAGCCCGAACAGGGTTCCGAGCATGATGACCGCGCCCACAACACGCCCTTCCGGCAGGCTACCCGGCTTTGTGATAGTGGATACTATTCTAAGTCGAAGGTCAAGGCCGACGATCGTGAAATACCGGAGTGCCCAGGAGTAAATGACGGTGTCCCAGCGACTTTCGTCCAGCAACGGGCGCGCGGCCCAAGCGCCGGTTCAGCCGCTCCGTCGGCCTCGCGGTGAGCCGCGCCGGCTCCTGCTCGATGCCGCGCGCGAGCTGTTCGCCCGCCAGGACTACCGCAGCACCACGACGCGTGAAATCGCACAGGCGGCCGGAGTCAGCGAATACCTGCTATTCCGGCACTTCGGCTCGAAGGCCGGGCTTTTCCGGGAAGCACTGGTTCTTCCTTTCACCCGTTTCGTCGACGAATTCAGCCGGACATGGCAGTCGGTCGTCCCGGAGGAAACCGACGAAGAGGAACTGGCCCGCCATTTCGTCGAGCAGCTCTACGACATGCTCGTGGACCATCGGGGTCTGCTGCTGACGCTCGCGGCGTCGGAGGCGTTCGGCGAGGAGGAAACCGAGGACACCGGCATCGCCGACATGCGACGGGCTATTGCGGTGCTCGGTCAGATCAGCGCCGAGGGCATGCGGTTACGCGGAATCCGCTCGAGTCAGCCGGACCTGCCGGCGCACTCGACGGTGGCGATGATCGTCGGCATGGTCGCACTGCAGGCGACCTTCTTCGGGTCCGTGCCGCCCCCGCGGGAGGCGATCGTCGACGAACTCGTCCAGGCGATTCTGCATGGCTTCCTGCATCGGCGCGACTGAGCGGTGCTTCGCCCGCGATCAGGCGGCGATACCGAGTTGCCGGTTGATCTGCGGCCAGTATTGGAAACCGTCCGGAGTAAGCAGAATCCAGTCGTGAATCTGACCGTTGGCCAGCACGAAGCTGACCGGGGCCCCTTGAGTTACGGCCGCTTGTTGCAGGACAAACACGTCCGGCGCGAGGATGTCCAGGTTGCCCGAGTAGACATACGTCTGCGGCAGTCCGCCCAGGGAGCCGTTCAGCGGACTCACCATGGGGTCGTTCACGTCAAGATTGCCGGCCCACACCCTGCCGATCTGTTGCGCGGGCCCGACAGGAAGCAACGGATCCTGGACCAGCCCGATATTCGGATTGGTCATTCCCACGTCGAGCCACGGAGACACCAGAACCATTGACTCCGGCACGGGGTCGCCGTGGGCCACCAGGTATTGGGTAGCCGCCAGTGCGAGGTTGCCGCCCGCCGAGTCGCCGATCACGCTGACGTTGGACGGCTGGTGTTGAGCGATTTGCGTGGAGATGAAACCGGCCATCGTGGGTACGACCGTACCGGCGGTACCACCTTCCTGCAGCAACGGGTAAATCGGGACTTGAACGGTCGCGCCGGTCTGCTGGGCCATCACCGAGTAATTGATCCAGTGCAAGAACGAGGGCGGAAAGATAAACGCGCCACCGTGAATGGCGACCACGTATTCACCGGTCGGATGAGCCGGCGTGATCTGCACGACGCTCATCCCGTTATACGTTGTGTATTGCACCGTCTCCCCCAGCAGCAAATTCAGGAAAGGTGGCGGGGAGTTACCGAGGAACCACGACAGCGGCGGGATGTCGCTCGCGAACAACGCCAACAGTGGGTTACCGGGCACCGCAAGTTGAGTTTCCAGGCCGGACAACGCGAGCAGGGGTTTCACCGGCCACAGCGCGGCTTCTTCAAGTCTGGTCGCCAGCGACGGGGCGCCGGTGAAGTTCCCCGAATGCGTTGCCGCGAAAGGCGGATCAGCCGGCGCCCCGAAGACGCCGGTGATGAGGGTGTCGGAAACCCGGGCGAATCCACTGGCCAGTGCCGTGGGGGTCTGCTGAATTTGCTGTTCTACCAAGGCGAAACCGTTTCCGATTGCTTTGGCGAATTCGCCTGGCAGTCCAGGCAGATCTTGCAGCGCTTGTTCCCACGGGGCCAACTGCGCGACCGTCGTCGCGGCACTGCTGTGATATCCGCTCATCGCGGCGACGTCCTGAGCCCACATCTGCTCGTATGCAGCCTCGGCGGCCGCGATCGCCGGTGCGTTTTGACCGAACAGGTTAGAGATCACCAGCGACACCAACTGGCCACGGTTGGCGTTGATCAGTTCAGGGTGCACGATGCCGGCCAGTGCTGCTTCATAGGCGATGGCCGCCGCCCGGGCTTGAGCTGCTGACTGTTCGGCTTGAGCGGCTGCCTTTCCCAGCCAGTCCAGGTACCGGGCTGCCGCCGCCGTCATGGAGGCCGACGCGGCGCCTTGCCAGGCCTGAGCCCCCAGGTCCGAGGTGATCGAACCGAATGCGTTCGCCGCTGAGCTCAATTCACCGCCGATTCCGTCCCAGGCCGTCGCCGCCGCCAGCATCGGCTCCGATCCCGGTCCAGCAAGCAGCAGCACCGAATTGACCTCGGGCGGCCACACCGAAAAGCTCATTACCCTGCCCCCTCGATTCCCCCTCGATCAGGCTTATTCCAGGAACGTACCCCGTCCATGCCTTGGCGGAAGAGTTTTCGGCGGCAGTCGCGGTGGCATTCGCCGAAATCCGCAACAGAGCGTGCCGAGCACCAACGCCGCGGGTGCCGTCGAAGCTCGCCTTCGGCAATCGCGGTCAGACGGCCTTGGTGGAGCCGACGTAGGACAGCACCACGTCGGACTCATCGGTGATGCGGGTCATGGTCGCGTAGGAACGGATGAACGACTGGCCAACGCACCCGTCGATCTTGATGTGGAAGTCGCTGATCATGATCCACGGATTTGGCCCCTTGAAGTCTTTGCGGACCACCGGCACGATGACGACGAATCCGGGCTTGAGGCCCACGCTGACCACGTTGTTATACTGCCCGCTGGCCAGCGGAATGACGATAGGCGGCTGGCCGGGACCCAGCGGCAGTTCGGCGGCGAGCGAGGGAGAGATTCCGCTGCCATTTGCGATGACGAAGCCATTGGAGGTGCTCTGGTCGACCCCGCACCCGATCTCGTAGCCGACCTCCAGGACGCCTCGGGGGTCTTCCGGCCCGGTGAGCGAAGCGCCAAAGATTCCGCTGGAGAGGTATTCGCGGGACGACAGCGCGGTGGTCAGCGGCGCCACCGGAACGTGTTTCTCGTCCTTCGCGCCGAGGGCCAGGACCCAGCCGTCAGGGGTGTTCACCCTAGCCGGTGTGCCTGGAGGCACCGACCCGTCGGACGGTGGCACCGCACCGGGAGGGGGTTCGGCGTCGGGTTGGGCACCTGCCGACGGCGCGGTCATCGGTACGACGAGGCACACGGCCAGAACCGCAGCACGGCGAACTACCGCGGAAATCGGCATCACAGCCGATACGCTAAGCACCGCCCCATTCCGTTATGGCGTTGCTGGTTAACGAAATCAGAGTTGTTGCGCGTTTGTAGCTGGTTTGCGATTCAGAAGAGGCAGTCTGGCGAGACCCGCGTCACTCAGCGCTGGTCGCCGAGCGGTTCCTGTTTGCCGGAACGCTCACAGGTGCTTGGCGAGTAAACTTCACGTATAGCCAGGGATTCGTGGCAGACGGCAGAGAGGGCGACCGATGACGCTGCAAAGGTTCGCTCGAACGGCGCTGGCAATCCTGATAGCCAGCATCGGAATATGGATGACGGCTCTGTCCGGCGGCAGCGGCATCGCTTACGCAGACCCAGATGACGATGACGCGCTTCCGATCATCGATGATCTGCTCTTCACCCCGATATTCTCGCAGGATCCGCGCTTGCTACATCCGAGCAGAACAGGCCTCGAACAAGACTGGGGCCGGATCGGAATGGTCTGTCAGAACCGAACTGTCAAGTGCCAAAAGAACGGATTTTAGCCCGAGTTTGAGACGCCGTGGCGGCGATGGCGCTGCGTTATTGCCGTGAACGTGAGCGATATTGGCGGCCCATCGGTCAGTTCTAGGCCGTGCAAGCCCATTCGGTCACCATCGACCTGGAAGGTGGAGCCGGCCGGTCTCGGCCCCGCGACCTCGAAATCGCTTGCGCCAAAATGCTTGCCGACCGGGCGGCACGACTGGTGACGGCGGTAACCCATCAGCCGCATGGAGCGATCGGTATGACGAAGGAGTATCCGTTGCACCACGTGACCCGTCGACTCTGGGCCTGGCACGACAAAGGTAAAGGGCATCATCGCTGCCCGAACCGGCTCGGCGCAGCGCTGGTCGCTCGCCGTCCCGACGCCCGCTACCCGGCCATCCAGTGCGGGTCCGAGGTGCTGGCGTGAAGCGCCTGCAGCGACCGGACGGGGTCACGCTGGTCTTCCGGGTGCACAATCCCCAGGCGCCGGGTGTGCCGCTGTTGCTCACGCACGGTTTCGGCGCCACCGGGGGCATGTGGGACCCCAACATTGATGCCTTGAGCGTCGACCGGCCGGTGATCGTCTGGGACCAGCGCGGCCACGGCGGCAGCGACGCGCCCGAGGACATGGACCGCTACAGCGAGCAGATCAGCGTCGCCGACATGGCGGCCGTTCTTGATGCCGCGGGCGCCGATCGGGCCGTGCTCGGCGGAATGTCCTTGGGCGGCTACCTATCCCTGGCCTTCCACCTCGCCCATCCGCAGCGGGTGGCGGCGCTGGTACTGGTCGACACGGGGCCGGGCTACCGCAACGACGCGGCCCGCGACAAGTGGAACGCATGGGTGGAACGGCGCGCCCAACGACTCGAACGAGGCGAAGCGCTCACCGACATGTCACCGGAACTCGCGCAGGCCGTGCACCAGCACCCCGAGGGGCTGCCCCGGGCCGCCCGCGGTGTCATGGCCCAGAAGGACGCTCGGGTGATCACGTCGCTCGACAGTGTCACGGTGCCCACGCTCGTCGTCGTCGGCGCCCAGGACACCGACTTCCTGGCCAGCGCCGACTACTTGGCCCGCAAAATCCCCGGGGCCCGCAAGGTTGTCGTCGACAACGCCGGGCACGCGGCAAACATGGACCAGCCCGGGGCGTTCAACGCCGCGGTGCGCGAATTCCTGGATCGGCTGTGAACATCCCGGAGTCACCGTCGAACGCGGCGGACACGTGGCTGTCGTGGAGATCCATCGACCTCCGAACAACTATTTCGACGCCGCCTTGATCGAGCGCATCGCCGACGCGTATGAGCGGCTGGACGACGACGCCCAATGCCGGGCGATCGTGTTGTGCGCAGGGAAAACACGTCTGCGCCGACGCCGACTTCTCCCGGCCCGCCGGGGGCGTGCCGACGCGGGCTGGCACCTCATCAGCGAGATTCGCTAGCCGGCCGTGGCGGTTTGTAGGCTTTCGGGCATGCCGTTCGACAACGGTGAGGTATTCGCTGGCTACGTGATCGAGCGCCTGCTCGGCACCGGCGGGATGGGTGAGGTTTACCTCGCCCAGCATCCCCGGCTGCCGCGTCACGACGCGCTGAAGGTCTTGTCGTTGGCCGCGACAGCCGACGAGGAGTTTCAGGCGAGATTCAAACGCGAAGCCGAGTTGGCGGCGACGCTGTGGCACCCCCATATCGTCGGCGTTCTCGATCGCGGTGAGTTCAACGGCCGGCTCTGGATCTCGATGGAGTACGTCGACGGCACCGACGCGGGTCGGTTGGTCCGGGAGCGCTACCCGAACGGAATGCCAGAGCAAGACGTCGCGGAAATCGTGACTGCGGTGGCCGATGCGCTCGACTTCGGTCATGATCGCCGTCTGCTCCATCGTGACGTCAAGCCCGAGAACATCCTCGTGACCGCGCCCGATGGCCACCGGCGCAGGGTGCTGCTCACCGATTTCGGCATCGCCCGCAGAATCGACGACGTCAGCAACCTCACCGACGTCAACGTCGCCATCGGAACCATCAGTTACGTGGCCCCCGAGCAGCTGCTGGGCAAGCCACTTGACGGCCGGGCAGATCAATATGCGCTGGCTGCGACGACGTTTTACCTGTTAACCGGTGCCCCGCCGTTTCACGACTCGAATCGCGCCGTCGTCGTCAGCAACCATCTCAATACACCGCCACCGCGGATATCGGCGCGCCGGCCCGAACTCGCGCACCTCGACGCCGTCCTGGCAAGGGCGCTGGCCAAAGACCCCAACCAGCGATACCCGACTTGCACCGAGTTCGCCCTGGCTCTCACACAGCGGGGCGCCCCGGCGCGCTTGCAAACGTCGGGGCCGGGCCCCGCCGAGGACCTCGCTTCGGGCGGACGTCCGGCCACGCAGCGTCTCGAGCGTCTGGTTGTTCACGGAACGGCGCGCGCCGTAGCGCAAAGCGCGGTCGGAGCCCAATCGCAGGTCGGGATCTTGTCGTTCCAGGTAGTCCCCTATGAGCCGCTCGGCGACCGGCGCGCTCCGCTTCCCGTCGAGATCCAAACCGACCTCGTCGCGGGTCAGCTCGCGGACGGGGACGAGGTCGAGATCACCGGCCTGTGGGACGGCGAAACCCTCGACGCTGACAAGATCGTCAACTTGTCAGCCGGAGCTCGTCCGAGGCGACGCCGGTCGGAGGTCGGTGCCACACCGCCGCGAGACAAGGCGCCGAAAGGCAGAAAACTCCGGCTCGCCGCGCTCGTCGCCGTCGTCGGTGTCATCGTGTTGACCGCGGCGGCGGTTCTGTACTTCACGCACGGTTTCGGCACCCGGACCCGCCCTGGACCAATCGTCAAGCCGGTGAGTGCAACGGTTTTTTCACCCGACGGCGCCCCCGACAACCCGCAGCAGGCCAACTTGGCGATCGACGGCAACCCGAACACGGCGTGGTCCACCGTTACCTATCGGGACGCGGTCCCGTTCCCGAAATTCATCGAGGGAATGGGGCTGTTGCTGCACCTGGCCCAGCCGACCGCGCTGAGCGCCGTGACGATCGACGTGTCCAGCACGGGAACCCAGGTGCAGATCCGTTCGTCGCCCAGCCAAACCCCGACCACATTGGCCGACACCACCGCGCTGACCCCGAACACGCCACTGCAGCCGGGGCACAACCGCATCACGGTGGATAACCGGACGAAGACCTCCAATGTGCTGGTGTGGATCTCCACCTTGGGCACCACCAATGGCCAGAGCCGGACGGAAATCTCCGAGATCACCCTGCAGGCGGCCGGGTAGGCGCAACTGCTGGTCGCGGACGGCCAGGCAGGCATGTTTCTGGGTTCGGTCGGGGCGGCAGTGAACAGGGCCAAGATCCCCGTGATCGTGGCGCCACCCTGCGATCAGGCGACGATACCGAGTTGTTGGTTGATCTGCGGCCAGTACGGCAACCCGCCGGGAGTCAGCAGAACCCAGTCGTGAATTCCGCAGGGTTCCACAACGAAGCTCATCGGGGCCCCTTGGGCTAATGCTGCTTGCTGGAGGACGGCCGCTTGTTGTGCAAGTGGATCCAGCGAGCCGGAGTAGACATACGTCGGCGGAAGACCGTCAAGTGACCCATTCAGCGGGCTGACCAGATAGTTGTTCGCGGGAAGATTGCCTGCCCACACCGCGCCGAGTCCCCCAGTCCCCACATCCAGCCACGGAGACAGCAACACCATCGACGACGGTACCGGTTCGGATTGGCTGACCAAGTATTGGACGGCCCCCAGTGCGAGGTTGCCGCCCGCGGAGTCGCCGACCACGCTGACATTCTGGGCTCCGTATTGCGCGATCTGCGATGAGATGAAGCCGGCTGTTTGCGGTACGACCGTGGCGGCGGTACCACCTTGCTGGAGCAACGGGTAAATCGGCACTTCGAAGGTCGCGCCGGTCTGGTAGGCCGTCACCGAGTAATTGATCCAGTGGAACAACGAGGCCGGGAGAATGTACGCGCCACCGTGCAGGGCAACCACGTGTTCGCCCGTTGGAGCGGCCGGCGTGATCTGCACGACGCTCATCCCCTGATACGTGGTGTACTGCACCGTTTGCCCCAGCAGCAAATTCAACAATGGTGGCGGGGAGTTGCCCAAGACCCACGACAGCGGCGGGATGTCGCTGGCAAGCAGCATCAGGAGTGGGTTACCTGGCACTGAAGTCAGGGATGCGAGCCCGGAGCTGAATCCGGCGGCAATCGTCGTGGGGATCTGCTGGATTTCCAGCTGAACGCCAAGCACCGCCTGCTCAAAAGTCGCCAGAGGCGCAGCGCCGGCCGCTTCGGCGGTGGCATACGCCCCGGCAGCGCCGCTCAATGCCTGCACGAACCGCTCATGGAAAGCCGCCGCGTGTGCGCTGACAGCTAGATAGTCCCGGCCGTGGGCCGAAAAGAAGGCCGCGATCGCCTCCGACACCTCATCCTCGGCCGCGGCCAGTACCTCAGTGGTGGCCGCGGCCATCCCCTGGTTTGCGGTTGCGACCACCGAACCAATCGACGCCACCTCTGTGGCCGCGCCGGACATTAGCTCGGGAGACGCAAGAACATACGACACTGTGCCGCTCCACCCTTCGGGCAACCCGTCGAGTTGCCCAGCCGATACCGATCATCGAGTAGCCGGAGCTTATGCCGAGGACGGGTAATCACGTCGCGGTTTGCCGGAACCGGCGTCCAGGTGGACTCAGGTAAGCAAGACGAGACGACGAACGCGGCCGTCGGGCTGCCGATTGCGTGTTGAACAAGATGAACAGATCGTCAAGGCCGCATTGCGCAACGGCGAGCGCAGAGCGACGTCATCCGGCGGGCACCACGGCTGCTCGAACGGAAAGTGGTCGACCAGGTCCGAACGATCGATGTCGTTCTATGTGCACGGCGATGAACACGCCGTAGCGCGATACCTCGGTCTGTGATGGCTGTCGTTGCCTGCAAATGAGCCGGCGAACCGGCCCGTCAAGTGGTGGAGCTGCCGGGAATCGAACCCGGGTCCTACGGCATTCCCTCAAGGCTTCTCCGTGCGCAGTTCGCTATGCCTCTGCTCGGATCTCCTGGTCACGCGAACTAGCCAGGATGACGATCCCAGTCGCTGTTGGTGTCCCGACGAGTCCCGCGACCGAACTCATCGGTTGATCCCTCTAGCTGATGCCAGGGTCCGGGTCGAGGGCGGTCCCGGTCTGACAGACTAGCCGTCGCTTAGGCAGCGAGAGCGTAGTCGCGCTGATGTGAATCGGCGCTTATTTGGTTGCAACGACGCTTACGGTGGTCTCTTGCCTGCACCGGCACGCTTCCCTTGATTCGATGCGCGAAGTCGAAACCGTTCAGCCCCATGTCTTCGAGCACCCTTGCCGACTTCCGGCAAGACAATCAATGGTACGCGTCTACCAACAACGGGCAACGGGATTATCTTCCCGATCAGATCACGAAGTTCAGACGCTCGACGATCCGGCCCGCGAGGTCCTTGTCGCCGCCGAGTTCTACCTGCTGGCTGCGGGCGGGGCTCATCGGACGACCGCCGGCAAGCCTGGTGAACTGCAGTCCATCAAGCCGGATGGCCGCGGTCGGCTCTTGTCCGCCGAAGTCCTCGACCAGTTGCGCGCGGCCATCGACGCTGACCCGGATGGTGCGGGCCAATGGGCCGGTCAGTTCGAACAGCACCCGGGAGCCGTCGGGCGCTTTGGCCAGCTTGCCTACGACGAACCCCATGCTGGAAGACATTTCGTCGAGGGACAGCTCGGCGGTCCGACCACCCAACTCGTCGTCGGACGACGGCCGCTGCAGCGCCTGGCGGATATCCTGTTCGTGCATCCAGCAATCGAAGGTACGGATCCGCATGAAGCGCCCGTAGGCGTCGGGGCCCGCCGGCGTCGTGGTCGCCGCGCTCCAGTCGGTCTCCGGCATTCTCTCCAAAGCCTTGCGGCGTTTGGTGGTCACCTCGCGGAACCGCTCCAGCACGCTGGTGCCCGACTCTCCGCTGAGATGAATCACCCAGCTCTCGTTCATCACTCCGATGGGGTTGCGCACATGCTCGAGCGTGGAGACGTCGATATCGGCCTCCGGTGCGCCGATGCCGAGCAGGAAGGACTCGGTACCGATGATGTGCGACACGACCGCCTTGACATTCCAGCCTGGCAGCGGGCTCATCGACTGCCAATCCGCCTCGGGCAGTCCGTCCAGCAGCGCATCGAGGGAGTCCCACACGGCGAAAAGTCCCGCCAGGACCTCGGACTTGTCGAGTTGGGTCAGCGGACGATCGGCCATGGCTCGGATAGTAGGCCGGTCACCATCCGAGCGTCACGCCGGCCCGCGCGAGAATCAAACCAATGACGATCAACATTCCCCCAACCGCGACCGCCCACGCCGACCCACCGAAAACGGTGACACCAGCGCCGGCACACGCTGCCGAGGCCGCGTGGATCAAGCGGGCGGCGACAAAGCCACGGTTGCGAAAGATGTACGAAATAACCCCACGAGGTATCGCTCGCAATAGCCAGCCAAGGATGGCGATCAGCACAGCGGTGAAGAGCCCGGCCAACATTCGCAATCTGGAGGTTGGCTCGCCCTGGTCGTGCGCGACGCCGACAAAAACGACAAACAATCCCAGGAGCACCGCGACGACAGTCAGACTTTTCAGCACCTTCGTGACAAGGTCGGCGATATTGCGGCGCGCAAGATCTCCTAGCGTCGGGTCACTTCTCGCGGCCCTCAGAAATCCCCGCAGCGCGAGTGAGAACTTACCGGCCAGAAGCCGATTGACGGCAATGTTGTGGAGCGCCGTGGCGTTGCCCGGATCCGACGCCAAGGCCTCCAGATACGTTGCGGTGGATTCGGGGATACGACGCAGGTCATGCAGGATGGAGCCGCGCAGCACCAACGCGTCGACACTCATGGGATCAAGGCGCAATGCCTCGTCTACTACGAGCAGCGCCGATGTAAGCTGGCGCGAATTTTGCAGCAGCTTCGCGTAAAGCCGCTGCGCCGCAGGTTCGTTGGGATGAGTAAGCACGGTCCGCCAGGCCATCCAAAGGGCGTCGTACGAGCGACCCAGGCCTTCCAGCGACAGCGCGTAAAGCCGCATGGCGAACTCGTACTGCGGCGCTGCAGATAACGCGCCGTACGCGCTATGAGAGGCCGTGTCGTAGTTGCCCAGCATGTACTCAGCCCGGGCGAGGTGCGCCTGCAGGACCGGATCGGTCGGGTTTTCCGCCAACGCACGGCGCAGGACATCCCGGGCCCGCTCATAATTTCCCGTGTCGACGTAGGCACTGGCGAGGTGGACAGCTTCGGCCACTCGGTCGGTGTCCGTTTCCGACATCACCGAATCTTTCTGCGCCGCAAGTACTTTGCCAACTCGTCGTAGGTACCGTCGTTGTTGGCGAATTCGACGACGTTGCGCGCGGTCTCAAACCAGGGCCCAGCGCTGGGCCTGACCTGCGCGGCAGCAGCCTGGACGTCCGCCATCGTGACCGGACGCACCTGCTGGCTGCGCATCGAATCGGCCATCGCCAATTGCGTTGCACTGTCGCAAACATGCGCCAGATCGGCGCCTGAAAATCCCTCGGTGCGGCCCGCGATCGCGGCGGGATCGATCCCGGCGACCGGCCGATCCTTCAAATGAAACCGGACTATCCCCGCCCTGGACTCGGCGTCAGGCAACCCCACGAAAATCATCCGGTCAAATCGCCCGGGCCGCCGCAATGCCGGATCGACATCCCAGGGCGCATTGGTGGCACCCAGCACATAGACACCGTTGTTGGCGGACGTAGCGGTGTCGAGTTCTTCCAGCAACGTGTTGACGATGGTGCGGATGCCCGAGCTGCCGCTCAGCGCGGAACGCCGGTGCCCCAACGCGTCGACCTCGTCGAAAAACAGCACGCACGGAGCGTTACGGCGGGCATTGTCGAAGGCCGAACGGATGCTGCGCTCGCTCTCACCCTGGTAACGATGCAGCACGTCGGCGATTCCCAGCTGGTAGAAGCTGGCGCCCAACTCTCCCGAAACCGCCTTGGCGACATAGGTTTTGCCGCACCCAGGTGGCCCGTATAGGAGCAACCCACCACGAGCGGACACCTTGTAGGCCTTCATCAGCTCGGGGTTGCGCAGCGGCCCCAGTAGCGAAAGTTCCAATTGCCGTTTGACATCGGCCATGCCCGCAACGTCGACCAGCCGCACCTGGCTGCGCTGCAGCACGTCGAAATCTCCTTCGGCCAGGACGTCGGGGGGCGCCTCCACGAAGGCGGGCTCGATGATGTCGGCGACTTCTTTTTCGGCAATGGACCAATCGAAGCCGTCTTCGGCAGGAGCCTGCGGCTGAGTCGGGATGGGCTCGGCCAGCGCGGCACTGCACCGCTGCAGCAGGCTCAGCGCGACGGCGTTGCCGGCGTCCTGGCTCAAGGCCGCGCTGCAATGTCCCAACGCCTCGGCATAGCGTCCCTTGTCGGCCAACAAGGTAGCCAAATGCACACGCAGCTCGACGACTTCGGGGCTGCGCTGCACCGCTGCGGACAACTCGCGAATAACTGGGTCTTCAGTCACGGCCATTCCCCGTAAATACCGCAACCCGCCCCTGCGCGCCAGTCAGCGCCGTCAGCCCATGCCCTTGGCGCGGCGGCCCAGCTCCCGGATCACCTCGCGCTGGGCGTCGCGGCGAGCCATGTCCTGGCGTTTGTCGTGGGCATGTTTACCGCGGGCCAGCGCGAGCTCGACCTTGACCTTGCCCTCGGTGAAATACAGCGACAACGGCACCAGCGCGAAGTTGCCTTCGCGCAGCTTCCCGATCAGAGTGTCGATCTGACGCCGGTGCAACAGCAACTTGCGGTTGCGCCGCGGTTCGTGGTTGGTCCAGCTGCCGTGCTGGTACTCCGGAATGTGCAGGTTGCGCAACCAAATTTCGCCGTCGTCGATGGTGGCGAAGGCGTCGACCAATGACGCATGCCCCTCGCGCAGGCTCTTCACCTCGGTCCCCTGCAGGGCCATGCCGGCCTCGAACACCTCGATGATCGAATAGTTGTGCCGGGCTTTGCGATTGGTGGCGATGATCTTTCGGCCGACCTTGGCCTGCTTGCCCGGCGCCTTATTGGCCATCGCTATTGCCGCACGTAGATGCGCAGCGTCGCGTAGGCCGTCAGCCCGGACATCGCCACGCCCAGCAGCAGCAGCCACGGCGCGATGTAGAGGATGTCGGCGTAGTCGACGCGGGCGATCAGATTGGCTTGGTAGAACTGGTTGAGCGCATTCTCCAAAAACATCGCCCGCACCACGATCAGGCCGCCGATGGCGATCAGGACGCCGACCGTCGCGGCCAGCATCGCCTCCACCAGGAACGGCAGCTGGGTGTACCAGCGGCTGGCCCCGACCAATCGCATGATGCCGATCTCGGTGCGCCGCGTATAGGCGGCGACCTGAACCATGTTGGCGATCAACAAGACCGCGCCGATGGCCTGGACAAGTGCGACCGCAAAGGCGGCATTGCTCAGCCCGTCGAGCACGGCGAACAGCCGGTCGATCAGATCCTTCTGGTTGAGTACCGACAGCACCCCGGGCTGGCCCTGCATCGCGGTGTCGAAGTCCTTGTGCTGCTCGGGATTTTCCAGTTTGACGATGAACGACGCTGGGAAGGAATCTTTTCCGGCCACGTCCTTGTACTGCGGGAATTTGCGGATGGCGTCGTCATAGGCCTGCTGACGGTTGAGGAAGCGCACCGCCTTGACGTCGGATCGCTTTTCGATTTTCTCGCGCAGCGCTTTACACGGGTCGCTGTCGCAGGCGGGATCGTTGGCGGAGACGTCATCGGTCAAAAAGACCTGGGTTTCGACACGGTCGAGGTAGATGGCCCGGGAGTTGTCGGCCAGCCGGACCACCAGCAGTCCGCCGCCGAACAGGCCGATCGAGATCGCGGTCGTCAGGATCATCGCGATCGTCATGGTGACATTGCGACGAAGGCCGGTCAGGACCTCGTTGAGCAGGAAGCCGAAGCGCACTTAGCGATCCATCCCATAGACGCCGCGCTGTTCGTCACGAACCAGCCGGCCCAGCGACAACTCGACGACCCGCTGCCGCATCGAGTCGACGATGTGGTGGTCGTGGGTGGCCATCACCACCGTGGTCCCGGTTCGGTTGATCCGCTCCAACAAATCCATGATGTCCTTACTGGTGTCTGGGTCGAGGTTGCCGGTGGGCTCGTCGGCCAGCAGGACCAGCGGCCGGTTCACGAAGGCGCGGGCGATCGCGACCCGCTGTTGTTCGCCGCCCGACAACTCGTCCGGCAGCCGGTTGGCTTTGCCCGACAATCCCACCGTCTCGAGCACCTCGGGCACCACCCGGTTGATCGCGTCAGTGCGTTTGCCGATCACCTCCAGCGCAAAAGCGACGTTTTCGTACACGGTCTTTTGCTGCAACAGCCGAAAATCCTGAAAGACGCAGCCGATCACCTGACGCAGCTTCGGGACGTTTCGACCACGCAGCTTGTTGACGTGAAACTTCGACACCCCCACATCTCCGGATGTCGGCGTCTCGGCTGCCAGCAGCAACCGCATGAAGGTCGACTTGCCCGAACCCGACGGGCCGATCAGGAAGACGAACTCACCCTTGTCGATCTTGACGTTGACGTCATCCAGCGCCGGACGTGCCGACGATTTGTACTGCTTGGTGACATGGTCCAGGGTGATCATCACGGCACGCCAGTGTAGCGGTGAGTTTCGCTGGGAAGCGAAATTCAACTGGCCGGGGGCGTCGAACTGGGCGGTGGCCCCGGTCCGGGCTGCGGTAGCTGTGACGGCGTCGGGGTGCTCGGAGTCGTGGTCGCCGGGCAGAAGGGCGGCGGCAGCAGACACGGAGGTGGCGGCGGGCCAGCCGAGGTCGTCGTCGTGGTGGTCGTCGGTTCCGGCGTTGTCGTCGTGGTGGTGGGCATCGGCCGCACCCGAGTGGTCACAGGAGGTTGCACCCTGTCCCGCGGCACCCAGGTGTAGTCGGGATCGGGCACAAAGCCCGGTGGCACGACCTGCGCAGGCCTTGCGGGGGCCGGTTCCGGACGGTAGGTGTCATAGGTCCACCACACCGCCAGGAACACGATGATCAACACCACCGTCGACGTGCGCACCCGGCCGCCGAACAGGTGGCTCGGGGTGCGCCGTGCGCTATTCCGGTCGCGCTTACCCAGCACGTTGGGCCAGAAGTTCATCACTACCGCACCGCACCCTTGACTTCGCCGGGCTCGGCGGCCTCGGCGGCTTGGGTAGCCTGGGCGGCTGGAACCGCCGGGTCTTCGACCAGGCCGACCGTCGCGTCGGCGGCGGTCACGATGCCGGCGCGAGCAAGGGCCCGGATGACCAGCACCCGCAATTGCCGACCGGCCTCAAACTGCTTCCCGGGCAGCGTGCGGGCCACCAGGCGCAGTGTCACGGTGTCGACTTCGATGCTTTCCACCCCCATCACGGTGGGGGAATCCAGCAGCAACTCCCCCAGCACCGGGTCGTCGCGCGCGTGCTCGCACTCCTGGTGCAAGACCTCGTTGACCCGGTTGAGGTCGGCATTGGTCGACACCGGGATATCCACCACGGCACGGGCCCAGTCCTTGGAGAGGTTGACCGACTTGACGATCTGGCCATTGGGGACGGTGAACACTTCGCCGTCCGCGGAGCGCAGCCTGGTCACCCGCAACGTCACGTTTTCGACAGTGCCGGTCGCATCGGTCGCCGACCCCAGGATGGTGAGCTTGACCAGGTCTCCGAAGCCATATTGCCGCTCGACAATGATGAAGAACCCGGCGAGCAGATCCCTGACCAGCTGCTGGGCGCCGAAGCCCAGCGCCGCGCCGACCACCGTGGCCGGCGCGACCAGACCGCCCACCGAAAACTGCAGGACGTCGGCGATCTGCATGACCACGACGATGCCGATGAGCACGATCGACACCCACGAGATCACCGACGCCACGGCCTGCCGGTGCTTGGTGGCCTCCGAGCGCACCAGCGCATCGCTTTCGGCGAAGCCGAGGTCGAGCTGTCGGGTCACCCGTTCGGCCACCCAGCTGACGAACCGGGCCGCCAACACGGCCGCGATCAGCAGCATGACGATGCGCAAACCCCGGGTGATGATCCATTCGCCGATGTGACCGCGCCAAAAGTCGTGCCAGCGCTGGGCCACCGCGAGGGCGAGAACTGTGGTGTTAGTTGCTGTCATCTTTTCGGTTACGCCACCGGATTCCTGCTTCCAGGAACCCGTCGATGTCTCCGTCCAGGACGGCGGCCGGATTGCCTACCTCGTATTCGGTCCGCAGGTCCTTGACCATCTGGTAGGGATGCAGGACATAGGACCGCATCTGGTTACCCCAGGAACTGCCGCCCTCACCCTTCAACGCATCCAGCTCAGCGCGCTCTTCTAAACGCTTGCGCTCCAACAACTTTGCTTGAAGAACTCGCATCGCCGCCACTTTGTTCTGCAGTTGCGACTTCTCGTTCTGACAAGTCACCACAATACCCGTTGGGATGTGGGTTAAACGCACGGCGGAGTCTGTGGTGTTCACCGACTGGCCGCCGGGCCCGCTGGACCGGTAGACGTCGACCCGTACATCGCCCTCCGGGATGTCGATGTGGTCGGTGGTTTCGACTACCGGTAATACCTCGACTTCGGCGAACGACGTCTGGCGCCGGCTCTGGTTGTCGAACGGGCTGATCCGCACCAGCCGGTGGGTGCCCTGTTCGACCGACAAGGTGCCATAAGCGAACGGCGCGTGCACGGCGAAGGTGGCACTTTTGATGCCGGCTTCTTCGGCGTAGGAGGTGTCGAACACCTCGACCGGATATTTGTGCTGCTCGGCCCAGCGGATGTACATCCGCATCAGCATTTCGGCCCAGTCTGCCGCATCCACCCCGCCCGCGCCGGAACGGATCGTGACCAGCGCCTCACGCTCGTCGTATTCGCCGGACAGCAGGGTGCGCACCTCGGTGGCCTCGATCTCGGCGCGCAGCGCCTTGAGCTCGGCGTCGGCCTCGGCCAGGGCTTCGGCGGCGGTTTCCCCTTGTTCCTCGGCCGCGAGCTCGTAGAGCACCGGTAGATCGTCAAGTCGGCTACGCAGCTGCTCGACCCGGCGCAGTTCGCCCTGGGCGTGCGACAACTCACTGGTCACGCGCTGTGCGCGAGCCTGGTCGTCCCACAATTTGGGGTCGGATGCCTCGTGCTCGAGCTTGTCGATCTTGGCCCGCAAAGCGTCGACGTCGAGCACCCGCTCCACCGTGGTCAGGGTGGAGTCAAGGGCAGCGATCTCAGCTCGTCGGTCGGCTTGACGGTCGGGTTCCACAGCCGACCACGTTACCGGCAGTTACCGTGGTCAGCGTCTAGCATCATGGGACCAGTGCATCGCGCTACCGCGACACTTCCCATTCCGGGCACGAACAGAAAGCTCGAGCATGCGGCCACACCACCGTCCCTACCACGTCGCCATCGTCGGCTCCGGGCCGTCGGGGTTCTTCGCCGCGGCATCGCTGCTGAAGGCCGCCGACGGCTCCGACCACATCGACGTGGCCGTCGACATGCTGGAGATGCTGCCGACGCCCAGGGGACTTGTTCGCTCCGGTGTCGCCCCGGACCACCCCAAGATCAAGTCGATCAGCAAAACCTTCGAGAAGACGGCCGAAGATCCCCGCTTCCGTTTCTTCGGCAACATAGTGGTGGGCGAACACGTCTCCCCCGGCGAACTCTCCGAGCGCTACCACGCGGTGATCTACGCCGTCGGGGCACAATCCGACAAGCCGCTGAACATTCCCGGGGAGGATTTGCCGGGCAGCATCGCCGCCGTCGATTTCGTGGGCTGGTACAACGCACATCCCAACTTCGAACATGCGACGCCGGATCTGTCGGGTGCCCGGGCTGTGGTGGTCGGCAACGGCAACGTCGCCATCGACGTCGCGCGCATCCTGGTCACCGACCCCGAGGTGCTGGCGTGCACCGATATCGCCGATCACGCGCTGGAGTCGCTGCGCCCCTGCGGCGTCCGGGAAGTGGTGCTCGTCGGCCGGCGCGGTCCGCTGCAGGCAGCGTTCACCACGTTGGAGTTGCGGGAACTGGGTGAGCTGGAGGGGGTGGACGTGGTGGTCGACCCGGCCCAGCTGGAGGGCATCAGCGACGAGGACGCGGCGGCGGCCGGCAAGACCGCCAAGCAGAACATCAAGGTGCTGCGCGATTACGCCCAGCGCGCGCCCCGTGAAGGCCACCGTCGGATTGTGTTCCGGTTCATGACCTCCCCAATCGAGATCAGAGGCGACGGCAAGGTGGAGCAGATCGTGCTCGGCCGCAACGAACTGGTCGCCGACGAGAGCGGGTGGGTTTCGGCCAGGGACACCGGCGAGCGCGAGGAGTTGCCGGTGCAGCTGGTGGTGCGTTCCGTCGGCTACCGCGGGGTGCCGACGCCCGGACTGCCGTTCGACGAGAAACGCGGGACCATTCCCAACACCGCTGGCCGGGTTGAAGGCAGCCGCAACGAATATGTGGTGGGGTGGATCAAACGCGGCCCGACCGGCGTGATCGGCACCAACAAGAAGGACTCCCAGGACACCGTCGACACCCTGATCGCCGACCTGGCGGCTACCGAAGCGCTCACGGAATTCCCACCCGACCATGGCGAGCAGCTGGCCGCCTGGCTGGCATCCCGGCAACCTCAACTGGTCACGACGGCGCAGTGGAAAATCATCGACCACTTCGAACGGGCGGCCGGGGAGCCGCACGGGCGTCCCCGCGTCAAGCTGCCGAACGTGGCCGAGTTGCTCCGCGTGGGGCGCGGCTGATCAGGGGTCGACAAGCACACCGGGGTTGAGGATTCCGGCCGGGTCGAGCACGGACTTCGCCGCACGCAGGGCCGCCGCAAATGGATCGGGGCGCTGCCGGTCGTACCACGGGCGGTGGTCGCGGCCCACGGCGTGGTGGTGGGTGATGGTGCCGCCGGCCGTGCTGATCGCCTCGGACACGGCGGCTTTGATCTCGTCCCACTGCGCGTCCAGCGAACCCCAGCGTCCGCCCGCGTAGATGCCGTAGTACGGGGCCGGACCGTCGGGGTAGACATGGGTGAATCGGCAGGTCACCAGGCCGGTTCCGCAGACGTGTGCGATCGCTCGTCGTGCGGCATCGGTCACCGCGGCGTGCAGGGTGTCGAATCCGGCCCAGGTGCAAGCGGTTTCGAATGTTTCGGCGATGACGCTACGGCGGGCCAGGGCGTCTCGTTGGTAGGGCATCCGCAGGAACGCCGAGCGCCAGTTCGTGGAGGCATCGTTTTCCGTTGTGCTGGTTGCTGTTTCGCGGCCACGGCGCGCGGTGGTGCGGCCGCCGTAGTCGGCGGCGATCTCCACCGCCCGAGCCAGCCACGCGTCGACGGGGTGGTCCGCCGACTCGAAAGCCAGCACCAGCAACCCGCCGCTGACCGTGATGCCAGCGTTCAGGAATGCCTCGGCCGGGTCCAGTAGCCGGCAATTCGCGGGATACAGGCCGGCCTGGGCGATGGTCCGGGTTGCCGTCACCGCGGCGGCCCAGTCGTCGAAGGCGATCGACACGGTGAGCTGCCAGCGCGGCCGGTCCTGCAACCGCATCCAGGCCTCGGTGATGATGCCGAGGATGCCTTCCGAACCGAGGAACAGCCGGTCCGGGGACGGTCCGGCGCCGGACCCGGGCAGCCGGAGCGACTCGCTGATTCCGGCCGGGGTGACGACGCACATCGACTCGGTCAGGTCGTCGATGTGGGTGTACAGGGTGGCGAAGTGTCCCCCGGAGCGGGTCGCCAGCCAGCCGCCGAGAGTCGAAAAGCCGAAGGACTGCGGGAAATGGCGCAGCGTGAGATCGTGTGGGCGAAGCTGGTTTTCGATCGACGGACCGAATGTGCCGGCCTGGATACGCGCCACCCGGCTGGCCCGGTCAATGTCGAGCACGGCGTCCATCGCGCCGATGTCGACCGTGACCGCCGGCTCGTCGAAGCGCGGCTCGACGCCACCGACCACCGAACTGCCGCCGCCGTACGGGATGACGGCGACGTGCTCGCGGGTACACCAGTCCAGCACGTCGACCACATCCTGCTCGCTGCGCGGCCGCACGATCAGGTCCGGGACATGGTCGAGGCGGCCCTGCAGGTTGCGCGCGACGTCGCGGAACGCCTTGCCGCGGGCATGCCCGGCGCGATCGAGTGGATCGGCCGAGCACAACCCGGCCAGCGACGCCGGCGGGGTGATCCGCGGTGGTGCCAACCCGAGCGCCGTCGGATCCGGAGGTTGGTGGTCGGTCAGGTCATGGCCGGGCAGCAGCGCTGCGACGCGTTCCGCCAGTGCCTGCGTCTCCGCCTGCGACAGCGCGTCCTCGACGTCACCCCAGCCCCACCACGAACGCATGCGGTGTGGTCAGCGTTTGACGACGACGACGGCTCCGCCGACGACCAGCAGCACCAGCGCCGTGGCAATAGCCCAGCCGGTGCCCGCCAGCCACCAGATGACGGCCAGCAATGCCAGCACCGGTGACAACGCGAACAGCACCATCCCGGGGTGCTGTTTGATCACTGCGAGCGCGCTTGTCGCCCGGACCCGATCGATTTCCTTGCCTGCCATGCGTTCAGCATGCCATGACACCGGCCCGGTCAACCCCCTTCTTCGTCGTCATCGTCTGCGTCGCGTAGGAGTTTTTCGGCGTGGTGGAACGCGTTGGTGCGGGGTTGGCCGTGGTCGAGATGCGCTGGCGGGATCCATTCGGTGTCACCCCTGGCGTTTTTGCGGGTGGTCCAGCCGCCGTCGAGGAGTTTGTGGTGGGGTCCGCAAGCCAGGGTGAGTTGGTCGACATCGGTGCGACGGGTGGTGGCCCACTCCCGTACATGATGGACCTCGCAGCGATACATCGGCACATCACAGCCCGGCGCTGAGCAGCCACGTTCTTTGGCGCACAAGACAATTCGTTGCCCGGGTGAGGCCAGGCGTTTGGTGTGGTACAGCGCAAGGGGTTTGCCGTCGTCGAAGATCGCCAGATAATGACTCGCGTGGCGGGCCAGGCGGATTACATCCGACATGGGCAGCAGGGTGCCACCACTGGTGAGGGCCTTGCCGGACGCCGATTCCAGGTCTTTGAGCGTGGTGGACACGATGATGCTGGCCGGTAACCCGTTGTGCTGCCCAAGGTTTCCTGATGCCAACAACCCGCGCAGGGCGGCGTTGAGGGCGTCGTGATTGCGTTGGCCTTCCGAGCGGGTGTCACGCTGCGCGGCTTCCTCAGGCGCAGGGCCATCAACTACCGGGCTCTCGTCGGCCGGATTGCACATGCCCGGAGCGCCTAGTTTGGCCAGGACCGCCTCGACGCTGGCCCGGGTTTCCGGGGTCAGCCAGCCATTGAGCCGCGACATTCCGTCAAGGCCCTGCTTGCCCAGGATCAGGCCGCGCCGCCGCGCCCGGTCCCCATCGGAATAGGTGCCATCGGGGTTAAGGCAGTCCATCAGCCGCTGCGCCAGCTTCGCCAACTGGTCGGGCCGGTACTGGATGGCCAACCGGGCCAGATGCGCTTCGGCTTTCTCCCGCGTCTCGATGTCCACATCGACTGGCAGGTGGCGGAAAAAGTCGCGGATCACCCGGACATGCGCCTCGCCGATATGGCCGTCACGCTGTGCGGCAGCGGTGGCGCTCAGCTGCGGGGCCAACGGCTCGCCGGTCAAGGCCAGACGCTGCCCCAACTCGGCGGCCTCGCCCACCCGCCGGCCGGCCTCAGCGCGGGTGATCCGCAGCCGGCTGGCCAACGCCGCGGGCAGCCTGCCGCCCAATTCCTCCTCGGTGGACTGTTCGGCAATCTGATTGATCAGCGAGTGTTCGATGCTGGGCAGCTGACGCCGCGTCGTCTCACAGTGCTCCAGCAAGACCAGCCGTTCGGGAGTGGTCAACGCGTCGAAGGAGAGCTCGAGCAGCCGTGCCATTGTCGCCTTGAGCGCATCGAAGGCCGAGATGACATCTTCGCGACTAGTCGCACGCATGTTCGAATTCTATCGCCGGCCACCGACATCGACGACGTCGAACGGACGGGGCCGGTCTCTGGCTTGATCTGCCCGGGAGGACCGGTAGCGCCGATCTATGCCTTGGGGCTGCGCTTCCTGCCGGCTGTCACCGCCACCACGCGCGTCACCGTCACGGCGTGAGCAAGACCTTCACCCGTTCACCCGACCGGGACCCGGCAATCGCGTAGCCCTTGACCCCGGAGGCATGATCGGCGCCGCACCCCGGTCGGCAGCTCGCCCCAATCGCCCCCCGACCAGGTCGACGGCGAAAACCGTTGCTGTGCCTGCCGCAAACGCGCTGCGCAGCGCGCACAGTCCAACCTCGCGGTGTTGCTGTTCCGGATCGCATTCGGTTTGTCGATGGGCTACGAAGTCTTCCTGATCGCGAGAATCCGCGAGTATTGGTGCGTGCCGACGCGGGATATGTCCGCCATGGCCCCCGGCCCCACGACGAGCCGCCAATGACGAAAGCGTCACCCGCGGCCTCGCCCACACCGGCCGCGTGATCACCGCCGCAGCGTTGATCATGGCGATCAGCTTTGCGGCACTGACTTCTGCCGACGTCTCGTCCATGCGGATATTCGGTCTCGGGCTCACGATCGCGGTGCTGGTCGACGCCACCGTGGTGCGGATGATCCTGGTTCCGGCGTTCATGTTCCTCATGGGCCAGTGGAATTGGTGGGCGCCCGCGCCGCTGACACGCCTGCACGAACGTATCGGCATCGACGAATCCGCAAGCCTGCCTTGACCGCTCGGTGAGCGACGGATTCCCGCGACTCTCGAGCCACGAATCCCGCTGCACACCCGCAAGCCGCGACCCGCCCGATACCAGCGTCACCAAACGGCCCAACCATTACCTTGAAACCACAGTGACACTCGACATTTGCCGAAATGACGAATGACCCTATCAACTACGGACAATGGCCCGTAACGTCCACCGTGTGGACATCGAGGTGCTCGCGAACGCAGTCCTGCTGGCCTGCCGCGCCCCGTCGGTGCACAACAGTCAACCCTGGCGGTGGGTCGTAGAGCACCATGCCGACGTCTACACCGCCCACCTCTTCGTCGATCGCCACCGAATCGTGCGGGCGACAGATCATTCCGGCCGTGAGGCACTCATCAGCTGCGGCGCGGCGCTCGATCACCTGCGCGTGGCGATGACGGCCGCGCAGTCGCAGCCGAGCATCACTCGCTTCCCCATCCCAGGTCGCCCCGACCACCTGGCCACCATGGAATTTAGCCCCACCGATCACGTCACCGCGGCCCAGCGACAGCGGGCCGAGGCGATTCTGCAGCGCCGAACCGATCGGCTTCCGCTGGACCGCCCCAGTTACTGGGACCTTTTCGAGCCGGCCCTGCGCGCCGCCGTGGACGACGATGTCGCGATGCTGGATGTCCTCGCCGACGAGCAACGATCACTACTGGTGCAGGCGTCACTGTACAGCGAAGCCCTGCGTCGTGACGATCCGTCTTATCATGCCGAACTCGACTGGTGGACTTCGCCATTCGCGTTGGCAGAGGGCGTACCTCCGAGTGCGCTGGCATCCGACACCGAACGCCTTCGGGTCGACGTCGGCAGGGATTTTCCAGTACGAAGCCACCAGCAGCGCCGCCCGCAGATCACGGCCGACTGGTCGAAAATCCTGGTGCTGTCCACACCCGGGGACACTCGACTGGACGTACTGCGTTGCGGCGAAGCGCTGTCGACCGTCCTGCTCGAATGCACCATGGCGGGTATGGCGACCTGCACGCTGTCGCATCTCATCGAGTCGAGCGAAAGCCGCGACATCGTCCGCGGCCTGATCGGCCACCGCGGCGAGCCGCAGGTCCTGGTACGCGTCGGGATCACGCCACCGATCGACGACGCTCCCCCGCCCACACCGCGGCGGCCGCTGAACACCGTCCTGGAAATTCGCGAAAAGCCCGAGAAAGGTTGAGCCGATGCCCGACGAGCCCGTTACCTTCCTGTCAGCCGACGAAAGCTGGAAACTCCTGAGCAGCGCCGCGCTCGGCCGACTGGTGACCAGCATCGCCGGTGAGCCCGAGATCTTCCCGGTCAACTATGTCGTGCAGGACCGCACCGTGCTCTTCCGCACCGCCGAGGGCACGAAATTGTTTCTCGCCGTGACGAATAGCCCGGTCGCATTCGAAGCCGACGATCACGACGCGGTGGAAGGCTGGAGCGTCATCGTCAAAGGCCATGCACGGGTTCTGCGTACCGACGCCGAGGTCCGGAAAGCCGAGCAAGCCCAACTGCGGCCATGGGTCGCGACGTTGAAGCTGCATTACGTGCGGGTCACCCCGTCCGAAATCACCGGCCGGCGTTTCTTGTTCGGACCGGAGCCGGACCGCACCGAGACGTTTGCGTGACGACCGGTCACACGACTAGGGACAGCCGTGCCTTACTGCGGCGGGCCTTGCGCCGCTTGCTGATTGCCACCAGCCGTGCTACCGCGGCTTCGATTCCCCGCGCCAGTTGATCGACATCGGTCACCGCGTCGTAGTCGGTGAGAATGCCGAAGCACAGGTCGTCAGCGTAGCTGAGCATCGCGACCCCGGTTCGCAGGTGCATCGCCAGCGGCGGAACCGGGAATACCGCGACCACCCTTTTACCCAAGACCTTTAGCGGGTGACGCGGCCCGGGCACATTCGTCGCCACCGTCACGATCCCACGCTGGGGCAACCGCATCAACAGCCCGACCGCCCGGGCCGTCATCGCGAATGGAAGGCGATTCGCAACTGACATGAACACGTTTCCGGCTTGCGGCTGACCGCTGGTCTTGGCCCGGCTCAACCGTTCATGCACGCTCCGCAGCCGCTGCACCGGATCCTCTTCCTCCACGGGAAGATTTGGAAGCATCGCGGATACGCGATTGTCGACCTCACCGAAGGCGTCCGTCGAACGGACCGAAACCGGCACCAAGGTGCGCAACGAACCCCGCCGGGGCCGCTGCCCACGCGCGACCAGGACGTTGCGGTAGCTCTCGGTAATCGCCGCCAGCGCAACGTCGTTGATGGTGACACCGAACGTCTGACACACCACATCGAGATCGGCCAGGGAGACCCGCGCCCCGCCGAACCGGCGCAAGTCGCTCAGCGGCCCGTTCAGCGTCGACTCGGCGGGGGTCAACAGACCCGCGACCAGTCCGCCGGCACCCCGGACGATGCGGACGATACCTGATGTGATCGCGCCGGGGGCAGTCCCTAGGCCACTCAGCAGGCTCAGCGGATTCGATGCGCCCAGTTCTGGTTTCAGCGCGGCGTGGGTCTTCTCCGCGAAACTGTCCCGAGCGACATGACCGCTGGGGTCGCACAATCCGGCCAGGATGTGGGAAGCCGCGATTCCGTCGGCCATGCAGTGGTGGACCTTGGTCAGCATCGCCCACCTGTCGTCGGTGAGACCTTCGATGACCCAGAGCTCCCATAGCGGGCGGTCGCGGTCCAAACGCCGGGCCATCACGTCGGCGACCAGCCGGTACAGCTCGCGGTCGTCGCCCGGATGTGGGACCGCAACCCGCCGCACGTGCCGGTCGATGTCGAAGTCCGGGTCGTCTACCCATTCGGGAGCACCCAGGTCCAAGGGGTGCAGCCGCAACCGTTGCCCGAACCGCGGACAGGCGCGAATGCGCTCGGCAAACAGCGCCACCAACACATCCTGGTCGGGCGCGGGGCCTTCGATGACCGCGAGGCCACCGATGGCCAGACTGACTCGCGGATCAACATCTTCGGCCTTAAGAAAACCGGCATCCAGCGTCGTCAGGTGAGTCATCATCAGCGTCTTTTCCCAGTTATCTGCAACTCTCGGTACCACTATGCCTGCCGCCGGGGCGTCGCGGCAGGGCCAAAGGTCCCTGCTTGCCGAGGGCTTCGTCCTCTGCCACGATCAATTGCCCCGCCCCGATCCTTGATGCATGACAGCGATGGGACGGCTGGTCTGAATCGGAAAGGCAGCCATGAATGCCCAATTCCCGGACGCGGGCACCCTTCGAGCGGTCCTCACGCTGGCTACCCGCGCGCCCTCGGTCCACAACACCCAGCCGTGGCGGTGGCGGGTGGGCGCGGCAAGTCTGGACCTGTTCTCCGAGCCCGACATGCAACTGCACAGCACCGATCCCGACGGGCGCGATCTGATCATTAGCTGCGGTGTCGCGCTGCATCACTGTGTCGTTGCCTTGGCGTCGATGGGCTGGCGCGCCAAGGTGAACCGGCTGCCCGATCCGGACAACCCCCGCCACCTCGCGACCATCGAGGTCCAGGCCCAGGATGCCGATCACGCCGACATCGCACTCGCCGCGGCCATTCCGCGGCGCCGGACCGACCGTCGCGTCTACAGCAGCTGGCCGGTGGCCGGAGGTGACGTCGCCCAGATGGCCGCGCGGGCTGCTCGCTGTGGGGTCATGCTGCGCCAGGTCGACGAGCTGGACAGGATGAGATCAATTGTCGCCCAAGCTGTGTGGCGCCATGCGGGCGACGAAGGGTACATCCGCGAGCTCACCACTTGGAGTGGCCGGTACGGCGGCGTGGCCGGGGTTCCGGCCCGGAACACTCCGCCGTCGGATCGCAGCGCCCCGATCCCGGGACGGCTGTTCGCGGCGCCGGCGCTGGCCCAACCCTCCGGCGTCTCGCCCGCCGACGACGGCGGCGTCATCGTGGCCCTGGGCACCGACCACGACGACCGGGTGTCTCGGCTACGGGCCGGAGAGGCAACCAGCGCCGTCCTGTTGACAGCGACCGCCATGGGATTGGCGTCCTGCCCGATCACCGAACCATTGGAGATCCAGAGCACGCGCGACGCCGTTCGCGCGGACGTGTTCGGCGACAGCGGCTACCCGCAGATGCTGCTCCGAGCCGGTTGGGCGCCGATCAATGCCGACCCGTTACCGGCCACGCCGCGGCGTAGTCTGTCGCAGGTCGTCGACGGGCCCCGGGAGCTACTGGATGAGCGGGGCTGACCAGCGCAGCAATGTACCGCCACCGGCGGCGGCTTCGATGGCGAATTCGCCGCCGGCCTCCGCTGCGCGCCGGCGCAGATTGGTCAGGCCGCTAGCGGTGAACTGCTCGGGCATTCCGCATCCGTTATCGCTCACCTCGATGCACAGGTCGTCGGCGACTTGGACCCGGACCATCAATGTCGTGGCCCGCGCGTGGCGGACGGCGTTGCTGACCGCTTCCCTGACCACTGCCTCGGCGTGGTCGGCCAGCAGGTTGTCGACCACCGACAGCGGCCCGACGAACTGCACCGAGGTGCGCAACCCCGATCCGGCGAATTGGGCGACCGCGGTATCGATTCGCTGCCGGAGCCGGGTGATGCCCTGCGAGCCGCCGTGCAGGTCGAAAATCGTGGTGCGGATCTCCTGGATGACTCCCTGCAGATCGTCGATCGCCTCCGAAAGCCTTTGCTGCACTTCGGGAACCCGTGTCCGGGGAACGGCAGCCTGCAACGCCAGACCGACGGCGAAAAGCCGCTGGATCACGTGGTCATGCAGGTCTCGCGCGATCCGGTCGCGCTCGGTCACGACGTCGAGCTCACGCATCCGGCGCTGCGAGCTGGCCAGCTGCAGTGCCAGCGCGGCCTGGTCGGAGAAGGCGGCCATCATCTCGAGTTGGTCCTCGGTGGCCGGTCCGGAACTGTCGTGACGCAACAGCACGACGACGCCGGCGCAGGTATCGGTAGCCCGTAGCGGCAACAGCAGCGCCGGACCAGCGACGTCGGCACCGTCCAGCTCGAACTTCTCGACCTGTTTGGGGCTGCTGTCGACGCAGACATCCGCGAGGGCGGCATCCGCCAACGAAATGACTTGCCCCATAACGGAAGCCACGGCGCTGCCCACCGTCTCGATCACCAGTAGCTCCGTCACGTCGACGGCCGGCACGTTCTCGTCGAGCGGAACGGCAACCAGGGCCGCGTCGGCCCCGGTTAGCTTGAGCGCCTCCTCTGCGACCAGCCGAAACACCGTCGCGGGTTCGGCGCCGGAGAGCAATTCGGTGGCGATGTCGCGGGTGGCCTCGATCCACGACTGTCGCGCCGTGGCCTGTTGGTAAAGCCGGGCGTTCGCAATGGCGATGCCCGCGGCCGCGGCCAGCGCCTGGACCAGCAATTCGTCGTCGTCGCTGAACGGCTGACCGTTGGTCTTGTCGGTCAGGTACAACGTGCCCAGCGACATGTCGTGCACCCGAACCGGCACCCCGAGGAAGGTGCTCATGGGCGGATGGTTGGTCGGAAAGCCGACGGATGCCGGATGCAGTGAAAGGTCGTCCAGCCGTAGCGGTTTGGGCTCGTCGATGAGCAGACCGATGATGCCGAGGCCCTGCGGCAGGTGGCCGATCCGCTCGACGGTCTCTTCGTCGAAGCCCTCATAGACGAACTGCAGCACCCGCTTGTCCCGGTCGTGAACCTCCAGGGCACCGTAGCGGGCGTCGACGAGATTGGTCGCCGAGTGCACGATCGTGCGCAGGGTCGCGTCCAAGTCCAGACCCGACGTGACGACGAGCATGGCTTCCACCAGCCCGTCGAGGCGGTCGCGGCCCTCCACGATCTGCTCGACCCGCTCCTGCACTTCCACCAGCAGCTCACGCAGCCGCAGCTGAGAAAGCGTTTGGCGCAGCGGACGCAGACCGGCGTCCAGGGTTGTGCCGGGATCGACGGGAAGCCTGCCATCAGCCATGGGTGCGCGTCACCCCGCGCCCGGTCGCGAGCGCTGCAACTGCGTTGCGAATACCGCGGCCTGCGTCCGGCGCTCCATTCCCAGCTTGGCCAACAGCCGGGATACGTAGTTCTTCACCGTCTTTTCGGCCAAGAACATCCGATCGGCAATCTGCTTGTTGGTAAGGCCCTCGCTCAGCAGCCCCAGCAGCGTGCGCTCCTGTTCGGTCAGGCCGGACAACGGGTCCGGCTCCTCGACACCGCCCCGCAGTTTGGACATCAGCGCGGCCGCTGCCCGATTGTCAAGCAGCGACCGTCCCGCGCCCACTTCTTTGACCGCACGGGCCAATTCCATTCCCTTGATGTCCTTGACGACGTAGCCACTGGCACCGGCCAGGATCGCATCCAGCATCGCCTCATCGGAGGTGTACGACGTCAGGATCAGACAGCGCAGTTCCGGCATGCGCGACAACAGATCTCGGCACAGCTCGATGCCATTGCCGTCGGGCAACCGGACGTCGAGCACCGCCACGTCGGGGTTAGCCGCCGGAATTCTGGCCATCGCTTCGCCCACCGAACCCGCCTCACCGACGACCTCGAGTTGAGGGTCCGCGTCGAGCAGGTCGATCAGACCGCGCCGTACCACCTCGTGGTCGTCGACCAAGAAGACTGTTACCAAGACTTCACTCCTGAGATAGTCCCGAGATTGGCTGTTCCTAGAGGTTGCCACTGCGCACGGTCAGCACCGAGCATCCTGCGCTGTAGACGTTGCATGCCTGGGCGGCATGGGAGTCGGTGACATATAGCTGGTCCGGCTTGGCGTTGGCGGTGATGTAACGGCAGGCATGCCCGCGGATGACGGTCGACTCGATTTTGACGTCAGGGTACAGCCGCGTCCACCGGGCCAGCCGGCGGCTCAGTTGCGCTTGCGCCAAACGGTTTCCGTCTCCGGCGTCGCCCGATGTGTCGGCCATGCGTGCCGAAAGCGCCCGCAGCGGCACTCCCCGCAGCCTTGCCTCCTCGAATGCATGTCGCAGCACCGAACCGTTGTTCACCTCCGCGACCACCGTGCTGACTTTCGGCGCCGGCATTCCGCCGGTGGGCACCTGGATGACCGCCACCGGGCATAGCGCCGAGCCGGCCAGGGTCGCCGCGACCGAGCCTTCGCCGCGGCGCGCGTGGTTGAGCCCGATGGACCCGACACACACCATCACCGCCGACCTGGACTCCTCCATCAGCTTGGTGAGCGGCCTGCCCCGCAGGACTTCGGTTTCCACCTTGACCGGGTGTCCGGTGGCTTCAACGGCACGGCATACGTCGAACAGTGCCGCGTGCGCCGTACCTTGCCGACCATCACGACCGCCACCGCCCGACGGTTCCAGCGGATCGATGACGTACACCAGGCGCAGCGGAATGTCTCGGCTGACCGCCTCGTCGATCGCCCACAGCGCCGCCTGGGTTGCCGCCTTCGATCCGTCGATACCGACGACCACCGCCGGAGCTGACGGGTTGCTCATCGTGCTCTCCTCTGCTGAGCCGTTGGCTACTCGCACGTTATCGATGAGGCAACCGGCTTACCCAGGGGCGTTGGTCCCGATATCAGTGCCATTGGTCCCTACAGGACAACGGTCGGTCAAACGCACTATTGCCAGCGCGCCGATAGACGAATTGGATGTTTACGAGCCGTCGTTGCATGTGAACAAGGAGTTGAATCCGCGGCGATACAGCCCATCATCCAGACAGGAGATCTCGGAATGGCTGCTCAACAGACATCGTCATCGCCAATTCCCAGCCGGCAATCGTCGCGCCCCCTGATCGGGAAGGGCTGGATTCAGGGTGTGGCCCTGGTGATGATCTTCGGCTTCCTGGTGATGGGAATCCTGGTCTACCGCACGTACACCGCGGCGATGCCGCTGCCGGACAAGGTCGTCGCCGAATCGGGCCAGGTCCTGTTCACCGGCGACGACATCACCCGCGGCCAAGAGCTCTACCAGGCGCGTGGCCTCATGCAATATGGATCGGTGCTCGGCCACGGCGCCTACCTGGGGCCCGACTACACCGCCGACTACCTGCGCATGGCCACCGACGACGTCGCCGATCAGCTACGGGCCCAAGGGGTGGCCGACCCCCGCGATCGGGTGGTCACCGAATTCCGGACCAACCGCTACAACCCCGATACCAAGACGCTGGTGTTCACCGACCGCCAGGCCGCGGCGTTCGGGCGGATCCAAAACCACTACGCGGCCTACTTCGGGGAGAACTCGACCAAGTACGGGCTGCTGCCGCAGCTGATCACCGATAAGGCACAAATCCGCGACCTGACCGCGTTCTTCGCCTGGACGGCGTGGGCGGCCGCCGCCGAGCGGCCCGGCCACAAGTACAGCTACACCAACAACTGGCCGGCCGAGCAGCGCGTCGACAACGGTCCGACCGCAGCGGTGATCCTGTGGTCGGCGCTGTCGCTGATCGCGTTGCTGGGCGGCATCGGGATCATGTTCGCCATCTACGGACGCTGGAGCCAAAAGGTCGGCTGGCACAGCGCCGAGGCGTCCAACCTCTCCTTCCGCCAACCCGGCGAGGTGAGCCTGACGCCGGCCCAGCGGGCGACCATCTGGTTCTTCGCGATCGTCTCGGTGCTCTTTCTGGCCCAAACACTGCTGGGCGCCGCCGCCGAGCACTATCGGGCCGACTTGTCGAACTTCTTCGGCCTGGACCTGGCCCGGCTGCTGCCGTACAACCTGGCCCGGACCTGGCATCTGCAGCTGGCGCTGTTCTGGACCGCGGCGGCGTTTCTGGCGGGCGGCATCTTCTTGGTGCCGTTCATCAGCCGTCGGGAGCCCAAACGTCAGGGCCTGCTGGCCTACGTGTTGCTGGGCGCGGTTGCCGTCGTGGTGTTCGGCTCGCTGATCTGCGAGGCGCTCTCCATCTACGGGGTGATTCCCCAGGGCGGGCTGCTCTCCCAGCAGTGGGAGTACCTCGACTTGCCGCGGCTGTGGCAGATCCTGCTGATCGTCGGCATGTTCGTCTGGATCGCCATCATCTTCCGCGGCATGCGCGCCCGGCTCAAAGGCGAGTCGAAGATGAACATGCCGTGGTTGTTCTTCTTCTCCGGCCTGGCCATTCCCACTTTCTACGCCGTCGGGTTGTTGGCCAGCAGCGGCACCCACTACACCGTCGCCGACTTCTGGCGGTTCTGGGTGGTGCACCTGTGGGTCGAGGACTTCCTCGAACTCTTCACCACCGTGATGGTGGCCTACATGTTCGTGCTGCTGGGTGTGGTGCGGGAACGCATTGCCCTCGGCGTGATCTTCCTCGATGTCATCCTGTACTCCGCCGGCGGCGTCATCGGCACCATGCACCACCTGTACTTCTCGGGTACCCCGGTGGAGCACATGGCGCTAGGCGCCTTCTTCTCGGCTGCCGAGGTCATTCCGTTGACCTTCCTGACGGTCGAGGCGTGGGCGTTCCTGCAGCTGGGTGCGCGCCAGCAGTCCGGCGACGGCAACCCGTTCCCGCATCGCTGGGCGGTGATGTTCCTGGTCGCGGTCGGGTTCTGGAACTTCGTGGGCGCGGGCATCTTCGGATTCCTGATCAACCTGCCGGTGGTGTCCTACTACGAGATCGGCACCGCGCTGACGGCAAACCACGGGCACGCGGCCATGATGGGGGTTTACGGCATGCTGGCCGTCGGCCTGGCGATGTTCGCCTTCCGCTATGTGATCCCGGCCGACAAGTGGCCGGAGAAGCTGGCGCGAATCTCGTTCTGGGGCATGAACATCGGCTTGGCCTGGATGGTGTTCGCCACCCTGCTGCCGCTGGGCATCCTGCAGCTTTACCACTCGGTCAACGATGGCTATTTCGAGGCGCGGTCGCTGGGCTACATCACCAAGCCCGGCAACGCGGTGATCGAATGGCTGCGGATGCCCGGTGATCTGATCCTCATCGTCGGCGGCGTGCTGCCGTTCGTCTGGATCGCCTGGACCGCGTTGCGCAACTTCCGCTCCGGTTCGACGGTCGAGGAATTGCCGGAACATCCGCTGTACACCGAGGTTCAGGCGGAGCCGACATCCGGTGTTAAGTCGCCGGCGAGGGACTGAGCGGTGGCGCCGCCGGCTGCCTCGGTCTGGCTGTTCGCCGGGTATTCGCTGGCGTTGCTGGCCATCGGGTGGAGCTTCGACTCGATGGCGCGGCGGGCATCAGCGCGTGCGGCACGCTGGCGCACCGGCCAGTTCACCTATCACCGCGACCACGACGCCTGGGTGTGTCCACAGGACCAATGGCTATGGCCGAGTTCGTTTGATCCCAAGCACCGGGTCATGCGTTATCGGGCGTTGCCGGTGGTGTGCAACAGCTGTCCGGTCAAAGACAGCTGCACGACGTCGGACCACGGCCGGGAGATCAGTCGCGAGGTGGATCCGTGGCCGCACTCGGACGCCGGACGGTTCCACCGCGGGATCGCTTGCTGCGTGGCCGCGTTGGGAATCGTGCTGCCGCTGGCCACGTTGATCGCCAACCACTCGCCGGCTGAGATGTTGGTGTTGACGGGCACCATGCTGGTGGTCGTGGTGCTGGGGCTGCCACTCGCCCGCCACCTGTGGAACACCCCGTCCAACGCGCCCGACCATCTGCCGCATCGCAGCGCGATCGAAGACCAGGTGGCCGCCGCGGTCGACCGCTATTCGACCCGCTGGGGCGGCTGGGAAGGCAAGGAGGACAAGACATCGTGACCGGTGTGGTGATCGGCTTCATCGTTGTCGGCGTCGTGGTTCTGGTAGTGCTTGCCGTGCTGGCGCTGGCTGTGCTGCGCGAGTACGAGCGCGGCGTGGTGTTCCGGGTGGGGCATGTGCGCCCACTCTACCAACCGGGACTTCGGTTACTGATCCCATTGGCGGACAAAATGATCCGGGTCGACCAGCGGCTGGTCACGCTGACCATCCCGCCGCAGGAGGTGATCACCCGTGACAACGTGCCGGCCCGCGTCAATGCGGTCGTCATGTTCCAGGTGACCGACCCGATGAAAGCGATTCTGGCGGTGGAGAACTACGCGGTGGCCACCTCGCAGATCGCGCAGACCACACTGCGTTCCCTGCTGGGCCGCGCGGACCTAGATACCCTCCTGGCACATCGCGAGGACCTCAACAGCGATCTGCGCACCATCATCGAAAAGATGACCGAGCCCTGGGGTGTGCAGGTTCGCGTGGTGGAGATCAAGGACGTCGAGATTCCCGAGTCGATGCAACGGGCCATGGCCCGAGAAGCCGAAGCCGAGCGGGAACGCCGCGCCAAGGTCATCAACGCCCGAGGAGAGCTGCAGGCGTCAGAGGAGCTGCGGGAAGCCGCCGAGACTTTGTCGAAGAGCCCCGCCTCACTGCAATTGCGCTATCTGCAAACTCTTTTGGAGCTGGGCGCCGACCAGAACTCGACGGTCGTCTTCCCGCTGCCGGTCGACATCATCACCCCGTTTCTGCGGCAACCTGAACTGTTGCAGAGCGTTGTCGACAACTTCAACCACCGCGGCTAACCGGGCACCGCACGTCTGAGGAAGCCACAGGAAAGTCTCGGACACGATTTGGCTTCGCCGTGACTTAAAGTCGCGGCTCCTGGCTGACCTGCGGAGCTATTGCACCACAGCCCTGTTCACACCAGCTGCCAGCCGCGGCACACCGCGGTTCACCACACCCGCAAGCGCGCCTGCGGGGTAGTCGCCGTCCCGCGGCCACGGTCTGACCGGCTATACGCTGACCGCGGCCCGCGGCCTGCCGCACATGTCGTGATGCACGTCGACGGTCTCCGTCCTATTCCCGCACCCGCACCCACGCCTAAGCCGAAGCCACGCCGAAGCCGCCGCGAAGGCCACAACAGTCAAGGGGCTGTGACGCAATGGATTACGCATTCTTGCCGCCGGAGATCAACTCTGCGCGAATCTACAGTGGCCCGGGACCGCGCTCGTTACTGGCTGCTGCGGGGAGCTGGGATACGGTAGCCGCCGAATTGACGTCCGCGGCCGCGGGCTACGGCTCGGTGATCTCGACCCTGACCGCGATGTATTGGTGCGGTCCGGCGTCGGTGTCCATGCTGGCAACGGCTGTTCCATTTGTCGAATGGCTGGAAACGACTGCCGCCCAAGCGAAGGAGTCCGCTGATCAGACCAGAGCGGCAGCGGCCGCGTTCGAGCAGGCCCATGCGATGACGGTTCCTCCCGCAGTGGTCGCGGCCAACCGCAGCAGGCTGAAGGCGCTGATCATGTCGAACTTCTTCGGGCAGAACACTGCGGCGATCGCGGCTACCGAGGCGCAATATGTGGAAATGTGGGCCCAGGACGCCGCCGCCATGTACGGCTACGCGAGCAACGCGGCCGCCGCCACGGCGCTGACGCCGTTTTCCTACCCTGAGCTGAGCGTCAACCCGGCCGGGGTGCTCGCCCAGAGCGCCGCGGGCAGCCAAGCCATCGGCGGATTCGCCGGAAACACCGCGACCGTGTTGTCGTGGTTGGCTTCCCTGGCGCCCGAGGCCCTGCAGGCGGTCCAGGATTGGCCGAATATTCTGCCCGAGGACTTCACCATTCTTGACGCCATATTCGCGGTCTATGCAACCATGGACGTGTCACAGGATGTCGAGTCGGTCGCTGCCGGAATCATCGGGGCCGAGGACAACCTGGGCCTGTTTGGGACCACCGAAAATCCAGCGGAGTTGCTGCCGGCCGACCTCTCCCCGGTCTTCCCGGCGGCCGAAAGCAGTGCTGGCGCAGGGCCGTCTAACGTGGTAACCGCGAGCATGAGCCGGGCGGGCTCGATCGGCCCGTTGTCCGTGCCAGCGTCTTGGACCGCGCCGTCGACCGGCCCCGTAACGGCGTTGTCCGGCAGCGGCTTGACCACCCTCCCCGGGACCGAGGTACCCGATCACGGCCCGCCGGGGGTACCCGGCACGCCGGCCGGCGCCTTGAAGCGAGCCTCGGGCGTCATGCCCCGCTACGGGGTTCGGCTCACCGTGATGTCGCGCCCACCGGCGGCCGGCTGATCACCGGCCACACCTTTCGTCGACTCCGGCAACCGGCCGCGGTGTCGCTACCGGGATATCTGCGACCGAGGATCGGGCAAATCGCGATCGCCGAGCAGCCCCGGCAAACTTTCGTTTCTCTCTGGTTCGTGTGGCGAATTCACTGCGAATTCATGTAGCCGTCGCCTAATATTCACTCCAACCGGCGTACGCGGTCGGCTGTGGCTTGCCAGTTTTAGGGCATTCCGGAATCGAAGGTCACCCAACATGCCCTGTGCGAATGGCCCACCAGCGACCCACCTCCCACGACGCCACGTGAAAAGAGCCCGAAAAGTTCTGGGCCGCAATCTCACTGACCCGGCGCGCTGTTAGTCCCGGGTTCCGGACCGACGGGAACAACCTGTCGTCCACGACACCGCCAACGCGGCACCTATCACGCCGGCACCGAACCGATCGCGGGGCACGTCCCACCGTACGAACTACCTAAGGAGCTGTGACACAATGGATTTCGCTTTATTGCCACCGGAAGTCAACTCCGGCCGGATGTACACCGGTCCCGGCCCGACCTCACTGCTCGCGGCGGCGGGCAGCTGGGACGCGCTGGCCACCGAGCTGGACACCACCGCCCAGACCTACGAATCGGTGGTGTCGGGCCTCACCACTTTGGATTGGTACGGCCCGGCATCGGAGTCGATGGCCGCAAGGGTCGCCCCCTATGTGAGTTGGCTCTACACGACCGCGACCCAGACAAAGCAGACGGCCATGCAGGCCAGGGCCGCTGCGGCGGCCTTCGACCAAGCGTTTGCGATGACCGTGCCACCGCCGGCGATCGCGGCCAACCGCATCCAGCTGATGGCGTTGATCGCCACCAACTTCTTCGGCCAGAACACGGCAGCGATCGCGGCCACCGAGGCGCAGTACGCCGAGATGTGGGCCCAGGACGCGGCGGCGATGTACGGCTACGCCACCGGCTCAACGGCGGCGGCGCAACTGACACCGTTCCCCTCACCGTCGCAGATCACCGATCCGGCCGGGCTGGGCGCGCAAAGCGCCGCCGTCGCCCAGGCCAACGCCAGCGCGGCCGCCACGGACCCGATTTCGCAGCTGGTTGCCGCGGTGTCCCAATCCCTGGGGGCGTTGTCCGGATTACAAATACCCAATTTCCTTCCTGCCGACTACGCCGTCCTTGACGGGATATTCGCCATCTACGCGACGTTCAGCGCGATTGACAGCGTCGAGTCGATCGCCGACGGCATCATCGGCGATGAAGCCGCATTGGCTCCGGCGTTGACCAGCGCAACCGAGACCCTGCCGGCCGAGGCCGGTTCGGTGCTCGCCGCGGCGCAACAGCCGACCGGCGCCGCACTGGGGTTGGGTGGCAACGCGGTGCTTGCGAGTGCCGGCCGGGCCGGTTCTATCGGGCAACTATCCGTGCCGGCGAGCTGGGCCGCCCCGGCAACCCGGACTGTCGCGGCATTGTCGCCCGCGGGCCTGACGACGATACCGGGCACCGAGGAGGTCGGGGCAGGCACGCCGGGTGTCCCGGGAATGGCGGTGCCGGCGCCGTCACGTGCCTCCGGCGTGCTGCCCCGTTACGGGGTGAGGCTCACGGTCATGGCACATCCACCGGCGGCCGGATGACTCGATTAGTCGGGCCGCGACTCCGGTGGCGGCTCGGCCGGTGCGAAGTTCCAATTGTCAGGATTCTTCGGCGAATACACGACCGGAAGCACCTGACCGATGGCCGGCCACTGGCTGGCGTCGACCGCCATCCGCCGATAAACACTGTGCTCGTTGACGGTTGGGCCGTTGATGACGCCGGAGATGGTGACGAACTGCTCACCGGCCGCGTCCGGCCGGGGACTGACGCCGGTCACCAGCAGCGTGCCGCTCGCCAGCGCACCGCGCGGACCCGGCGGAAAGAACCGCGGAGCAAGAAACACCACCAGGACCGCAACCAAAATGAGCAGCACGCCAAATTCCCATCCCACGCCGCCATGGTAGGACTGCTGGCGTGAGTCAGCAGGATCTACGCCTTGCGTTGGCGCTCGCCGATCGTGCGGACGCGGTGACGCGCGCCCGGTTCGGCGCGCTCGACCTGCACGTCGACACCAAGCCCGACCTGACGCCGGTGACCGACGCCGACCGAGCGGTTGAAGCCGACATCCGTGCCGCACTCGCCCAGGAACGTCCGGGTGACAGCATCCTCGGCGAAGAGTTCGGCGGAACCGCCACTTTCCGCGGACGACAATGGATTGTCGACCCGATCGACGGCACCAAGAACTTCGTGCGCGGGGTGCCGGTGTGGGCCAGTTTGATCGCCTTGCTCGACGACGGCGTTCCGTCCGTCGGGGTGGTGAGCGCGCCCGCGCTGCACCGACGGTGGTGGGCCGCGCACGGCCAGGGTGCGTTTGCCTCAGTCGACGGCACGCAACCGCGCCGGCTGTCGGTTTCCTCAGTGCCGGAACTGGATTCGGCGAGCTTGTCGTTCTCGAGCCTCTCGGGCTGGGCACAGCTCGGCTTGCGAGACCGTTTCATCGAGCTGACCGATGCGGTGTGGCGGGTGCGCGGCTACGGCGACTTCCTGTCTTACTGCCTCGTGGCCGAGGGCGCCGTCGATATCGCCGCCGAACCGGAGGTGTCGGTGTGGGATCTGGCTGCGCTGGACATCCTGGTACGCGAGGCGGGAGGCCAACTCACCAGCTTGGACGGCACACCCGGACCGCACGGCGGCAACGCGGTGGCGACCAACGGCCTACTGCACCAGGGGGTTCTGGCCAGGCTCCACGCGGCGTAGCCTGGCGTCCGAGAATGACATGACTGCCGTTGCTTCGCCGGACGACCCGTTCACCATCCCGACGAGACACTGGCACCGCCTCGATGACGGCCGGATCCAGTGCGACGTATGCCCGCGCGCCTGCAAGCTGCACGAGGGGCAGCGCGGGCTCTGCTTCGTCCGCGGCCGCCGTGCCGACCGGATTGTGCTGACCAGCTATGGACGCTCCAGCGGGTTCTGCGTCGATCCGGTCGAGAAGAAGCCGCTCAACCATTTCTTGCCCGGGTCGGCCGTGCTGTCGTTCGGCACCGCGGGGTGCAACCTGGCATGCAAGTTCTGCCAAAACTGGGACATCTCCAAGTCGCGGGAGACCGATACCCTTGCCGGCCGCGCCGGTCCCGACGACATCGCTGGTGCTGTCGACGAATTAGGTTGTCGCAGTGTGGCATTCACTTACAACGATCCGACGATCTTCTGGGAATACGCCGCCGATGTCGCCGACGCCTGCCATCAACGGGGCATCAAAGCGATCGCGGTGACGGCCGGGTACATGTGTCCGGCCCCGCGCGCGGAGTTCTACCGGCATATCGACGCCGCCAATGTCGACCTGAAGGCGTTCACCGAAGACTTCTACCGCAAGGTCTGCGTCGGCCACCTGCGCGATGTGCTCGACACCCTCGTTTACCTACACAACGAGACGAACGTCTGGCTCGAGATCACCACCCTGCTGATCCCGGGCCGTAACGACAGCGATGCGGAGCTCGCCGCCGAATGCGCATGGGTTCGCGAAAACCTGGGCGTCGACGTGCCGATGCATTTCACCGCATTCCATCCGGACTACAAGATGACCGACACGCCGCCGACGCCGCCGGCCACCCTGACGCGGGCCCGTCGGATCGGCATCGACGAAGGCCTGCGCTTCGTCTACACCGGAAACGTCCACGACACCGAGGGCGGCACCACACACTGCCCGGGATGCGGGACTGCGGTGGTGGTTCGCGATTGGTATGCGATGCGGGTTTATGCGCTGACCGATGACGGATGCTGCCGATCGTGTGACCGTCAGTTGGCCGGTGTGTACGACGGCCCCGCGGGCGGTTGGGGCCGGCGGCGGCTTCCGCTGCCCACCAGCCTGTCAACGGTGTGAATTAACTAACACCAGCCCCATTTATCTTACTCGGGAGTAAGATAGGGTTATCGCATCGCCCCAACGACAGAGGCAAGCTGACATGACCAACACAATTCCTGCTGCTCCTGCTGCTGAACCCGCTTCCGGCTCGCCGGCTCCGCGCTCCCGATCGCGCCTGCCGCGCCGCGGCCGCCAAAGCGCAATCGGACTGCAGCCGCACAAGCGGAGCGGCATCGACGTCGCCCTGGCCTTCCTGACGCCCATCGTCGGTCAGGAATTCCTGGACAAGTACCACCTGCGCGATCCGCTGAACCGGACGTTGCGCTACGGCGCCAAGACGATCTTCTCCACCTCCGGGGCCGCAAGCCGGCAGTTCCGGCGGGTGCAGGGCCTCCGCGGCGGCCCCACCCGGCTCAAGGCCAGCGGCAAAGACTATTTCGACCTCACGCCCGACGACGACCAAAGGATGATCGTCGAGACCGTGGACGAGTTCGCCGCAGAAATTCTGCGACCCGCCGCACACGACGCCGACGAAGCCGCGACCTACCCGGTCGACCTCATCGCCAAAGCCGCCGAACTCGGCATCACCGCAATCAATATTCCCGAGGACTTCGACGGCATCGCCGAGCACCGCTCCAGCGTGACCAACGTGCTGGTGGCCGAGGCATTGGCGTACGGCGACATGGGGCTGGCGTTGCCGATCCTGGCCCCCGGCGGTGTGGCCGCAGCGCTGACCCATTGGGGCAGCGCCGATCAGCAGTCCACCTACCTCGCCGAGTTCGCCGGTGAGAACGTTCCACAGGCGTGTGTGGCGCTCGCCGAACCGCAACCGCTGTTCGACCCCACCCGGCTAAAAGCGACCGCCATCCGCACCCCGTCCGGCTACCGGCTGGACGGCGTCAAGTCGTTGGTCCCGGCCGCTGCCGCCGCCGAGCTGTTCATCGTCGCCGCGCAGCTGGACGGCAAACCGGCGTTGTTCATTGTCGAGTCGTCGGCCAAGGGTCTGACCGTCAAGCCGGACCCGAGTATGGGCATCCGCGCCGCGGCCCTGGGCCAGGTCGATCTCGCCGGGGTTTCCGTCCCGCTGAGCGCGCGCCTGGGTGAGGACCAGGCGAGCGACGCCGACTACTCGGAAGCGATCGCGCTGGCCCGGCTCGGCTGGGCGGCGCTGGCGGTCGGCACCTCACATGCGGTTCTCGACTACGTCGTCCCCTACGTGAAAGAACGCCAGGCCTTCGGCGAACCGATCGCGCACCGGCAGGCCGTCGCGTTCATGTGTGCCAACATCGCCATCGAGTTGGACGGACTGCGGCTGATCACCTGGCGCGGGGCGTCTCGCGCCGAGCAGGGACTGCCCTTCGCCCGGGAGGCCGCGCTGGCCAAGAGGCTGGGCGCCGACAAGGGGATGCAAATCGGCCTGGACGGCGTCCAGCTGTTGGGCGGTCACGGTTTCACCAAGGAGCACCCGGTCGAACGCTGGTATCGCGACCTGCGGGCCATCGGCGTCGCCGAGGGTGTTGTCGTTATCTGAGTCGTTATCTGATCCGAGCTGAAAGTCCAACGATGCCAATCAATCTGGAATTACCCCGCAAACTGCAGGCCGTGATGACCATGACCCATCAGGGTGCCGCCGAAATCATGCGGCCGGTATCGCGCAAATACGATCTGAAAGAACATGCATACCCGGTCGAACTGGACACCATGATGAGCCTGTTCGAGGGTGTCGCGGACGCCAAATCGGTCGCCTTCGCCGGAGCTGATGCGCTGGGCGACACCGAATCCACCACCGACAACCACAACGGCGCCAACATGGCCGCACTGCTGCAGACGCTGGAGGCCTGCTGGGGTGACGTCGCGCTGATGTTGACGGTCCCCTACCAGGGGCTGGGCAACGCGGCCATCTCCGCGGTCGCCACCGAAGAGCAACTCGAGCGGCTGGGCAAGGTATGGGCGGCGATGGCCATCACCGAACCGGGATTCGGATCCGATTCGGCCGCCGTGTCGACGACCGCCACCCTCGACGGCGACGAGTATGTAATCAACGGCGAAAAGATCTTTGTCACCGCCGGATCGCGCGCCACCCACATCGTGGTCTGGGCCACCCTCGACAAGTCGAAGGGCCGTGCGGCGATCAAGTCGTTCATCGTGCCGCGTGAGCACCCGGGTGTGACGGTCGAACGTCTCGAACACAAGCTCGGTATCAAGGCTTCCGACACGGCGGTGATTCGCTTCGATAACGCGCGCATCCCCAAGGACAACCTGCTGGGAAACCCGGAAATTCAAGAGGGCAAGGGCTTTTCCGGGGTGATGGAGACTTTCGACAATACCCGGCCGATTGTTGCCGCCATGGCTATCGGGGTCGGGCGTGCGGCGTTGGAGGAGATCCGCAAGATCCTCACCAATGCCGGGGTCGAGATCGACTATGACAAACCCGCATATGTGCAGAGCGCTGCCGCCGCCGAGTTTCTGCGGATGGAGGCCGAATGGGAGGCCAGCTACCTGCTGGCGCTGCGCGCGGCATGGCAGGCCGACAACAACATTCCCAACTCCAAGGAAGCCTCGATGAGCAAGGCCAAGGCCGGCCGGATGGCCAGCGACGTCACCCTGAAGAGCGTCGAATTAGCCGGTGCCACAGGCTATTCCGAACAAACGCTGCTGGAGAAGTGGGCCCGCGACTCCAAGATCCTGGATATTTTCGAAGGCACCCAGCAGATCCAGCAACTGGTGGTCGCCCGTCGGCTGCTGGGCCTGTCGTCCGCCGAGCTGAAGTAAGCGCAGACCCGCTTGACTCGTTACCGTTGAGCGCCGGAGTGAGTTTCGCTCCGGTCACAGGAGTCTCCGCGGGTTCGAGTGCTGGTTTTGCCCGGCTCTGCGCGGCACGTCGTTGCGTGTGTGCGTGACCGCGGTGAAACAGTTCGTCCATGCCGGGATACCGCAATGTCAACGGGCCGATCGGCGCAACGCCGGCGTCCGCCGCGGCGAGCAGGGCGGCGGCTTCGTCGATCATGCCGGGCAGCAGCGTCATCGGTCGTCGTTCTCCTCGATCATGCGCAGCGCGGTGTCATAGAGCGCCTTTCCGTGGATCTCGAACATCGCGGTGAGATCGACACTGTCGCCGCCGATTTCCTTGGCGATGAACAGGCCGTCGGCGCCGGCGATGCCATACGTCGCCAGCTGGTGCACCTGCTCGTCGGTCAAGCTCGGGGCCAGGTCGCGAAGACTGCGGCTCATGGCATCGAAGGCCTGGTCCCTGACCTGAATGAACATCGCCCGCGCCCGCGGTTCGATCGGGCGGCGCTCCAGCGCCAGCATCAACCCCAGCCGCAGAAAGTCCGGTGAATTCAGCACCGCCTTGGCGGTTCCGGCCGCGACCTCCAGCAGCCGGTCGCGCGCAACCAGATCCCCGGGCAACTGCCAGACCTTGAGCCAGTTGCCGAAACTGCGTTCGATGACGGCGGCGATCAGATCGTCTTTGTCCTTGAAATGCCAGTAGATCGAGCTGGCCGGAAGCCCGCACTTGGCGCTCACCGCGCCGATGCTGGTGCCTTCGTAACCACGTTCGGCGGCGATCTCGTTGGCCGCGTCCAGGATGCGGTTTCGTGACATCTCGCCGTCGGCGCGCCGCTGGCGGCGCTTGGGTTCGCTTTTCGGATTCTTGGTCATCGGACTCCCGCCTATTGACTCTGTAGTGATCATTACACTACCGTAGCGATCACTACAGAACAAGTCCCCGACCGCCCCCGGGGCCGCAACAGAATGTGAGACGGCAGTGAGTGACACTTCGAGTTACGACGTCGCGATCGTCGGCTACGGGCCGACCGGCGCGACCGCGGCCAATATCCTGGGTCGACTTGGACTCAAAGTCGTTGTGATCGAACGCGATCCGGATATCTACCTGCGTGCCCGCGCCATCTCTATCGACGAAGAGGTAATGCGGGTGTGGCAGTCGATCGGGCTGGCCGACCGGCTGCAGGAGGACATGCTGCCCGGCCGGCCGATCGCCTTTGTCGACGCCAACTGTGTGCCGTTCATCGAGTGGGTCATCGGCTCGAAGGGCTCCGGGCATCCACCGCAGCAGTTCATCTATCAACCCGCCGTCGATCAGGTGCTGCGCGAAGGTGTTGCCCGCTTTCCCAACGTCGAGGTGCTCGTCGAGCATGAATGCCTGCGCGTCCTCAACAGAGGTGACGAGGTCGAGCTGATGCTGGCCGACCTGGCCAGCGACACCTTCAAACGGCTGCGAGCGTCCTTCGTGATCGCCGCCGACGGCGGCTCGTCGCCGACCCGGCGGAAACTGGGCATCGGCTACCAGGGGCGCACCTACGGGGAGCGCTGGATCGTCATCGACACCAAGGTACGCAAGACCTGGGATGCCCACGACCGCTTGCGGTTTCACTGCACGCCGAAGCGTCCTACCGTCGACTGCCCGACCCCGCTGATGCATCACCGCTGGGAGTTCCCGATCCGCGCGGACGAGGACGAGAAGCAGCTGTCCAGTCACGAGGAGATCTGGAAAGTCCTTGGCGCTCAAGGCATCACACGGGAGAATGTCGAGATCCTGCGCGCCGTGGTGTACAGCCACCACGTCCGCTTCGCCGACCGGTGGCGGGCGGGCCGAATCTTCTTGGCCGGTGATGCCGCGCACGCCATGCCGCCGTGGCTGGGCCAAGGTATGTCGGCCGGCGTTCGCGATGTGAACAATCTGTGCTGGAAGATCGCCGCGGTGCTGCGCGGACAAGCCCCCGACACGCTGCTGGACTCCTACCAGAGCGAGCGGATGCCCCACGTCAAAGAGGTGACTCGGCGCGCGGTCATGATGGGCCGGCTCATCACCGAACGGCACCGGCCCGTCACCTTCGTCCGCGATCATCTGCTTCGCAGGCTGACCCGCGGGCTGCCCCGGTCGGTGGATGTGCTGCAGAAGTACTTCTGGATACCCGACGCGCGGTACGCCGACGGGTTCCTGGCGGCCAGGCAACCGGCCGTCGGGTGGCAGCTGCCCCAGCCCTGGGTCATCGACACCAAGGGTGCGACGGTCCGCCTTGACGACGCGCTGGGGAACCAGTGGGCGATCCTGTACACCGACACCCTGCCCGCCGGCGCCGGCGCCTGGACGGAACTCGGGCTGCCGGCCTTCCGGATCGACGGACCGAACTCGGCAAGCCACAAGGACGCGATCCGCGATAGCGGCGGCAACCTGCTCGCCTGGCTGAAGGACAAGGCAGCGGCCGCCGTGGTGGTGCGCCCGGACGGATTCGTCTATGCCGCAAGCGTACCCGGGAAGCCACTACCCCCACCCCCGGCCGGACTGACGCAGTGCAGCGCGCCCGCCCCGGTCGAGCCGATCAGAAGTGGAGCAGCAGCATGACCGTCGCGGAGCTGACCGAAAACACTGCCGTCGTCGCTGGCAAGACCATCTTCTTCGCGGAAAAGGGTCGCGGCTTCCCGGTGGTCATGTTGCACGGCGGCGGACCCGGAGCGTCGGGAGTCTCGAACTACTCGCGCAATATCGACGCCCTGGCACAGTCCTATCGCGTCATCGTTCCCGATATGCCGGGCTACGGCCGCTCGGCCAAGAGCGCCGACCACAACGATCCGTTCGGGTATCTGGCCGACATGATCCGCGGCCTACTCGACGAATTGGGCGTCCAGGCCGCACATCTGATCGGCAACTCCTATGGCGGCGCCACAGCTCTGCGGCTGGCGCTGGACACGCCACATCGCGCCGGCAAGCTGGTGTTGATGGGTCCGGGCGGTATCGGGACTACCCGCGCGCTACCTGCCGAAGGCTTGAAGTACCTGCTTTCCTACTACGGCGGTACCGGACCCAGCCGCGAGAAGCTGGCCACGTTCATCCGTAGCTATCTGGTCTACGACGGCGCCGCGGTGCCGGACGATCTGATCGACTCGCGCTACCGAGCGTCCGTCGATCCCGAGGTGGTGGCCAACCCGCCGCTGCAGCGGCCTTCGGCACCGGCGGCGCTGCGCACCGCGTGGCGTATGGATCTTATCCGGGACAAACGGCTCAAGCAGCTGTCCAACCCCACCCTGGTGCTGTGGGGCCGTGACGACAAGGTCAACCGTCCCTCCGGCGGACCGCTGTTGGTCAACGTCATGCCTAATGCCGAGCTGGTCGTGACATCCCATACCGGCCATTGGATGCAGTGGGAGCGCGCGGACCTGTTCAACCAGCTTGTCACCGAATTCCTTTCCTCCGACTCGAAATTGGCAGTCTCATGACTGACACTTCCACCTCGGTCTTTGGCCGGGTCCACCTCGGCTACATCGTGATCGAGACCGAGAAGTTCGCCGACTGGCGACGTTTCGGCCGCGATGCCATCGGCATGCACCTCGACGAGACGGTGCCCGGTGTCATGCGGTTCCGGCTCGACGACAACGAATGCCGCTTTCTGTTGCAGCGGGGCCCCGCCGAGGATGCCACCGCCCTGGGGTGGCAGCTCGACGACCACGCCACGTTCGACACCATCGAGGCCCGGATCAAGAGTCACGGCGTTCCTGTCACGGTCGGCTCCGCGGATGACGCCGCGCAGCGCGGCGTCGAGCGCTTCGTCCGGTTCCCCGGGCCCAACCGCCTGACCCAGGAGATGTACGTCAACGCCCGCAACGGCTCCCAACCGCTGACCTTGGCGGCCGGTGGCGGTTTCGTCACCGGGGCGGACGGCATGGGCCATGTGGCCATCACCACCAAGAAGCCACAGCAGATGCGCGGGTACTACGACACGGTGTTCGACGCGCGGCTCAGCGACTACATCGATGAGACGATCAGCGGCGTGAAATTCAAGATCCGGTTCCTGCGGGTCAACGAACGCCACCACACGGTGGCGATCGCGTCGACGAAGCACTTGCCGATCAACCCGATTCGCACCAGGATTCAGCATTGCAACGTGCAGGTCGCTGAGCTCAACGACATGACGTTGGCCTATCAACGGGTGCAGCAGCTGGGGTTCGACATGGCCCTTTCGGTTGGCCAGCACACCAACGACAAGGAGTTGTCGTTCTACGCGGTAACCCCGTCGGGGTTCGAGTGGGAACTGGGCTGGAATCCGATCGTCGTCGACGAATCGACCTGGGAGCCAACCACTCATCAGGGCATCAGCATCTGGGGCCATACCCCGGAGGGGCAGACGATCGTCGATATCTTCGAGCGGTTCAAGATCGGCGCACAATCGATGCTGCACCGCGAACACGCCGTTCCCGAGCTGTGCGGGACGGGCATTCCCGACGACTGAGCCGGCGACGCGGTCACCCGAAAAGCGACCGGGTGGAAACCAATCCAGCCGCTGCGGTTAGCGTCGAACGTTATGGACACGTTTCAAGCACTGGTGGCCCGCCAGGACCAGGATCGGATCAGCACGACGGTGGAGACGCTGACAACGGCCGATCTGCCGCCCGGCGAAGTGACCATCCGGGTGCTGTACTCCAGCGTCAACTTCAAAGACGCGCTCGCGCTGACGCCGGGCGGCGGTGTGGTGCGCAAGTACCCCGTCGTGCCGGGTATCGATCTGACCGGCGAAGTCGTGGACTCGCAGTCGCCCGAGTTCGCCGCCGGCGACATGGTGCTGGCCCACGGCTATCAGATCGGGACGGGTCACCATGGCGGCTACGCCGAATATGCCCGGCTGCCAGCCGATCAGGTGGTACCCCTGGGTGCGTTGAGTCCGCACGACGGCGCGGCGATCGGCACCGCCGGCTTCACCGCGGCGATGAGCGTGCAGGCGCTGATCGATTGGGGTATCGCACCAGACGCCGGGTCCGTCGTTGTCACCGGCGCCTCCGGTGGCGTCGGGACGGTCAGCGTCGACCTGCTGGCCGCCGCAGGCTATCGAGTGGTGGCCTCGACCGGCAAACCCCAGGCCGCCGAACTGCTGAAAATGCTTGGCGCCAGCGAGGTTATCGGCCGGCTGCCCGCCGACCCGGACGCCAAACCGCGGCCATTGGCCACCGCGCGCTGGGCGGCCGCGGTGGACTGCGTGGGCGGCGCGACACTGGCCGACGTGTTGAGCGCAGTCGACTACGGCGGGGCGGTCGCGGCCAGCGGCCTCACCGGCGGGCCAGCCCTGCATACCACCGTGATGCCGTTCATCCTGCGCGGCATCGCCCTGCTGGGAATGGAATCCGTGCAGATGGCGATCGGTCCGCGCCGCAACCTTTGGGCACGCCTTGGCGATTCGCTACGGCCACGCCATCTGGCCGACATCACCACCGAGGTCGACGTCAAGAATGTCGTCGAGGTGGTCGACCAAGTCCGGGCCGGCGCGTTCACGGGGCGCGCTGTGGTGCGGGTAGCCGGCGGGTTCTAGATTGGGGCCGGGGACTGACGGGGCTTCACCAAGGAGGTGGCATGCGCGCGGCACGGGTGACTCGGCTAGACGGTCCGGACTCGGTCGAGGTGGGCGAGGTCGACGAACCCGCCGGCGACGGTGTGGTGGTCGATGTATACGCCGCCGGCGTGGCGTTTCCCGACGCGCTGCTCACCCGCGGCCTCTACCAGTACCGGCCCGAGCCGCCGTTCGTGCTCGGGGCCGAAATCGCCGGGGTGGTGCGCACCGCGCCCGAGGATGCCCAGGTGCGGGCCGACGACCGGGTCGTCGGCCTGACGATGCTCACTGGCGGCATGGCCGAGGTCGCGGTGCTCGCCCCCGACCGGGTGTTCAAGCTGCCCGACAACGTGAGCTTCGAGGCGGGAGCCGGCTTGTTGTTCAACGACCTGACGGTGTACTTCGCCCTCAGTGTCCGTGGCCGGTTGCAGCGCGGCGAAACGGTACTGGTGCACGGCGCGGCCGGCGGCATCGGCACGTCGGCGCTGCGGCTGGCACCGGTGCTCGGAGCGTCGCGCACCATCGCGGTGGTCAGCACCGAGGAGAAAGCCGCGGTCGCGACGGCCGCCGGGGCCACCGACGTGGTGCTGGCCGAAGGGTTCAAAGACGCGGTCAAGGCGCTGACGGACGGTCGCGGCGTGGACGTGGTGGTCGACCCGGTAGGCGGCGACCGGTTCACCGATTCGCTACGCTCGCTGGCCCCGGCGGGTCGCCTGCTGGTCATCGGCTTCACCGGTGGTGAGATACCGACTGTCAAGGTAAACCGGCTGCTGCTCAACAACATTGACGTGGTCGGTGTCGGCTGGGGCGCCTGGGCCGGAAAGCATCCCGGCGCGCTGTCCGAGCAGTGGGCCGCACTCGAACGGCTGCTCAGTTCTGGCGAACTGCCTCCTCCCGAGCCGGAGGTCTACCCGCTGGAGCAGGCCGGTGCCGCGGTGGCGTCGCTGGAAAATCGCACTGCCAAAGGCAAAGTGGTGTTGCGTGTCCGCGATTAGCGAGCACGCTCAGACGAGCGACGCGAAATCGCCGGCTATCGATTTGGCCGCGCCGTAATAGGCATACGCGTGGAAGAAGCTCAGGAACGTGAGCAGTCCGGTGTCGGCGACAATCGGATAGCCCACCGCGTTAATGATTCCCGCAGGGTCGCCGTGGAGCGCTTTCCCAATTCCGTCGAGGAAGAGATTGACGTCATAGGACGGAGAGAAATGAGGATGGCGCTCAAGGTGTCTGCGGTCGGAAGCAGAGTCGCGTAAGCCGACGAGGTCGCGCTCGTGACGGCGTTGGTGAGGTTGGTGTTCCCGGTCTGCAGACCCTCGATGATGCCGTCGATCGAGGGTGCCACGCCGACCCCGCTACCGCCGAAATAACCGACGACACTGCGGTTGCGCTAGTGGCCAGATCCTCGCTCAGCGCCGCCCACGCCGTCGCCGCGGCCAGCAGGGGGCCCCGGTGCGGGGCCACAGAGAATCCGGGCAGAGTTCACCTCCGGCGCCAACATCGAGAATTCCATCACACCCACCTGACCGTCAGAACGTCAACACCCGTGGACAACTTCGGGTACCGTAGCCGATGTTGTCATCGCGAGTTGCCGTTTTAGCCAACCTTGGTTGACATCAATCGGAGTTGAAGCCAGCTCGGGTCAACGGTGTTGGACAACAGGCGTCGGGTCATGGCGCCGGCCGATTATTCGGCCGGTCGAGATGGTGGCCCGCCCCGGCGCGGAGCCGGCCCGCGGACTGTTCGGTGCCAGGCCCTTGCATCCGCCGAAAAGAAAAGTAATATCACTTTCAGTTTTATGTTGAACTTCACCTGACTTGCCCGACCCCCGGGAGCCGACGTATGGAATCCTTCGTCCACCTGCGTAAGGGCCGGACACCGCGGCGCCTGCATGCCGATCTCGACGGGCTCAAGGACGACGAGCTGGGCCGCGGCGGCTTCACCGGGCGAACCGCCAACATCTACCGCCGCCACGACCCCACCGGGTACCGGGCGGTCGGCCCACTGCGGCCGGTGGACGTGCTGGCTCACGAGCTCAACCCCGATGACGCCACCGATGCCGACGGCGGACCGCTACCGATGTTCCACAACGCCGACTGCCGGATTCTGCTGAGCCGCCGCCAGCAGCCCATGCCGTTCTACAGTCGCCACGTCGACGGCGACTTGCTGTGCTTCGTCCACCGGGGCAGCGGCATGGCCGAAACCGAGTTCGGCCCGTTGCGTTACCGGGAGGGGGACTGGGTCTATATCCCCAAGGCCTGCACCTGGCGCCAGCTACCGGACAGCGAAACAACCCTGCTGATGGTCGAGGCCACCGACGAGTTTCGGGTGCCACCGCCCGGCGCGCTGGGCCGGCACTTCCCGTTCGACCCGTCGCAGGTCACCATCCCGGAGCCGGTACCGATCGACGACGACGCCCGTGACGAGTACGAGGTACGGCTGATCCACCGGGGCGGCCCGACAAGCCTGTACTACCAACACAATCCGATCGACGTCGAAGGCTGGCGCGGCGACAACTTTCCGTTCACCTTCAACATCGCCGACTACAACGTGATCACCTCTGACAGCGTCCACCTGCCGCCGACAGTGCACCTGTTCATGCAGGCCACCGGGGTCTACGTGATGAACTTTCTGCCCAAACCCGCCGAGGGCGTCCCCGGCACCGAGCGCACACCCTGGTATCACCGTAATGTCGACTACGACGAGATCGCCTTCTTCCACGGCGGTTCGCTCTACGGCATTCCGATGCCACCGGGGCTGATCTCCCATGCGCCCCAAGGGGTTCACCACGGCGCACCCGAAAAGGCACGGGACCGGGCGCGCCGCAAGTTCGACGAATATTCGACGGTCGACTGGCAGGTGATCGCCATCGATACCCGCCGGCGACTCGCCCCCTCAGACGCGGTGCTGGCTCACGACCTCGGACAGCACTGACCATGACGATGACGACCCGTCACGAATACGACAGAGTCCCCTACCTCGTTGCCTTCCAGAACAATTCCGGTGTCCGCGACATCTATGGCGGGCTCGCCGAGATCACCGTGTTGGAGAGCTACCTGTTGCGGCCCACGGATAAGCCGTCGGATACCGTGCTGGTGTTCATGCACCCCATCGGCGGCGGCGCCTATCTGCCGATGATCAACGCGCTGGCCCGAGCCGGCCACCATGTCATCTACTGCAACAGCCGGTTCCGCGGCACCGACTCGGCGCTGCTGATGGAGAAGGTGGTCGAGGACCTGGGCGAGTGCATCAAGGACGCAAAAACGCGGCTGGGCTACACCAAGGTAGTGCTGGCTGGGTGGAGCGGCGGCGGTTCGCTGTCGATGTTCTACCAGCAGCAGGCTCAGCACCCGACCGTCACGTCCAGCCCGTCCGGCGACGGGCCTGACCTGACCCGGCTCGGGCTTGCCGCCGCCGACGGCATCATGCTGCTGGCCGCGCACATCAGCCGCCATGGCACGCTCACCGAATGGCTCGACGCGTCGATCCTCGACGAAACCGACCCCACCAAGCGCGATCCCGAACTGGACCTGTACCACCCGGATAACCCCAACCAGCCGCCCTACAGCCAGGAATTCCTGGCGCGATACCGGCAGGCTCAGATCGATCGCAACCGTCGTATCACTGCGTGGGTCAAGGACACGCTGGCCGAACTGGCGGCCCGGGGCCGTCCTCATGATGAGGTGTGCTTCGTCGTTCACGGCACCATGGCCGACCCGAGGTGGCTGGATCCGACCGTCGATCCCAACGAACGAACGCCGGGCACCTGCTATCTGGGTGATCCGCAGGTGGTGAACATGAGCCCGGTCGGGTTGGCCCGGTTCTGCTCGTTACGCAGCTGGCTGTCGCAGTGGAGTTACGACGATGCCCGCGGCGACGGCGTGGCATGCGCGCATGATCTCACCGTTCCCGCGCTGGTGATCGGTAACCTTGCAGACGATGCCTGCACGCCCAGCCATACCCGGCGGCTCTTCGAAGCGATCGGGTACCCCGACAAGGAGATGTACGAAATCCCCGGCGCTACACACTATTACGCGGGTCCCGAGCAACGCGACAAACTGGCACAGGCCGTCGACATCGTGACCGACTGGCTGATCCGCCACGACTTCGCGAGCACCGCATGACCGAGCCGGCCGGGAGTGCGGCACACTGCGAGTCGACCCCAACCGGACCGCTGGACGGCATCCGGGTACTCGAGCTCGGCACCTTGATCGCCGGCCCCTTCGCCGGCCGGCTGCTCGGCGACATGGGCGCCGACGTCATCAAGGTGGAGCCGCCGGGCGCCCCGGATCCGTTACGCACCTGGGGCCAGGCCGAACTCAACGGGCACCGCGTCTTCTGGACCGTGCACGCCCGCAACAAACGCGCCATCACCCTCGACCTGCGACGCCCGCGCGGCCGGGAGCTCTTTCTCCACCTGGTCGAGAAATCCGACATCGTCGTGGAGAACTTCCGCCCCGGCACGCTGGAGAAGTGGCATCTGGGATACGACGTGCTCAGCGCCCGCAACCCCGGCATCATCCTGGTCCGGGTGTCGGGTTATGGACAAACCGGGCCCGACGCACACAAAGCGGGTTACGCCTCGGTGGCCGAGGCGGCCAGCGGGCTGCGCCATCTCAACGGCTTCCCCGGCGGACCGCCGCCCCGGCTCGCGCTGTCGCTGGGCGACACCCTGGCCGGCATGTTCGGCGCCCAGGGCGCGTTGGCCGCGCTGTATCGCCGCGGCGTCACCGGCAAGGGCCAGGTGGTCGATGTCGCCCTCACCGAATCCTGTTTGGCGGTCCAGGAATCCACGATTCCGGATTACGACGTCGGCGGGGTGGTCCGCGGGCCGTCCGGAACCAGGCTGGAAGGCATTGCGCCGTCCAACATCTACCGCAGCGCCGACGGCTCCTGGGTGGTGATCGCCGCGAACCAGGACACCGTGTTCGCCCGCCTGTGCACAGCAATGGGGCGTTCGGAACTGGTCACCGATGACCGGTTTGCCACGCACGGGGCACGCGGCCGCAACCAGGACGAGCTCGATACGATCATCGGCTCCTGGGCCGCCGAACGTCAGCCCGGCGAGATCATCGAAACACTGTCCGCCGCAGGAGTGATCGCCGGACCGATCAATACCGTCGCGGAGGTGGTCGACGATCCACAGCTGCGGGCACGCGGCATGCTGGTCGAGCATTATGACGAACGAATCGAGCGGCCCGTCCTGGGACCGGGGATCGTGCCGGTGCTCTCCGAATCACCGGGCACCGTGCGCACCGCAGGTCCCGCCCACCCCGGTCAGCACAACGACGACGTCTATATCGGACTACTGGGCAACAGCGCTCAGGACCTCGACGAGTTGCGTGCCGAAGGAGTGTTATGAATTCCCGGATAACCATTCGTGAGGTCTCGCTGCGCGACGGACTGCAGATCGAGAGGCCAATCCCGTTGTCGGCCAAGCTGGAGTTGCTGGCCTCGGTGGCCGCCACGGGTGTGCGTGAGGTGGAGGCGACGGCGTTTGTGTCACCGTCCAAGGTTCCGGCGATGGCTGATGCCGCCGAACTCGCGGCCGAATTACCCAACTACCCCGACATCGAGTTCTCCGCACTGGTGGCCAGTCCCAACGGCGCCAAGCGGGCGATCGCGGCCGGCCTGCGCGCGATCGAATACGTGGTGGCGGCCAGCGACTCGTTCAGCAAGGCCAACGTCGGTCGCAGCAGCGCCGAGGCGACCGTCCACATCGGCGAAATCCTTGCCATCGCCCGGAGCAGCGAGGTGACCGTCGAGGTCATCGTCGCCACCGCATGGGATTGTCCGTTCGACGGGCCCACCCCGCCGCAGCGGGTCCTCGACATCGCTGCCGTCGCCCGCGATCTGGGTGTGGACCGGTTCTCGATCGCCGACACCATCGGCACCGCTACGCCGGGTCGAGTAAGTTCGCTGATCGCACAACTACGTCCGGTGATCGGTGACATTCCGCTGGGTGGTCACTTCCACAACACCCGGGGCGCGGGGCTGGCCAGTGCCTATGCGGCGGTGTGCGCGGGTGTTACCCGGCTGGACGCCTCGGTCGGCGGACTGGGTGGCTGTCCGTTTGCACCGGGCGCCACCGGCAATATCGCCACCGAGGATCTGGTGTATCTGCTGGCCGACAGCGGCTTCGATGTCGACGTCGACTTGCCGGCCGCCATCGCGGCGGCTGAGGTTGCGAAATCGGTTGTCGGCCATGAATTGCCGGGCGCGCTGCTACGCGCCGGCGACCGGATCCGGAACTGATGCCCGCCGGCACACTCACCTCCAAGGGCCGCCAGACTCGGCAGGCCATCGAACAGTCCGCGCGAAAGCTGTTTGCCGAGCGCGGATTTCACGGGGTGACCCTGGCCGATATCACAGCGGCCGCGGGCAAGTCGCCCGCGGTGTTCTACCGGTACTTCTCCGACAAAGAGGATTTGCTGGCCGCCCTCGCGGAATCGTTTCTGCACGACGTCGTCGCGCCGTCCGGGCTGAGCGTGCAGTTGCCGGATACCCCCGAGGACGACACGTTCTTCACCTCGGTGGTCACCGGTTACTGGAACATCTTCAAACAGAACATCGGCATCATGATCGCTGTTGCTCAACTGGCAGCCACCCAGCGGCGTTTCGCCGCCGTGCAGAACGAATTCCGGCGTTTCGGAATGAACATCGTGGCCGCCTCGGTCCGCCGCGCTCAAGAGCAGGGCTACGGCACCGAGCTCCATCCGGAGCACACGGCGGCCGCGATCGCCCTGTTGTTCGAGAACTTCACCACCGTGTTCGTGGGCCGCTCGGGCCCGGAGAATCTGCGTCTGGACATCAGCGACGAGGATGCGATCAAAACCTTGTCAACGATCTGGAAGAAAACCCTGTACGGCGCTTAAGGAGATTGGTCGTGGATTTCATTTTGCCAGAACATCTTCCCGGTCTGCTCGCCGAGATCGACGAGTTCATCGAATCCCAGATCAAACCGCTGGAACGCGATCACATCCAGTACTTCGACCATCGCCGTGAGCATGCCCGCACCGATTGGGACAACGACGGCATCCCCCGGCGAGAATGGGAGGACCTGCTCACCGAGATGCGCAGCCGCGCCGACCGGGCGGGCTGGCTACGCTACGGCCTGCCGTCGCGGTTCGGTGGCCGCGACGGAACCAACGTCGATATGGCAGTCATCCGCGAACACTTGGCGCACAAAGGGCTTGGGCTGCACAACGACTTGCAAAACGAATCCTCCATCGTCGGCAACTTCCCGCAAGTCATCATGATGGACCGGTTCGGCACCGAAGCGCAGCAGAAGGAGTGGACCGAGGCGCTCATCACCGGCGAGCGGTCGATGGCGTTCGGCCTGACCGAGCCCGATCACGGGTCGGATGCCACCTGGCTCGAGACCCGTGCCGAGCGCGCCGGCAACGGCTGGGTGATCAACGGCGCCAAGCGATTCAACACCGGCGTGCACCGCGCCACCCACGACCTGGTGTTCGCCCGAACCTCGGGCGACCCCGGCCAGGCCCACGGCATCACCGCGTTTCTTGTCCCCACCGACGCTCCCGGCTTCACCGTTCCGTACTACTGGTGGACCCTCAACATGCCCACCGACCACGGCGAGGTGGTCTTGGACGGCGTCCGGGTGCCCGATGACGCGGTGCTCGGCGAGGTCGACCGCGGCCTTGAGGTGGGCCAGACTTTTTTGCACGAGAACCGTATTCGTCAGGCGGCCAGCAGTCTGGGCGCCGCCCAGTACTGCATTGACCGGGCCGTCGACTACGCGAACGAACGCAGGGTATTCGGTAAGCCGCTATCGGTGAACCAGGCCGTCCAATGGCCGCTGGTCGAGCTGCAGACCGAGGCCCAGATGGTGCGGCTGCTGGTGTATTACGCCGCCTGGCATCTGGATCGCAATCACCACATGGAAGTTTCGGACAAGGTCTCGATGGCCAACTACCGCGCCAACCGGTTGGTGTGTGAGGCCGCGGATCGTGCCATGCAAGTGTTCGGCGGAGTGGGATATAGCCGTCACGAGCCCTTCGAGCACATTTACCGCCACCACCGCCGCTATCGGATCACCGAGGGCGCGGAGGAGATTCAGATCCGCCGGGTTGCGCAGCGGCTGTTCAAGTTCGGCAAGAAGTGACTCTGCTGGAGGGCTTGGCCGCGCTGCTGGGTCCGTTGCTGGGCGCCGAAGTGGCGGTCGACAACCTGCGAGTGCTCACCGGCGGCGCCAGCAGGACCACGTGGGCGTTCGACGCCATCGTGGACGCCGAGCGTCGACCGCTGATTCTGCGCATCGGCCCGCCCGACGATGTGCACGCCGGTATGGAACTCGAAGCCCGCGTCCAGGCCGCCGCGGCAGCCGCGGGCGCGCCGGTGCCGCGTATTCTGATCGCCAACGATTCGCCTGCGGCACTGGGCAATCCGTTCCTGATCTGCGAAGAGGTCAAAGGGGAAACGATCGTCCGGCGTATCCAGCGCCAGCTCGACGCGACCGGGCGGCAACGGTTGTTGGGCCAGTGCGCACACGCGTTGGCCGCGATTCACCGGGCCGACTCGAACGACCCCGGGCTTGTCCGCGAGGATGCACTTGCGCAATGGCGGGATCGGCTCGACGTCATGGGCGACACCACCGCCACCTTCGAATGGGCCTTCCGCTGGCTTGCGGCGCATCGGCCACCGCCCTCGGCAGCGGTTCTGGTGCACGGCGACTTCCGGATGGGCAACCTCATGGTCGACGGGTCCGACCTAGCGGCCGTTCTGGATTGGGAACTGGTGCATGTCGGGGAGGCGTATGAGGACTTGGCCTGGTTTTGCGTGCGGGCCTGGCGGTTCGGAGCTCCGGCCAACCTAGGCGCCGGCGGATTGGGCGGCATCGACGACCTCTTACGCGCATACCAGGAGGCCGGCGGGGCAGCCGTCGACCCGGTGACATTTCGTTGGTGGTTGGTACTGGCCACACTGCGTTGGGGTGTCATCTGTCGGTACCAGGCGGAGCGGCACTTGAGTGGTCAGTCCCGGTCGGTCGAGTTGGCGACCATTGGGCGCCGGGTCTGCGAGAACGAATGGGATCTGCTCGAACTGCTCGAGGGACGTGGACGATGACCGGGCTCTACGGCCGTCCGACCGCGGCTGAACTCGTCGCCGCCGTCGCCGAATTCCTCGAAGGCGACGTACGGTCGGCGACAGGCGGACAGGTCAACTTCCATGCGCGGGTGGCGGCCAACGCCCTGCGCATCGTTGAGCGAGAATTGTTGATTCCCAGCGACGTTGACATCCGAGAGGCGCTGGTCGGCCTCGGCTTCGCTGACGAGGCCGACCTCGCCGCTTCGATCAGAGCCGGTGAGCTGGACGGCCGCGACGACGACGTCGTTGCCTGTCTGCGCATCCTGGTGCGGCATCGCCTTGCGGTCTCTCATCCCGGATACGACAGCGAATAGGCGGTTTGACGCTGCGGATTCGGCTGTCACCGGAGCGCTGGATCACGGCAATCACGTCTTTCTCATTGGTCCGTGACCGAGCAGGTACCCGGTTTGCCCACCTTCGAGCGACACCTCAGCGAAAAACCCTTGCGCGCCAGCATTTATCGCACAACGGGGAGGACTCGGGCGACTCGACTGACTGACATGACCGGCCCGGTCACCTCGACGGCCGACGGGACTACATCCTGCCCAACGGGCCGTTGATGTCGCGGTGCGGCCGCCGCGCTGCACCCGGCTGGTGGGCGTGGCCGGCGTGCCCCCTACCCGGCGTGGGCAGGTTGAGATGGCTAGGAGAACAATCCGCGCAAGGCTCCCAGTAACAATGCAAATAACGGCGGCTGGATGTCCACGATGTTGTCGCCGGGACCTGCGATCGCCGATGCGCCGTCTGCCCTGGCGATTGCGAGGTCGTTGTTGCCGTTGAATGCTCGAGCCTGGGCGTTGTTGGCGACGACGATCGCGAGGTCGAGATTGCCTTCGTCGCCTGCTTCACCGCCCGCGAAGGCAGTGCTGTCATTGCCTACGACGACCGCCGCGTTGAAGTGGCCTCTTTGCGCGTGAACGTCGCTGTTGTTGCCGCCGACGACCACAGCGGCGTTAGCGAAGTTGCCGGCTACGGCGTCGACTGCGACCCCGTCGTTACCCGAGCCCACGACGGTAGCAGCGGTGACGAAGTCGTTCTCGCCGACAGCGCTGGCAGCAACCCCACCATTGTTCGCGCCCACCACCGTGGCCGCGGTCGCGATGTTGACGCTGCCATCCGCACTGGCGGCCACCCCATTGTTGGCGTTGCCCACCACCGTCGCCGCCGTCGCAATGTTGGTGCCACCGACAGCAGTTGCCGAAATCGCTTGACTACCACCAAAAACCGCGGTCGCCGCCGTCACCACATTGACATTCCCCTCGGCATCGGCGGTCACCCCACTATTGCCATCCCCGACCACCGTGGCCGCCGTCGCCACATTCACACTGCCATCCGCAGTCGCCGCCACCCCACTGTTGGCATCACCGACCCCCGTGGCCGCCGTCGCCACATTGGTCTCCCCCACTGCGACCGCGCTGGCCGCATCAACCACATTGTCATTGCCCACCACCGTGGCCGCCGACGCAATATTGCGCACCCCCTGCGCGCTGGCCAACACCCCAGCATTGCGATCGCCCACCACCGTCGCCGCCGTCGCCACATTGGTATCCCCGGTCGCCTCCGCCAGGATCGCACCGGTGTTGTTATCGCCCACTACCGTGGCCGCCGTCGCGACGTTGGTCGCCCCGTCGGCGGCTGCCGTAATCCCACTATTGGTGTTGCCGACAACAGTGGCTGCGGTAGCAACGTTGGTATCACCGGTGGCAGAAGCCGTAATCGCCTGATTGCCGTCAAAAACCGCGGTGGCAGCGGTTGCGATATTCAGTCTGCCGTCGGCGTTGGCTGCGACTCCGCTGTTGGCATCACCCACGGCGGTGCCCAGGGTAGCGATATTCGTGCTGCCGACAGCGTCAGCTGCCACCGCATTGTTATCACCGACGACCGTGGCTAGCGTGGCGATATTGATGTCGCCATTGGAGGTGGCGGCGGCGCCGGTGTTGGCGTTGCCGACGACAGTGGCGAGCGTGGCATAATTGGCAGTGTCGTTGGAGCTGGCCAGAACTCCGCTGTTGTGGTCGCCGACCACGGTCGCAAGAGTCGCGATATTGGCCGCGCCATTGGCCTCGGCTGTCAGCGCGTTACTGTTGCCAACCGCGGTACCGAAAGTGGCGATGTTGCCTGTGCCGTCGGTCTTGGCCTCGACTGCGGTGTTGTCATTGCCGACTGCGGTGGCGGCCGTGGCGTAATTGACCGTGCCGTTCGCACTCGCCAGGACGCCGCTGTTGTGGTCGCCGACGACTGTCGCAAGAGTCGATATGTTGCCATCACCGACAGCCTCGGCGGTGAGCGCGTTGTCGTCGCCGACCACGGTCGCGAAGGTGGCGATATTGCCCCGGTCGCTGGCGCTGGCCAGGACCGCACCGTTGTCATTACCGATTGCGGTAGCGAAAGTGACGATGTTGTTGTCTCCCATGGCTTTAGCGGTCACCCCATTGCTGTCGCCGAAGGCGCTGGCAAATGTGGCGATATTGCCCCCGCCGTTGGCGCTGGCTTCGACGCCGTTGCTGGCGGTACCAAAGAGCGTGGCGGCGGTGCCGACGGTCGCGATATTGCCCCGGCCGTTGGCGTTCGCTGCGACCGAATTGTCACCATTGCCAAAGATAGTGAGGGAGTTGGCCATCGTGGCGATATTGGCATCGCCACTCGCCGTGGCTTGCACCCCATCGTTGCCGTTGCCGAAAACCCCCGCGAGAGTGGCGATGTTGTTGTTCCCAGTGGCGCCGGCTTCCACCTGTTGGTTGCCGCTGCCGACGACGGTGGCGAAGGTGGCGATGTTACCTCCGCCGCTGGCATTGGCTTGGACGCCGTTGTTGGCGTTGCCGACGAAGCTGGCGTTGGTGGCGAACGTGGCGATGTTGCCGGTGCCGTCTGCGCTCGCTTGGATCGCGTTGTTGGCGTTGCCGACGAAGCTGGCGTTGGTGGCATAAGTCGCGATATTGCCGGTGCCGGTGGCGCTGGACGCCACTGCTGTGTTGGCATTGCCAAAGACGGTGGCAAAGGTCGCGATGTTGCCCTGTCCGTCGGTGCTGGCGGTGACCCCGTCATTGGCGTTACCGAAAGCCGTTGCAAACGTAGCGATATTACCGGTACCACTGGCACTGGCTTCCAGGTTTTGGTTGCCGTTGCCGATAATGTTGATGTCGGTGGCAAAGGTCGCGATGTTGAGGTCGCCAGCAGCCTTTGCCTTGACGCCGTCGTTTCCGAGGCTTATCAGGCCCGTCGTGGTGGCGAAGGTAGCAATGTTGTTGTGGCCGAAGGCTTCTGCGGTGGTGTCGCTATTGGCGTTGCCCGCGACGGTGGCAAAGGTGGCGATATTGGTATCACCGCTCGCGCTGGCGGCCACCTCATGATTGCCGTTGAACATGGCAGTGCTCAAGGTGGCGATATTGAGATGGCCTGCGGTGTCGGCGGCAACGTCATGGTTGCCGTTGCCGACCGCGCTGGCGAAGGTAGCGATGTTGGTGTCGCCGTTGGCGCTCGCGCCGACCTCGTTCCCGCCGCCGACTGCAGTGCCGAAGGTGGCGATGTTCAGGCGGCCAACGGCATCGGCACCAGCCCCATGGTTACCGTTGCCGACGACGGTCGCGAAGGTGGCGATGTTGGTATCGCCATCGGTGCTGGCTGCGACGCCGCTGTTGGCGTTGCCGATGACGTTGCTGAACGTGGCGATGTTGGTATTGCCGACGGCGTCGGCTGCCACCACGTTGTTGTCGGCGCCGATAGCATTGGCCATCGTGGCGATGTTGAGGTTGCCATCAGCACCGGCCAACACCCCACCGTTGTTGTCGCCGAGCACGGTAGCGACGGTGGCGATATTGGTCTGGCCGGCGACGCTGGCTTGAACACCGCTGTTGTTATTTCCCAACACGGTGGCAATGGTTCCGACGTTGACGTTCGCGACTGCACCACTTCCGTTGGCACCGGCGGTAACCATGCCGTTGTTGCTACCGAGCACAGTGGCGAAGGTGCCGATGTTGGTGTTCGCGACTGCGTCATTTCCATTGGCACCCACGGTAACTGTGCTGTTGTGGTTCCCGACGACGGTGGCAAAGTTGGCGATGTTCGTTCGGGCTACGGAGCCCGTGCCGTTGGCGCCGACCCCGACCGGGCTGTTGTAATTGCCGAGCACTGTTGCCGCGTTGAAGTACCCGCCGCCGGCGTGGGCTGCGTTGTTGTCCCCGAAAACCCAAGCGCCGTTGCCTATGCCGTCAACCGCACCGGCCTGATTGTTGTTACCCAGAATCCCGACGAAATTCACAGTGCCACCGGCGCCGGTGCTATTGCCGCTACCGAGCGTAAGGGCCCCTGTGACCACGCCGACGACATCGCCTACATTGTCATTACCGAAAACCCAAGCCCGGTTACCAAATCCATCAACCACACCGACCTGATTGCCATTACCGACAAGCCCCGCGAAATTCACATAACCACCGGTACTCACACTGCTACCACTACCGAAAGCCGAAGCAGCAGTAAGCAAACCACCCACCTGCGCTACATTGTCGTTACCGAAAACCCAAGCCCGGTTACCAAAGCCATCAACCACACCGACCTGACTGCCATTACCGATAAGCCCCGCGAAATTCACATAACCACCGGTGCTCACACTGCTACCACTACCGAAGGCCGAAGCCAGGGTAAGCAACCCACCGGCCTGTGTGCTGCTGGTGTCGCCCACGGCCAACGCCGTGTTGAGAATGCCGCTGCTGCTGGCGCCAGTGGCGCTGCCCAGGGCCCAGGCCCCGTCGAGCAACCCGGCAGCACTGGCAGAACTGTTCGGGCCGAGCGCGACCGCCAGCCCACCGAAAGTCGAGTTCGCGTGCGCTGTGCCCAACTGCACAAGTTGAAGGCCGCTGAACGACACACTGACATCCAAAGCATTGAGAGATTCAGCCTGGGCGGCCACGTTGACGGCCGCGACCGAACTGCTCGCATTCGCCTGAAGCGTTTGCAGCACTCCTTGCCACGGCATCAGCTGAGCGGCCACCGTCGAAACCCCGGCGTGGTAGCCCGACAGGGCTGCCACATCCTGGGCCCACATCTGTTCGTAGTGCGCTTCGGTGGCCGCGATCGCCGGAGCATTCAGACCAAACAAATTCGACATCGCGAGCCTGACGAGCTGAGTCCGGTTTGTCGCCACCACCGCCGGATGCACAATCGCCGCTAGCGCGTCCTCGAACACCGTCGCCGCTGCACCGGCCTGGACGGACGCACCCTGGGCCCCGGCAGCGGCGGCGTTCAGCCAGCTCGCGTATGGGGCGGCGGCACTCGCCATCGCCGCCGCCGCCCACCCCTGCCAGGAGTCGCCGACCAACGCCGAGGTCACCGACTCGAATGACGCTGCCGCCGAGGTTAATTCGTCGGCTAGCCGCTGCCACGACGCCGCCGCCTGCAGCATCGGCGCTGAGCCGGGACCAGCAAAAATCTGCGCCGAATTGATCTCCGGGGGCAAAACTGAAAAGTTCATCGCACTCTTTCCTCTCCGAGCTGGCCCACCCAACTTCAGAAGTTGCTACCAAAGAAGCCGGCCCAGCCGGTACCAATATTGAAGCCCCCGGAGTTGCTGTTACCGAAATTACCAACGCCCGAATTTAACCCGCTGACAACGTCGTTGATGTTTCCGAAGCCGGAATTATTGTCTCCAGTGTTGAAGAACCCGACATTATAAAAACCTGTGCTCCCGAAGCCTGAGTCGTTGTTGGACCCCGTGTTTCCAATTCCGGAATGCTGCGTCCCCTGATTCCCGATACCGGCATTGTTCTGGCCGGGGCCGCCTGCGACGCCCGCGTTGCCGTAGCCCGAGTTGTTATCACCGAAGTTGTTGAAACCAGAGTTGCCGGTGCCGGTATTGCCAAATCCCGAGTTGGCAACCGTCTGAATGATCGAACTGCCGAAACCGGTATTCAGCGTTCCGGAGTTCAAGGCGCCGGTATTGGTATGGCCCGAATTGCACAATCCGGTATTGACGGCGCCCGCGTTGAAGCTGCCGGTGTTCACGTCGCCTGCATTGAAGCTTCCGAAGTTGCCGTCGCCCGAGTTGTAGTCGCCCGTCCCGCCTGAGCCCGCGTTGAACCAGCCGGTGTTGTAGCTGCCCGCGTTGAAAGTGCCGGCATTGCCGGTACCAGCGTTAGCGAAGCCGGTGTCGTACGATCCGGAATTCCACAAGCCGGTGCTCGTCGCACCCGAGTTACCAAATCCGGTGCTACCCACCCCGGAGTTCCAGCCGCCCCAGTTGCCCAACCCCGAGTTCAACCAGCCCAGGTTGTTGCTGCCAGAGTTGAAGATACCGGTGTTACCGCTACCCGAATTGAACAAGCCCGCGTTCCCTGAGCCGGAATTCAGGCCGCCGAAGCCAATTTGATTGTCACCGGTGAGACCGATGCCGATATTGTTATTACCCGTATTAGCTAAGCCGATATTGAAGTTACCGGTGTTTCCGAGGCCGAGGTTGAGATTACCGCTATTTCCGCTGCCCAAATTCCCGCTGCCGTTGTTTCCACTGCCGAAGTTATTGCTGCCGGCATTGCCGAAGCCAAGGTTGCCGCTACCAATATTGCCACTGCCCAGGTTATTGCTGCCGACGTTCCCGTGCCCGAAGTTCGCGTTCCCGTTGTTGCCGCTGCCCAGGTTGTTGTTGCCGGCGTTGCCGCTGCCGAAGTTGAGGCTGCCGGCATTGCCGCTGCCAAGGTTGACGTTGCCGGTGTTGCCGCTACCCAGGTTGACGTTGCCGGTGTTGCCGCTACCCAGGTTGACGTTCCCGCTGTTGCCGCTACCCAGATTCAAATCGCCGGCATTGCCGGAGCCAAAGTTTCCATTGCCGGTATTGCCGAAACCGAGGTTGGGCAGCGAGATATTGGTGCCGGCGGCCGCACTCGACGCGGCCGAGACGGCGGCCGCCACCGGCCCTCCCCCGGAGGCCGGCATGTCCGCCGCACCCGACTGGCCCGATGCGGCGGAAATGCCTTGCAGCCCAGCACCCCACGGCGACAGCGCGGCCGCCGCGGCCGACGCGTCAGCGTGATAACTGAGCATCGCGGCCACGTCCTGTGCCCACATCTGCTCGTATTGGGCCTCGGCTGAGGCAATCGCCGGCGCGTTCAAGCCAAGCACGTTCGACGCCACCAACTGCACGAACCGATTACGGTTGATCGCCACCATCAATGGATGCACTGTGGCCGCGCGCGCCGTGTCAAACGCACTGACCACCGCACGAGCCTGAGCTGCCGCCCCCCAAGCGTGACCCGCCGCGGCACTCAACCATCGGGCGTAAGGCGCCGCTGCAGCCACCATCGCCGCCGACGCCGGCCCCCGCCAAGAGCCGTCGACCAACCCCAACGTCACCGACGAAAACGACGACGCCGCACCGGCAAGTTCGCCCGCCAGCCCGTCCCAGGCCGTAGCCGCGGCCAGCATCGGTTGCGGACCGGCGCCAGCGAAAATCCGCAACGAGTTGATCTCCGGCGGCAACACCGAAAAGTTCATCACACTAGCCCTTCCGCAGCCGACCTGCCCCGACCGACGGGCCCGCGATTACGGACCAGAGCAACCGTTACACCGGCCCACCCAGGCTGTCAGCGGTTCGGGCGAATTGCTCTAGGAGGTCCTCGACCGCATCCCTGTTACGGCTGCAACGCCGGGTTCCGCCGTCGCGGCAGCGCCCTCGTTGCCGACGGGTCGGCAGCGTGACTCGGCGAATCAGGCGGACCCTACGACCCGGCGACTTCACACCGGGCCACCCACCGAGCCGGTGCGTATCGTCGAACCCGACCATGACGAACAACCGGCACCGGGCAGCCGCAGCGATGCCTCGGTCCGGGCCGGCGCACCGCGCAGCGGGCAGCGGGCAACGGGGACCTGCCTATCCCCGCCCGGCTCCCGCTGGTGCGGCATCGATTGGCCAACGCACACGCGGACGACCACGAATAGGAATCATGCTCATGTCCACTTCCACCACCGAGGCCATTGCCGAAGTGGCCGACCGGTTGTTCACTGCCGTCGAAAACGGCGACCGGGCTGCGGTTGCCCGCATGTGGAGTGACGACATCGCTGTATGGCGCGCGGGTGCTCATCGCGACGACGACAAGGCCCGCGCCCTGCGGGTGATCGATTGGTTCGTCTCGACGACCACGGAGCGTCGCTATGAGGTCCTGGACCGCCAGATTTTCGAGGGCGGGTCGGGAAAGGGATTCGTCCAACAGCACCTGCTACATGCGGCAGGCCAGACCGGGCTGTCGATCGCGCTGCGGGTTTGCATCGTGATCAAGCTGAACACCGAAGGTTTGATAAACCGGATCGACGAGTACTTCGACCCGGCCGAGCTTGCGCCCCTGTTCGGCTGAGGCCCGGCAGTGCATCGCCGGCGGCGACAAACTTGCGAGCGGTGCCTTCGCTTGCGGGTACACCACAAAGGATCAGACGACCACCGGGTGGGCTCCACGCCCGATAGACAATGAGGCAGCACGATGACGACGCTCGAAACGCTACTCAGCGATCCCGATGCCACCGGGGCATGGAATCTTGTTCCGGATCGCTCGGCGGTCACCTTCAAAATCAAGAACATGTGGGGCCTGCTCGCGGTCAAGGGCGAATTCACCAGGTTCACCGGCCACGGCAACCTGACTGACCAGGGCACGGTCTCCGGTTATCTCGAGGTCGACGTCGCCTCGCTGCGCACCGGTATCCGCCTGCGCGACAAGCACTTACTCTCGGCCGACTTCTTCGACGTCGAACGCTTCCCAGAAATCCGGGTTGTGGTGACCGCGCTGCACCCGACCAAGGGCAAACGCGCCGAACTGCAGGCCAGTCTCACCATCAAAGGCATCACAGACCCGGTAACCGTTCCGGTCACGGTCACCGAGTTCAGCGACGGCTCGGTGCGCATAGCCGGCGAAACCGAGATCGACCGATTCCAGTTCGGCTTGCGGTGGAACAAGTTCGGCATTCTGGCCGCAACAGCGACCGCCGCGGGCGAGGTCTGTTTCGTGAAGGCGCCGTAGCAGAACGAAGTCCGTTCAGCCACCACGCATTTGAATTCCCGACTCTTGCTTGACCCGAGGTCGCAGCTTGCCCTTTTCGGCTTCCGGCCGTAGCGAAACCGCCTTGTCCTCCGCCTCCGATGCCTGGTCCTGCTTGTCGGCTGACCGGTGCGACCCATCGGCGGTCCGAGACGGCCGTAGCGCCGACTCCGGAATTCCCGAACCGGTCGATTGCGCCACCCGCGCTACTGGTACCGGGGCCGCTTTCGCCGCAATTTCCGGATCCGCGTTCGGCAACACCCCCAGCTGGGGAGCCGCAGCTTCGACCTCGGCCGCCGGTGGGGCCGAGGCTTCCGGCGCCCGCGTTGGTGCGGCATTTCCGGCGCTTCCGGCACCAACGCCGATACCGGCGGACCCCGCCTGATTGCTGCCGGTGACCGGGACCGGAATCGGAACGCCCATCATCCCGGGGGTCGCGACGCCGCCGTTTGCGCTGGTAGCACCGCCACTCAGCAGACTTGCAGTGCCGACATAGCCGCTGCCGGCAATCCCTTGACCCACGTCGGCATACATCGGGTCTGACTGCGATAACCCGGCGCCGGGGGCGCCGTTGACGACGTTGTTCGTCTCCCCACCGACCGGAACGCCGCTCGCTCCGCCGGCGTCACCGCCGCCGGCAACGTTTGCGCCCTCCCCGTTGCCGCCGACATTGGCCGTAGCCGCTCCACCGCCGGCGCTTGTGCCCGCGGCACCGGCGCTGCCCATAGCCGGGAGGCCCTTCAGGATGCTCTGCCACGGCACCAACTGCGAGGCGAGCGCCGCGGCACCGGAGTAGTAGCCCGACATCGCAGATACGTCCGCAGCCCACATCTCCTCGTAAATACTCTCCGCGAACGCTATCGCCGGCGCGTTCTGGCCGAACAGATTCGACATCACCAACTGCACGAATGCGTCGCGATTGGCAGCCACGGCGCCCGGAAGCACCGTTGCCGCCTGGGCTGCCTCGAACATGCTGGCCATGGCACTGGCTTGCCCCGCGGCCCCGGCGGACTGCGCTGCGGCCGCACTCAGCCAGGCCGCGTACGGAGCTGCCGCGGCCGCCATTGCCGCCGCTGCCGGACCCTGCCAAGCCTGACTCGCCAAGGACGACGTCACCGAGGCAAAGGATTGGGCCGCGGCCCCTAATTCATCGGCGAGTCCCGCCCATGCGGTCGCTGCCTGCAACATGGGCGCTGAACCCGCGCCAATGAACATTCGTAAAGAGTTGATCTCCGGCGGCAGCACCCAAAAACTCACTGCACCAGTCCTCCAGAATCGCCTGCCGGGTTTCTACCCGATCTGCACACAGCGTAACGACAAATAGCCGCCGATTCGCCGCTTAGCCCCGCATTCATCATTTTCGCTTCCACGCCCGACTTCACGGGCGCTCCCCCACTGCGCCAAGACGCTACCCCGAACCGGGACCAGTTGGTATCAACCAGCGCGCACCAGGCCGATGTCTGCTCGTCAGGAGCAATGCCGGCGGGTTCACCGCAGCGGAACGGACGGTGAAACCGCCCGTCTCGCGGCGCTGTGTCACCCCGGTATTGACAACTATGGTTGACAGAAGCTCTAATTTACGTGCGATACGGCATTTGTTTCCATAGACATTGGTCCGCCTGGTCTCTAGATCACGTCCGTTAGCCGCCCGGACGGTCCGCAACCGGCCCAGGCGAAGGTTGTCGATGCGCATAACGGAGGCAGGTTTGCGACCATGTCCAACAACTTTGAATGTCCAATTCACCAGAGCTGGTGGACCGCAGCCTGTCGCCGTGCCGAGCGACCCGGCGCAACCGGCGGTCCGCAACGTGCGTCGTTCGTTGGCCCGACCCGGGGTTGACGGATGGAAACGTTCATCGTGTCGCACCATTCGTACTTGCTGTTGCCGCTGCTTACGGCCACCGGCATTCCCGTCCCTGAAGAAGTGGTCACCGTCGCGGCGGGCGCGTTGAGCTCACCTTCGGTCGGCCGGCTCGAACCCGGGTTGGCGATCTTGGCGTGCCTGGCCGGGGTGCTGGTCGGCGATTGCGCGCTGTATTGGATCGGCAGGGGTCTCGGTCAGACACACCTGGGGCGATATCACTGGTTTGCGCGGTTGGTCGACAGCGATCGAACAGGGCATGTCGAGCGCATCCTGCAGCAACATGGCCTGAAGGTGTTCCTCCTGGTGCGTTTCCTGCTGGGGATGCGTACTCCGGTGTATCTGGCAATCGGTGCCCTAAAGATGGACTTCCGCCGGTTCCTGGTGTGCGACGTGGTCTGCGCGACATTGGCCGTCGGCATTTTCTTCTTACTCAGCTATCTCGGCGCTGGATGGATCAGCGGACTGATTCACCGGTCGGAATGGGCGGCGACTGCGATCTTGCTGGTGACGGCTGTGACCGGCGGATTGTATTACGGCGTCTGGAAGCGTTGGCGCGTGCAATTGAGCGCGCACGGGCCCCGATTACAAGGAAAAGCACAATGACTCAACAGTCGCCTGACACCACCCTGTTTTTTCGTGAGTTCTGCGGGAAATTCGAGACAACCGGATCGGTGATGCCGAGCACCCGCTACCTGGCCCGGGCCATGACTCGCCACCTTCGGCGCCGTGGGCCGGCGCCTATTCGCGTTCTGGACTGCGGGCCAGGCACCGGCGCGTTCACTGACCGAATTGTCGACCACCTGCGCCCGGGTGACACATTGGACGTGGTGGAAATCAATGATTCCTTTGTCCGCGTGTTGCAAAGACGTTTTGCCACTGAACCACGCTGGCAGGCGGCCAGCAATTTCACCAATATCCACGAGGTACCGTTTCAGTATTTCGATGCCGCGGAGCCATACGATTTCATTATTTCGAGCCTGCCGCACAGCAACTTCCCGGCGATCACCGTGGCGGAGATCCTCCACTCCTACACCCGGTTGCTCAAGCCTGGAGGGGTACTCACCTACGTCGAATACCTGTACCTCCGGCAAATCCGCAGAACCCTGTCACGCGGGACCCAGCGCGCTCGCATCCGCAGTGTTGAGCAACTCATGCTGTCGCACATGAGCGAGCACGAGGTCGCCCACGAGAATGTTCTCCGGAACGTTCCGCCCGCCCGGGTACACCACTTGATCGCGCCGGCCGACGGCACCGGGGGAAACACGGGTCGTGACTGGAACACGCTCAGTGCGTAGGAGCTCGCTGTCCGAGCCCCGCCTCACCGCTAGGCACGCCAGTGCGCCCATCACCGAGGAGGTCACAGCACGATAGCCTCGATGCCCGCCGTGCCAAAGAAGGCTGACGAGCACAAGTAGCATCTTCACCGTGCCCGACTCCAGCGACGCTCTGCGGATCCTCGTTTACAGCAACAATGTCCAAACCCGCCAACAGGTGATGCGTGCACTGGGCAAACGGCTGCACCCTGATCTGCCGGAATTGACCTATGTCGAAATTGCGACAGCTCCGAGGGTGATACAGCGGATGGACGAAGGCGGCATCGACTTGGCCATCCTCGACGGCGAAGCGACACCAGCCGGGGGCATGGGAATCGCCAAACAGCTCAAAGACGAACTCTCGACGTGCCCGCCGATTCTGGTGCTCACCGGGCGGCCGGATGACACCTGGCTGGCCAGCTGGTCGCGAGCCGAGGCCGCGGTACCGCATCCGATCGACCCGATTGTGCTCGGCCGCACGGCGCTCGGCCTGTTACGCGCGCCCGCGCTCTGACCGCCGCGCACACCAACCCAATCGCCCACGAGACTTCCGAGCCACCCCGACTCCGAGCCAACGCGCGAGGCACCCCCAACGCCTCCGCAGCCGCGGATCTGCAGGTGCCCGCGAGGGTTGACCCCGGGCATGGGCCCTTGCCGCAGCGCGACTATGTTGAAGGTCACTGCGGCGGTCCACAAGCCCGGCCCGTCACAGCAGCCCGGTCACCGCCCGGCCGCCGTGTCGGCGGCCAATACGACGGATCATGGAGCGACGTGAACGTCTACATACCCATCCTGGTGCTGGCGGTGCTTGCCGCCGCCTTTGCCGTGTTCTCGGTTGTGATCGCGAGCCTGGCCGGTCCATCGCGCTTCAACCGGTCGAAGCTCGCGGCCTACGAATGCGGGATTGAACCGACAGACAGCTCGGTGAGCGGCCCGCAAGCGACGGCCGGGCAGCGGTTCCCGATCAAGTACTACCTGACCGCAATGTTGTTCATCGTCTTCGACATCGAGATCGTGTTCCTGTACCCGTGGGCGGTCAGCTTCGACGCGCTGGGCACCTTCGCGCTGGTCGAGATGCTGATCTTCATGCTCACGGTGTTCGTTGCCTACGCCTACGTGTGGCGCCGCGGTGGTCTGACGTGGGATTGAGGGCTGAGATGGGATTTGCGATGGGATTTGAGATGGGATTGAGGTAGGGCGTGGGACTGGAAGAACAGCTACCCGGCGGGATCCTGCTGTCAACAGTCGAGAAGGTGGCGGGCTACGTCCGCAAAAACTCACTGTGGCCGGCGACGTTCGGCTTGGCGTGCTGCGCGATCGAAATGATGGCGACCGCCGGACCGAGGTTCGATCTGGCCCGCTTCGGGATGGAGCGATTCTCGGCGACACCGCGGCAAGCGGATCTGATGATCGTGGCGGGACGGGTCAGCCAGAAGATGGCGCCGGTGCTGCGCCAGATCTACGACCAGATGGCCGAGCCGAAATGGGTGCTCGCCATGGGGGTCTGCGCGTCGTCCGGCGGGATGTTCAACAACTACGCGATCGTCCAGGGTGTGGACCACGTTGTTCCGGTCGACATCTACCTGCCGGGGTGTCCGCCGCGTCCCGAGATGCTCCTGCACGCAATCCTCAAGCTGCACGAGAAGATTCAGGAAATGCCGTTGGGTGTCAACCGGGAACGTGCCATCGCCGAGGCCGAGGAGGCGGCGCTGCTGGCCAGGCCCACCATCGAGATGCGCGGACTGCTGCGATGAGCTCCCCAGACCAAGACCCGCAGGAGGCGATCGCCCGCGCCGACGAAGAAGTGATCGACGTTCGCCGCGGGATGTTCGGCGTCAGCGGCACCGGTGACACGTCCGGATACGGGCGGCTGGTGCGTCAGGTCACGTTGCCAGGGAGCAGCCCTCGGCCCTATGGCGGCTATTTCGACGACATTGCCGACCGCCTGGCCGAAGCACTGCAGGGCGAGGGTGTCGAATTCGACGACGCCATAGAGAAAGTCGTGGTGTACCCGCCCGGCAAGGGGGCCGAACTGACCCTGCACGTCCGGCGCGAACGACTGCCACAAGTCGCCCAACGCCTGCGCGACGAACCGGAATTGCGGTTCGAAATGTGCCTGGGCGTCAACGGAGTGCACTACCCGCACGAGACCGGCCGAGAGCTGCACGCCGTCTACCCCCTGCAGTCGATCACCCACAACCGTCGCCTCCGGCTGGAAGTGTCTGTGCCCGATAGTGATCCGCATATCCCGTCGCTGTATTCGGTCTATCCGACCAACGACTGGCATGAGCGCGAGACATATGACTTCTTCGGGATCGTCTTCGACGGGCATCCGTCACTGACCCGCATCGAGATGCCCGACGACTGGCACGGACATCCGCAGCGCAAGGACTACCCACTCGGTGGCATCCCGGTCGAATACAAGGGCGCGCAGATACCCCCGCCCGACGAACGTAGGGGCTACAACTGATGAGTGAGACCGAAACCATCCTGGTCGCCGGCGGCCAGGACTGGGAGGACATCGTCGACGCCGCCCGCAAGGCGGACCCCGGCGAACGCATCGTCGTCAACATGGGGCCCCAGCATCCGTCCACCCACGGGGTGTTGCGGCTGATCCTCGAGATCGAAGGCGAAACGATCATCGAGGCCCGCTGCGGAATCGGCTATCTGCACACCGGTATCGAGAAAAACCTCGAATACCGGTACTGGACCCAGGGCGTCACCTTCGTGACCCGAATGGATTATCTGTCACCGTTTTTCAACGAAACCGCGTACTGCCTGGGTGTGGAGAAGCTGCTCGGTATCACCGAGCAGATCCCAGAGCGGGTCAACGTCATCCGGGTGCTGCTGATGGAGCTCAACCGCATCTCGTCTCACCTGGTGGCATTGGCGACCGGCGGCATGGAACTGGGCGCGATGACCGCCATGTTCATCGGCTTCCGGGCGCGCGAAATCATCCTCAACGTGTTCGAGTCGATCACCGGATTGCGGATGAACCACGCCTACATCCGGCCCGGCGGCGTCGCCCAGGATCTGCCGCCCAACGCGGCCAGCGAAATCGCCGAAGCCCTCACCCAGCTGCGGCAACCACTGCGCGAGTTGGGTGATCTGCTCAACGAAAACGCCATCTGGAAAGCCCGCACCCAGGGCATCGGATATCTCGATCTGGCCGGATGCATGGCGCTGGGTATCACCGGGCCGATCCTGCGTTCCACCGGATTACCGCACGACCTGCGCAAGAGCGAACCCTACTGTGGTTACGAAAATTACGAATTCGACGTGATCACCGATGACGCCTGTGATGCCTACGGGCGCTACATGATTCGGGTCAAAGAGATGTGGGAGTCGGTGAAGATCGTCGAGCAGTGCCTGGACAGGCTGCAGCCGGGCCCCACCATGATCGAGGACCGCAAGATCGCCTGGCCCGCCGACCTGAAGGTGGGCCCCGATGGCATGGGCAACTCGGAGGAGCACATCGCCAAGATCATGGGCAGCTCGATGGAGGCGCTGATCCACCACTTCAAGTTGGTGACCGAGGGCATCCGGGTACCGCCGGGCCAGGTCTACGTGGCGGTGGAATCACCGCGCGGAGAGCTCGGCGTGCACATGGTCAGCGACGGCGGCACCCGCCCCTACCGGGTGCACTACCGGGATCCGTCGTTCACCAACCTGCAGGCGGTCGCCGCGATGTGCGAGGGCGGCATGGTCGCAGACCTGATCACCGCCGTCGCCAGCATCGACCCCGTCATGGGCGGGGTGGACCGATGACCGGACCGCTGGGGCAACCGGTGTTCCTACGGCTCGGGCCGCCGCCCGAAGAACCCAACCAGTTCATGGTGGAGGGTGCGCCACAGTCGTATCCGCCCGAGGTGCACGCGCGGCTGGAGGTCGACGCCAAGGAGATCATCGGCCGCTACCCCAACAAGCGTTCCGCGCTGCTGCCGCTGCTGCACCTGGTGCAGGGTGAGGACTCCTACCTGACACCGGCAGGTCTGGAGTTCTGCGCAAACCAGTTGGGGCTGACCGGGGCCGAGGTCTCGGCGGTGGCCAGCTTCTACACCATGTACCGGCGCGGACCCACCGGCGACTACCTGGTCGGCGTATGCACCAACACGCTGTGTGCCATCATGGGCGGCGACGCCATCTTCGCGGACCTCAAAGACCATCTCGGCATCGGCAACGACGAGACCACCGCCGACGGGTCGATCACCCTGCAACACATCGAATGCAACGCCGCCTGCGACTACGCCCCGGTCGTCATGGTCAATTGGGAATTCTTCGACAACCAGACACCGGAGTCGGCGCGCGAACTCGTCGACTCGCTGCGCTCCGGCACCCCGAAGCCGCCTACCCGGGGGGCCCCGTTGTGCGCCTTCCGGGAGACGTCGCGCATCCTGGCGGGGCTGCCGGATCAGCGTCCCGACCAAGGCCAGGGCGGTGCCGGCGCCGCCACGCTGGCCGGCCTGCAGGTGGCGAAGGAAAACGACATGCAGGCGCCACCCGGGCCCGAAACCACCCCGGAAGGCCAGTGATGACCTCGCAGGCAACCCCGTTGACCCCGGTGATCAGCCGCTACTGGGACGACCCCGAGTCATGGACCATGGCGACGTATCAGCGTCATGACGGCTACCAGGCGATGAAGAAGGCCTTGGCCATGGACCCCGACGACGTGATCGGCACCGTCAAGGACTCCGGGTTGCGCGGGCGCGGCGGCGCCGGATTCGCCACCGGAACCAAATGGTCGTTCATCCCCCAAGGAGACAAGGGTCCGGCCGCCAAGCCGCACTACCTGGTGGTCAACGCAGACGAGTCCGAACCCGGCACCTGCAAAGACATTCCGCTGATGCTGGCGACACCGCACGTGCTCATCGAGGGCGTCATCATCGCCGCATACGCGATCCGGGCCCACCACGCCTTCATCTATGTGCGCGGCGAGGTGCTGCCGGTGCTGCGCCGGCTGCAGAACGCGGTGGCCGAGGCGTACGCCGCCGGTTACCTGGGCCGCAACATCGCCGGGTCGGGTTTCGACCTGGAGCTGGTGGTACACGCCGGTGCGGGCGCCTACATCTGCGGAGAGGAGACCGCGCTGCTCGATTCGCTGGAAGGCCGCCGCGGCCAGCCGCGGCTCCGGCCGCCCTTTCCCGCTGTTGCGGGGCTGTACGGCTGCCCGACGGTGATCAACAACGTCGAGACCATCGCCAGCGTCCCGGCGATCATCCTCAACGGCGTCGACTGGTTCCGGTCGATGGGCAGCGAGAAATCGCCTGGCTTCACGCTGTATTCGTTGTCCGGGCACGTCACCCGTCCCGGGCAGTACGAGGCGCCGTTGGGTATCACGTTGCGCGAGTTGCTCGATTACGCCGGCGGGGTCCGCGCCGGACACCGGCTGAAATTCTGGACGCCGGGCGGGTCCTCCACACCGTTGCTCACCGACGAGCACCTCGACGTGCCCTTGGATTACGAGGGTGTGGGTGCTGTCGGATCGATGCTGGGCACCAAGGCGCTGGAGATCTTCGACGAGACCACCTGCGTGGTGCGTGCGGTGCGGCGCTGGACCGAGTTTTACAAACACGAATCATGCGGGAAATGCACACCGTGCCGCGAAGGGACGTTCTGGCTGGACAAGATCTACGAGCGGCTGGAAACCGGCCGGGGCACCCACGAGGACATCGACAAACTGCTCGACATCTCGGACTCGATTTTGGGAAAGGCGTTCTGCGCGTTGGGCGATGGCGCCGCAAGCCCGGTGATGTCGTCCATCAAGTACTTCCGCGACGAGTACGTCGCGCATGTCGAAGGCGGCGGATGCCCGTTCGACCCCCGGGAATCCATGCTCATGGCGAACGGAGACACGGCGTGACCCAAACGGCCGACACCGAAAACCGGGTGGCCCAGCCGGAGATGGTGACGCTGACCATCGACGGAAACGAAATAAGCGTCCCCAAAGGCACTTTGGTGATCCGGGCGGCGGAGCTGATGGGCATCCAGATCCCACGGTTCTGCGACCACCCGCTGCTCGACCCGGTCGGCGCGTGCCGCCAATGTCTGGTCGAGGTCGAGGGACAACGCAAACCGCTGGCGTCGTGCACCACGGTCTGCACCGACGACATGGTGGTGCGCACCCAGCTCACCTCGGAAGCCGCCGACAAAGCCCAGCACGGTGTGATGGAGCTGCTGCTGATCAACCATCCGCTGGACTGCCCGATGTGCGACAAGGGCGGCGAATGCCCGCTGCAGAACCAGGCCATGTCCAACGGCCGGCCCGACTCCCGCTTCACCGACGTCAAGCGCACGTTCGCCAAGCCGATCAACATCTCCGCACAGGTATTGCTGGACCGGGAACGGTGCATCCTGTGCGCCCGCTGCACCCGGTTCTCCGAACAGATCGCCGGCGATCCGTCCATCGACATGCAGGAGCGCGGCGCGTTGCAGCAGGTCGGCATCTATACAGGCGAACCGTTCGACTCCTACTTCTCGGGCAACACGGTGCAGATCTGCCCGGTCGGCGCGCTGACCGGGACTGCCTACCGATTCCGGGCGCGTCCGTTCGACTTGGTCTCCAGCCCCAGCGTCTGTGAGCACTGCGCGTCGGGCTGTGCCCAGCGCACCGATCACCGCCGCGGCAAGGTGCTGCGCCGCCTCGCCGGCGACGACCCGGAAGTCAACGAGGAGTGGAACTGCGACAAGGGCCGGTGGGCTTTCACCTACGCGACCCAGCCGGACGTGCTGACCACTCCCCTAATCCGGAATGCCGACGGCGAGCTGGTGCCCGCGTCGTGGTCGCACGCCATGGTGGCCGCGGCCCAAGGACTCGAAGCGGCCCGCGGTCGCACCGGTGTGCTGGTCGGCGGCCGGGTCACCTGGGAAGACGCGTACGCCTACGCCAAGTTCGCGCGAATTGTGTTGGACACCAACGACGTCGACTTTAGGGCCCGGCCACACTCAGCCGAGGAGGCCGACTTCCTGGCGGCCCGCGTCGCGGGCCGGCCGAAAGCCGTCAGCTATGCCGACCTGGAATCGGCGCCGGTGGTGCTACTCGTCGGGTTCGAACCCGAAGACGAGTCCCCGATCATCTTCTTGCGGCTGCGCAAGGCTGCCCGCAAACACAAGGTTCCCGTGTATGCGATCGCCCCGTTCGCCACCCGGGGTCTGCAGAAGATGTCGGGCACGCTGATCAAAACCGTTCCCGGCGAGGAGCCCGCGGCCCTAGATGGGCTGGCCACCGGTGAGGTGGGTGATCTGCTGGCCACACCGGGAGCGGTCATCATGGTCGGGGAACGCTTGGCTACGGTGCCCGGTGGATTGTCCGCCGTGGCACGGCTGGCCGACTCCACCGGGGCCCGGCTGGCCTGGGTGCCGCGCCGCGCCGGGGAACGCGGCGCGCTGGAAGCCGGCGCGCTGCCGGGACTGCTTCCCGGTGGCCGTCCGCTGGCCGACGAGACCGCCCGCTCGCAGGTCCGAGACGCCTGGCATGTGGCCGAATTGCCTTCGGCCCCAGGGCGTGACGCCGACGGGATGCTGGCCGCGGCGACCGACGGCGCGCTGGGCGCGCTGCTGGTCGGCGGTGTCGAACCCGGCGACTTCGCCGATCCGGACGCGGTGCTTGCCGCACTGGACTCCGCCGGTTTCGTGGTCAGTCTGGAATTGCGGCACAGCGCCGTCACCGAGCGCGCCGACGTGGTGTTCCCAGTGGCCCCGACGGTGCAGAAGGCCGGCGCATTCGTCAACTGGGAGGGCCGCTACCGCGGGTTCAAGCCCGCGCTTCAGGGCACCATTGCGCAAGCCGGTCAGTCGGATCATCGGGTGCTCGACGCGCTGGCCGACGAGTTGGGCGTCTATCTGGGCGTATCCGACGTCGAGGCGGCCCGCGCCGAGCTTGCCGCGCTGGGCACCTGGAACGGCAAGCACGCCGCAGGCCCGCAGGTTGCCGCGCCCGGGCCCGCCCAACCGGGCACTGGCGAGGCGGTGCTGACCGGTTGGCGGATGCTGCTGGACGCCGGCCGGCTACAGGACGGCGAACCGCATCTGGCCGGCACCGCGCGCCCGCCGGTGGTGCGGCTGTCGGCCGACACCGCAGCCGAGATCGGCGCCGCCGACGGCGACGATGTCACCGTCAGCACGTCGCGTGGATCGATCACCGTGCCGCTATGCGTCACCGACATGCCCGATCGGGTGGTGTGGCTTCCGCTGAACTCTTCCGGTTCGGCGGTGTACCGGCAGCTGGGCGCAAGTCTGGGCAGCGTCGTGCGCATTGGAGTGAGCGAATGACCCGCGCCGGCGACGACCCAGAACGAAGTGATGTGGAGGAGCGGTGCCGATGACCCCGTTCGGACATGACGTCTGGTGGCTGGTGGTGACCAAGGCGATCGCCATCTTCGTCTTCCTCATGCTGACCGTGCTGGTGGCGATCCTGGCCGAGCGCAAGCTGCTGGGCCGGATGCAACTGCGCCCCGGCCCCAACCGGGTGGGGCCGCACGGCGCGTTGCAAAGTCTCGCCGACGGAATCAAGCTGGCGCTCAAGGAAAGCATCACTCCCGGCGGCATCGACAAGTTCGTTTATTTTCTCGCCCCGATCATCTCGGTGATTCCCGCGTTCACGGCATTTGCCTTCGTCCCGTTCGGCCCCGAGGTGTCGGTGTTCGGCCACCGGACGCCGCTGCAACTGACCGATCTGCCGGTCGCGGTGCTGTTCATCCTGGCCCTGTCGGCGGTCGGGGTATACGGCATCGTGCTCGGCGGTTGGGCGTCCGGCTCCACCTATCCGCTACTCGGCGGTGTGCGCTCGACCGCGCAGGTGATCTCCTACGAGGTCGCGATGGGGCTGTCGTTCGCGACCGTGTTCCTCTACGCGGGCACCATGTCGACGTCACAGATCATCGCCGCACAAGACCGGGTCTGGTACGTCTTCTTGTTGCTGCCGTCGTTCGTCATCTACCTCATCTCCATGGTGGGCGAGACCAACCGGGCGCCGTTCGACCTGCCCGAAGCGGAGGGTGAGCTGGTCGCCGGGTTCCATACCGAGTACTCGTCGCTGAAGTTCGCGATGTTCATGCTCGCCGAATACGTCAACATGACAACGGTTTCGGCGCTGGCCGCGACGATGTTCCTGGGCGGCTGGCATGCTCCCTGGCCGCTGAACATGTGGGCCGGCGCCAACGTCGGCTGGTGGCCGGTGCTCTGGTTCACCGCCAAGGTGTGGGGCTTTTTGTTCATCTACTTCTGGCTGCGGGCCACGTTGCCGCGGCTGCGCTACGACCAATTCATGGCGCTGGGCTGGAAATTGCTGATTCCCGTCTCGCTGCTGTGGATCATGGTCGCGGCCGTCATCCGCGCGCTACGCAACCAGGGATACCAGTATTGGACGGCGACGTTGGTGGTCAGCAGCCTGGTCGTCACCACGGGCCTGGTGATGTCGCTACGAAGCCCGGGCTCTCGGGTGAAGCGCCGCCAACAGCGCGCCGAGACCACAGCCGAGCGCGGCGGCGCCGAACCGGTATTCCCGACCCCGCCGCTGCCGATGAAACCACTGGCGCAGCCAGTTGGTGCGAGCAAGGAGAACGCACGTGGCTAAGTCTGACCGTCCGACTTCTCCTCGGGCCGGCTCCGGCCCGCATCGTCGTCGGTTTCTGGACGCCGTAGCCGGATTCGGCGTGACCCTCGGGTCGATGTTCAAAAAGACCGTCACCGAGGAGTATCCGGAAAAGCCCGGTCCGGTGGCACCGCGGTACCACGGCCGTCATCAGCTCAACCGATACCCCGACGGGCTGGAGAAATGCATCGGCTGCGAGTTGTGCGCCTGGGCGTGCCCGGCCGACGCGATTTACGTCGAGGGCGCCGACAACACCGAGGAAGCGCGTTATTCGCCCGGTGAGCGTTACGGCCGGGTGTACCAGATCAACTACCTGCGGTGCATCGGTTGCGGCCTGTGCATCGAGGCGTGCCCCACCCGGGCGCTCACCATGACCAACGACTACGAAATGGCCGACGACAACCGCGCCGACCTGATCTATGAGAAGGACCGGCTGCTGGCTCCGCTGCTGCCCGAGATGACCGCGCCACCGCACCCCAGGGCCGCGGGTGCCACGGACAAGGACTACTACCTGGGCAACGTCACCCCGCAGGGCCTACGTGAACCGCAGCAAGCCGGAGATTCCCGGTGACCGCGTTACTGGCCGCTAATCTGGCGCAGGACACCATCGTTCGGACCTCCACCGGTGAAGCGGTGACGTTCTGGATCCTGGGCGCGCTGGCATTGATCGGCGCGCTCGGGGTGGTGCTGGCGGTGAACGCGGTGTACTCGGCGATGTTCTTGGCGATGACGATGATCATCCTGGCGGTGTTCTACATGGTCCAGGACGCGCTGTTCCTGGGCGTCGTTCAAGTCGTGGTCTACACCGGCGCGGTGATGATGCTGTTCTTGTTCGTGCTGATGCTGATCGGCGTGGACTCCGCGGAATCGCTGAAGGAGACCCTGCGCGGACAGCGGATCGCCGCGGTGGCCACCGGGATCGGGTTCGGCATCCTGCTGGTCGGCGGCATCGGCAACGTGGCCACCGGCGGCTTCGCCGGACTGACCGCCGCCAACGCCAACGGCAATGTCGAAGGCCTGGCGGCGCTGATCTTCTTTCGCTACCTGTGGGCTTTCGAGCTGACCAGCGCGCTGTTGATCACCGCGGCTATCGGGGCGATGGTGCTAGCTCACCGAGAACGCTTCGAGCGCCGCAAAACCCAGCGCGAGCTCTCCCAGGAGCGCTTCCGTCCCGGCGGGCATCCCACCCCGCTGCCCAACCCGGGTGTCTACGCGCGCCGCAACGCGGTCGATGTGGCGGCGCTGCTGCCCGACGGGACGTACTCGGAATTGTCGGTCTCCCCGATATTGCGCGGCCGGGGCGCGGACGGCACGGCGACCCCCTCCGCCGACACGGTCAAGAGAGGTAAGTCGTGAACCCGGCCAATTACCTTTACCTTTCGGCGCTCCTGTTCACCGTCGGCGCTTCCGGTGTACTGCTGCGACGCAACGCGATTGTCATGTTCATGTGCGTGGAGCTGATGCTCAACGCGGTCAATCTGGCGTTCGTCACGTTCGCGCGGATGCACGGCCATCTCGACGGGCAGATGATCGCGTTCTTCACCATGGTGGTGGCTGCCTGTGAAGTCGTCGTCGGCCTGGCCATCATCATGACGATTTTCCGTGCCCGCAAATCGGCGTCGGTCGACGACGCGAACCTACTCAAAGGCTGAGAACGCCACCGTGACAAATTCTTTGGGGACTCACTACACCTGGCTGCTGGTGGCGCTGCCGCTGGCCGGTGCCGCGATCTTGCTGTTCGGCGGCAGACTAACCGACGCCTGGGGTCATTGGCTGGGCTGCGCGGCGGCCCTCGGGTCGTTCGGCGTGGGCGTGACGTTGCTCAGCGACATGCTCGGCCGGGGTGAGGGCGACCGCGTCATCCGCCAGACGGTGTACACCTGGATTCCGGTGGGCGGCCTCCAGGTCGACTTCGGGCTGCAGCTCGACCAGCTGTCGATGTGCTTCGTGCTGCTGATCACCGGCGTCGGATCGCTGATCCATATTTATTCGGTGGCCTACATGGCCGATGACCCGGACCGCCGCCGATTTTTCGGCTACCTCAACCTGTTTCTGGCCTCGATGCTGCTGCTGGTGGTCGCCGACAACTATGCGCTGCTCTATGTCGGCTGGGAAGGCGTCGGCCTGGCTTCCTACCTGCTGATCGGTTTCTGGTACCACAAACCGTCGGCGGCCACGGCGGCCAAGAAGGCGTTCGTGATGAACCGGGTCGGTGACGCAGGACTGGCGCTGGGCATGTTCGTCATGTTCGCCACGTTCGGGACGCTGTCCTACGCCGGAGTGTTCGCCGCAGCACCCGCCGCCGGTCGCGGTGCGCTGACCGCGATGGGGTTGCTGCTGTTGTTGGGCGCGTGCGCCAAATCGGCACAGGTTCCGCTGCAGGCCTGGCTGGGCGACGCGATGGAGGGCCCCACCCCGGTGTCCGCGCTGATCCACGCGGCCACCATGGTGACCGCGGGCGTGTATCTGATCGTGCGGTCCAACCCGCTGTATGACCTGTCGCCGGAGGCTCAGCTGGCCGTGGTCGTCGTCGGCGCCGTCACCTTGCTGTTCGGCGCGTTCATCGGGTGCGCCAAGGACGACATCAAGCGCGCGCTGGCCGCCTCCACGATGAGCCAGATCGGGTACATGGTGCTGGCCGCCGGCCTGGGCCCGGCCGGTTATGCCTTCGCGATCATGCATCTGCTCACCCACGGCTTCTTCAAGGCCGGCCTGTTCCTCGGGTCCGGTGCGGTGATCCATGCGATGAACGAAGAACAGGACATGCGCCGCTACGGCGGACTGCGGGCCGCGCTGCCGGTCACGTTCGTCACCTTCGGGCTGGCCTATCTGGCGATCATCGGGGTGCCGCCGTTCGCGGGCTTCTTCTCCAAGGACGCGATCATCGAGGCGGCGCTGAACGTCGGCGGCGCCCGGGGCTATGTGTTGGGCGGCGCGGCGCTGCTCGGTGCCGGCGTCACCGCGTTCTACATGACGCGGGTGATGCTGATGACCTTCTTCGGCAAAAAGCGTTGGGCGCCAGGGTCACATCCGCACGAGGCGCCGGGGCTGATGACGTGGCCGATGATCTTGCTGGCCGTCGGCTCGGTGTTCTCCGGGGGCCTGTTCGCGGTCGGCGGAACCCTACGGCACTGGCTCGAGCCCGTCGTCGGCGTACCCGAAGAAGCCGCCCACGCCATCCCGGCCTGGGTCAGCACCACGGTGACGCTCGCCGTCGTCGCCGCCGGAATCGCGGTCGCCTACCGGATGTATGCCACCGCACCGATCCCGCGGGTGGCCCCCACCCAGGTGTCGGTGCTGACGACGGCCGCGCGCGCCGACCTCTACGGCGACGCCTTCAACGAGGAGGTGTTCATGCGTCCCAGCGCCCGACTGACGGACACGCTGGTCGAAGTCGACAATGCGGGGGTGGACGGGTCGGTCAACGCGCTGGCGGCGCTGGTGAGCCGGACGTCGAACCGCTTGCGGCGCATGCAAACCGGCTTCGCACGCAACTACGCGCTGTCGATGTTGGCCGGCGCGGTCCTGGTGGCTGCGGTACTCCTGGCGGTGAACCTGTGGTGAGCAACTTTGCCTGGCTGAGCACGCTGTGGCTGGTGCCGCTGGCCGGTTCGGTGCTGATCATCCTGCTGCCCCCGGGACTGCGCCAACTGGCCAAGTGGACCGGCCTGATCGTCAGCGTTGCGACGCTGGGGGTCTCGATCGTCATCGCGATCGGCTTCAAGCCCGGCTCACAAACTGGCACGGAGCCATACCAGTTCGTCGAAAAGCATTCATGGATACCGGCTTTCGGTGCCGGCTATACCCTCGGGGTGGACGGCATCGCGGTGGTGCTGGTGCTGCTCACCACGGTGCTGATTCCGCTGCTGCTGGTAGCCGGCTGGAATGATGGTGGTGAGCGCACCCGCGGGGTGCACGCGTATGTCGCCTTGACGCTGGCCATCGAGTCGATGGTGCTGATCTCGCTGGTAGCGCTCGACGTGCTGCTGTTCTACGTGTTCTTCGAAGCCATGCTGATCCCGATGTACTTCCTCATCGGCGGCTTCGGCCAGGGTCCGGGGCGCTCGCGCGCGGCGGTGAAGTTCTTGCTGTACAACCTGTTCGGCGGGCTGATCATGCTGGCGGCGGTGATCGGGCTGTACGTGGTGACCGCGCAGCACGGTCCGGGCACCTTCGACTTCCGCGAGATCGTGGCCGGTGTTGCCTCGGGCCGCTACGGCGTGGACCCGGCAGTGTTCAAGGCGCTGTTCCTGGGTTTCATGTTCGCGTTCGCCGTCAAGGCCCCGCTGTGGCCCTTCCACCGCTGGCTGCCCGACGCCGCCGTCGAGTCCACACCCGCGACCGCGGTGCTGATGATGGCCGTGATGGACAAGGTCGGCACCTTCGGCATGCTGCGTTATTGCCTGCAGCTATTCCCTGACGCGTCAACGTATTTCCGTCCGCTGATCGTGACACTGGCCATCATCGGCGTGGTCTACGGCGCGGTGGTGGCGATCGGTCAGACCGACATCATGCGGCTGATCGCCTACACCTCGATCTCGCACTTCGGATTCATCATCGCGGGCATCTTCGTGATGACCACCCAGGGGCAGAGCGGATCGACGCTGTACATGCTCAACCACGGCCTGTCCACGGCGGCGGTGTTCCTGATTGCCGGCTTCCTAATTTCCCGCCACGGCAGCCGGTCGATCGCCGACTACGGCGGTGTGCAAAAGGTGGCCCCGGTCCTGGCCGGAACGTTCATGGTTTCGGCCATGGCCACCTTGTCGCTGCCCGGCCTTGCCCCGTTCGTCAGCGAATTCCTGGTGCTGCTAGGCACTTACAGCCGCTACTGGCTGGCAGCGGCGTTCGGCGTCACCGCCCTCGTTCTGTCTGCCATCTACATGCTGTGGCTCTACCAGCGGGTGATGACCGGGCCGGTGGCCGAGGGCAACGAACGGATCGGTGACCTGGTGCCCCGCGAAATGATTGTGGTGGCACCGCTGATCGCGTTGCTGCTCGTGCTCGGGGTCTACCCCAAACCGATGCTCGACCTCATCAACCCGGCGGTCGAGAACACCATGACCACCATCGGCCAGCATGATCCCGCGCCTCACGTCACACATCCGGTTTCGGGCCCCGGCGCCCAGCGGACAGCCGAAGGACCGCACCAATGACCTTGCCCAGCCCCAGTATTGAGTACTTCCTGCTCTGCCCGATGCTGATCGTCTTCGGCGTCGCTGTCGTCGGAGTGCTGGCCGAAGCGTTTCTGCCTCGCCGCATGCGATACGGCGCCCAGGTGACGCTCACCGTCGGCGGATTGGTCGCCGCATTCGTCACGGTCATCATGGTGGCCAGGTCGATTCCGGCGTCCGGTCGACGCGCGGTGCTGGGTTCGGTGGCCGTGGATCGACCGACGCTGTTTCTGCAGGGCACCGTGCTGCTGGTCGCGGTGCTGGCAGTCATCTTCATCGCCGAACGCAGCGCCCACCGCGTCGCCACCCCGCGCAGGGTGGCGGTCGCGGCGGGCACCGGCGGGCTGGATTCCTTTACGCCGCAGGCTTCTGCGGTGCCGGGCAGCGACGCCGAGCACGAGGCCGAACGGGCCGGCGCCGCTCAAACCGAGATCTTCCCGCTGCTGACGTTGTCGGTCGGCGGCATGATGGTCTTTCCCGCGTCCAACGACCTGTTGACGATGTTCGTCGCGCTCGAAGTCTTGTCGCTGCCGCTGTACCTGATGTGCGGGCTCGCTCGTCACCGCCGGCTGCTGTCGCAGGAAGCGGCGTTGAAGTACTTTTTGCTGGGCGCCTTCTCGTCGGCATTCTTCCTCTACGGCGTCGCATTGCTCTACGGTGCGACCGGCACGCTGACCCTGTCCGGTATCCGGGATTCGCTGGCAGCACAAAGCGATACGTCGATGGCCTTGGTCGGCGTCGGACTGCTGTCGGTCGGCCTGCTCTTCAAGGTCGGCGCGGTCCCCTTCCATTCCTGGATTCCCGACGTCTATCAGGGTGCGCCCACCCCGATCACGGGATTCATGGCGGCCGCCACCAAAGTCGCCGCGTTCGGCGCACTGCTGCGCGTTGTCTATGTCGCGCTGCCGCCGCTGCACGACCAGTGGCGCCCGGTGCTGTGGGCGATTTCGATCCTGACCATGGCGGTAGCCACCATCACCGCAGTGAATCAGACCGACGTCAAACGGATGCTGGCCTATTCGTCGGTCGCCCACGTCGGATTCATCCTCACCGGCGTCATCGCCGACAACCAAGCCGGCCTGTCGGCGACGCTGTTCTATCTGGTCGCCTACAGCTTTTCGACAGTGGGCGCGTTCGCCATCGTGGGCCTGATCCGCAACGCCGACGGAGTCGAGGACGCCGACCTGTCGCACTGGGCCGGGCTGGGCCAGCGTTCACCCATTGTGGGCGTGATGCTTTCGATGTTTCTGCTCGCGTTCGCCGGTATCCCGCTGACCAGTGGATTCGTCAGTAAGTTCGCGGTGTTCCGGGCCGCTGCCCAGGGTGGGGCGGTGCCATTGGTGATCATCGGTGTGATCGCCAGCGGAGTGGCCGCCTACTTCTACGTGCGCGTCATCGTGTTGATGTTCTTCACCGAGGGATCCGACGACACACCGCAGGTGGTGGCGCCCGGAGTGCTGAGCAAGGCCGCTATCGCGATATGCGCGATCGTCACAGTGGTTTTGGGGATCATTCCGCAGCCGGTGCTCGATCTGGCCGATCAGGCCGCGCAATTACTGCGCTGAGGTAGCGGCTACATTGGAGTCGTCCTCGGCCTCGTCCTCGGCCGTCACATCCTTCCCACCAGTCTCTGGCCCAGTGGGTGCCGTTTCTGCCCACACTCGGAAATTCATGGTGATCACGCATGCTGCTGGTGGACAATGTCCGCTTGCGCGGCCTTGGCGGCCTGGCTCTGTTTTCGGCACACCTTGGGCTCTGTTTTCGGCACGCCGATACCGCGCATTCGCTCAAACCTGTTGTGATGGCAGGCGTTCGGGGGATGTCTGGGGTGCTCACCGAGTCGGGCGTCATGCCGCGGCATCGAGTGCGCATTGACGGCTTTGAGTGCGTTTGTAGGGCGGGATCCGCCGCGATCAGCCGCCCTGACGGCACGGTCGGCGCCATCAGCACACACTCGGCGCCATCAAAGCACCCTCGGCGCCATCAAAGCACACTCGACGCCGTCAGCCTCCGACCCAACCGCACCAGCACGCGATTTCCATCTCCCCGCAGCGGGAGCAGGCCCACGACCGCCATTGGCGACAAGCTAAGGTGCACAATGCATTTGTCCCTGGTAAGCGGGCACAATGCACCTACGGAGACTCGTGTGGCTGAGGTGACGGTCGCCGGCTAGTGGAAGAACCCTGACTGGCTGTCACCGGTGTTGAAGCCGCCGGAGCTCAGCGTGCCCGAGTTCTGCACGCCCGAGTTGTCGCTACCTGAGTTGCCGACGCCGGCATTGTCACTGCCGGAGTTGGCGATGCCCGTGTTGGCGATGCCCGTGTTGAAGAAGCCCGCCAGCCCGCCTCCACCCGAGTTTTGGACGCCGGACACATAGGCGCCCCCGGTCGTGTTCTGGAAGCCGGAGGTATCGGTGCCCGAGTTGTAGAAGCCCGACATATTGGTACCCGTGTTGCCGAAGCCCGACACCGAACCGGGCTGGTCGATCGAGCTGCCGAAGCCCGTGTTTACGCTGCCCGCATTGAACAGCCCGGTGTTGAGGTCTCCCGAGTTGAACCACCCCGTGTTCTCGTTGCCCGAGTTGAACCAGCCGGTGTTGACCAGTGCTACCCTTTTTCCGATGCTGATTGACGTTCGCCTCAAGGAGGAATGCGGGTGACATTGCGGAT
>NZ_MVIF01000110.1 GCF_002086675.1 Mycobacterium persicum
GCTCGTCGGCGGTGATGCTGACCAGAACGCCGGCCACCGGTGACGGGATCTCGGTGTCGACCTTGTCGGTGGAGACCTCCACCAGCGGGTCGTCGACTCCGACCGAATCCCCGACCTTCTTCAGCCAGCGAGTCACGGTGCCTTCGGTGACCGATTCGCCGAGTTCGGGCATCAGCACCGGGGTGGTGTCGCCGGCGGAAGCCGACGGCTGGGCGGGTTCAGACGGCGCCTGGGGTTGCGGTTCGGGCTCCGGCGCCGGTTGGGCCTGGGGGGCCGGCTCGGCCTTACCGGGGCCCGAGGCTTCCGGTTCCGGTTGGGCGGGCTTTTCGTCGCCGCCGCTTTCCGACGCATCACCGATGATGGCCAGTTCGCCGCCGACCTCGACCGTGTCGTCTTCCTGGGCGATGATCTTGGTCAGCACGCCCGCTGCCGGCGAGGGGATTTCGGTGTCGACCTTGTCCGTCGACACCTCGACGAGGGGCTCGTCGATCTCGACCGTGTCGCCTTCCTGCTTGAGCCAGCGGGTGACTGTTCCCTCGGTGACGCTCTCACCGAGTGCCGGCATCTGGACTGAGAAGGCCATCGCTGTTGACTCCTCGATCGGTCGTCGGTCGGCACAAACCGACCTCTGGCTTACCACACAGTCGTGCACCGGGTGCGGAACCCAAGTAGATGTCAAAACCTATCCTGTCACTGCCGCCCGGCCGGCACGCATTCAGGGCGCGGCGCTTTCCGGCGGCAACGGCGACCGTAGGGCACCCTTGCTACGGTGTGGCCACTGATAGGCGAAGCAAGTCGCAGGTGAGGCGGAGGTCCGATGCCGGCAGCACAACAGGCACCCCAGCGGTTCGTCGACAGCGCGGACGGCGTTCGTATCGCCGTGTACGAAGAAGGCAACCCCGACGGTCCGGCGGTGGTGCTGGTGCACGGCTTTCCCGACTCGCACGTGTTGTGGGACGGCGTCGTTCCGCGGCTGGCGCAGCGTTTCCGGGTGATCCGCTACGACAACCGCGGGGTCGGCCTGTCGTCGGCGCCCAAACCCGTCTCGGCCTACACCATGGCGTGTTTCGCCGACGACTTCGCCGCCGTCGTCGACGAGTTGAGCCCGGGCCGGCCGGTCCACGTCATGGGCCACGACTGGGGCTCGGTGGGCATCTGGGAGTATTTGACCCGCCCCGGCGCCGGTGACCGGGTCGCCTCGTTCACCTCGGTGTCCGGCCCGAGTCAGGAACAGTTGGTCGATTACGTCTGGGGCGGGCTGCGCCGGCCATGGCGGCCGCGACGATTTCTCCGGTCGCTGGCCCAGGCGCTGCGGTTGAGTTACATGGCGCTGTTTTCGGTGCCGGTGTTGGCGCCACTGCTGCTGCGGATGGCGCTTTCGCTCGCGACGGTTCGCCGCAATATGGTCGACAACATCCCGGCCGACCAGATCCACCACTCCGACAACCTGCCCAGCGATGCCGCTCGCTCGGTGAAGACCTATCCTGCCAACTACTTTCGGGCTTTCTCCCGGCAGCGGCGCAGTCGCGGCATCACCGTCATCGGCGTCCCGGTGCAGCTCATCGTCAACACCCAGGACCCCTATGTGCGGCCCTACGGCTACGACGAGACCGCGCGCTGGGTGCCGCGACTGTGGCGACGAGACATCAAAGCCGGTCACTTTTCCCCGATGTCGCACCCGCAGGTGATGGCGGCCGCGGTGCACGACATCGCCGACCTCGTCGAGGGCAACCCGCCGAGCCGCGCACTGCTGCGGGCACAGGTCGGCCGCCCGCGCAAGCACTTCGGCGACATCCTGGTGGCCGTCACCGGGGCGGGCAGCGGAATCGGCCGCCAAACCGCACTCGCGTTCGCCCGCGAGGGTGCCGAGGTGGTGATCAGTGACATCGACGAGGCCACGGTCAAAGACACCGCCGCGGAGATCGCGGCGCGCGGCGGCGTCGCCTACCCGTATGTGCTCGACGTGTCTGACGCCGAAGCGGTGGAGGCGTTCGCCGAGCAGGTCAGTACCCAACATGGCGTTCCCGACATCGTCGTCAACAACGCCGGCATCGGCCAGGCGGGCCGGTTTCTGGACACTCCGCCCGAGCAGTTCGACCGGGTGCTGGCCGTCAATCTCGGCGGCGTGGTCAACGGTTGCCGCTCCTTTGCCCGCAGGCTGGTCGAGCGCGGCACCGGGGGTCACATCGTCAACGTGTCGTCGATGGCCGCCTACGCGCCGCTGCAATCGCTGAGCGCCTACTGCACCTCCAAGGCGGCGACGTACATGTTCTCCGACTGTCTGCGGGCCGAACTCGACGCCGCCGGCGTCGGTCTGACCACCGTGTGTCCCGGCGTCATCGACACCAACATCGTCGCGGCCACCCGCTTCGACACGCCGGTCGGAAAGGGCGAAGAGCAGGTGGAAGGCCGGCGCGGTCAGCTGGACAGAATGTTTGCGCTACGCCACTACGGGCCCGAGAAGGTTGCTCACGCGATCGTGTCGGCGGTCAAGAAGAACAAGCCCATCCGCCCGGTGGCGCCGGAGGCCTACGCGCTGTACGGCATTTCCCGGGTGCTGCCCCAGGCGCTGCGCAGTACCGCCCGCATGCGAGTTATCTGACGTCTCCCACGCTGGTGTCTGCGGCCTGAGAACGCCGCACCAGCAGGGCGCCGGCTATTCCGACGATCCCGATGACCACCAGCGGGATGGTCCACATGCGCCGGCTCGATACCGCCGATTCACATTGCGCCACGAAGTCGGTGTGCGGGATGACCTGGTTGAGGATCGGGATGTTGGCGCCATTGCTGTTGTTGGCGTTGCGCGCCGCGGACAGGTCGGTGGCGAACCCGTTTCCGCAGGAAATCGAACCGCCGTTGCTGTTGGACACCGACACCGGCACCAGCAGGCCGATGACACCGGCCACCAACAGCACCGCACCCACCGCAATGATCAACCGTCGCAGAGTCACAATTCGGCCTTCCTCGAGGTTTCCGGTCGCTGATCGGGGTTAGCCGCTGGATCGCGCGGCTAAACCTGCGGGTTTGCTAGTCGGTCGACCCGCGTGGTCTGGGCATTAGTTCCGGTCGTGGCGGGTATCCGCTGGGATCACCCCCAGCGCGAAAGGACCAGCTCATGACAGCGACCCGAGAACCGATCGCGACCCGCGACGTGGCGGCATCCTGCGACGATGTCTGGGGCGTGCTCGCCGACGGATGGACTTACAGCCAATGGGTGGTGGGCAACAGCCGTACTCGCGCGGTCGACTCACACTGGCCGCAACCGGGTGCGGCCATCCGGCACTCGATAGGGATCTGGCCGTTCGTGATCGATGACCAGACAGTGGTCGACAGCTGCGCACCGGGCCGAGAGCTCGTTTTGCACGCCGGCCTGGGCTGGTTGGGTATCGCGCGGATCACCATGCGGCTGCATGAAATCCCGAACGGATGCCGGCTCGACATGATCGAACTGCCGGTCCGGGGGCCGATCGGGCTGATGCCCGATCGACTGGCTCTGGCCGCCATCTATCCACGCAACCGCGAATGCCTGTTGCGGCTGGCGGCCATGGCGGAGCGCTTCGAGCCCAGTCAGGTCAGGTAGTCATGGCCCGCGCTTGCGACGCGGTCGACGCCGTTGTTATCGGTGCCGGACATCACGGGCTGGTCGCCGCTTCGATGCTGGCCGACGCCGGCTGGGACGTGTTGGTCCTGGAAGCCCAGCCCGAACCCGGTGGCGCGGTGCGCAGTGCCGAGCTGACGCCCGGCTATGTCACCGACCTGTTCAGTTCCTTCTATCCCATGACGATCGCTTCGCCGGCCATCGCCGCGCTGCAGCTGGAAGACCACGGGCTGCGATGGTCGCACGCGCCCGCGGTGGTCGGTCATCCGCGCAGTGCGACCGACGACGACCCGCCGGTCCTCTACCGGGACGCGGCTCGCACCGCAGCGGAGTTCGAACGTCGCCAGCACGGCGACGGTGAAAACTGGTGGCGGGTGCTGCGACTGTGGGAAAGAGTCAAGTCGCCGCTGCTGGATGCGATGTTGTCGCCGTTTCCGCCGCTGGCCCCGATGATCCGGCTGCTGCTCAAGCTCGGTACCGCCGACGCCGTGCGGCTCGCGCATCTGCTGGTGCAGCCCGCCAACATCATGGCGGACCGGATGTTCGCCGGTGAGGCGCCGCGACTTTTGTTGCTGGGCAACGCCATGCATGCCGACGCTCCGCTGGACGCGCCCGGAAGCGGCGCGTTCGGCTTTCTACTGACGATGCTGGGCCAGGACTGCGGCTGGCCGGTGCCCGTCGGCGGCTCCGGTCAGCTGACGGCCGCGCTGGTGCGCCGCGCAACCTCGGCGGGTGCGCGAATCGAATGCAACCAGAACGTTTCTCGCATCCACGTCCGCGGTGGCCGCGCGGTATCGGTGACCACCACCGCAGGACGAACGGTTCGGGCGCGACGGGCCGTCGTCGCCGATGTGACGGCGCCGCGCCTGTTTTGCGACATGTTGCCCGCGGATGCGGTTCCCGGCGGCTTGCTCCGGGAGATCCAGCACTACGTCTGGGATCCGCCGGTGGTCAAGGTCAACTATGCGCTCAACGGTCCCATCCCGTGGCGATCGGAGAGGTTGCGGCAGCCGGGCACCGTCCATCTCGGGGCCGACGGGGACGGGCTGGTGCACTGGATGGCCGACCTGAACACCCGGGTGGTGCCCGCGCATCCGTTCCTGCTACTGGGCCAAACCACCACGGCCGACCCCACCAGATCGCCCGCCGGAGCCGAAAGTGTTTGGGCCTATACGCATCTGCCGCGCAATGTGGCCGACGACGGTTCGGCGGAGCAACTGGCCAAATCGATCGACCAGGTCATCGAAGCGCATGCTCCCGGGTTCGGCGCCCGGGTGCTCGACCGGTTCGTGCAGCGGCCGTCGGACCTTGAAGCCAGTGACGCCAACCTGCACCTCGGTGCGCTCAACGGCGGCACCGCTCAGTTACCGCAGATGCTGATATTTCGTCCGGCTCCGGGGCTGGGCCGCGCCGAAACCCCAATCGAGGGACTGTATTTGGGTAGCGCGTCGGCGACCCCGGGTGGCTCCGTGCACGGCGCCTGCGGGCGGAACGCCGCGCAGGCCGCGTTGGCAGCCGGCGGCCTGACCGGCTGGCCGCGGCGCAAGCTGCGCCGCGCGGTGATCTCGCTACTGACCAAGTAGCCGGCCGGCGGTGTTCTAGCCGTTTTCGCAGATGTCCTCGAGCACCGCGATCATGGTCCGGGTCGGCACGCCGGTGGCACCCTTGGGGGTGTAGCCCCACGCGCTGCCGGTGTTGTAGGCGGGGGCGGCCACGTCGATATGCGCCCAGTCCACCGAGTCGGCGACGAATTCCCGCAGGAACACCCCGGCCACCAGCATGCCGGCGAAACGCTGACCACTCACGTTGGCCAGGTCGGCCACCGTGGATTTCAGGTCCTCTTTGAGCTCATCGGGCAGCGGCATGGGCCAGCCGTTTTCGCCGACCCGCTGCGAGATCGCGGCGACGCGATCGCGGAACTCGTCGCTGCCCATCACGCCGGGGATACGCGCGCCCAGTGCCACCGTCTGCGCACCGGTCAACGTTGACGTCTCGATCAGATAGTCCGGGTTGTCCTGGCAAGCCCGAACGATCGCGTCGGCCAGGATCAGCCGGCCCTCGGCGTCGGTGTTGAGCACCTCGACCGTCGTTCCGCCGTATTGGGTCAGCACGTCGCCGGGGCGCTGCGCCGTCGCCGAGGGCATGTTCTCGGCGATCGGCACCGTGGCGATCACGTCGATCGGCAGCTGCAGCCGCGCGGCCAGCGTGACCGTGGCGATCACCGCGGCTGCCCCGCCCATGTCCGAGGTCATGTGATGCATCGACGCGGCCGGCTTGATCGAGATCCCGCCGGTGTCGAAGGTGATTCCCTTGCCGACCAACGCGACCTTCTTGGCCCGCTTCGCATTCTTGGCCAGCCGCGAACCTCGATAGACCAGCCGCACCAGGCGCGGCGGCCGCGACGAGCCCTGACCGACACCGATCACCCCGCCGTAACCGGCCTTCTGCAGCGCCTTCTCGTCGAGCACCTCGACCTCGAGTCCGGCTGCCTCGCCCAAAACCCTTGCCCGCCTGGCTAACTCGGCAGGGTACAGGTGGCTCGGCGGTGTGTTCACCAAGTCGCGCGCGGTGGCGACGGCGGTAGCCACCGCCGCGGCGCGCGCGCTGTCCTTCTTGGCGTCCTTGGCCGTGCTCAGCACCGTGATCTTGCGCAGCCCTTCGTCTTTGGGCGCGGTCTTGGGGCTGCGGAAAGCGGTGAACCGGTAGCTGCCCAGGATCAGTCCTTCGACGGTGGCCGAGCAGACGCCTTCGCCGGGCAGCGTGGCCAGCGTGGTGAGCACCGCCGGCGCGCTGCCCAGCGACCGCGCGGCCACCCCGGCGGCCCGGCGAATGATGTCCGGCGGCCACTCCGCCCGCGGCTTGCCCAGGCCGACCGTCAACACACTGCCCACCGGCAGCGACGGCACGACCAGCCGGTGTATCTGCTCGCCGGCTCCGGTGGCCTGCAGTGCGCGCAGACCGGCCTCGATGTCGGCGACGGCGTCGGCGCTCAGGAACGGCTCGGCGACGGCCACCAGCGCTCCGGGCGTCTCGTCGTCACCGGTCGAGACGACCGGCACGATCAGCACTGCCGAACCCGCACCGCGTTTCGGCAGTGACGTGGCAACGTTGACGGTGGGACTGTGGTAACCCGGTTTGGACGGTTCGGTGGTCACGCGCAATTACCCTACGGGACTTGGCCCGTCGGCGTCGCGGGCCCGCAGCGCGAAGGCCGTCACCGGGGCGTCGAAACCCTTCAGCGTCAACGGGCCGTGCGCGGTCGCGGGCCAATCCGGCAATTTGTCATGGAGTTCGCTCGCGGCCAGGATTTGTCCCGGTGCCGCGACGGCCACGAGTCGCGCGGCCAAGTTCACCGGGCTGCCGAAGTAGTCGCCGTTGATGGCCAACACGGTGCCGTAGGCAAGCCCGGCGCGCACCTGCAGGTCGGCCTCTCGGGCCCGCGGGTGGTCGACCAGGTCGACCGCCGCCTGCACCAACCGCTCGGGTGTCGGGCTCACCCACATGACCGCGTCACCGATGAACTTCACCAGCCGGCCCCCGTCGGCATGCACCACGTCGGCGACGGTGGCGCCGAACTCGGTGAGCAATTCCTGCAGCTGCGCGGGCGTGAGCATCTGGGTCAGCGCGGTGAAGCTGGACAGATCCGCAAAACCGATGCCGCAGGTGACGCTCGCCGAGGTGTCTTGAACGACACCTTCGAAATACGTGCGGGCACTGGTCAAATGATGCCGGTGAACGATGTCGATCAAGTTCCCGATCCGGGGAACGAACTCGGCGATGGCCCGGTAGGCCTGCGCGGTGGCGAGCTCGTCATGGGTGTGGGTCATCTGGATGTCCGGCATGCCGGCGCGGATCATCGTCGACTCGGCTTCGGCGAGCCGGGCCATCGCGGTGCCGACCACCCGTAACAGTCCGTACGCCCCGTCCTGACCCACCACCGCTTTCAGCGCCACCCAGGTTGCCAGCGCGTCGACGTCGGCCTGGCTCAACGTCGGAACGTCGGGACCGGCGACGGTAAGCCCGAGCAGGGCCCAGACGCGGGCGACCTCCTCGCCGGACAACCCGAGTTCGTCGGCCGCCGACTGCACGGTGTAGAGGGGAGGCCCCGACCATTGCAAGACATCACCGGCAAGACCGAACAGCCGGCCGCGGCGCTCGGCTTCGGCCATCTCGTCGACGGTGAAGCCCAGTCCGTCCAAGTACTTGATCAGGTCGGCGCGCCCGCGTGGATCAGCAATTCCGGCAGCTTCCAGCGCTGCGAAGTCGAGGGAGTCGGGAGAGTCGGGGGAGTCGGACACCTACCCAAGTCTGCCAGCAGCCGTCGCCTATTAGGGTGTGTCGTCGTGACCGATGAGCTGCAGCATGGACCCCTGGAAGACCGGCACCGCGCGCTGGGCGCCAGTTTCGCCGAGTTCGGCGGCTGGATGATGCCGGTGTCATATGCCGGGACCGTCAGCGAGCACCATGCCACCCGTACCTCCGTCGGCCTGTTCGACGTCAGCCATCTCGGCAAAGCGCTGGTCCGGGGACCGGGTGCGGCGGAGTTCGTCAACTCCGCGCTGACCAACGACCTGCACCGCATCGGCCCCGGCAAGGCGCAATACACCTTGTGCTGCAACGAATCTGGTGGCGTCATCGACGACTTGATCGCCTATTACGTCGACGACGACGAGATCTTCCTGGTGCCCAACGCCGCCAACACCGCCGCAGTTGTCAGCGCATTGCAGGCGGCTGCCCCGGGCGATCTGGCGATCACCAACGTGCATCGCTCCTATGCCGTATTGGCGGTGCAGGGCCCGCGCTCCGCCGACGTGCTCGCCGCGTTGGGCCTGCCGGCCGACATGGATTACATGGGTTATGCCGATTCGGCGTATTCCGGAGTCCCGGTGCGGGTGTGCCGCACCGGCTACACCGGCGAGCACGGCTACGAACTGCTGCCGCCCTGGGAGACTGCCGGTGTGGTGTTCGACGCCCTGGTCGACGCGGTGTCCGACGCGGGCGGCCAGCCGGCCGGTCTGGGGGCTCGCGACACGCTGCGCACCGAGATGGGTTATCCGCTGCACGGGCACGAGCTTTCACCCGACATTTCGCCGTTGCAGGCTCGCTGCGGCTGGGCGATCGGCTGGAAAAAGGATGCGTTCTTCGGCCGCGACGCGCTGCTGGCGGAGAAGGCGGCCGGGCCGCGGCGGCTGTTGCGTGGGCTGCGGATGGTCGGCCGCGGCGTGTTGCGTCCGGGTCTGACGGTGCTGGTCGGCGATACCGCGGTCGGGGTCACCACGTCGGGAACGTTTTCGCCCACATTGCAGGCCGGCATCGCGCTGGCGCTGATCGATACCGATGCCGACGTGCCGGACGGTGGGCACGTCACCGTCGACGTTCGCGGGCGCGCCGCCGAGTGTGCCGTGGTGCCCCCGCCGTTCGTCGAGGCGAAAACCCGTTAGCGACCCACTCGCCTGCGGAAAACCCTTCGCACACCGATAGAATCGGCGCCATGGCCAGCGGTTCCTTACAGTTCACCGTGACGCGCGCGGCGAATCCGGCAAGCGATGCCCAGCGCGTAGCGATTCTGCAGGACCCCGGCTTCGGCAAATTCCACACCGACCACATGGTCTCGATCGACTACACCGAGGGCACGGGCTGGCACAACGCCCGGGTCATCGGGTATGGCCCGATCGAGCTGGACCCCTCGGCGATCGTGCTGCACTACGCGCAAGAGGTGTTCGAAGGCCTCAAGGCTTACCGCTGGACAGACGGTTCGATCGTGTCGTTTCGGGCCGAGGCCAACGCCGCGCGGTTGCGGTCCTCGGCCCGCCGGCTGGCGATCCCGGAATTGCCCGACGAGCTCTTCATCGAATCGCTGTGTCAGCTGATCGCCGTCGACAACGCCTGGGTTCCGCAGGCCGGCGGCGAGGAGGCGTTGTATCTGCGGCCGTTCATCATCGCCACCGAGCCCGGTTTGGGCGTGCGGCCGGCCAAGGACTACCGCTACCTGCTGATCGCCTCGCCAGCGGGCGCCTACTTCAAGGGCGGCGTCAATCCCGTCAGCGTCTGGGTGTCGACGGAGTACGTGCGAGCCAGCCCCGGCGGCACCGGCGCGGCCAAGTGCGGCGGCAATTACGCCGCTTCGCTACTGGCTCAGGCCGAAGCCGTCGACAACGGGTGCGACCAAGTGGTGTGGCTGGACGCGGTCGAACGCCGCTATGTCGAAGAGATGGGCGGGATGAACATTTTCTTCGTGTTCGGCAGCGGCGGATCGGCCAGGCTGGTCACCCCGGAGCTGTCCGGTTCGCTGCTGCCCGGCATCACCCGGGATTCGTTGCTGCACTTGGCGACCGATGCCGGCGTGACGGTCGAGGAGCGCAAGATCGATATCGCCGAGTGGCAGAAGAAGGCCGCCGTCGGCGAGATCACCGAGGTGTTCGCTTGTGGTACCGCCGCCGTGATCACCCCGGTGTCGCGGGTGAAGTACGGCGACGTCGAGTTCACCATCGCCGACGGCCAGCCCGGTGAGCTGACCATGGCATTGCGTGACACGTTGACCGGGATTCAGCGGGGCACCTTCGCCGACACCCACGGGTGGATGTCGCGGTTGGGTTAGCTGGCCGCGGCTGCGGCGGCCGCCGGCCGAACCGGCTCGGGTTGCCAGCTGGCCGTGGCCCGTCGGGTCTGCCGGCGGAGCGCGGAGCCGTCGCAGTCTCCGAGCAGGACCAGCCTTGGTACGCCGGTCTGCGGTCGCGATGATCGATCGTGCGCCCGGTCGTCCATTGGCCCGGGTGCCCGGACGGCGACGAAAGCAGCAACCAGCGACAGCGCCAGCACAACGACGACCGGCCACACGGTGGCGTGTTTTTGGGCGATCATGCCGAGGACACCGCCCAGCACGGTGAACGTGATCGCGAGCAACGTCGCCCCGAAGCCGATCAGCGTCGCGCGGTGCTGCTCGGCGGCGAACACGCTGATCCAGGAGACCGACGCCGCGGATACGGGTTGGGCGGCCAGCGTCGCCAGCAGGAAAACCGTGCCGTACGCCCACAGGTGGTACCACTGGCCCGACAACTCCGCCGCGATGCACACCAGGGCGGCGGTCGTGCTGCACAATGCGCTGCCCAGCAGCATGCCGCGCACTCCGAACCGACGGTAGATCTTGCGCCAGAACGCCGAACCGACGACCAGTCCGACGCTGGACAGGACCACCAGCACATGCAAACTGCCCATCTTCTTTGCGGCGCGCAGGCTGTAGAAGGTGGTTCCCAGGCAGATCGGGGCAAACAGCAGATACGTCACCGCGTACCGGCGAAACCACGGCTGGTCCCGGGCGACCGCGAAACCCTGTCGATAGATTTCCCGAAGCGGCGGGCGGACGGTGGTGGACGCGGACCGCATGGGACCCACGAGCAGCGCAGCGACGCTGGAAGCAATCAGAGCGAGAGCACCCAGCCACAGCAGATCGCGGTAGTGGGCTATTTGATCACCGCTGGCCAGCATGGGCGCTATCAGCAGCATGACGCCGGTGGCCAGCGTCGATCCCGCGGCGCCTTGAGTCAGGAACAGTTCGCCGCGGCGCCTTGCGGGCAGCTTGCTGGAGACCATGTCGGTATAGGCGACAGTGGCCACCGCGATGACAACGCCGGCAGCTGCCGTGGTCAGCAGAAACACCGCCGCGGCATAGACGCCGGTCCATGGGATCACCGCATCCCAGATCATCAGCGCAGCCACCGTCGCCGCGGTCATTGCCAGCAGCACGTGGCGCATCCGGCCGGCTCGTTGCAGGATCGCCGGCGACGCCGAATTTCCCATGATCAAGCCGATGCTGTACGCCGGAAACAGCATTCCGGCCGCCCAGGTGATGCCCTGATGTGCGCAGATGAAGGGCAGCACCACGGCGCTGTTGCTGAGTTGCATTCCGGTGGTGTAGAAAGTGCCCTGGGTCACCAATCGCCCGAACGGACTGGTCCGCGCCGAAGCGGCAGCGACCGCCCTGGTCGACGGTGATAACGGCATGTCTGAAGAGGTTAGGGCTGCTAAACGGCGGAGACAATCCTCCGATCGGCCACAATCAGGGGAAACGCGTGTCCACCGATTGGGGGAACGTCGCGAGGACTAGAGGCGGGCCAGTGCCGCCAGCAATAGCGCACTGACCGTCGTCGTCAGTTCGATCGCCGCGCCGATCACGTCACCGGTGACACCACCGAACCGGCGCACGCAGTGCGCGACCAGGACGCCACCGCACAACACCCCCACCAGTACCGCTACCGGCCCGTGCCATGGCCGTGGCCCCGCCGGCAGCGAAGCCGCGACCAGCACAGCGAGCCACGCCGCGACCACGGCCGCCGGCTGGGTACCGGCGACGCGCGCACCCAGGACGCTGCCGTCGGCGGCCGGAACCGACCGGCGACAGGCCAGCACCGCGGTGATCCGGCCGGCGAAGACTGCCACGAGGGCACCAGCGGCGCCCAGCGCCGGGAAGGCCAGCCCCTGCAGCGTGATGACCAGGACGACGGCCGCCACCCCGAACGGCCCCGACGACCCGTCGCGCATCACGGCAAGGGCGCGCTGCGCCGGGCCGTAGCAACCCAGGCCATCGGCCGTATCGGCAACGCCGTCGATGTGCAGGCCGCGGGTTGCCGCCAGCAACACCGTCACCGCCAGCAGCCCGGACAACGGGCTGGACGGCCCGAAGACCACTGCGCCGGCCCAGGTGACAGCGGCGGCCAGGCCACCCAGCGCCGCGCCGACCACCGGTAGCGCCGTCATCGCGCCGCGTCCCATTGGAGCTGCCCGCGAACTCGGCATGCGCATCACCGTGCTGAAGGCGAAAGCTGTTGCCAGGGAACGGATCACGGCTAGGCCGTGCCGATACCGGAGGTGCGCGGACCGGACACACCGGCCTCGGTGAAGGTAGCCATCGAGGAGAGCGCGGCCGCTGCGGCGCGCAGCACCGACAGCGCAAGCGTGGCGCCGGTGCCCTCACCCAACCGCATCCGCAGGTCCAGGATCGGATCCAGCTGCAGCGCCGTCAGGGCCAGCTGGTGACCCGGTTCGGTGGACCGGTGACCGGCCTGCCACCACTGCCGGGCGCCGGGCGCCAGGCGTTCGGCGACCAGAGCTGCGGCCGTCACCGCCATACCGTCGAGCAACAGCGGTGTCCGCCGGACCGCGGCCTGCGCGCAGAAACCCGCCATTGCCGCCAGATCGGCGCCACCGCAGCAGCGCAGTAGCCCCACCGGGTCGGGCAGCACCGGCCGCGCCCGGAACAGCGCATCGCGCACCGCGGCCGTCTTGCGGGCCCAGCCGGCGTCGTCGATCCCGGTCCCGAACCCGACCACCGCGACCGGTTCAGTGTCGGTCAGCGCCGCCACCAGCACTGCCGCCGCGGTGGTGTTCCCGATTCCCATGTCGCCGGCGATGAGCAGATCGGCGCCGGCGTCGACCTCCTCGTCGGCGATCTGCTGGCCGGAGGCGATGGCGCGGGCCGTCTCGTCGGCGGTCAATGCGTCTTCGGTGCTGATATCGCCGCTGCCGCGGCGCACCTTGTAGGCGCCGATCCGCTCCGACACCGCATCGGAATCCACCGCCAAGTCCGCCACCCGCACCGTCGCACCGGCTACGTCGGCCAACGCGTTGATCGCCGCCCCGCCGCCGTCGATATTGGCGACCATCTGGTTGGTGACTTCCGGCGGGTACGCCGACACCCCCGACCGGGCGACGCCGTGGTCACCGGCGAAAACGATCACCCGGGCGCGCTGGAACTGTCGCGGCGGACAGTGACCCTGGCAGGCGGCCACCCACACCGAAAGGTCCTCGAGGCGGCCCAGCGCTCCCCGCGGTTTGGTCAGGACGTCCTGTCGGGCCCGCGCGGCGGCTTCGACATCCGGGTCGGGCGGCGATATCGGCGCGAATCCGATCATGTGCGTGACGGCTTAATCGGGACGGCCTGCTCGGCCACCACCAGCACCACCTGATCGCAGACCGTTGCCATTTGCTGCGTGCGGCTGCCCAGCTCGGATGCGAAGCGGCGCCCGGATGCGGTTGCCGGTACGACGGTCAGCCTGCCCGACCAGATCCCGTCGAGAACCAGGGTGCGCATGAGTGGTCAGCCAGCGTTCCGGCGCTAACCGATGCTGGCTCCGCGCTCCACCTGGGGGCGCGGTGCCCGCATCCGGCGCATCTGCGACGCCCGGCCGGCAGCGTAAAGGCCGAGTTTCCAACGGCTTTCGGTGTTGTTCGGGAACTTCGCGTCGACCCGCCTGCTCACCTTGCGACCCAACATGATTCCGTCGACGGTCATCAGGGCCATCAGCACCAGCATCGCGGGCGACATGTAGAGCTGCAACTGCGGGACGGCGAACATCACGAACAGCAAACCCAGCGCCGACGGCATGAACAGGCTCAGCAGGCTGAAACGCCGGGCATCGACCACGTCGCGGACATAACGGCGTATCGGGCCCTGGTCGCGCGGGAGCAGATAGGCCTCCTCGCCGGCCATCATCCGTTCGCGGCGTTCGCTCATCCGGGCCCGGCTGGCAGTACGTTCGGCCCGGCGTTCGGCGCGGCTCAGTTTCGGGCCGGACAGCGACTTGCGCCGGGCACGCGCCTCGGCGGCCGTCATCGGTGCCGGGACGACGGGGCCTTTCTTTGCGCTGCGCCTCGCCTCGCTGCGCTTGGGCGTCGGCCGGCCCTTGGGTCCGGTTGCTCGCGACCCGCGAGAAGTTGCGGACTCGGCCGGGGAACGAGTCTGCGCCCCTTGGCTGTCCTCAGCCTTCGCCGAAACCTCGGCACCTTCTTCGTGGCCCTTCTTGCGGCCCAACAGCTTCACAGTCGACAGGTTACTGTGCGGGCGGCCAGCGCCGGGAACAGCGACGGGGAATTGTGCTGCTGTTACCCAGCGCCGGCATCCGTGTTAGCCCTACTCTTGCTTGTAATGGACGGCTCGTCTGCTTCGGATGCTGCTGCCGATGCCCTCGGGCCCGGCCGGATCCAGCTGCCCGCGATGCGGGTACTGGTGGCCCCGGACTGCTACGGCGACAGCCTGTCGGCGGTGGATGCCGCCGCGGTGATCGCCACCGGCTGGACCCGCTCCCGGCCGAATGACACCTTCATCGTGGCTCCCCAGTCCGACGGCGGGCCCGGTTTTATCGAGGTGCTGCAAAGCCGCTTCGGGGAGTCACGGCTGCTGCGGGTGTCGGGGCCGTTGGACACCGACGTGGACGCCGCATGGATGTTCGATCAGGCCTCGGCAACCGCCTACCTGGAATGTGCGCAGGCCTGCGGCCTGTCCCTGCTCGGTGGTCCGCCAACGACCGAGACCGCGTTGACCGCACACAGCAGGGGAGTCGGGCAGCTCATCGCTGCCGCAGTCGCGGCCGGGGCGCGGCGCATCGTGGTCGGGCTGGGGGGCAGCGCGTGCACGGACGGCGGGTACGGCATGATCGCCGAACTCGGCGGTCTGGACGCCGCCCGCCGACGACTCACCGGAGTCGAGCTGATCGCCGCCTCCGACGTGGAATACCCGCTGGTGGGGCCATGGGGCGCGGCCAGGGTGTTCGCGCCGCAGAAGGGCGCGGACGCGGCCACCGTCGCCTCACTGGAGGCCCGCCTCGAGGCATGGGCGGTGGAACTGGACGCGGCCGCCGGTCGGGCAGTGAGCGCCGCGCCCGGTGCGGGTGCCGCCGGCGGCATCGGCGCGGGTCTGCTCGCGCTCGGTGGCCGATGCGAGTCCGGTGCCGCGATCATCGCCGAACACACCCATTTGGCCGACGACCTCGCCGAAGCACAGCTGATCATCACCGGTGAGGGCAAGTTCGACGAACAGTCGCTGCACGGCAAGGTCGTGGGCGAGATCGCGGCCGCGGCCCGTCCGCTGGGCATTCCGGTGATAGTGCTGGCCGGACAGGTGGTCTTGGATAAATCGACGATCCGGTCGTCGGGCATCATGTCGGCCTTGTCCATCGCCGACTATGCGGGTTCGGTGCGGTTGGCACTGGCCGATGCGGCCAATCAGCTGATGGGTTTGGCGTCGGAAGTCGCCGCGCGACTCGGGAATCCCCGGTCTGCGAGGTACCGTTAGTAGCAGTGGGTTTTCCCCGATGCGGGTCCGGGCTGACATGACAGCCGGCGATCCCACCTAACGATGAGGCATGTAGGAGAAGCAATGACGGTGCAGAACGAGCCGACCGCCAAGACCCATGGCGTGATCCTGACCGAGGCCGCTGCCGCCAAGGCGAAGTCCCTTCTCGATCAGGAGGGACGTGACGACCTGTCGCTGCGGATTGCGGTGCAGCCGGGAGGGTGCGCGGGCCTGCGCTACAACCTGTTCTTCGACGACCGGACGCTGGACGGCGACCTGACGGCGGAGTTCGGCGGCGTGACGTTGACGGTCGACCGGATGAGCGCGCCGTATGTGGAAGGCGCATCGATCGATTTCGTGGACACCATCGAGAAGCAGGGCTTCACGATCGACAACCCAAACGCGACCGGGTCCTGCGCGTGTGGGGATTCCTTCAACTGACCTGACCGACGTAGGTCTGCCGGGCCGGGATCATCCCGGCCCGGTCAATAATGCCCGGCCGTGCGCAGCACGTAGGAGCAGACCAGTATCTGCCCGCGCTGGAAGAGAAGCTGGGCGATGCCCTGCACCTGCCCCTTCGGCGGGCCGCCGGTGGCAGGCGTCACCTGCATGGTGAACAGCACCTGGGCCTGGTACTGCGACCAGTACACGACTTTGTCGATCGACGTCACGTCGGCCTGGGAGAACTGCTTACGAAAGGCGTCACTGCTCAACTTGGCCAGGGCCTGATCCGACCGCCGGTCCTTGACCGCGTCGTAGATCCCGCACAGCGCGTTGCGCACGATGACGTCGACATCGCGATGCTGAAGTGCGTTGAGGTAGCCCTGAATCGCCGTTTTGGCCGATGCTTCCGTGAAGGTGCCGCCGGTGTTGGCCCCGTTGGTGCGAACCCCGTACACGATTGCCGCGGTCAACGCACCGACCAAGGCGAGGGCCAGCAGGGTGCCGATCAGCAGCCGCCTCGGCCGTCGCCTCGGATAGGAGCCCGGCATGCCTGCATAACCCGCCGTCGGGGCGGGGTGAAAGGCGGGTTGCCGGTCGGCGGCTTCGTGAGGGTATTCAAGAGGCTCATCGGCCCCGGTCGGCGGGTATGGTCGCAGCTCTGGGGCTCCTTCGGTGCCGACGGCAGGGTTCGGCGGGTGCTGACCAGCCATCGTGGTTCTCCTACGGTGGTTGACGGAACGACATATGGGCTTGTCGCCCGCCAGCGGATTCCGGCAATGAGGTGAGTTCCCTAGGGCAGGCTAGCGCAATACCTGCCGTCGGCTGTCGACGCGACGGGGCGGGCCGCGGCGTCGATAATTGTGAGAGGCTAGACGACCTTACGAACCAAGGACGGAGATTTTGTGACGATTGCGGTAACCGGTTCGATTGCAACCGACCATCTGATGCGGTTTCCCGGCCGATTTTCCGAGCAACTGCTGCCCGAGCACTTACACAAGGTGTCGCTCAGCTTCTTAGTTGACGACCTGGTGGTGCACCGCGGCGGCGTGGCCGGGAATATGGCTTTTGCCATCGGCGTGCTGGGCGGTGATGTGGCGCTGGTCGGCGCGGCCGGCGCGGACTTCGCCGATTACCGAGACTGGCTCAAAGCCCACGGTGTCAACTGTGATCACGTCCTGATCTCCGAGACCGCCCACACGGCGCGGTTCACCTGTACCACCGACGTGGACATGGCCCAGATCGCATCGTTCTATCCGGGGGCCATGTCAGAGGCCCGCACCATCAAGCTCGCCGACGTGGTGTCGGCGATCGGCACTCCGGAGCTGGTCATCATCGGCGCCAACGACCCCGAGGCGATGTTCTTACACACCGAGGAATGCCGCAAACTGGGGCTGGCCTTTGCCGCTGATCCCTCCCAGCAGCTGGCTCGGCTGTCCGGCGAGGAAATCCGTCAGCTCATCGGCGGTGCCAGCTACTTGTTCACCAACGACTACGAATGGGACCTGCTGCTGTCGAAGACCGGCTGGACGGAGGCCGAGGTGATGGCCCAGATCGACCTGCGGGTGACCACTTTGGGCCCCAAGGGGGTGGATGTGGTGGACCCGGACGGCACCACCATCCACGTCGGCGTGGTCCCCGAAACCAGCCAGACCGACCCGACCGGGGTCGGCGACGCGTTCCGCGCCGGTTTCCTGAACGGGCGCAGTGCCGGGTTGAGCTTGGAGCGGTCCGCGCAGCTGGGTTCGCTGGTCGCGGTGTTGGTGCTGGAATCGACCGGCACCCAAGAGTGGCAGTGGGATCACCAGGCCGCAGCGTCCCGGCTGGCCGGTGCCTACGGCGACGAGGCGGCCGCCGAGATCACGGCGGTGCTGGCTTAGCCCTGGCTTAGCCCAGGCTTAGCCCGGGCTTAGCCCCAATACCGTTCAGTTAAGACTACATGGGTGTAGTTTGTAGGGTATGCCTCGTGCGGGTTGGCGCAAGCCTGAGTCGG
>NZ_MVIF01000111.1 GCF_002086675.1 Mycobacterium persicum
TCGTGGGCTCGGAGATGTGTTTACGAGAGAGGGATGCCCGAGTTGCCGATGCCCAGGTTGCCGCTGCCGGTGTTGCCGATTCCGATGTTGCCGCTGCCGGTGTTGCCGAAGCCGAGGTTGATCGCGCCGTTCTTGCCGATGTCGATGCCGAGGTTGCGCAGCACCTGTTGCCAGGGCGCCAACAGTGACGCGGCCGCGGAGGCGTCGGCGTGGTATGCCGCCATCGCCGCCACATCCATCGCCCACATCTGCTCATAGGCGCCCTCGATGTCCATGATGGCCGGGGTGTTGAACCCCAACCAATTCGTGGCCGCCAGCACCTGCATCAGGCCACGGTTAGCCGCGACCACCGCGGGCTGCACCGTGGCCGCCAGCGCCGCCTCGAAGGCCGTCGCCGTGGCCGCGGCCTGAGCCGCGACTTGCTCGGCCTGGGTTGCGGCCGCGCTGAGCCATGCCATGTATTGGGTCGCGACGGCCATCATTGCCGCCGACGATGGACCCAGCCAAGAACCATTGGTCAGCTCGGCGACCACCGAGCTGAACGACGACATCGACGACGCCAATTCCTCGGCCAAGCCGCCCCAGGCCCCGGCCGCGGCAAGGAGCGGTCCCGCGCCGGGACCGGCGAACATCAGCGCCGAATTAATCTCTGGCGGCAACCACGCGAAATGCGGGTTTGTCACTAGCCCAAACTACCCGCCCGAGCCCCTCGACGTGGCCATATCGGCGCAGGAAAACTGCATATCCATACCCGGCGCACAGGAACCCCCTAAGTGCTCAGGCGGGGACCGGAGCGGACCGACGTCCGCGGACCAGCCTGCCGGGTCGGGCGGCGGTAGGCACCCCGTTCTCGGCGATCACCTCGCCCGAGACGACGGTCGCGACGTAGCCCTCGGCGGTCTGGTCCAAGCGCCGCCCGCCGGCGGGCAGGTCGTATCTGATGACCGGCTTGTGCAGCCGCAGCGCGCCGTGGTCGATGACATTGAGGTCGGCCTTGTAGCCGACGGCGATGCGTCCGCGGTCGGCCAGCCCGGCCACCCGGGCCGGAACAGAGGTGAGTTCCCGCACGGCCTCGGCCAGCGTGAACCGCCCGGATGCCCGGTCGCGCGCCCAGTGCGCCAGGAAATACGTCGAGTAGCTGGCGTCGCAGATCATGCCGTAGTGGGCGCCGCCGTCGCCGAGGCCGAGCACCACGTCGTCGCGGTGCAGCAGTTTGCCGACGGTGTCGAGCGAGTTGTTCTCCAGGTTGCTCGTGGCGACCAGCAGCATGGCGTGGCCGTCGTCGTCGAGCAGCCGGTCGTAGGCCTCTTCCATCGGGTTCACCCCCCGGGCCCGGGCCCGGGCCCCGATGCTGTCCGACGGATCCGGCTCGTAATCGGGGCTCTCGCCCAGCGGGAAGATCCAGTCCCAGGCCTGGGCCACATACAGGATCGGATGGCCGTGGCCGGGTTTGTCGGCCAGGATGCGGGCGCGCACCTCGGGCTTGCGCATCTCGGCGACCCGCTCGGCCAGCGGCAGATGCGCGATCTCCCGGTAGCTCGGGTACAGCACGAACGGGTTGGCGGACAGTTGCAGCCCGATGATCAGCCCGATCGGCCGCGGCAGCAGTTGCGCGGTGATGTCTCCCCCCACAGCGTTAGCCTTCTCGATCATGGTGATGGCGTCCGGCCAGGTCGGATCGCCGGTGTTGGCGACCACCAGCGTGAAGGTGACCGGCAGCCGTAAGTCCTCGGCGACGTCGAACACTAGCTGCAGAACCGGCTGATAGCCGCCGGCGGGAATGTCGGGCACGAACTGCAGCAGCCCGCCGCCGCCGTCGACCACACCCCTGGCGATCTCCTCGATCTCCTCCCGCGCGGCGTCGTAGCTGGGGATCGGCGAGCCGCTCTCGGTCTTGTGGATGGTCAGCCGCGACGACGCGAACCCCAGCGCGCCGGCCTCGATCGCCTCCTTGGCCAGGGCCCGCATCGCGGCCAGGTCTTGCCGGGTGGCCGGTTCGCGGTCGGCGCCGCGCTGCCCCATCACGTAAACCCGCAATGGAGAATGCGGCAGGTAGACGGCCACATCGATATCTCGGCTGCCCGCCTCGAGCGCATTCAGGTAGTCGGGAAACGTTTCCCAGGTCCACGGCAGGCCGTCGGTCATCACCACGCCGGGAATGTCCTCGACGCCGGCCATCACGTCGACGAGCACGTCGTGGTCCTGCTGGCGGCAGGGCGCGAAGCCGACCCCGCAGTTGCCCATCACCACCGTGGTCACGCCGTGCGCCGACGACGGTGTCAGCCGGTCCGACCAGATGGCCTGGCCGTCGTAGTGGGTATGCAGGTCGACGAAACCTGGGGTGACCAGCAGACCGGTCGCGTCGATCTCCCGCTTGGCGGATTCGTCGTTGACAACACCAACAACCCTGATGACGCCGTCCTGCACCGCGACGTCACCGACATACGGTTCGCCGCCCGACCCGTCGACGATGGTGCCGTTGCGGATGAGCAGGTCGTAGGTCATCTAATTAATTTACGACCGAGGCGGCGGGTGGTGCCAGGATCGTCCCCGTCCGTAAAGTCGCCGGTATGGCCAGCACCCCTGCCAACGATGCTGCGGCGGCGCGGGAGCTGCTGCGCGACGCGTTCACCCGCCTGATCGAACACGCCGACGACCTCACCCACGGCCTGACCGACGACATCGCCGCCTACCGGCCGACCGCGAGCGCCAACAGCATCGCCTGGTTGCTCTGGCACAGTGCCCGCGTCCAGGACATCCAGCTGGCTCACATCGCCGGCGTGGAGCAGGTGTGGACGCGCGACGGCTGGGTCGACCGGTTCGGTCTTGACCTACCGCGCGACGACACCGGCTACGGGCACAGCCCCGCCGATGTGGGCAAGGTGCGCGCACCGTCGGGCCTGCTGTCCGGTTACTACCACGCGGTGCACCAGCTCACCCTCGACTACGTCGCCGGTGTGACCGCGGCCGAGCTGTCGCGCATCGTGGACACCAACTGGGACCCGCCGGTGACCGCGAGCATGCGCTTGGTCAGCATCATCGACGACTGCGCACAACATCTCGGCCAGGCCGCCTACCTGCGTGGGATCGTGCCGCGGGCCCAGTAGGTTTCACGGCGTGCGATTCATTGCGACGGTGGTGTTGTGGCTGGCCACCACGGCCGCGCTGGCGGTGGCCGTGCCGGCGGCGTGGGCGCAGACCACGATCCTCGACGAGGACGGCTACGCCGCGCTGGCCCAGACTGCCGCCGCCGATCCCGTTCTGCAGTCCGCCATGGCGGCCGAACTCGCCACCCGCGCAACCGCGCTGATCGCCGAGCGCCGGGGGTCGAGCTATCCGAGCCATCCGGTCGACAGCTTGACCGTGCGCGATGCCGCCGCCGCATTCACCGCCGGCCCGGCGTTTCCGCCGCTGTTCGCCCAGGCAAACCGGGTCGCGCACCGCTGGTTGTTCGGCGAGCCGCGGTCCGGCCGCAGCGGTGACCAATGGGTGGTCGATCTGGCCCCGATGCTCAACGACAGTTCGATGCAGCAGGTGTTGAGCGGCTACCACGTCACGGTGCCGGCGACGCTGAAGGTTCCGCTGACGGTGTCGCTGCCTGAGTCGGTGCACCAGGGACAGCTGCGGCGGCTGGCGGTGTGGGGCCCGTGGGTCAGTATCGGCGCCGCAGCCTCGAGTGCCGGCTGCGCGTTGCTGATGCTGGCCACCGCGCGCCGCCGGGGCAAGGCGCTGACCAGCCTCGGCGTGTCGGGGCTGCTTGTCGGCGCCGCCGGCTGGGCGGGCATCGAGATCGGCAGTCGATATGTCGGCGACGCGCTCACTCGCACCACCGGCGATATCCGGCGGGTGGCCGACGTCATGGTCGCTGCGGCGGAGCGCAGCCTGCACCTGTGGCTGAACCTGACGCTGGCCGCCGGTGTGGCGCTGGTGGTGCTGGGCGTGCTGGCCGCGGTGCTGGGAAGCCTGTGGAAGTGACCGGAATTCATCGAGATTGCCGTGATGGTCGTGCTTCAGACCGCGAACGCAGCCGTGGGAGCAATGTCGGCGAATCCCGTCGGTGAACCCCGGCTCACCGTCTCAACGCAGCGGCAGCTCGGCCAAGATCGCGCCGGTCGGCCGCGTAGAACCGGTGCCCGGTTCGACGGTGAACGCCAGCGCGGTCGAGTTCCCCAGGTCGGTCAGCGTGGCCTTCGTCGACGGCGCCACCGCCGCCGGGCCCATGGTCCCCGCCGACGTCGGCCCGTTGGCGCCCAGCAGCCACATCTGATAAACGGTGCCCGGGGACGGCGGCGGCACGTTGTTCATCACCAGCACGCCGGCATTGCGGTCGTGGGAGAACATCACCGTGGCGGTCCCGTTGCCCAACGGGCGGGAGACCGTCCGCACATCCGGTGCGCCCAGGACCTGCTCGGCGACCGTGGGCGCCGCCGGCGGCCGCAGCACTGTCCCCAGGCCGAACGCGCCCAGTCCCACCACCACAGCGGCTGCGGATGCGAAAGCGGCCGTACGCCAACGTGATTGGCGGCGGCCGGCGGCTGGCTTGACGCTGTCCAGGACGGCTGTGCGCAGACGTTCCGGCGGTTCGGTGGCGGTCGTCGCCGACACGATCGCCATCGTCTCGCGAACCGCGCGGACTTCTTCGTTGAAGGCGGCCGTCACCGCCGACGGCGCGGCGGCGACCATTCGCTCGATGTCGACTCGCTCCTCGTCGGACATCGCATGCAACGCATACGGGATCGCCAGCTCCAACAGTCCGAAATCGGTCGGCTCGGTCATGACATACCCAGGCAGTTCCGCAGACCGCGCAGCGCGTCCCGCATGCGCGATTTGATCGTCGACAGGTTGGTGGCCAGCCGGTGCGACACCTCGGCGTATGTCAGGCCGCCGTAGTAGGCCAGTTCGATGCACTCCCGCTGCGCGTCGGTCAGCCCGCCCAGGCATGCGGCGACCCGGCGCCGCTCGTCACCGGCGATCGCGGAGTCGGCGACGACGTCGCTCGCCGGGTCGATATTGGCCACGCCGTAGCGTGACTCCCGCTGGCTGCCCGCTTGCTCGGCTCGCACCCGGTCGACGGCGCGCCGGTGTGCCATGGTCAGCAACCAGGCCAGCGGCGAGCCTTTGACGGCGTCGTACTCCGACGCCGTGCGCCACACCTCGAGATAGATCTCCTGCGTGGTTTCCTCGCTGTAGCCCGGGTCCCGCAACACCCGCGCCACCAATCCGTACACCCGGGTTTTGGTGTGGTCGTAGAACGTTGCGAACGCGTCGGGGTCGCCCCGCGCGATCTGGTGCAACAGGGCGCTGAGGTCGCTGCTCAGGCGTGGCGGTCCCGTCATCGACGGTAGCCTATCGTCAAGCAGCACCGAAATCGCCGGACTGGTCATCACTGACGCGCCGATCGCGGTGGCCGGGGCACGAAATACGCTGTCCGACGCTGGTATTCCCCGAATCCGGGACGGTTTTTCATGTACTTCTCGGTCAGCCGGGCCCCGCTCACGTCGACCAGGAAGTAGGTCATCAACAGCGGCGAGACCACCGTGAGCAGCGGCACCCAGCCGGTGATGGTGATCAGCCACAACCCCCACCAGACACAGGCGTCACCGAAGTAATTGGGGTGGCGGGTCCAGGCCCATAGGCCGCGGTCCATGATGGCCCCGCGATTGGCCGGGTCGGATTTGAAGACCCGCAACTGGCGGTCGCCGAGCGCTTCGAAGAAGACCCCGACCAGCCATACCGCCACGCCCAGACCGGTGACCACCAGCAATGGCTTGGGCGTGGCCCCGGTGATCGCCGACAGCTGCAGCGGAAAGGAGATGAACAGCGTCAGGAAGGCCTGCAGTACGAAGACCTTGCGCACCACCTGACCCGTGGTGGCACCGCGCAGCAGATCGGCGTAGCGGGGATCCTCACCCTTGCCGGCGGTCTTGCGGTACATGTGCCAGCTCAGCCGCAGACCCCACACCGTCACCAGCGCCAGCAGCAGCCACCGCCGGGCCGGGTCTCCGGTGCCCAATACCGCCGCCACGGCTGCTACCGCGATAAACCCAAGCCCCCAGGCGACGTCGACGACGTTGTAGCGGCCGAGCCACCTGCCGATCAGGAAGGTCGTCGAATGCACCACCGCCAGCGCCAGCGCCGAAGCGCCCGATACCAGGAAGATGTCGGCCTCGTTCACCGGTCATCCTTGCGCTCGAACGTCCACTGGACGACATCGAGGTACCCCGACCGGAATCCCGCCTCGGAGTAGGCCAGATAGAACTCCCACATCCGGGCGAATACCTCGTCGAAACCCAAGTGCGCCAACCGGTCTCGTCGCTCGACGAATCGCTCCCGCCACAGCCGCAGGGTCTCGGCGTAGTGCGGTCGCAGCGAGGCGGTGTCGACCGTGCGCAGGCTGGTGTGGCGCTCGGTGATCGCCGCGATGGCCTTCGTGGACGGCAACAGTCCGCCGGGGAAGATGTACTTCTGGATCCAGGTGCGGGTGTTGCGGGTGGCCAGCATCCGGTCGTGGGGCATGGTGATCGCCTGGATCGCCACTCGGCCGCCCGGGCGCACCAGCTGGTCCAGCGTTGCGAAATACGTTGGCCAGGAGCGGTATCCGACGGCCTCGATCATCTCGACCGAGAGTATCGCGTCATAAGGGTCATGCCCCGGCCGGGCGTCGCGGTAGTCGCACAGCTCGATCTGCACCCGAGGGGCCAGGCCCGCGGCGGCGACCCGCTGCCGCGCCAGCCGCTGCTGCTCCACCGATAACGTGACCGATCGCACCCGGGCCCCGCGGGCGGCCGCCCGGATGCACAGCTCGCCCCAGCCGGTGCCGATCTCGAGCACCCGGCTGCCCGGTCCGACACCGGCCAGGTCGAGCAGCCGATCGATCTTGCGCCGTTGGGCGGCAGCCAAATCGGGCCACGAGGCGGGAAGAGCGTCGAACAGCGCGGACGAATATGTCATGGTCTCGTCGAGGAACTCAGCGAACAGGTCGTTCGACAGATCATAGTGCTCGGCGACATTGCGGCGGGCCTGATCGCGGCTGGGACCGCGCCGCGTCGGCTCGAACGCTGGCGCCAGCGGACGCAGCCACTGCAGCGGGCCCGGCACCAGGTCGGCCACCGACTCGGCCAGGACCGTCAGCACCCTGGTGAGATCCTCCGACGACCAGTCACCGGCCAGGTAGGACTCGCCGAAGCCGATCAGGCCGTGCCGGCCGATCCGTCGTGCCAGCGCCTGCGGGCGGTGAACCGTCAGCGTCGCCGACGTGGCGTCGCCGGCGCCGATCGCCGTGCCGTCGGGGTAGACCAGTCGCAGCGGCAGTCGGGCGACCGCGCGACGCAACAGCCAGTCGGCGATGGCCGCCGACACCGCTGCGACCGGTCCCGACGGCACCGCGGTGACTGCCGGCCAGCGTTCGGAATCTATTGTGACCGAAGGCGTTCCGATCGTTTCGATGCTCATCGCGGTACCACTGGAACTCGACGTAACCACAGTGTGATCCCCTGTATCCGGATACGGGCGGCCACCACCAACGGGGCCAACGGTGAAATGCATTGCATGAGCACGACTTCTTTGGTTGTCGCGGGTCGTCGCGTCCCGCGAAGGTTCGCGATGAATACCGGGAAGGCCGGGTGGTTCTTGGCGTGTAGCGCCACCGTCACGTCCACTTCGTGGTCGGGCCGCGGTGCCCGCACCACGTAGCGCCCGTCGACGCCGTTGAACGGCGAGACATAGAACGTCTTGGCCGTCACCACGGGCCGATCGGCCGGCGGCAGCAGATACGCATGCCGTTCCCCGTAGGTGTTGTGCACTTCGGCCACCACGTGGCACACCCGGCCGTCACGGTCGTGACACCAATAGACGCTCAACGGGTTGAAGACATGCCCGAGCACGCGCGCCTGCAGCAACGCGGTGATCCGGCCGTCGGGAACAGCGACGCCGCGATCGGTGAAGAACGCCTCCAACCGGTCCCGCAGTGAACCGTGCGGCGTCCCGGTGAAGTGATCGTCGGCGCGAAATCGGGCGAACGTCCGCAGCCACCAGGGCAGCCGCGGCAGCTCGTCGACGTCGACATACCAGCTGTAGCTTCGGTATTCGAACGAGTGGTGCACCGGGGCGCGCCGCGAGTGCGTGATGGTGGTGCGGTAGATCGCCGGAGTCAGCATGGCACCACCACCTCCCTTCGGGTAGCGGCCGGCCAGTCCGCCCCGAGTCTGCGGGCCGCGCGCAGCCCGGAGGCGGCGCCGTCCTCGTGGAACCCCCAGCCGTGGTAGGCCCCGGCGAACACCACCCGATCGTCATCGAGGGTGGGCAATAAACATTGGGCCGCAACCGATTCCGGTGTGTACAGCGGATGGCTGTAGGTCATCTCGGCAAGCACCGAGCCCGGGTCCACCCGGTCATGGCCGCCGAGGGTGACCAGGAACCGGCGGTTGTGGTCGATGCGCATCAGCCTGCTGACGTCGTAGCTGACCACCACATGGTCGGCGCCCGGTGTCACCAGGTAGTTCCACGACGCGCGAGCGCCGGGGTGGCGCGGCAGCACCGACTCGTCGGTGTGCAGCTGGGCCCGGTTTGTCGAGTACGGAATGGCGCCGAGTACGTGGCGCTCCCAGGCGGTCGGCTGGTCGAGTAGCAGCAGGGCCTGGTCGGGATGCACGGCCACGACGGCCGCGTCGAACTCTCGCGGGGCGCCGTGACCGGCTCGGATCACCACGCCGCCGGCGACCCGGCGCAGCGAATGCACCGGTGCGTCCGTTGCCACCTCGGCCAGACGTGAGGCGATGGCCTGGACGTAGGTCGCCGAACCCCCGGTGACGGTGCGCCAGGTGGGCGATCCGAACACCGACAACATCCCGTGATGGTCGAGGAAGACGAACAGATACCTGGCCGGATAGCGCAACGCATCCGCACTCGCGCATGACCACACTGCGGCCACCAGGGGAGTGATGAAGTAGTCGACGAAAAACGACGAGAAACGGTGCCGTTTGAGGAACGCCGCCAATGTCTCTGGCTCATCGCCTGGTTCCGCGCGCAGCAGCCGGGAGGCGGCGCGGTGGAAGCGCAGGATCTCGGCGAGCATCAACAGGTAGCGCGGCCGCAGCGCTTGGCGGCACGCGAACAGGCCCCGGACGCCCAGTGCCCCGGCATATTCGAGGCCGATGTCGTCGGCGCGCACCGACATCGACATGTCCGATTCCTGGGTGGCCACCCCCAGTTCGTCGAACAGCCGGCACAGCGTCGGGTAGGTGCGGTCGTTGTGCACCAGGAACGCCGAGTCGACGGCCACCAGACGGTGACCGCCCGTCTCGCCGCCAGGATCGACGTAGTGGGTGTGGGCGTGTCCGCCGAGCCGGGTGTCGGCCTCGTACAAGGTGACTCGGTCACGTCCGGACAGCAGGTAGGCGGCGGTGAGGCCGGCGACGCCGCTGCCGATGACCGCTATCGAGCGTCCCGCGGGATGTCTTTGCTGCACATCAGGTATTCGGAACCGTCGGCAGCTCGGATGGGAGCGGAGCTAACCGACCCTAATGTTCACCGCTCATCGCCATCAGCCGGTCCGTTTGCGGCTCCTCCCCGGGACCCTTTGGTGCCGAACGGATTCGGGGCGGCCGGGAACGCACCTTCATCGGCCACCAGAACCAGCGTCCCAGTAGCGCGGCGATGGAGGGCGTCATGAACGAACGCACAATCAGCGTGTCGAACAGCAGACCCAGGCCGATGGTGGTGCCCACCTGGCCGATCACCCGCAGATCGCTGACGGCCATGGACGCCATGGTGAACGCGAACACCAGTCCGGCGTTGGTCACGACCTTGCCCGTGCCGCCCATCGCGCGAATGATGCCGGTGTTGAGCCCTGCGCCGATTTCCTCCTTGAACCGAGAAACCAGCAGCAGGTTGTAGTCAGATCCCACCGCCAGCAGCACGATGACGGACATGGCGAGCACCATGTAGTGCAATTCGATGCTGAGGATGTGCTGCCACAACAGCACCGACAGCCCGAAGGAGGCACCCAGCGACAGCGCCACCGTACCCACGATCACCGCCGCCGCGACGAACGCGCGGGTCAAGATCAGCATGATGATGAAAATCAGGCACAGCGAGGAAATCCCGGCGATCAGCAGGTCCCATTTAGCCCCGTCGGCGATGTCGTAGAAGACGGCCGCCGTCCCGGCCAGATAGATCTTGGCGTCCTCGAGCGGGGTTCCTTTGAGCGATTCTTCGGCCGCGGTGCGGATCGCATTGACGCTTGCGATTCCCTCGGGTGATTGCGGATCTCCCCGGTGCAAAATGATGAACCGGGCGGTGTGCCCGTCCGGGGACAGGAACGATTTCATGGCGCGCTGAAAGTCCTTGTTCTTGAAGACCTCTGGCGGCAGGTAGAACGAGTCGTCGTTCTTGGCGGCGTCGAACGCCTTGCCCATGGCGTTCGAGTTTTCGCTCATCTCGTTCATCTGGTCGTAGAAGCCGGCCATGGTGCTGTGCATGGTCAGCATCATGATCCGCATGCTCTCCATGCTGTCGATCATCGGCGGGAACGTCGCCAGCATCTGCGGCATCAGCCGGTCAATATTCTTGGTATCGGCTACCAGATCGCTGAGCTTCTCGTCAACCTGGTCGAGCCCGTCCAGCGCGTCGAATATCGACCTGAAGGACCAGCAGATGGGGATGTCGTAACAGTGCTTCTCCCAGTAGAAGTAGCTACGGATCGGGCGCCAGAAATCATCGAAGTCCGCGATATGGTCGCGCAGCTCGTTGGTGATCTGCTGCATCTGTTCGGTGTCGCCGACGATGCGGTGGGTGTTCTCGGCGAGCTGTGACATCAGGCTGTACATCTGCTTCATGATCGTGATGGTCTTGGCCATCTCGTCGGCCTGCTTGAGCATGTCATCGATCCGGTCACGCTGGTACTTCAGGGTCTGCACCTGACCGGCGTTTTGCATGCTGATCAGAAACGGGATCGACGTGTGGTCCATCGCTGTTCCATCGGGCCTGGTGATCGCCTGCACCCGGGATATTCCGGGAACCCGGAAGATTCCCTTGGCCAGTTTGTCGAGCACCAGAAAGTCCGCGGGATTTCGCATGTCGTGATCGGACTCGATCATCAACACATCGGGCTTCATCCGGGCCTGCGAGAAGTGGCGTTCCGCGGCGGTGAACCCTTGGTTGGCGGGAATGAAGTTGGGCAGGTAGGAGCGGTCGTTGTAGTTGGTCCGGTATCCGGGCAGCGCGAGCAGACCGACCAAAGCAACGGCGCAGGTGGCGGCGAGAACGGGCAGCGGCCACCGCACCACCACCGTGCCGACCCGGCGCCAGCCACGAACTTTGAGCAGCCGCTTGGGATCGAATAACCCGAATCGGCTGCCGACGGTCAGCACCGCGGGCCCCAGCGTCAGCGCCGCGAACACCGCGGCCAGCATGCCCACCGCACAAGGGATGCCGAGGGTTTCGAAGTAGGGCATCCGGGCGAACTTGAGGCAGAAGGTGGCGCCCGCGATCGTCAGGCCGGAGCCCAGGATGACGTGGGCGGTGCCGCGGTACATGGTGTAGAAGGCGGTTTCCCGGTCTTCCCCGGCCTGGCGCGCCTCCTGGTAGCGCCCGAAGATGAAGATGCCGTAGTCGGTGCCGGCGGCAATAGCCAGTGAGGTCAGCAGGCTGACCGCAAAGGTGGACAGTCCGATGGCCCCGGTGTGTCCGAGGAGCGCGACCACTCCCCGGGCCGCGGTCAACTCCACCCCGACGGTCAGCAACAGCATGACGACGGTGATCGGCGAGCGGTACACCACCAGCAGCATGATGAAGATCACCGCGACGGTGGTGATGGTGATCTTCATCATCGACTTGTCGCCGCTGTGGTGCATGTCCGCAACCATCGCCGCCGCACCGGTGACATACGTCGTCACCCCCGGCGGCGCCGGCGTGTCCGCGACGATCTTGCGCACCGCTTCGACGGACTCGTTGGCCAACGGCTCGCCTTGGTTGCCGGCGAGATTCAATTGGACGTAGGTGGCCTTGCCGTCGTTGCTTTGCGCCCCGGCTGCCGTCAGCGGATCTCCCCAGAAGTCCTGGACGCTCTGGACATGCTTGGTATCGGCTCGCAGTTTGCGGATGAGAACGTCGTAGTACTTGTGGGCCGCGTCGTCGAGTGGCTGTTTGCCCTCCAAGACGATCATGGCGACGCTGTCGGTGCTGCCTTCGTTGAACGCCTGGCCGATGTGCTTCATGGCCTGGTACGACGGCGCTTCCTTGGGGCTCAGCGACACCGAGCGCTCTTGCCCGACTTCTTCCAGCGACGGGACGAAAACGCTGAGCGCAACGCAGATCGCCAGCCAGCCGAGGATGATCGGCACCGCGAACGCGTGGATGATCCGCGCGATCAATGGCTTTTCGGCATGGGTGCCGGTGCCGGGGTCGTTTGCGTATTTGATGGTCACGCCGACTTCACCAGGCAGTAGGTGTAGGCATTGACCTCGTGCGAAACCTTCTCGGCCTTGACCACGCCGTCCACGGTGATCCGGCAACCGATGCTGTCGCTATCGCCTTGGGCCACAAGGTTTCCCATCACTGCCGCCAAGTTCGTGGTGAAGTGCAACGACCACGGTAGCACCGCTTGATCCACCCGTTGCGGGTCGGAATTGACATCGAAATAGCTGATGTCGGCGACCGTTCCGGGCGGGCCGAAGACTTCGTAGGTAATCTGTTTGGGGTTGAACGGTTTGCTGTCGAGGTTGCTGTCGGAATAGGACTCGCGCTTCTCGGATGCGAAGAAGCCGCGAATCCGGTGCACGGTGAACCCCCCGGCGATGACCACCGCCAGGATTACCAGCGCGATCCATGTCCGCGACAGCACCTTGAAGATCTCAAGTTCCTTTCGCCGGTTGGTATTTGCTACGGGCGAACCATACCCGCCCCTTCGAAGTCCTTCCCGAGCTTTTAACGACAGAGCACCGCGACGCGCCCGATCAGCCGCGGCGCACCCGATCAGCGACGCCGGTGGCCGCGACGAGCTACTCGTCGCGGGTCACCCTGAATCACCACGAGCCTGCCATTACTGTGCCTAGCCTTGCCTAAGTAAACCACTGCGCTGTGGGGCGCAACTCCTTCACCCCGCAGGGCCGCAGTGTAACGCATATCACGTGCGTAACGGCACGCTACCCGGTCGGCTTACCGCTCGCAAATCACGCGATGTGCGTTATCCTCTGCCAGTGGCGCAACTGACGTTCCGGCGCGCCCGCACCGAGGAGAACAAACGCCGGCGTGCCGCGGCGTTGATGGAAGCGGCGCGTTCGCTGGCATCCGAAACCGGAGTGGCGTCGGTGACCCTGACCGCCGTCGCCAACCGCGCCGGCATTCACTACTCGGCGGTGCGCCGCTATTTCACCTCCCACAAAGAGGTCCTGCTCCACCTCGCTGCCGAGGGTTGGGTGCGGTGGTCGAAGACGGTATGCGAGAGCTTGAGCGAACCCGGCCCGATGTCGCATTCCCGGGTGGCCGCGGCCCTGGCCGACGGCCTTGCCGCCGATCCGCTGTTCTGTGACCTGCTGGCCAATCTTCACCTGCACCTCGAACACGAGGTGGATGTCGACCGGGTGGTCGAGGTAAAGCGCACCAGCACCGCCGCGGTGATCGCGCTCGCTGACGCGATCGAGAATGCGCTGCCGGCGCTCGGGCGTTCGGGGGCGTTCGACATCCTGCTGGCTGCTTACTCGTTGGCGGCCACGCTGTGGCAGATTGCCAATCCGCCGGAGCGGCTCACCGACGCCTACGCCGAGGAGCCTGACGTGCTGCCGCCCGAGTGGAACCTCGATTTCGCCTCCGCCCTCACTCGGCTGCTCACCGCGACCTGTTTCGGCCTCACCGCCGAATGTTCCTGAGCCACCGAGGATGGAGAGTTTTCGTGAGCAGATCACAACCGGTTGCGACCGTCGCGTGGGCGAGGTTATGCGGCCCGCAACCGGTACGTTTAAGATACTTAGCGCAACAAATCATCGGGATGGGTTGTCACCTACACCGGCCGTTTCCGGCCGCCTCGGGTTTGCTTCCCGGATCCCTTCGACAAACCTGGCGCGCGCGATGGCTCGAGCGCCGCGACGCATGATCCCGGTCCCGGCGAGCGAAAGGTGATGGGTGGCAAAGATTTCGGTTGCCGGCGTGCTGAAGCGAGTGTGGATCCCCCTCGTCATCGTTGCCGTGGTCGCGGTGGCGGGTTTCAGCGTCCATCGCCTCCGTAGCTTTTTCGGCTATCAGGACAAGGGACCGATCACCAGCGGCATTGCCGATGACATCAAGCCGTTCAACCCCAAGCACGTCGTCTACGAGGTGTTCGGTCCGCCCGGGACCATTGCCAACATCAACTATTTGGACGTCAATGCGCAGCCCCAGCGGGTCAGTAACGTCCCGCTGCCCTGGACGCTTTCCGTCACCACCACGCTGGCTTCGGTGAGCGTCAACGTGGTGGCGCAGGGCAACAGCGATCAGATCGGTTGCCGCATCATCGTCAACGGCGAAGTCAAGGACGAAAGGTCCGAGAACGAAGTGAACGCCCAAACCTTTTGCCTGGTGAAATCGGCATGAGCGAGATCCAGACGACCACCGAAAGCAGTCCCGCGGATCAAACCCGAAGCGGGTCCGGGAAACGGCCCTCGTTTGCCCGGGTAATTCACCGCCTTGCGGTGCCGATCGTGCTGGTCTGGATCGGACTTGTCGTCGTTCTGAGTATTTTCGTACCGTCGCTGGAACAGGTCGGCAAAGACCACACCGTCTCGTTGAGCCCCAATGACGCCGAGTCGATGGTCGCGATGAAGCGCGTCGGCAAGGTTTTTCACGAATTCAACACCGACAGCTCGGTGATGATCGTGCTGGAAGGCGACAAGCCACTCGACGACGCCGCCCACCACTATTACGACGAACTGATCCGCAGACTTTCCGCCGACACCAAACACGTTCAGCACATCCAGGATTTCTGGGGCGACCCGCTGACGGCGGCCGGTTCACAGAGCCCCGACGGCAAGGCGGCCTACGTCCAGCTGAACCTGGCCGGTAACCAGGGCGAGTCGCTGGCCAACGAATCCGTCGAAGCGGTGCGCAAGATCGTCGACAGCGTTCCGGCCCCGCCGGGTGTCAAGGCATATGTCACCGGCGCGGCCGCGCTCACCGCCGATCAGTCCACGTCCGGCGACAAAGGCGTCAAGAAAGTCACGATGATCACCTTTCTGGTGATCATCGTGATGCTGCTTTTCGTATACCGATCCATTGTCCAGGTGCTGCTGGTCCTGGTGATGGTCGGAATCGAGTTGATGGCGGCCCGGCAAGTCGTTGCTTTCCTGGGGCACTACAACATCATCGGGCTTTCCACCTTCGCGGTTAATCTGCTGGTGCTGATGGCGATCGCGGCCGGCACCGACTATGCGATATTCGTGCTCGGTCGGTATCAAGAGGCGCGCGGTCTCGGTGAGGACCGGGAAAAGGCGTTCTACACAATGTTCCACGGAACCGCACATGTCGTCCTCGGCTCCGGTCTGACGATCGCCGGTGCGATGTATTGCCTCAGCTTCACCCGCCTTCCCTATTTCCAAACTCTGGGCGCCCCATGCGCAATAGGAATGCTGGTAGCGGTGCTGGCCGCGCTCACCCTCGGTCCGGCCGTGCTGGTAGTCGGCAGTTACTTCAAGATCTTCGACCCCAAGCGCAAGATGCGGACCCGCGGCTGGCGGCGGGTAGGTACCGCGATCGTGCGCTGGCCCGGACCGATCCTGGCCGTGTCTATCGCGATCGCCCTGATCGGGCTGCTCGCGCTGCCGGGGTACAAGACGAATTACGACAGCAAGAAGTATCTGCCGCCCTGGACCCCCGCGAATGTGGGTTACGCAGCTGCCGACCGGCATTTCTCCCAGGCGAGGATGAACCCGGAGCTGCTCTTGGTGGAGACCGATCACGATATGCGCAATTCGGCCGACATGCTGGTCATCGACCGGATAGCCAAAGCGGTCTTTCACGTGCCAGGTATCGGACGTGTGCAGGCGATAACCCGGCCGTTGGGCAGGCCGATCGAGCACACCTCGATTCCGTTCCAGATCAGCATGCAAAGCACGGTTCAGGTCGAGAACATGCAGTACATGAAGCAGCGGATGGCCGACATGCTGACGCAGGCAGACGCGATGCAGCAGTCGATCGACACCATGCAGCGCATGTACGACATCATGGCTCAGACGGTGAAAGTCACCCACAACATGGACACGCTGACCCATGAAATGGTTGAGATCACCAACCAATTGCGGGACCACATCGCCGATTTCGACGATTTCTGGCGGCCGATTCGCAGTTACTTCTATTGGGAACGACACTGCTACGACATTCCGATCTGCTGGTCGCTCCGGTCGATATTCGATGCGCTGGACGGCCTTGACCAGATCGACGAGAAGTTGGCGGAGCTCTCCGGCAACTTGGACCAATTGGACGTGTTGATGCCGCAGATGCTTGCTCAGCTGCCGCCGCAGATCGCGACGATGAAGACGATGAAGACGATGATGCTGACCATGCACAGCTCGATGTCGTCGCTGTATGACCAGATGGACGAGATGAGCAAGAATTCGACGGCGATGGGGCAGGCTTTCGACGCGTCGCGCAACGACGACTCCTTCTATATTCCGCCGGAGGTTTTCGACAACCCCGACTTCAAGCGGGGTCTGAAGATGTTCCTGTCACCAGACGGGCACGCGGTCCGCTTCATCATCTCCCACGAAGGTGATCCGGCTACCCCCGAAGGCATCTCGCACGTCGAGCCGATCCTGAAGGCGGCCAAGGAGGCGGTCAAGGGGACTCCGCTGGAGGGCGCCAAGATCTATCTGGGTGGAACGGCCGCGGTCTTCAAGGATATGCGCGACGGTTCCAAATGGGATCTCATGATTGCCGGAATCGCCGCCGCCAGTCTGATTTTCATCATCATGCTGATCATCACACGAAGTGTGGTGGCGGCGTTCACCATCGTCGGCACGGTGCTGCTGTCGTTGGGTGCCTCGTTCGGGCTTTCTGTTCTGGTCTGGCAGGACATTCTCGGTTTCGAATTGCACTGGATGGTGCTGGCGATGTCGGTCATCCTGCTGTTGGCCGTCGGATCGGACTACAACCTGCTGCTGGTATCGCGCTTCAAGGAAGAAATCGGCGCCGGAATAAAGACCGGGATCATCCGGTCGATGGCCGGCACCGGCGCCGTCGTGACATCTGCGGGCCTGGTCTTCGCCGCCACCATGGCCTCGTTCATCTTCAGCGACTTGAAGGTGATCGGACAGGTTGGTACGACGATCGCGCTGGGTCTGTTGTTCGACACGCTGATCGTGCGGTCATTCATGATGCCGTCCGTGGCCGCGCTGATGGGCCGCTGGTTCTGGTGGCCGCAGCGAGTGCGGACCCGGCCGGCCAGTCAGCTACTTCGGCCTTACGGCCCGCGCCCGTTGGTTCGTGCGTTGTTGCTGCCCCGCGATGGTAAATCCGTCGGCCCATCCGGAACCGCGGACACCGATCGATTCCCGGTGAGCACCCCGCACTACTGACGCGGGACGCGAACGTTCAGCTGCCCGATGGGCAGGTCCCGATCAATCGCCTTGAGCCGCAAGCGAGATCTACGTGTGCGCGGAGAAGCGCGAGTGCGCGTGGTGCTGCTCCGACTTGGCTCACGTTAGTGCGCACGTCGTCGCGGGATCGTGGGCGTTGGGGTGTGGGTGTGGTCGTCGGCCTTGATTGTTGGCGATGGCCGTGGGTGTATCGCGAACGAGTTTCTTGATGTGCCAACCCGTTTAACCTCCGATCCGGTGCTGACAATGACCGGGCCGGCCACCAACTCAGTTGTCTGGTGGTGCTGGTGGTGGGGTTGGAAGGGGTCGTCCCACCACCAGTCGGCGCGTTCGCCGGTGGGCCCGGGATAGGCCGCGACAGCGGGCGGGGGTTGGGT
>NZ_MVIF01000112.1 GCF_002086675.1 Mycobacterium persicum
ACCCGGCACTGCCGCCGACCCCGCCGATACCGCCGTGGGCGTTGTTGACCGTGGTGCTCCCGCCAGCCCCACCAACACCGCCATTGCCGTAAAGCCACCCGCCCGCACCACCGGCGCCGCCGGTCCCGCCGGCGGTGGCGGCCGTGCCCGGCCCGCCGCTCCCGCCCTTGCCGCCGTTGCCCAGCAAGCCGGCGGTCCCGCCGGCCCCGCCAGTCACTCCGACGTTGGTGCTATCGCCACCGTTGCCGCCGTTGCCCAAGAGCCACCCACCGGGACCGCCGCCGGTACCGACGGGTCCGCTCGTCCCGTCGGTGCCGTTGCCGATCAGCGGCCGCCCGGTCAATGCCAAGAAGGGCTGGTTGATCAGGTCGAGCAGGTTCTGCTGGACGTTGGCGGCCTCGGCGCCGGCATAGGCGGCCGCACCCGAATTGAGGGTCTGCACAAACTGGGAGTGGAAAGCCACGACCTGCGCGCTCAGCGCCTGATACTCCGCCGCGTGCTGGGAAAACAGCGACGCAATAGTCGCCGACACCTCGTCGGCACCGGCTGCCAGCAGCCCCGTGGTAGACACTGCTGCCGCCGCGTTGGCCGAGCTGATCGTCGAGCCGATGCTCGTCAAATCCGTTGCTGCCAAAGCCACCATCTCCGGCATCGCAATCACCAACGACATCCCGACAACCTCCACTTCCCGTCCCGAATCAAGCTGTCGTCGCGTCGCGACGGCCGGTGAAAGCAGATGGTAGGCGTTTCGAGACGCGAATTCCGTGTTTTCCCTGACAATTTCACCGAAATAGTTCGGGGACCCCAACGAGCACACGGAAAGGCAGGACCCCACCGCGCGGCTAACTTGGCGCCCGGCCCACAGTTTCAGCGACGCAGCAAGGCGCCGACACGTTCCGCAGCCAGCTGTACCGCCGCGTCGCGGGCCGCGCTTGCGTCGTCTTCGGTCAGCGTGCGATCGGGCGCGCGAAACCGTAGCGCGAAGGTCAGCGACTTGCGCGCTTCGCCGATCTGCGGACCGGTGAAGACGTCGAATAACTGAATGTCCTCCAGCAACTCGCCGGCCCCGTCGCGGACCGCATCCGCCACGACCTGGGCGGGGACATCCGCGGACACCACGAGGCTGACGTCCTGAAACACCGCGGGGAACGGCGACACCCTGGGAGCCGGCAGGGATTCCACGACTGGGATCGCGTCGAGGTTCAGCTCGATCGCGCAGGTGCCCTTCGGCAGGCCCGTCCGCTCGATCACGGCCGGATGCAGCTGCCCCGCGTGACCGACGGAGGCATCGCCGACGAACACCTCTGCGCAGCGGCCCGGATGCCAGGGCAGGTACCGGGCCGCGCGAAGGTTGACGTCAATTCCGCTGGCCCGGGCAATGATTCGCACCGCCTCGAAAGCGTCGGCGGCTTCGACCGCGCGGCCCGGACCCCAAGGACCGCGAGGCTCGCGCAAGCCGGCCAGCACCGCGGCGACGTGTTGCGGTTGCCGGGGCAGCGATTCGTCCAGCTTGGCGATCTCGCCTTCGGTGGGCCGGCGGTGCACGGGGATCAGCTCGATGCCGCGAGTCTGCTCGGTTGGCCGGACCACCTGCGCGATGGCGAACAACGCGACATCGGTCAGACCGCGGGACACGTTGCGCCCCAACGCTTCCAGCAGGGCCGGCAATAACGTGGTGGCCAGCTGCGGACGGTCGGCTTCCAACGGGTTGACCACACTGGTCGTGGTCCGGCGCGGGTCCTCGGCCACTAGTCCCCAAAGGTCGAAAATGCCGGCCGGCAGAAACGGCGTCGGCAGCACCTCGACGTAGCCGGACAGCGCCAGTGATTTACCGATCGCCCGACGGCGCCGTTGGGTGGCCGTGAGTCCGCGGCCCGCGGGCGCGGCAGGCAGCACCGACGGGATGACCTCGAGCCCTTCCAGCCGCATGACCTCCTCGACGAGGTCGGCGGGCTGCAGCAGATCGGGTCGCCAGCTCGGCGGCGTCACCTTCAGCACATCGTCGTCGGTGACCACCTCGGCGCCGATTTGCGTCAGCCGCCGAGCAGCCGTGCCCGGGGCGTAGGACACGCCCGCGAAGCGGTCCGGCAGGTCGGCTGCGATCCGGATCGGCGACATCGACCAGTCATCGACCGGCGGTTCACCCCGCCAATCGGTCAGCGCCGGGACGACTACTCCCCCGGCGATATCGGCCAGCAGCGCGGCGCATCGATCCAGGGCGGCCACCGAAATAGCCGGGTCGACTGCGCGCTCGTAGCGTCGGGCAGCCTCGCTGGGCAAGTGCAACCGCCGCTGGGTGCGCGACACCGCAGCCGGATCCCATATCGCCGCCTCCAAAAGCACGTCGGTTGAATCGGCGCGCACCTCGGTGCTGGTCGCACCCATCACGCCGCCGATCGCTGCGGTGGTGACGTCGTCGACGATCAGGACGTCGGCGGGTTCGAGGCGCCGCTCGACATCGTCCAGCGTGATCACGGTCTCGCCGGACCGGGCGAACCGCACTCCCAGGCTGCCGGTGATCCGGTTGCGGTCGTGCGCGTGCATCGGGTGACCGAGCTCGAGCATCACGTAGTTGGTGACGTCCACCGCCGGCGAAGTCGCCCGGATGCCGCAGAGCAGCAGCCGGCGTTGCAGCCACCAGGGCGATACCGCGGCCGGATCGATGCCGGTCACCGGCCGCAGGGCAAACCGGCGCACACCGGTGTCGGGATGCACCGTCAGCGGCCACGCCTCACCCTCGACCGGCAGCGCCGGCACCTCGGCGGGGTCCACGAATTCCAGGTCATAGGCGCAGGCGATCTCCCGGGCCAGCCCGCGCACCGACATGCAGTAGCCGCGGTCGGGGGTGATCGCCAGGTGGAGAACCACGTCGTCCAATCCGAGCACACCCGCGGCGTCGGCTCCCGGTTCGGCCGTTGCCGGCGGCAGCACCAGGATGCCGGAATGGTCTGTGGCCAAACCGAGTTCGGCCGCCGAGCAGATCATTCCCGCCGAAGTGCGGCCGTACGTCTTGCGGGCGGTGATGGTAAATCCGCCCGGCAGGGTGGTTCCGGGTAATGCTACGACCACCAAATCGCCGACCACGAAATTTGTTGCACCGCAGACTATTTCGTGCTGTACGACGTCGCCGAGGTCGACCAGGCAGGCCCGGATCGGCTTTTTGAAACCGGTGAGTTCCTCGATACCGGCTACCCTTCCCACGGTCAGCGGACCGTCGACCGGGCCGAGTGCGGTCGCTTCTTCGACTTCGTGGCCGATCCGGACCAACGTCTGCTCGAGTTCACCGGCCGAGACGTCCCAGCCCGGCGATCCGGCCGAAACCACCTCGCGCAGCCAGCTATACGGAACGCGCATCAGGCACCCACCCCGAACGGCAACGAGAACCGGATGTCGCCCTCGACCATGTCGCGCATGTCGGGAATTCCATTGCGGAACTGCAAGGTTCGCTCCAGGCCCATTCCGAACGCGAATCCCGAGTAATCCTCCGGGTCAATTCCAGCGGCCCGCAACACGTTTGGATGCACCATTCCGCAGCCACCCCATTCCACCCAGTCGGCGCCACCCTTCTTGTTGGCGAACCACACATCGACCTCGGCGGACGGCTCGGTGAACGGGAAGAAGTGTGGCCGGATCCGGGTGCGCGCCAACGGCCCGAACTCGGCGCGGGCGAAGGCGTCCAGCGTCCCGCGCAGGTGCGCCATGGTCAGCCCGCGATCCACCGCCAATCCCTCGACCTGATGGAACACCGGCGTGTGGGTGGCGTCGAGTTCGTCGGTGCGGAAGGTCCGGCCGATCGAGATGATGTAGACGGGCAATTCGCGCTGCAGCAGGGTGCGCACCTGTACCGGCGACGTGTGGGTGCGCAGCAGCTGCCGCGAATTCTCCGGCGCGATGTAGAAGGTGTCTTGCTCGCTGCGCGCGGGGTGATCCGGCGGGAAGTTGAGGGCATCAAAGTTGAACTGCTCGCTTTCGACCTCGGGTCCTTCGGCCAGCTCCCATCCCATTGCGATGAAGGTGTCCGCGATGTGCTCGGCCAAGATCGTGATCGGATGCCGGGCGCCGGTCGGCTGCCGGGTCGACGGCAGCGTGACGTCAATACCCTCGGCGGCCAGCACAGCCGCGTCACGTTCGGCCCGCAGCGCCGCCAGACGTTCGTCGTAGCTGCGTTGTGCATCGCGGCGGGAGACGTTCACTCGCTGGCCGGTATCGGCACGCTCCTCCTTGGGCAACTTGCCCAGTGCCTGCCGGGCCAGCGCCAACGGCGAACGGTCCCCAAGGTGCTCGGTCTTAGTGCGCGCCAGCGCCTCCAGACTGTCGGCTAACGCAAAAGCCTGCTGGGCGGCGTTGACCGCCTTGGCTAATGCCTCCGGCGACAGATCGACGGGTTGCTCACCCACGCGGCGACACTCTCCTTGCTGACGAGGCTAGGTATAACTGCCCGGCTCTCCCCCGAGGGGGACACCCACCTCGGTCCGTCACCCGGCCAGCGGGTGGGCCCTAACGTGGCTCACATCGTCGCGGGGTCGGTTCACGGCACGGGTATGACGCAACTGCCGATCATAAGTCATCGATCGGCTCGTTTTGGTGACGCCCACTGGGCAACGCCCCCCGGGGCCGGACCCTCCAGCCACCTCATCGAGACCATCCGCCCCCGCCCACGACAGCGATTCGACCGCATCGCGGTGGGGCCTTATCGTCCTATCGGGACGCCCGTCCGGCCCGGCCGCGCGTCATGCTTGAGCCGGTACGACCCGCATGGTCTTCCAGCGGACAAACCCGTAGGCCACGCCCGCGCCCAACGCGCCCACGGCAACACCGCTCACCGATGTCCAGCTGGTATGCGCCAGCAGCAGAAAGCCGAAACCGGACGAGACCATGAGCAACGCATACCGCGCCGGCGTCCAGCGAACCGGCCGATCGAACCGCATGGTCACCAACATGCCCAGCAACAGCGATATGGCGTGGCCGGAGTCGGTGAAATCACCACCGGCGATCGCGGTCGCCACGGCCAGCGACGCCCACCAGCCAATCCATGCCGACCGCCAGCGGCGAGAGATCGTCGCGGTGAGCGCTCCGACCACCGCAAGGGCGCCGTAGCTCATCCCGACGTCGCTGACCCGGGTGATCGACCACGGCAGCCAGCCGAACTCGACCGCGGCTGCCAACGCGGCCGCCACCAGCAAGGTGGCCCCGAGATGGCCGACGACGAACGCGAGGGTCAACCGTCCGGTGTGCAGGTGCAGTTCGGCAAGCGCGAGCAGACAGGCCAGACACGGCAGCCAGAAGTACAGCGGCCCCTCGGCGATCACGAAGGCGCTATTCCACAGAGTGCCCAGGCGACCGTGTGACAGGTTGTGCAGGTTTGTACTGGCATGCCGAATGACCTGCTCGTGGGCATGCGGACCGAGCATCAAGATCGCGATGCTGACCGAGCCAAGAGCTGCCAAGTAGCCAAGCGTGAACCGGACCCGGCCGAGCCGGTACAGCAGTGCCCAAATGCGATGAGTCATCGACATCTACTATGCCTGCTGTTCTGTTTCGGGACCGTCACCAAAAGCGGGCAGCTCCTTACGAGGTTTGAGGCGATAAATCGCCAAGTCCGGTGGAATGCCGGTGAGCTTGCTGGAAAACATCGGCCGACGTGCCCGCTTGGCGACGACACCCAATGCGTCCAACTCGCTTTGCGGGATCAGGTCCAGGGTGGGACTCGATATCATGATGCCACCTTTTGTGGCGCGTTCCATAACTCGAGCGGCGATGTTTACGTCGATACCGAGCCAGTCAGCGGCCAGTCGCTGCGGCCGGCCGGTATGGATGCCCACGCGCATCCGCGGCGTGTAGCCCGCCACCTCGACTTCGCTCAACGCCTCCCGAGCGGCGAGCACGGCGCGCACGGCTACAGCCGGATTGCGAAACACCGCCATGATGCCGTCGCCCATCCGTTTGACGATGTGGCCCCCGGCGTCCAACAGCGGGGGCTCGACGGCCCGGGCCACCCGGCGCAACAGCGCCAAGGTGGCATCATCACCGGCCTGCAGCGACCAGGTCGAGAAACCCACCAGGTCGGTGAAGACCAGCGTCACCTCGGGATTCACCGGACGGCGAGAAACTGCCTCAGTCAATGCCTGCCACAGTTGCAGCACACCCAGGCTGACCTCACGCGAGGCCGCATCACGATCCCCCAGCAGCCGGTCGGCAGCCCGTGCCGCGGCCCTCGGACCGCCGTCACCCGCAGTGGACAGCGGATCGCCGAATTCGGGATCGCCAGGCAACAGCCGTCGCGCCCGCCGGATGAACGCCACGACGCCCGGGCTGTGGTTGGTGGAGCGCAGCCACTGCCCCGGAGAACGCCGACGCGAAGCCGACGACGCGACCGCAGTCGCCGTCTCGTCGGGCACGCCGGACTCCCCTTCGCCAGCCCCGACCGCCACCTCGCAAGGGTAGGTGCTACGGGCTGAGCCAGGCAATCACAGTCGTCCTGCCGGCGCCCCGACGATCAGCCGGACAGCAACCCCAACAAGCCGGGAACGAGGCCGCCGACCTGTGTTCCGCCCAATGCAATCGAGGTGGGCGTTCCACTAGTCGGCGTGAGCGTCAGCGTGAAGGGCTGAAGCGGGGACAGCAGCCCGCCAACCGGAACGCTGAACGCCACGTCCGAGTAACCAAGCCCCGCTGGCGCCGCCATCGACTGCGTTATCGTGTCGTGGCCGAAAAGGAAGCTGTTTACGGCGTTGACGGGAGCAAAGAACAGCGTGCCTGCCGCCGCCAACGGATTCCCGCTTGATATCGCGTTGCCAAACGCTATGGCGCTATTTTGGAGCGCGGTCGTCGCGAGGTAATACGGACCCAAAGCATCAATGCCGAGCGCAAGCGGCGTAGGTAATGCGATGGAGCCGGAGGTGAGGGCCACTTCGAAGGTAGTCAGGTCCACGGTCCCGTTGAGTGTAAGCGCCACCGGACCTAACGGGGTGCTCGTATTCAGCAGCGGAACACTCACCGGAGCGGTCGGCCCGGCCAGCGGCAACATCGCGCCGCCGCCCGTGGCACCAGTGACCGTCGCACCGGTGGCCGTCGCACCGGTAGCCGTCGCACCGGTAGTCGTGGCACCGGTGGCCGTCGCACCGGTAGCCGTCGCACCGGTAGCCGTCGCGCCGGTAGCCGTGGCACCGGTGGCCGTCGCGCTGGTAGCCGTCGCACCGGTAGCCGTCGCACCGGTGGCCGTCGCGCTGGTGCCGCTGCCGGCAGTCGCTGCGCGTGCAGCAGAATCTGCGCCAGTTCCCAGCAACGGATGGCCAAGCAACGACAGGGCGGGTCCATTCACCGCGTTCAGCAGATTCTGCTCGGCATTGGCGATCTCGGCGCCGAGGTAGGCACCCGCGCCATTGCTCAGGGTACGGACGAACTGGTCGTGAAACGCCGCCATCTTCGCGCTGAGGGCCTGATAGTCCTGGGCGTGTGTCGCGAATACCGTCGTGACAGCCGCCGACACCTGATCTGCCGCCATGGCCACCAGGCCGGTCGTGGGCGGAGCCGCCGCCGCATTGGCCGCGCTCATCGCGGAACCAATTTCCGCCAAATTTCCCGCCGCCGCGTTCATAACATCCGGTACCACATTGAGAATCGACAAAGCCGGGCCTCCTTGCTTGACTCAAGAAGAAAATCACCGAGTAGTCTCCAGGAAAGAAACTCTACTCCCGGCAATCGCCTTTTGGTTAGCCCTTTTTCGGCCCTTCCAGCAACGCCCGGAGCTTCGCCGCACCAGCTCGAAATCAACGTGCGAGAAGCAAGCAAGGCAAAGACAACGTTGCGGTGGACGTCAAATCGTCCGATCGGAACTGTTTCGTGGCAGTCGGCAACATCCCGGTGGGCCGTCGCGGGATTATCCCATCCGGTCGGTCGCATCCGCAGCTCGGGACGCAGTCGACCACCCCCGGCCGCCGGGTCCCGGGGCACGGGCTCGCCGGGGTTCGCCCAATGTCACGCGCTGCGACAAACCTCCCTGATCACGCGAGCACCACGCCGCTATGGACGCCCGATAACAGCATGCTGGGGCACTCGCCGAAATCGTAGACAACGTGTGTTGTCACCGTTTATCGTGAGCGCACATCGAGCGCGTGGAGGCCGCGATGACTGCCACATCGACGACACCAGTCCAGCCACTCGGACCCGATTCGCTGACCTGGAAATACTTCGGTGACCTGCGGACCGGAATGATGGGCGTGTGGATCGGCGCGATCCAGAATATGTATCCGGAGCTAGGTGCCGGCGTCACGGAGCATTCGATCCTGCTGCGGGAACCACTGCAGCGGGTGGCCCGGTCGGTGTATCCCATCATGGGCGTCGTCTACGACGGCGACCGGGCGGCCCGGACCGGCGAGCAGATCAAGGGCTATCACCACACGATCAAAGGAGTCGACGCCGAGGGTCGTCGCTATCACGCCTTGAACCCGGAGACCTTCTACTGGGCGCACGCCACGTTCTTCATGCTCGTCGTCAAAGTCGCCGAATACTTCTGCGGAGGTTTGACCGAGGCCGAAAAGCGCCAACTGTTCGACGAACACGTGCGGTGGTACCGGATGTACGGCATGAGCATGCGGCCGGTCCCCAAGTCGTGGGAAGAGTTTCAGGAGTATTGGGCCCGGGTCTGCCGGGACGAACTCGAGATCAACCAGGCCACCATGGACATCTTCCACATGCGTATTCCCAAGCCGAAGTTCGTGCTCATGCCCACGCCCCTCTGGGACCAGATGTTCAAGCCCCTGGTTGCCGGTCAGCGCTGGATCGCGGCCGGCTTGTTCGATCCGGCCGTGCGGGAGAAGGCGGGCATGCGTTGGACCCCGGGCGACGAGGTATTGCTGCGCCTATTCGGCAAGCTGGTGGAGCTGGTGTTCCTGGCGGTGCCCGACGAGATCAGACTGCATCCCCGTGCGCTGGCCGCCTACCGCCGGGAAGAGGGCCGGACCCGAAGTGACGCGCCACTGGTCGAAGCGCCCGCCTTCATGGCACCGCCGCGGGACCGCCGCGGACTGCCGATGCATTACTTCCCACCGCGCGCACGCGGTTTCGCCCCGTTCCCGCTGGAGCCGGCCCGACTGATCATGGAGCGGGCCGGGTCGTTGGTGCACACCACGCTGTCGCTGGCCGGCCTGCGCCCCGCCCGGGGCCGGGCGGCTCGGGCCGCATAAGACACCGCATAAGACGCCGCGTCGATCTCAGCGAGCAGAGCGAAGCGACCGGGCGCTCTGGTACAGGCAGATGGCCGCCGCGGCGGCGACGTTCAGGCTCTCCGCTCCGCCGGACATCGGGATGCGCACCCGGTGGTCCGCCTCGGCGGCGATGTCAGCCGATAGCCCCCGGGATTCGGGACCGAACAACCACGCCGTCGCAACTCCCAGCAGCGGATCGGCATCGTCGAGGGACGTCTCACCGTCTACGGCAGTGGCCAGCACCTGCAACCCGGCGCCCCGCAACGACACGATGGCGGCATGGGTGTCCGCAACGGCGGCGACGGGAATGTTGAAGATGCTGCCCGCGGACGCGCGCAAACACTTGCCGTTGTACGGGTCGACGCTGTGTCCGGCAAGGATCACGGCCGCGGCCCCCATGGCGTCGGCGATGCGGATCAGTGTCCCGGCGTTACCTGGCTCGCTGATCTCGACGGCCGTTGCGATGAGCCGCGGTGAGCGGGTCAGCACATCATCCAGGCGGGTGGTCGGCATGTCGCACACCGCGACCAGTCCCGCCGGGGTAACCGTGTCGGACAAGGCTTTTGCGGCACGTTCGGTCACCAGATGGACCGGCGCGTCCTGTGCGCTCAACCAGGTCTCGTGCCGTTGCGCCGCGACCTCGGTGACAAACACTTCCCGCACCAGCCCGCGCGCCGACGCGGCCTCGACCAGGTTGGGGCCTTCGGCGAGAAATCGATCCGCACGACGCCGGCCAACGTGGCGATGCAATTTGACCGCGGCGGCTACCCTGGCCGAGCGTTCGGTAAGCACCGGAGCGCGGTGCGCCTAAGCGGCCTCTCCGGAGGGCGCGTTGACGTCTTCGGGCAGGGCCGCCCGGGCGACCTCCACGAGCGCGGTGAACGCCGTCGGATCGGTGACCGCGATATCGGCGAGGTTCTTGCGGTCCACCTCGACGCCAGCGGCCTTCAGGCCTTGGATCAGCCGGTTGTAGGTGATGTCGTTGGCACGCGCCGCCGCGTTGATCCGCGAGATCCACAATTTGCGGAACTCGCCCTTACGCGCGCGACGGTCGCGGTAGGCGTAGTTCAGCGAATGCAGCTGCTGTTCTTTGGCTTTGCGGTAGAGCCGGGACCGCTGGCCCCGATAACCTTTCGAGGCCTTCAGGACGGAGCGCCGCTTCTTGTGGGCGTTGACTGCCCGCTTTACGCGTGCCATGGATGTTCCTACTCTCGTTCGGACTCGGACGTGCTTGGTCAGGTACCGGCGCCAGCCGGTCGTACGGGGCGCCGGCTAACCGTTCAGCAGCGAATTGACCCGCTTGGTGTCGTTGGCCGCCACCGCCGTACGGCCTTCCAGGCGCCTGGTTCGGGTCGACGGTTTGTGCTCGAGCAGATGCCGGCGGTTGGCCTTCTGCCGGACGATCTTTCCGGTACCGGTGCGGCGGAACCGCTTCGAGGCGCCGCTGTGAGTTTTGGCCTTGGGCATTTTTCCTCAGTCCTGGTGAGTTCTGGTTGGGCTAGCGGGTTAGTTCGATGAAGGTTTGAGTTCGCCGCCCGCCGGTCCCTCCCCATGCCGCGCCCGGGCGCGAGTTTTCGCGCCGCGGTGGGGTGCCAGCACCATCGTCATGTTGCGCCCGTCCTGCTTGGGCGCCGTTTCGACGAATCCGTATTCGGCAACGTCGGCGCCCAGGCGCTGCAGCAACCGATAGCCCAATTCCGGCCGCGACTGCTCGCGTCCGCGAAACATGATGGTGACCTTGACCTTCGATCCGGCCTCCAAAAAACGCACCACGTGGCCTTTCTTGGTTTCGTAATCGTGATCGTCGATCTTGGGCCGCAGCTTCTGTTCTTTGACGACGGTCTGCTGTTGGTTCCGGCGGGATTCGCGCGCCTTCTGCGCCGCCTCGTACTTGTACTTGCCGTAGTCCATGATCTTGCAGACCGGCGGCCTGGCATTCGGGGCAACTTCGACAAGGTCGAGATCGGCGTCCGCGGCGACGCGGAGTGCGTCTTCGATACGCACGATGCCTACCTGTTCCCCTCCTGGGCCGATCAAACGGACTTCAGGTACGCGAATGCGCTCGTTGACGCGGGTCTCAGTGCTGATGTGGCCTCCCTTGTTGGCTTTCTGCTGCTGCGGCCAGGGCCCGGACGGGCCGGAATCAGAAGTGGGATACACCAGTCATCAGCAAAAAAGCCCTGCCTAAGCAGGGCCCAATGCCGACCGATCGCGGCTCGAGACAACTCCAGCCGCCTGCGCCACGCGCAGAACAGGCATTGCACATATGCCTGTGACCGGACCGCACAACCTTGAAAAAGCGTTGGGCCTTTTCGTGGCTGGCGGTGGGAGTGGGACTCCACTTAACTGTTCCTGGCCTTCGCCGGGACGGTCGCAGCAGCCAGTCTAACAGCCAAGAACGGTCCACCGGGCAGCGAGGCGGCCGGCGCGCCGGCCCCAGCGCGCTGAGCAGGTGCAATCCAGCCACCCGGTCGCCAGGATTTTCCCGGTTTAAGGGAATATCCTCGCGGTTTGTGACCATCGCAAAGCCTCGCTCGATGGAGAGCAGGCCCGTCTCCCGGTATCACTGGGTTCCCGCGGCAGCAGGCTGGACCGTCGGAGTCATCGCGACGCTGTCGCTGCTGGCAAGCATGTCGCCGCTGATTCGTTGGATCATCAAGGTTCCCCGGGAGTTCATCAACAGCTACCTGTTCAACTTTCCCGACACCAGCTTCGCGTGGTCGTTCGTGCTGGCCTTGCTGGCCGCGGCGCTGACCGCACGCAAACGAATCGCGTGGTTGCTGCTGCTGGGAAACATGGTGCTGGCCGCCTTCCTGAACGCCGCCGATATCGCCGGCGGCGGCAACACCGCAGCCGAAAACTTCGGCGAGAACCTCGGTTTCGCGGTCCACGTGGTCGCGATTGTCGTGCTGGTGCTGGGTTATCGCGAGTTCTGGGCCAAGGTGCGCAGGGGCGCGTTGTTCAAAGCGGCCGCCGTGCTGTTGGCCGGTGGAGCCATCGGAATCCTGATTTCCTGGGGTTTGGTGGAACTGTTCCCCGGATCGCTTGCGGCGCCCGACCGGCTACCCTATGTGGCCAACCGGGTGATCGGATTCGCGCTCGCCGATCCCGACCTGTTCACCGGGCGGCCGCACGTCTTCCTCAACGCCATCTTCGGCCTGTTCGGCGCCTTCGCGCTGATCGCGGCCACCATCGTGCTGTTCCAGTCGCAACGCGCCGACAACGCGCTGACCGGCGAAGACGAGTCGGCCATCCGCGGACTGCTGGAGTTGTACGGCAACAGCGACTCACTGGGCTACTTCGCCACTCGTCGCGACAAGTCGGTGGTATTCGCGCCCAGTGGCCGCGCCGCCGTCACCTACCGCGTCGAGATCGGAGTCTGTCTGGCCAGCGGTGACCCGGTGGGCGACCCCCGGGCTTGGCCGCAAGCCGTCGACGCATGGTTACGGCTGTGCCAGACCTACGGCTGGTCCCCCGGCGTTATGGGCGCCAGTTCGCAAGGGGCTCAGACCTATCGCGAAGCGGGCCTGAACGCGTTGGAGTTGGGTGACGAGGCGATTCTGCGGCCGGCGGATTTCAAGTTGTCCGGCCCGGAGATGCGCGGCGTGCGCCAGGCCGTGACCCGGGCGCGCAGGGCCGGGTTGACGGTGCGCATCCGCCGACACCGCGACATTTCCGCGGCGGAAATGGAACAGACCGTCGCGCGCGCCGATGCCTGGCGCGATACCGAAACCGAACGTGGCTTCTCGATGGCGCTGGGCCGCCTCGGCGACCCGGCGGACTCCGACTGTCTGCTGGTCGAGGCGCTGGACCCGGACAACCGGGTGGTGGCGATGCTGTCGCTGGTGCCCTGGGGCACCACCGGTGTCTCCCTGGACTTGATGCGGCGCTCTCCGGAATCACCTAACGGCACCATCGAGCTCATGGTCAGCGACCTTGCGCTGCACGCCGAAAGCCTTGGCCTCAGCCGTATCTCGCTGAACTTCGCGATGTTTCGGTCCGCATTCGAGCAGGGTGCCCAGCTCGGTGCCGGCCCGGTTGCCCGGCTGTGGCGATGGCTGCTGATTTTCTTCTCCCGCTGGTGGCAGATCGAAACGCTCTACCGGTCCAACCAGAAGTACCAGCCCCAATGGGTACCCCGCTACGCCTGCTACGAGGATGCGCGACTGATACCCAAGGTGGGCGTCGCCTCGGTGATCGCCGAGGGCTTCCTGGTATTGCCGTTCACCCGGCGCAACAGGGCGCACACCGGGCACCACCCTGCCGTGCCGGAACGCCTGGCAGCCACCGGGCTGTTGCATCACGATGGCTCGGCGCCGGATATCACCGAGCTGCAGCAGGCGGACCTCACCGACGACGACGAAGTTGGGCGTCGCCTGCCCGAGCAGGTCCGAGTTCGATTGAGCAAATTGAAAACTCTGCGGCGCAACGGCATTGACGCCTATCCGGTAGGCCGTCCGCCCAGTCACACCGTCGCGCAGGCGATGGACGCGGACGACAAGGCCGCGCTGTCGGTGTCCGGACGCATACTGCGGGTACGCCATTACGGCGGCGTGTTGTTCGCGCATCTACGCGACTGGACCGGTGAAATGCAAGTGCTGCTTGATAATTCATGCCTGCAACAGGGCCGCGCCGCGGATTTCAATGCCACCATCGACCTCGGTGACCTGGTGGAGATGACCGGGCACATGGGCTCGAGCAAACGGGGAACCAGGTCACTGATCGTGTCCAGCTGGCGGCTGATCGGCAAATGCCTGCGGCCGTTGCCCAACAAGTGGAAGGGGTTGACCGATCCCGAGGCCCGAGTGCGGACCCGCTATGTCGATCTGGCGGTCAACGCCGAATCCCGTGACCTGCTCACCGCACGCAGCACGGTCCTGCGTTCGATCCGGGAAACACTGTTCGCCAAGGGCTTCATCGAAGTCGAGACTCCCATCCTGCAGCAGGTGCACGGCGGAGCCGCCGCCAGACCGTTCGTCACGCACATCAACAGCTACTCGATGGACCTGTTCCTACGAATAGCGCCCGAGCTGTATCTCAAACGGTTGTGCGTCGGCGGCGTGGAGCGCGTATTCGAACTGGGCCGGGCCTTTCGGAACGAGGGCGTCGACTTCAGTCACAATCCTGAGTTCACATTGCTCGAGGCCTATCAAGCACATGCCGATTACCTGGTGTGGCTGGACAGCTGTCGCGAGCTCATCCAGAACGCCGCCCTGGCTGCCAACGGTGCACCGATCGCGATGCGGCCCACCAGAGACGGCTTGCAGCCGGTCGACATCTCCGGAGTCTGGCCGGTCAAGACGGTGCACGACGCGGTTTCCGAAGCCCTCGGTGAGCACATTGACGCCGACACCAACTTGGCGGCGCTGCGCAGGTTGTCCGATGCGGTCCACATCCCCTATCGGGCGCAGTGGGATGCCGGCGCCGTGGTCCTCGAGCTGTACGAGCACCTGGTGGAAAGCCGCACCGAGCAGCCGACGTTTTACATCGACTTCCCCACCTCGGTATCGCCGCTGACCCGGCCGCATCGCAGCAAGCTCGGAGTCGCGGAACGCTGGGACCTGGTGGCCTGGGGCATCGAGCTCGGTACCGCCTACAGCGAACTCACCGACCCGGTGGAGCAACGACGTCGTCTGCACGAACAATCCCTGCTGGCGGCCGGTGGCGATCCCGAGGCGATGCAGCTCGACGAGGACTTTCTACAGGCCTTGGAGTATGCGATGCCGCCCACCGGGGGCCTCGGAATGGGCGTCGACCGGGTGGTCATGCTGATCACCGGACGCAGTATTCGCGAGACGCTGCCGTTTCCGTTGGCGAAGCCGCATTAAGCCAGCATTAAGCCGGTCCGACAGCTCCCAGCGAATACACAGCGAACATTCAATGAACACGTTCCAGGACGGTTAACAAGCGATCACAATGGTTCTTGTGACAGCGTCGACGGCGTATCTTGCGCAACCGCTGGCCAGCGCCCATACCTCGCTGATGTACGGCTGGCTGCCCATCACGGTCCAGCTGGTGACCGCGACGGTGGTGCTGCTGGCGATCGGGTCGCGCTATCGCCGGTGGCGTCGGCTACCGGCCGCGGTGGCCGTCGGCGCTGCGACGGCCTGCGGGACCGGGTGGTATCTCGGCGGGCTCGCCAATGATTCTGCCCCGGCCGCGCTCTGGGTCTGGGCCGGTTTGACGGGCGTAGCCGCGACGGTGCTGGTCCTGGACTGGCGCAGCGCGCGCTGGTGGGGTCGCGGCGCATCGCTGATGGCGGTGCCGCTGTGTGTGCTCAGCGCGGCGTTGGCGCTCAACCTGTGGGTCGGCTATTTTCCGACCGTTCAGGCCGCATGGAACCAGCTCACCTCCGGTCCGCTGCCCGATCAGGCGGATCCGGCCAGCGTTGCCGCGATGGCCGGCAAGGGGACACGGCCGCCGCACGGCAGCGTCGTGCCGGTCACCATCCCGGCCACGGCATCGCACTTCAAACATCGCGGGGAACTGGTGTACCTGCCGCCCGCCTGGTTCTCAAGTGATCCGCCCCCGCGATTGCCTGTCGTGATGATGATCGGCGGCCAGTTCAACACCCCCGCCGACTGGGCGCGAGCCGGCAACGCCGTACAGACGGTCGACGAATTTGCCACCGCCCATGATGGTAATGCGCCGGTGCTGGTCTTCGTCGACTCCGGCGGAGCCTTCAACAACGACACCGAATGCGTCAATGGACGACGCGGCAACGCGGCCGATCATCTAACCAAAGACGTTGTGCCATATATGGTCTCGAAATTCGGCGTCAGCTCGCAGCAGCGCAACTGGGGCATTGTCGGCTGGTCGATGGGCGGGACTTGCGCCGTGGATTTGACGGTCATGCACCCCGATCTGTTCAGCGCATTTGTTGATGTCGCCGGGGACTTCTACCCCAACGCGGGAAACAAGGCGGAAACCATCGCCAGGCTGTTCGGCGGCAACGCCGACGCCTGGGCCGCATTCGATCCGACGACGGTGATCACCCGGCACGGCCCGTATACCGGGGTTTCGGGTTGGTTCGCCATCTCTGTCCCTGGTCAACCGGCGGGGCGTCGGGATTCCCCGATTGTCGACACCGCCGCCATGCGGGCGGCCGGGCGCGATGCCGCCGCCAATCCGAGCAACCAGACGGCGGCCGCCAATGCGCTGTGCGCGCTGGGCCGGACCAACGGCATCGACTGCGCGGTGGTCCCCCAACCGGGCAAGCACGATTGGCCCTTCGCCGACCAGGCGTTCGTGCTGGCGCTGCCGTGGCTGGCCGGGCAGTTGGACACTCCGGAGGCGCCGCGGATTTCGTTACCGGATACCGGCGGGGCGGCAGCGCAGGTCGTCACCGCCGGACGGTAGTTGCCGGTGCGGTCGGTCGCGCGGATTCGCCGGGCGGTATTCGCCCGACACTGCAATCCCTGGAGCGCCTGGACGCGCTGGGCAAGCACACCACTGGCGCTGGTGCCGATATGGACCCGGCGCTGGGGTCACGCCGCGGTGATCGCACTGTGGCTGGCGGTCAATCCGGTTGTCTTCGGCAAGCCGAAACACCATCGAGCATGGGCGACGCGGGCGATGTTGGGCGAGGAACTGTGGATCACCGAGCGTCCGCCCGACACGGCGATGCTGGTCAGCGCGCTGACATCGGCCGTTTCGCTGAGCGCGGTGATCGCCACCCGCCGCCGCCGACTCAAGCCGGCGGTTGTCGCGACCGCGCTGCAAATGACGCTGACCATGGTGTATTGGGAGCTGATGGTGCGTTACCTCCATCGGCGGGGCGGCGGTGATACACAGCAGCAGTAACGTGGCGGCATGCCCGACGAACCAGACGCCCCGGACGCGAAGGCCCCCGATCCCGGATACGACGACGCCGGTGTGCCGACCTTCGAATCGGTCCGCGACAAGATCGAATCCCGTTACGCGACGGCGATGGGTGCGGCCGAACTGGATGCCGAGACGACAGCGGGCCGGGCTATCGAGGACGAGTACGACGAGCGCCAACGCGCGGCTGCCGAGCGCTTGGCCCAGATTCGTGAGTCGATGGGCACCGACGGCTCCTTGCGTAAGTCTTAAAGCGCGGCATGCTTTGTCGGCGGGGTCGACCAAAAGCTGTTCAGCCAAAACCCGGCTCGCCGCTGTTAACGGCGATACACTGTGCGCCTGCCGATTCCGCATGATCCCAGCACGCCGCGGGTTGCCGTGCGGTCGTGGGAGGTGCGCGATGTCGTTTGTTTTTGTGACACCGCCGATGCTGGCGGACGCCGCGAGCAGCTTGGCGACAATCGGCTCGGCAATCACCTCAGCCAATGCGCTGGCGGCGGCCCCAACGACAAGTATGTTGGCGGCCGGCGCAGACGAAGTGTCCGCAGCGATCGCGGGATTATTCGGCGCACACGCTCAGGCATACCAGGTCCTCAGCGCGCAGACGGCAGCCTTCCACGAGCAGTTCGTGCAGACACTGAGGTCGGCGACGGGTGCCTACGCCAGCGCCGAGGCCGCCAATGTCGAGCAGAATCTGCTCAATGCAATTAACGCGCCTGCCCAGGCGTTCTTGGGGCGCCCGCTGATCGGCAACGGGGTCAACGGCGGGCCTGGCCAAGACGGCGGACCGGGTGGTTTGTTGTTCGGCAACGGCGGCAGCGGCGGCGCCAGCACCACCGCTGGGGTGACCGGCGGAAACGGCGGCGATGCGGGGTGGTTGGGCCACGGTGGGGCGGG
>NZ_MVIF01000113.1 GCF_002086675.1 Mycobacterium persicum
CCCCCCCCCCCCCCGCCGCCGCCCGCCGCCCCGCCGCCACCGCAGCCTCCTCCGCCGCCGCGGCCCCCGCGGCCGCCGCGGCCGCCGAGTAGCCCGCCCTGACCGCCGGTGCCGCCGGCGCCGCCGGCGCCGCCAGGGCCGCCTGGGACACCACCGTCATGACCGGTGCCGCCGGGCCCGCCGTCGCCACCCAGTCGACCTTGACTTCTCGCTCCGTTAAGTATCGTTCCGCCGTCGCCGCCCGTGCCGCCTTCCCCGCCGGCCTGTCCCGCCGCGGTGCCGTTCAAGCCGGCGCTCCCGTCGAATCCGGTGCCGAAGACAGGATCGGTGATGCCGTCTGGGGGTTTCGGTGGAGGGTCAACCGGCGGATCGAGCCCGGCCGATCCGGTACCTCCAATGCCGCCGGGCCCGCCAGCCCCGCCATTGCCGAACAACCCAGCGTTACCGCCAATTCCGCCGGGCCCGCCGGCGAAGGCGCCAATGCCACCTGCCCCGCCGATACCGCCTGATCCGCCGTTCCCGTAAAGCAGCCCGCCGTTGCCGCCATTGCCGCCGGCACCACCCCCGCCCGTCGATGAGTTCCCACCGACGCCGCCGTTGCCGCCGTGACCGATCAGCCCGGCAGACCCGCCGTTGCCTCCGGGTTTGCCTGGGGCTCCGGACCCGCCGGACCCTCCGTTGCCGATCAAGATTCCTCCGGGCCCGCCGTCTTGCCCGGTGTCCGAGGCACCGTTCACGCCGTCTCCTACAAGAGGGCGCCCCAACAACGCTTGGGTGGGTGCGTTGACCACATTGAGCAAATTCTGCATTGCGCTAGCGGCTTCGGTGGCCACATATGACTCTGCGCTGGCAAAGAGGCTGGCAACGAATCGGTCGTGAAAGGCCGCCGCGCGGACGCTAACCGCTTGATATGACTGGGCATGCGCGGCGAAGACCGCCGCAACAGCCCTCGAGACCTCGTCGCTACCCGCCGCGGCTATGCGCGTTGTTGCCGCCGTTGCGCCGGCATTGGCGGCGTCGATCGCTGAGCCGATGGCGGCTAGCTCCTCACCTGCTGCTGCCAGGAGTTCCGGTGTTGCGATCAGAAGCGTCATATGAAGACCTCAGTAGTAAGGCGGGAATCCGAGGCGCGCCATGAGCCCACGACCCTGACCGTTTACGGCAAGCACAGAGTTTGCGTGATCAATGATGCCCACGCGGCCTTTCGGCAATCGTTCGCGAATTGTGAAATGCACTGGTGGCCAAGCACGTGGTGTAAGAGTTCGTTCGATCGCGTGACCGTTCGGTGGAGTCGACCCCCGATAGTGAACACCGGACTGGTGGGACCGCTGGTCCCGCGGAAAGGATGTCCGTATGTCGAGTAACCGTCGCAAGTACACCCCGGAGTTTCCCAAGCGGGCTGCCCGCCTGGTGGCCGGTGGCTCACGTGGCCGCTGAGGTCGGTGTCAGTGATCAACCGCTGGGCGATGGCTGCGCCTTCGACGCCAAGCGGCCTCGGCTCGCGACACTAGTGCCGTGCTCGATGCCGACGAACGCCGAGCTGGAGCGTATGCGCCGTGAAGCGCCGAATTACGTTTGGACCGTAAGCTTTTGAAATAGCCCGCTCAGTTCCCTTGATTAGGGACTACTTTCGCGATGACCTCATCCCCGCGCAGGAGCGTCGACAGCACGACTAGGTGATCGTCGACACCGATTGGCTACCGCTGACCGTGTTCGCGCCGTCGCTCAGCGTTGTGGGGGCGCTGGGGGTCGGCGGCCGCCTCCTGCTGCGCGTGCTGACCGACCGGACACTGCCGAAAACAGCACGGCATACGCAAGCCCGTCCGCACCGGCACCCGATGCCCGGATCACCGCCGGGGTCGCTGACTGACCCAAAACCTAGCCAGGTACTTCGACCATCCGGCCGCTCGCCGCCAACAGGTTCCTCAGCGGCGAACGAGGTCATGTCGAGGTGCGTTGCTTGATGTCTGTCCGGCTACTCGCGCGGTCGCCTCGGACATGACGGCGACGGTTTGTTCGTCGACGTGCCCGAGATAAGAGGCCGGCGTTACGGCGTCAGCCAGCTTCGGATCGCGGCGCGCAACCAGGGTGGCGAACGACTCGCCACTCTCGATGGAGGCGGTGACCAGCGTTTCCAACTGGTCGTGGGCGGCCTGGCGGCCGAGGACCGGCGCCAACCGCATCATCACCGATTCGGCCATGATCATCCCGTGGGTCCGCTCAAGATTGGCCGCCATTGCCGCGGAGTCCACGTGCAGCCCGGCGAGCACGTCGGCCGCGATGCGAACGGCGCCGCCGCAGACGGCCAGCGCCGGGGCCACCGTGTGCCACTCGAGCGACCACACCGCCGTGGCCCGTTCACAGTCGGCCACGGCGCCGTCGAGTGCAAGGTCCAGGTAGGAGCGGGTCAGCCGCGCGGCTCGGATGAGCTGTTGTGAGCCGATGGGATTGCGTTTCTGCGGCATGGTGCTGCTGACGCCGCGACCCGGTGCGCTGGGCTCGCTCAGCTCGGCAAGCTCGGTCTGGGAACCCACGACGATGTCGAGCCCGATCTTGCCCAGCGAGGCCGCCACCTGCGCGGCCCAGGTGACGACCTCGACGAAGCGATCACGGGTGGCGTGCCAGCTGATTGACGGTGCGGCCAAGCCGAGACGCCGAGCCAGCTCGCGGCGAATGTCCAGACCGTGCGGCGCCATGGAGGCGAGACTGCCGACGGCACCGCCGAGCTGAACCACCGCGACCCGGGGCCGCAGCTCGGCGAGCCGGTCCAGATGGCGCAGCAGCGGGGCGGTCCAGCACGCCACGCGGTACCCGAAGGTGATCGGCAAGGCGTGCTGCAGTTGGCTGCGACCGACCATCAGCTCGCTGCCATGCCGGGTTTCCAGCGTCGTCAGCGCAGCCAACGTTTGCAGGAGATCCCGCTCGATGACGTCAAGTGCCGCGACGATCTGCAGCACCGCAGCGGTGTCCATGATGTCTTGGGTGGTGGCCCCCCAGTGGGCGTACTGGCCGAGACCGTCGGGCACTATCGCGGCAAGTTGTTCGACGAGGCCGACGATCGGATACCCGGCCGCCTCCGTGCGGTCGGCGAGGCGCGCGATGTCGAGGTCCTCAGGCGTTACGGCGCGCAGCGCCGGTGCGACCTCGGCCGGGACCATGTCCAGGTCGGCTTGTGCCGCCGCCAGCTCCGCCTCGACCTGCAGGAACCGCGCCAGCAACCCTCGCTCGCCGAGGATCGCTCGCAGTTCGTCGGTGGTGTGCAAGCCGCCGAGCACTGCGCTGTCCAGCGCAGACAGCGCCGTCGATGGAATCATGGTCACTCCTGTGCGCCGAAGTATGGGGGTCGCGGGCGGCCCCACGTTACACCGGGACAGGAATGCGCGCCCCGCAAATGAAAAGTCGCTGACCTTGTGGGCCCCCACGAGTTCGCGAGCGCAATGGCATGGCGTGGGAGTGAGTCGTCATACCACCAAGTGAAATCGATCGCGTCGTCCACATGGGCGCGGAAATGTGAACGCGTCCAGGCGACTACCCCTACTTGTCCAGATATGCGTCGTGGTCCAGCTCAGGATCGTGTTCCGGACGCCCCGAAACTCGGACGATGAGCTGTTGGGCTAGGCGGTCCGTGAACGACGGGTTGGACTTCAGTGTGCGATTCACGATTCTCGTCAGCAGCCGTGCACGCACTTCGGCGATCTTGCCCCGCGGCGGAGTGATCGCCAGGATCCTGTTCACGATCGTTGAGCGACCCGTCTTGCGTGCCATCGACTAACCTTCCCTGGCCGCGGTCGAAAAGGCTGGTGGCTCAGCGATTTTGACGATTCGGCCGGGGAATCCCTTGAAGTGTGGGATGCCCTGCTCGTGGTCGAGCATCTCAGGATCGTCTCCGCACAGGACGGCGTCGCTGCTGATGAAAGCGCCGGCCAAGTGCTCTTTTCCGCGCAGTTCGGGATACCACCACCCGTGCGGGACGCGGATGTGGCCCTCTTTCATCGATTCCTGGACCAGCACCTGCGCCACGACGGCGCCGTGCGCGGTTTCCAGCCGCGCCCAGTCGTCGTCCACGATGCCCTCCCGAGCCGCGTCGACGGGGTGCAGGAACAGCTTCGGCGAGCGGGCGCGGTTGCGCAGCACGTCGATGTTGCGCTGCCCGGTCTGAAAGAACGGGTCCTCGCGGACGCCGGTGAACACCAGGTACGGGTAGTCGGCGTCCGGCATCGGGGCCTCGCGGTAATACGGCAGTGGGTCAAAACCCAACTCGCCGAGGACACTTGACCGCAGCTCCACCTTGCCCGAGGGGGTGGCGAACCCTGTCTTCTCGTACTTCTTGAAGACCGGGACGTCGGCCTTCATGTAATGCTCATCGGCAAACTGCTTGAACGTCATTCCCGACGGTGAAAGTCGGTAGTCGAGTACGTCTTCGACGGTCTCCCATGGGAAGTACTCGGCGAATCCCATACGGATCGCCAGGTCGCGCCAGAACTGGTAGGTGCTGGACGCCTGTTCCGGCGGCTCGACCACCTTCTCCGACACGGTGAGGCGGGCGACCCAGTTCCAAAAGTCATGGATGTTGTTGCGTTCGCTGAAGACGTCGCCGGGCAGTACGTAGTCGGCCAGCATCGACGTCGGGGTCTGGAAGATCTCATGGGCGACAATCAGATCCTGGTTCATCAGGCCCTGATAGATCTGGTGCTGGTTCGGGTAGCTCAGCAGTGCGTTGTTGCCCAGCGCGACGAACGCCTTGACCGGATAAGGCTTTTCGGTCGCCATGGCGCGAAAGACCGCCGATGGGTTGGCCATGTAGCAGCCCATCACCAGGTCGACGTGCCGATAGCCCCACACCTTTTCGCTGTAGTCGCCGAGTATGTCCTGCGCCCGGTAGGTGTAGACGGGATGTAGGTCTGAGCCCAGCTGCTTGTCCCGCTGTTCCTGGGTGAGCAGCTCATGCATCGCCATCTGCGAGTCGGATATGTAGTCGGGGTTGAACCCGGAAAATGTCTCCCCGCCGGGCACGTCGATATTGCCGGTGATGGCCCGCAGGATGCTTTGCAGACGGATCGCCGACGTCGAGCAGAGCTGCTGGTCGGTGATGGGAGTCCAGGGGATGACCGCTCCGCGCGCGGTGGCGTACATCCGTGCCGCGGCCGCGATGTTTTGCCGGTCCACGCCGGTGATCGCCTCGACGCGCTCGAGCGGATACTCCGCGACGCGGGCCTTGAGGTCCTCCCAGCCGACTGTCCAGTCGCGCACGAACTCGACGTCGTAAAGCTTCTCGGCGATGATGACCGCAAGGAACCCCAGCAACAGCGCGGCGTCGGTGCCGGCCCGCAGCCGCAGGTGCAAATCTGCGTTCTCGGCCTGCTCCGAGACGCGAGGATCGGCGACGATCAGCTTCGCTCCGTGAGCGCGGGCGTCGTTGATCATGTGGTGAATCGGCGACCAGGAATGGCGACGCGGATTGTGGCCGAGCAGCAGGATGCACTTGGTGTTGAGCAGGTCGGGGAACGGATACCAGCCGTAGGTGAGTTTGTTGACCGCCGCGGTGTTGCCGGCGCACAGGGCGACACCGCTGATCCAGTTGGGGCTGCCAAGCAGGTTCATGAAGCGACGGTCGGCACCGTTGGTGACGGAAGTATTCCACCCTGACGTCGACACGGCGAGTGTCTCGGGGCCGTAGCGCTGCACCAGCGCCGCCAAGCGCTCGGCGATCTCGTCGAGCGCCTGGGTGTAGGAAATCTCTTGCCACTGGTCGCCGCCGCGCGCGCCGGCCCGCTTCAACGGCACCCGCAGCCGATCCGGGTGGTTGTGGATACGCGGCGCAGCGGTGCCCTTGTAGCAGATGTTGTTGGCCAGGAACGGGTTTTCATGCGCCAACACCTTGGTGAAAACGCCGTCTTTGACGACGGGCCGCAGCTGGCAGCCGATGTCGCAGACCGTGCAGATCACATGCTTGGTGCGGCCGCCGTCCGCGGCAAGCCGCGCGCCGGACTGCCCACCAGAGCCACCAGAGCGTGGGCTATGCAGCAGCGGGATAGAGCCGAATGGCATTACGCACCTCCCAAATTCAGAATCGGCATCGCGGCGAGCGGAGCGCGGTCGGGCGTATTCGTATAACTTCCCATGGTCCTCGGCTCGGCGGGTAGGGGCATCGGGGAATTCCTTCAATCGTCAAATAAGTGTCACGACGGATTTGGTCTGTGTGGAGGCATCGAGCACTTCCTGACCCATCTCCCGGCCCCAGCCGGACTGCGTGTATCCGCCGAACGGCAGCGCTGCGTCAAGGATGTTGAAGCAGTTGATCCACACGGCGCCGGCCTGCATGGCCTTGGCCATGCGGTGGGCTTTGGAAACGTCGTTGGTCCAGATTCCCGCGGAGAGCCCGTAGACGTGTCGTTGGCGCTATCCACCACCTGGGCGGTGTCGTCGAAGGGCTCCGCGACCAATACGGGTCCGAAGATCTCCTCGCGGACCACGGCCATGTCGGGGCGGGTGTGGGTCAGCACCGTCGGTCGGTAGAAATAACCGCCTAGCCCTTCGACGTCGTCATCGACGGCGGCGCCGCCCGTCACGGCCACGCCGTCGTCGGCGATGCCGTCGTCCACGAAACCCGCCACCCGGTCGCGTTGCTCGGCCGACACCAGCGGTCCCATCGCGGTATCGGGCTCGCGGCCGTCGCCGAGCTTCACCCCCGCGGCAATCTCGGAAACACCAGCGACCACGTCGTCGTACACGCTGCTCTCGACGAACAGGCGTGATCCCGCGCAGCACACCTGTCCCTGGTTGAAGAAGATCGCCTCGGCCGCGCCGCGGACGGCCGCCTCGATATTGGCGTCGGCGAAAACGATGCTGGGTGCCTTGCCACCGAGTTCCAGGGTGACCTTCGTCAGGTTTTCCCGGGCCGCGTCGATGATGAGCTTGCCGACCTCGGTGGAGCCGGTGAAAGCGACTTTGTCGACGCCCGGAGACAATTGGATTGTCTTGCCGTCCAGCTTGGTGCACCAGCCCGCCAGGTAGCGGAATATGTCGGCGGCGGCCGCGATGTCGACGAGTTGCGCCTGCAGTTTCGGTTTTCCATTGTCGAGAGATTCGATCTCGGCCCGCGGTTCGCAATGTTCCTCGATGAGGTCAGCGGTCTTCCACAGGATCTTGGCCCGCTGTGCCGGGTTCATCGCGCCCCGTGGCCCGTCGAGGTCGGCCCGGGCGGCCGCTACCGCGGCGTCGATGTCGTCGGACTGTCCCTCGGCGACCGCCGCTAGCCGTGCGCCCGTCGCGGGGTTTGGTGTGTCAAATGTCCTGCCGGACAACGACATCTGCCACCGACCGGAAATGAACAGCTGACCCTGGCCGGCGAGGAAGTCGTTGACACGCTGGTCGCGGCTGATGCTGGTCATCCAACCTCCTGGGAAATCGACTGAGGCTCGCGAAACCGGTGTCGGCGCGCCGGTCCCACTGGCCATTGCCGACGTCGCTATCGCCGCTCGTTTCCACGAACGCGAACGAAACTAAGCGTTCGAGGTTGGTTCTCGGTAGGTTGCGCTCGCCGGGTCAGTCGATGCTGCTCAGGTGCCCACGCAGGATGTGGCGGCGGCCGTCGTCGGACGGCAGGATCCGCAAAATGTGGGCGGCCAGCTGGGCGTCGTCGTCCATCTGTGCGCCCAGCGCCAACGCCGACTCGTAGTCGCGGCTGTTGAGGACGGCATCGCGGACCGCCACCTCGACGGTGCGTGCGAGTCGTACGATCCGCGGCGACTCCGACCAGGGCAGCAGCGGGCCGGCGAAGCGGCCGACCGCGTCGGCGACCCTGCCCTTGCGCAGATCCTCCAGCATCTCCAACGCGTCCACGCTGACGGCACCCAGAAGGCGATACGGTGAGCGCGACACCCGCCCACCCAGAAGGTGGCGCAGGTGCGAAACCTCGGCCTTGAGGGTGCCCATCTGGACAGCTTCATCGCCATAGAGGTCGGCGTGTAGCCCCGCCAGGCTCACGCCCGCTGGGCGCAGCGCCACCAGCAACGCGATCTCGATCTGGCGGCGGGTCAGTCGGACCGGACGGCCCGCGAGCACCATGGCATGCTCGCCAAGCACTCTCAGTTGGATGCCGTCGCAACCGGTGTCCGCCACGGCGCATGTGGCGGTCTCGGCGCCCAACCGCTCCGCCAACGCCGTCACTGCCAGGTACATCGCCGGATGGGCTTTGTCCCAGGGGGTCGAGAAGTTCAACACCCCGAACAGCTGCCGCGACGTCGGGTGCCGGATTGGCGCCGCGTAGCACGACCAGTCGTGCAAGACCGGGGACCAATGCTCGGCTGACCACACGGTCGACGGGCGATCGCAACTCAATGTCAACGACATCGCGTTGACGCCAATGCTGGCTTCGTCCCACAACGCGCCCGGCAGGTAGTTGACCTGTTCGGCCAGCCGCATCCACCGTGGCTCGCCGGTGGTCCACACGATCTGGCCCCGAAGATCGGCGATGGCCACGACCACGTCGGAATCCCGCAGCGGGTAGCGCATGGTGTCGTCGAGTACCCGCGTCGATGCCAGCAACGCCTCGTGATTGAGCTCGGTGTGCCCGCTAGGCGCGGTATCGATGTCAGGACGAAGCAGCGTGCGTGTCCGACTCCATGAGGACAACACTTCGGCGCGGATGTCGCTGGGTGTTTCCCCGGACATGAATCGCGCCCAGGATCGGGATATCGCGCTGCGCTTGGCCCGAAGTCCCCGATCGCCCTTCACCGCTCACTCCCGCCATTTCTGGTCACAAACCTCGCTGGGGCAGCGAATCTGAAAGCCGGCTCTCAGCTGTGCCTGCCAGGATAGGCCCGGGCAGGCGGCACGTCACGTATTTTCCAGCTATCCACTGCTTCGCCGGGCACATACCTGGATCGCGGGGTTTTGGCCTGCTGCCCAACCTTTCACCAACCTTGCGGCATCAATATCGGTCCACCATGGCCAGCTAACGGTGTTTCTGATTGAGAGGAACGTCGAGATGTCACAAGTAGAGCTTGCCGATATCGCCATGCCGCCAGTTGTGCGGTCCGGTCATCAGAACGCTGACGCGGCGGCGAGCGAAAGCCGGGACGCCGCCGAAAACGTCGCGTCCCGACTGCAGACACCGCTAATGCTGGCCGGCGCGTTCTTCCGGCTGTGCGTTCTGGCTGCAAAGGCGTTGTGGCGCCGGCCATTTCAGTGGCGCGAGTTCCTCGTGCAGTGCTGGTTCATTGTCCGGGTCGCGTTCTTGCCGACCGTCATGGTCTCGATTCCGCTGACGGTGCTGCTGATCTTCACGCTCAATGTGCTGCTGGCCCAATTCGGTGCGGCCGACCTGTCCGGTGCGGGCGCAGCACTGGGCGCCGTGACCCAGCTCGGTCCGTTGACCACGGTGCTCGTCGTGGCCGGCGCCGGATCGACAGCCATCTGCGCCGACCTGGGCGCTCGCACCATCCGCGAGGAGATCGACGCCATGGAGGTACTCGGCATCGACCCGATCCACCGGCTGGTAGTGCCCCGAGTCTGCGCCACGACCCTGGTTGCCACCCTGCTCAACGGCTTGGTCATCACCGTCGGTCTGGTGGGTGGCTACCTCTTCGGGGTCTACCTGCAGAACGTTTCCGGCGGCGCCTATCTGGCGACGCTGACGACTATCACCGGCCTACCCGAGGTCGTCATCGCGACGATCAAGGCCGCGGTTTTCGGGTTGATCGCCGGCCTGGTTGGCTGCTACCGCGGGCTTACTGTCGGCGGCGGCGCAAAGGGTTTGGGGATAGCGGTCAACCAGACCGTGGTGCTGTGCGTGGTGGCGCTATTTGCGGTCAACGTCGTGTTAACCGCCATCGGCGTTCGGTTCGGGACCGGACACTAAACATGTCGGCCGCTGTTGCAACGCGTGCCCGCTTTCCCAGGGCAGTCGCCAACCTAGATCGTTATGGGGGCGCTGTCGGGCGGGGCCTGGAAGAGGCCGGGCGGCTGGCCTGGTTCTCGCTGTCCAGCTTCGGGCATAGCGTGCACGCATTGCGCTACTACCGTCAGGAGACGCTGCGGCAGATCATCCAAACGGTCATGGGCGCCGGTGCAATGGCCTACGTCGGCGGCGCCGTAGGGATCGGCGGTTTCGTGGCCCTCTCCGGCGCCTCCCTGGTCGCGATCCAGGGCTTTGTGTCGCTGGGCAACATCGGTGTCGAGTCGTTCACCGCGTTCTTTGCCGCAATTATCAACGTACGCATCGCCGTTCCCGTTATCGGCGGCATCCTGCTGGCGTCCATCATCGGTGCCGGCCACACCGCCGAGCTGGGAGCCATGCGGATCAGCGAGGAGATTGATGCCATGGACGTGATGGGCGTCAAGTCCATCTCATATCTGGTTTCCACGCGCGTCATCGCGGGCGTAGTCGCGGTGGTGCCGCTGTACGCGGGATTGGTCAGCATTGCGTTCCTGTCGCCACAAGTCACCACGACATTGCTCTATGGGCAGTCGTACGGCACCTACGAGCATTACTTCCGAACGTTTCTGCGTCCCGAGGACGCGTTCTACTCGTTTGTGGAGATCGTCATCATCGCGATGATGGTCATGGTCACCCACTGCTACTACGGCTACCACGCGAGCGGCGGCCCGGTCGGGGTCGGCGAGGCGGTCGGGCGGTCAATGCGGTTCTCGTTGGTCTCGATCCAGGTGGTTGTCCTATTGGGCACGTTGGCGATCTATGGCGCCAACCCGAACTTCGCCCTTACCGTGTAGCTCCCACGATGACGCGGCGCCGCGCTAGCCTATAGCCGATAGCCGCGACGGCTGCACCTGCCGCGGCCAGCCAGCGACATCCTGCTCTGCGATGGCTTACCGATGCCGGGGGTCAACTGGGCCGGGCTGGCCGCGGACCTGCACCCGGCAGCGGCGCGGCATCGGTCAGTGATCTCGGGGCTGACGCACGTTCAGCCCCCGGCGAACGGCGGCAGAACGTCAAGCGTGGACAGGTGCGCGACCTCGCGCCGCCTGGAGGTGACCGCCACGTCGTCGAGCAGAAAACTACAGCGCTGCAACAGCTCTGCCATCCGCTCACCGTGACGCTCGCTGACCGCGCTGACCAGCTGCGCCACAGTGTCACCCGCCTGGACCGACACCGTCTCCTCGGGGCGTCCGGCCGCGGCGCGCGCGGCGCCGAAATAGCGGACGGTGACGGTAGGCATTGCGCTCAGCCGCCGATCGCGCTCATCGTCCGGGCGGGCTGAAGAAAGCCGCGCGTGTTGATCGCATGTCCGGGAGCTTTGGCCCACATGGCGTTTCGCCAGCGACGAGCGATCTCGTCGTCGGGGGTGCCGGTGCGCAGCATCGATCGCAGGTCGGTTTCTTCGCTGCTGAACAGACACGACCGTAGCTGGCCGTCGGCGGTCAGCCGGGCACGGTCGCAGCCGCCGCAAAAAGGTCTGGTCACCGACGCGATGACACCGACTTTGCCGGGCCCGCCGTTGACGAGCCACAGCTCCGCCGGCGCCGGGCCGCGTTCTTCGCGGTCGGCGGTAAGGTCGAAGTCGGTCCGCAGGCTGCGCAGAATCTCTTCGGCCGCAACCATTTTCCCGCGGTTCCAGTCATGCTGGGCGTCCAACGGCATCTGTTCGATAAACCGCAGCTCATAGTCGTGAGTCAGCGCAAAATTCAGCAGCGAGGTTGCCTCGTCGTCATTGACGCCCCGAAGCAGCACCGAGTTGATTTTCACTGGACGCAGCCCGGCGGCTTTGGCCGCAGCCAAACCTGCCAGCACGTCATGCAGGCGGTCGCGGCGGGTGATCCGTCGGTAGCGGTCGGGTCGCAGCGTATCCAGTGACACGTTGACCCGGACCACACCGGCGGCGGCCAGTGGGGCGGCCCGCCGGGCCAATCCGATACCGTTGGTGGTCAAGGAGATTCGAGGCCTGGGGCGCAATTGTGCGACCTGAGCGACGATGGACTCCAAGCCGCGGCGCAGCAGGGGCTCACCGCCGGTGAAGCGGACTTCTCGGATCCCAAGCTGTGCTACCGCGATGGCAACCAGGCGCACGACTTCGTCATCGGTGAGCCGGATCGAATCAGCCATCCAGTCAAGGCCGTCGGCGGGCATGCAATACGAGCAGCGAAGGTTGCACCGGTCGGTCAGCGACACCCGCAGGTCAACGGACCGCCGTCCGAATCTGTCGATCAAGTACGGGCTCTGCGGACGATTGTAGGTTGACCGCACCGTAAACCGCGGCGTGCCAAGGTTTATCACGGTCATGGCGCTCCGACCCACTGACGTTCGCCGTCGGTGAAGACCTGAAGCTTCCACACCGGCAGATCACGTTTGACCGCCTCAACCAGCGTGCTGCACGCGTCGAACGCCTGATGGCGGTGCTCGGCGGCCACGACGACACACAACGTCACCTCGCCGACGTCCAGCCGACCGACCCGATGACCCGCCGCGATCCCACGCACGCCCCGACACGCGTGCGCCACATCGCCTGCGAGCCGGCCTAACACGGTCTCGGCGATCGGGTGCGCGCTGTATTCCAGCGCCACCACACGCCGACCCCGGTCATGGTCACGCACCCCACCAACAAACGTCACCAACGCGCCCGCGGCCGGGTTATCCACGACACGCTGATAGCGCCCGACGTCGATCGGCGCGGTTTCGATCCCGGCGCGGACCACGACGGCGTGACAGACGCCGGCGACACCTGTCCCGGCACCCGTGATGTTCGCTGGCATCAACCGTCCTCAACCCGTCGCCTATGCAACGGCCGCGCACCGCCGGCCGTGGTGAAGCGTCACGTTAGAACGATCAGGTTGGCGAGTCGTAGGTCGAGTACATGGTCGTGCCGGTCCCCGCCGGATTCGCATCCGTAGGGATTGATGCGCCAGCCGTAGCCAAGAAGCCGGCCATTCACGATAATGGGCGAATTACGCGACGGATTGAGTCGATATGCGCCACCATGTGACGGTGGCCGCGATGAGGGACCTTCAGGGCAAGGTGGCGGTCGTCACCGGCGGAGCCGGAGGCATCGGCCGGGCCATGGGCAGGCGGTTCGGCCAAGAGGGCATGAAGGTGGTGCTGGCCGACGTTCTCGCCGAACCGCTGGACGCGGCGACCCGCGAACTCGCGGACGAGGGCATCGAGGTGGCCGGGGTGGTCACCGACGTTACCGACTAATCCTCGGTCGAGTCGCTGGCCACGCAGACGCTCCGCCGATTCGGCGCGGTGCACGTGGTGTGCAACAACGCCGGCACCGGCGGGGTGTCCGAGGGCTACGTGTGGGAACACGACCTCGCCGACTGGCGGTGGGGGATCGACGTCAATGTGTTGGGCGTCATCCACGGCATCAAGGCCTTCGTGCCCATCTTGCTCAAGCAGGGCGAGGGACACGTCGTCAACACCTGTTCGGGCAACGGCGGGTTCGCGCCGATCGCCCGGGGCGCCCTGGGCGGCCCGGCCAACGCCGTCTATCCGATGACCAAGGCCGCGGTGCTCTGCCTGAGCGAGAGCCTCTACACCCACTTGGCAATGACCGGGACGCGGGTGCGGGCGCATGTCCTTTTTCCCAACGGCTTCTTGAACACTGGGATCTGGGAGTCCTGGCGCCACCGGCCGGAGCGCTACGCCGCGACCCAGCAACGTCAAACACCAGAGCTGACTCTGGCGTCGGTCGTGGACCGCTTCGAGGCTGCCGGCCACCGCATCGAGTTCACCCCGCTCGAGACAGTCGCGGACCAGCTGGTTGACGGGATCCGGGCGGACCGCTTCTGGGTGATGGGTCCACCCACCTCAGCTGAGGAGGTGGTCAGCCGAAAAGCGGCATCGATCGTTGCCCGTACCAACCCCGACTACCTGGTCGACGTCCTCAGCCGGCATGCCAGTACGGAACAAGAAGCCGAAGGAGCGCAGCGTTGAGCACCGCAGTCCGATATGGTCCCCGCCCACCCCAGGCGCAAGTCGACCACGAGATCGACGTCACCAAGGCGCCCATCGCCACCGAGGCGGTGACCGTCACCTATCTCACCGATCCGGAGATTGTCGCGGCCGTGCTGCCCAAGCCGCTGGAGCCGGCCGACGAACCGTTGATGCGCGTCCAGCTTCAGCGGGTCCGGATAGAGGGCAGGCCGCTGTTCGGGTCGGCGGTGTTTTCGGTGACCGCCCGCCATGGCGAGCGCCGCGGCGACTACCCCCTGTTCATGCCCCAGTCGACCGAGCAATCGGTCACGGGCGGGCGCGAAACATTCGGTGAACCCAAGAAACTGGGCCGCATCGCGGTGCAGCGCGACGGGGACCGCATCACCGCAACCGTGGAGCGGATGGGCTATCACCTCATCACGCTGAAAGGCCGGGTCACCGGCCCCGCGGAATTGCCGGATGACCAAGTGAACACCGAGTTCTACTTCAAATTCCTGCGTTCCCCGGACGGCAACGGCATCACCGACCCACACCTGGTCTACGGCGAGTACCACCGGCACTACGAGCTGCTGGAAAACATCGACGGCACCCTCGAGTTGGGCGAGTCGCCGCTGGACCCGGTGGCCGACATCGTGATCCGCGAGATCAGGTCGATCACCTGGTGCCGCCGGCGAACCATCCAGGTGGCCAGGATCGCCGAGCGGGTGCCGCAGGAGTGGCTGCTGCCCTACGTGCACCAGCGCTACGACGACCCGGTCCCGTCGGCGTCCCCGTCCCCCGAGCCTGCACGGGTCTAGCCATGGACCGATACACCGTGATTTCGGCGGACTGCCACGCCGGCGCCGACCTGCTCGACTACCGCGAATACCTCGATCCGCAATACCGCGAGGAATTCGACGGCTGGGCGCCGACGTTCGTGAACCCGTTCGGCGACCTCACCGAGCCCGACGCCGAGCGCAACTGGAACAGCGATCGGCGCAACCGTGAACTGGATGAGGACGGCATCGCCGGGGAGGTCCTTTTTCCCAATACGGTGCCGCCGTTTTTTCCCCAGGGCAGCCTGGCCGCGCCGCCGCCGCAGAACGCCCGGGAACTCGAACTGCGCTGGGCCGGCCTGCGCGCGCACAATCGCTGGCTGTCCGACTTCTGCTCCCTGTCGCCCGAGCGGCGCGCCGGAGTGGGCCAGATCCTGCTCGGGGACCTCGACCAGGCTGTCGCCGAGGTGGCCCAGATCGCCAAGCTGGGGCTGCGCGGCGGTGTGCTGCTGCCCGGGGTCGTTCCCGGAACCGGCATTCCCGCGCTTTATGCCGAGCACTGGGAGCCGCTCTGGGCGGTGTGCGAGGAGGCGGGCGTGGTGGTCAACCATCACGGCGGCAACGCCGGACCGCCCCCGACCGACGGGTGGGGTAGCTCGTTCGCGGTGTGGGTGTACGAGACACATTGGTGGTCGCACCGGGCGCTGTGGCACCTGATCTTCAGCGGTGCACTCGATCGCCATCCGGACCTCACCGTGGTCTTCACCGAGCAGAGCACCGGATGGATATCGGCGACCCTCGACTCGCTCGACGTGGCGGCCGTGCGTTTCGGGCGAGCGAACTCGGCGATCGCCCGCTTCGCCGGCCCCACCGCAGGCTCGCTGCCCTTGAAACCGAGCCAGTACTGGGCCCGCCAGTGTTACGCCGGTGCCAGCTTCCTGCGTCCGGTCGAGTGTGCCCAGCGCCACCGAATCGGCGTCGACCGGATCATGTGGGCAAGCGACTACCCGCACTTGGAGGGAACCGCTCCCTACAGCCGCGAGGCGCTGCGCCACACCTTCAGCGACGTCCCGGCCGACGAGGTGGCGGCCATGGTCGGCGGCAACGCGGCCGCCGTCTACCGCTTCGACCTCGAGGCCCTCGCCCCGCTGGCCGACCGAATCGGCCCGACCGTGGCCGAAGTCGCCGAGCCGCTGGCGGCCGTGCCCGCCGACGCGAGCAGCACCGCCTTCGAGCCTGAGCCCATCCGCGCCTGGTAGCGAAAGGACCCCACCCATGGACAGCCGGGACCCCTACATCATCATCTCCGCAGATTGTCACGCCGAGTTGCCGACCGAGCGGTACCGCGAGTACATCGACCCGGAATACCGCGAGGACTTCGAGGCCTTCTTGGTCGAGAAGGCGGCCGCGGCCCAGGTCGGCGGATTGATCGACGAGCAGTTCGCGCAAGAGTGGTTCTCCGAGCATGGCGACGGCATCGCCGGCGGCTGGGATGTGGGTTTGCGGGACAAAGAACTCGACGGCGACGGGGTGGTCGGTGAGGTCATCTTCCCCGACGCCGACGCCGTCAGCGGGGTCGCCGGGGCCCCGTTCGGCGCCGGCCTGGCCCAGTCGGGCGACCTCGACCCGGGCCGGGCGATGGCCGGGGCACGGGCCCACAACCGCTGGTTGGCCGAGCTGTGCAGCCACAGCCCCGAGCGGCGGGCCGGGGTGGCGGTCGTGCCGATACTGGCGGACATCGATGCGGCGGTGGCCGAGATCACCCGGGCCGCCAAGTCCGGGTTACGGGGCGGGATCATGATCCCGGCGCGCTGGGCCGGCTACCCGCCCTACCACGACCGTCGCTACGACCAGGTCTGGGCCGCCTGCCAGGACCTGCAGATGCCGGTACACACCCACGTCGGCGCCGCCCCGCAGGAGGACTACGGCGAGCACCTGGGCATCTATGTCACCGAGGTGCGCTGGTGGGGGGTCCGGCCGCTGTGGTTCGCCTTGTGGTCCGGGGTTTTCGAGCGCTTCCCCCGGCTGCGCTGGGGAGCCACCGAATGCGGCGCGTTTTGGGCCAGCGACCTGCTCTGGCTGATGGACACGCGGTACCTGCGTGAGCACTCGGCCAAGAAGATGAGCCGACGGATGGAGGGCGATCTGACGATGCCGCCCTCGGCGTACTTCGACCGCAACTGCTTTATCGGGGCAACCACCACCGAGCGGCGCGAATTGGCCCGGCGCCACGAGATCGGCGTGTCAAATATTCTGTGGGGCAACGATTTTCCCCATCCGGAAGGGACCTGGCCGCACACCCGCGACTGGCTGAAACGCTCGTTCTGGGACATTCCGGTGGCGGAGACCCGGCAGATCCTGGGCCTGGCGGCAGCGGAGGTGTACAACTTCGACCTGGGCGCGCTGGCCGCCCTGGCCGAGCGCATCGGCCCGACGCCCGAGGACCTGGGACAGGACGACGCGGTGAGCGCCCCCAAGTGGGAGGCGGCCCGGCAGGCCGGACGCCACTGGCTCACGGGTGCCGAGCCGTTGCCCGAGCTGGTGCAGAGCTGAGGGCTGCAATCCGGCGCGGCCACGGCTTGCCAGTTTCCGAACACGCTGGCGCAGTGGACCAGCTCAAGACGCTGTCGGCCACGAGCGTCTAATCCAAAGGCGCTCAAGGTTTGACCGCACCTGCTCTGTCTCGGAAGCAAGCGCGACGCGCCCGACCGAGCTGTACACCCGTTCCATGCATGACCGCACCGCCGCAGCCGCACGCCGCTCCCCCATGCCCCACGATGTCACCTCAGCGATTAGATCCTCGACATCAATGGTGTCAATACCTGTCTTGCCGTTGATCACGTGACCTGTGCCCTTGAATGCGGGATCCAGGTACATAACCGGGGCGGCGTCGTAGATCGGGGCCAGCGACACACTTCCATCGCGATCGATCATCACTGAATAGTTCTTTGAGTGCGCATCAGCGTTGCCAATCACAACGTTGAACGTGACAGCCTGTAGCAACGCCAACCGGAATCCGTCCGGATCTGGCGTCCTCGCCCTCTCTGCCAACCTTGGGTGAGGCACTCGCCCCCTGATAATTAGTGACCCGAGGGCGGGGATGGAGAGTTTCCCCGA
>NZ_MVIF01000114.1 GCF_002086675.1 Mycobacterium persicum
GGTCTTGGTGAAGTAGGCGGTGATCGTCATCGGGAGGAAGAACGTATTGCGCACGGCCACAGCGGCGCCGACGACGACCAGCGCTACCAACATGATCGCCAGCCCGGCCCGAAGCATGGTGCGGGTGATCATCACGACCCCCCGGGGAAGGGCGGAAGTCCGGGCACCCGGCAGTCCGGGCACGGTGGAATGGCGTTGGAGGGGAACGGGATCAGTGCTCGCGGGCCGGCGGTGTCCGGTGGCTGACCGGGCGCTCCGTAGGCTCGGAAGCCGAAGAAATAGTCGAAGAACGGCTGAAAGATCTCCATTACCAAGAAGTTCGGGACAAAAGCGGTGTAGTAGAACCCGTTGGAGATGGCCTCGCCCTGGGTGAGCTGATACTTGGCCAGGCCCGGCAGCGCCTGCGAGAGATTGTCGCGGTTCTTCTCCAGCATCGCGATCACCGAATTCAGCCTGGTCAACGTCGGCGCCAACGTGCTTTCGTTGTCGTGCACCAATCCGGTCAGCTGTTTGGCCACCGCGGAGGTGTTGGCCAGCAGTTGCACGATCTCCTGCCGGCGGGCCACCAGCACGGACAGCAGGCTGTTGGCGTCGAGGATCAGCGTGTTCACCTGCGCGCTGCGTTGCGAAAGGATCTTGGTGACATCGGCGGCGCCTTGTAAGAGGTCGCGCAGTGACTTGTTGCGGCCGTTGAGGGTTTGCGACAGCCGGGTCACCCCGTCGAAGGCCGGCCCCAATTGCGGGGCGATCTGGTCAAGCGTTGTCGAGAGCGTGTCCAGCGACTGGTTGAGCGTATCGGTATTGGTGCCGGCGACATCGGTCGTGAGATCGCTGAGGGCTTCGCTGAGCGAGTACGGCGAGGATGTGCGTGAAATCGGTATCACGTCCATGGGATGCAGCTTGCCGCTGCCCGCCGATTCCAGGGTGAGCACTCGCTGGCCCAGCAACGACCCCGTCCTGATGTGTGCGGTGGTGTCCGACCCGAGGAGCACCGACCCGTTGATGGTGAAGGTCACCAGGGCATCGCCGTTGTGCAAGGCCACATCCGAGACCGAGCCGACCTTCATCCCCGATATCGTCACGTCGTTGCCCTGGGCCAGGCCACCGGCTTCGGAGAACACCGCCTGGTATCTGACTGCGATGGCCCGCTGGATCAGCTGCTCGGGTGACAGTCCGACCGCGATGATCATGATCACCAGCACGATGCCGATGAATCCGGCCCGAACGAGACCGGCGCCGCGGTACTTGTTCATCGGTCTCCCTCATCGGGCTCCGCGCACCGCCCGGCTTCCTGGCGGTAGATGGGCGATACCACGGTCCGGTACTGCAGGTCGGAGACGCGAAGGCTCAGCTCGCAGAGGTAGTACGGAATCCAGGCGCCGTAGGAGCCCAGCCGCACCAGCTTGCGGTAGTTGTTGGGCAGCTTCGCCAACGAGACGTCGATCTTGTCCTTATCCTCGTCAAGCAGCGGCGCCAACCGGTTGAGCTGATCCACCGTGCCGGCCAGCGGTGGCCGGGCCCGGGTGAGCAGATCCGCGATCGACGCGGTTCCGCGGTCCAGGGCGTCGATCGCGGTGCCGATGGTATTGCGGTCGTCGGAAAACGCGGTGACGAGCCGCTGCAGCCGATCCAGCGCGGTGGAGAATTTGTCGCCGTCCTTGTCCAGCGTGGCGACCACCGTGTTGAGGTTGTCGATCAATTGCTGGACAGTTTCGTTGTTGTCGGCCAACGTGGTTGAGAACGACGACGTTTTCGACAGCAATGACTGCAGGGTGCCGCCCTCGCCCTGGAACACCTGTACCAGCGACGCGGTGAGCGCGTTGACGTCTTGCGGATTCAGGCCCTGGATAACCGGTTTCAGGCCACCCAGCAGCAGATCGAGGTCGAGCGCGGGCGCCGTCCGGTCGAGCGGAATCTCGCCGCCGGCGGGCAGCACCTTGGTGGATCCGGGACCGTCGACGAGCTCGAGATAGCGGTCGCCGACCAGGTTGAGGTAGCGGACGACGGCCCGGGTGCCGGTGGTGAGCACGACGCTGCGATCGGCGTCGAACTTCACCCGCACCCTTTTGTCGGGCAGCAGCGTGACGCTGTTGACGGTGCCCACCCGGATGCCCGCGACGCGTACTGTCTGTCCGGCCTTGAGTCGCGAGACATCGTTGAAGACAGCGGAATAACCATGCGTCGAACCGGTGCGGTATTGACCGAAAATGAAGAACAAGAACACCGTGAGCACCGTCATGATCACGGCGAAGATGCCGAACTTGATGATCATCGGGCGTGAGCTGCTCATCCGGGCTGCCCGATCTGCATGGTGTTGCGCGGCGGCCCGTCGAGCGGCCCGTACAGCAGCTGTTTGAGGGCATCCGAATTCAGCAGCAGGTGCGGGTTTCCGTACTGCCAGGGGTTGGCGCCCACGTCGGCGACCACGAACGGCGGAGCCACGTCAAAGGGCACCACCGGAAGGTCCCAGCACTGCGGGCCACCGGTTGCGGCCACCTTCGGCAAGTTGACCGGGTACCGATATCGTTCGGCGCCCCACTCGAAACCGACCAACACCAGCACGCCGGGGGTGGGCAGCGGCGGCGCGTGCAGATTCACCAATGACCCGGCCAGACCGCAATACAGCGCTTGGTGGTATTCGTTGGTCAGATTGGTGGTCGGCACCAGCAGATGCAGGACATCGGTGAGCGCTTGCCGGTTGCCGCCTATCACGTCGTTGCCCATATCGGCCAGACCGATCGAGCTGATCAAGAAGGCGTCCAGGTTTCGTTGCTCGTCGACAATCGTCTTGCTGATCCGGATGGCGTTGTCGGCCGTGGTGACCAGGTCTTGGGAGGCGTCGGCATAGGCATTGCTCACCGCCGGCAGCATCTCGAGATCGTGGCGCAGCGCGGGAAGACTCGGGTCCTGGGTGGCCAGGAAGTGATCGAGATCGGACAGCATCTGGCCGATCTCGTGGCCGCGGCCGTTCACCGCCGACGCGATGGCGCCCAGGGTCTCGTTCAGTTTCGCGGGATCGATGGAGTTCAGCACGGAGGTGAGTTGCTGGAATACCGTGTTGATTTCGACGGTGACGTGCTGGCCTTCGAGCACGTCACCGGCGCGCAGCGGCCGCGGCGACGGATTTTCCGGCGGCACCAGCTCGACGAACTTCGCGCCGAAGACGGTCGTCGACGCGATGTCGACAAGAACATTGGACGGGATGAGATGCATCTGCGACGGTTGCATGGCCAGCTGCAGCACCGCTTTGCCGTCCGGCCGGGATTCGATCGAGGCGACCTTGCCCACCTCCACCCCGCGCATCTTCACCTTGGCGTCGGGGTTCATCACCAGGCCGGCTCGCGGCGAAACCACGGTCACCGGCACGGTGTCGGTGAAAGAGCCCTGGAACAAACCCACCGCCACGGCGGCGATGCCGGACACCACGACGACGGTTGCCAAACCCGCCACGGGGCGGACGTAGGACCGCACACCGAAGTGCCGGCCGGGTGATGCCGCGACAGGTCTTGCGGCGCTGGCGGTTTCCGAACGGTGAAGCGGTCCCGGCCCGAGGTTCTTCGTCACTGTCGTATCCCCTAGCCCGACAAGTGGAAGTTGCCGTTGGAGCCGTAAATGGACAGCGACACCAGCAGTGTCACCGAGACGACCACGACCAGCGAGGTGCGCACCGCGTTACCGGTCGCAACCCCGACACCGGCCGGTCCGCCCGAGGCGAAATAACCAAAATAGGTATGGATCAACAAGATAGTCAGTGCCATCAGCACCGCCTGCAGGAACGACCACAACAGGTCGATCGGATTCAGGAACGTCGTGAAGTAGTGCTGATAGAGGCCACCCGATTGGCCGAACAAGACCACGGTGACAAATTGGCTGGCGAGGAAGGACAGGATCACCGCGATCGAATACAGCGGGGTGATCGCGAGCATCCCGGCGACAATCCTGGTGCTGACCAGATATGAAATCGGGCGGATCGCCATCGATTCCAGCGCATCGATCTCTTCGTTGATCCGCATCGCGCCCAGCTGGGCGGTCACGCCCGCGCCGAAGGTGGCGGCCAGCCCGATTCCCGCCACTACCGGCGCCGAAATGCGGACATTGATGAAGGCGGCCAGGAATCCGGTCAGCGCTTCGATGCCGATGTTGCCCAGCGAGCTGTAGCCCTGGACCGCTAGTGTTCCTCCCGCGGCCAGCGTCAAGAAGCCGACGATCACCAGGGTCCCGCCGATCATCGCCAAAGTTCCCGCGCCCATGCTGATTTCGGCGACAAGACGAACGATTTCCCGCCGGTAGTGGGTGGCAGCGAACGGAGCGCCGGCCAGCGCCTTGCCGTAGAACAACGTGTGATCGCCGATGCGGCTCAACGTGCCGACCGGTTTCTGGAGTTGTCGCGTCAGTCGCGGATAGGCTGCTCGCAGTGTCACAGCGTGTCCCTAGGCCTCCCCCTGCGTTATTTGGTTGACATCCGGATGCCGATAGCGGTGACAACAACGTTCACGACGAACAACGACATGAACGCGTACACCACGGTCTCGTTGACGGCGTTTCCGACGGCTTTGGCGCCCCCGCCGGATACCGTGAGCCCCCGGTAGCACGCAACCAGACCGGCGATCAGGCCGAAAAGCGCTGCCTTGACACAGGAAATGATCACCTCGGGCACCCCGGTCAACAAGGTGATGCCCGCGGCGAACGCACCGGGGTTGACATCTTGGACGAACACCGAAAAGACATAGCCGCCCAGGATGCCGATGATGACGACCAGACTGTTCAACAACAGCGCGACCAAGCCCGAGGCCAGCATGCGCGGGGTCACCAAGCGCTGCACGGGGTTGATACCCAGGACCTCCATCGCGTCGATCTCCTCACGGATCGTTCGCGAACCGAGGTCTGCGCACATCGCCGTCGCGCCCGCGCCGGCGACGATCAACACGGTCACCAGCGGACCGACTTGGGTGACCGCACCGAAAGCGGCCCCCGCACCGGACAAATCGGCCGCGCCCAGTTCCCGCAGCAGGATGTTGAGGGTGAAGCTGACCAGGACGGTGAAGGGGATGGCCACCAACAACGTCGGCGCCATCGAGACGCGCGCGACGAACCACGACTGCTCCAGGAACTCCCGCCACTGGAAGGGCCGCCGGAACACGAACTTGATGGCGTCCGCCGACATCGCGAACAGCCCCCCGACCGCCTGCATGGGTTTGGACCCGCGCCCAAACGTGATGCCCGGTGACCAGCGGTCTGCTCCCCTACCGGCCATCGGCCCCCGGCCATTCTCGCGCTATCCGGCCAGTTGTGTGGCCAATCAGGCTGCACGACAAGCTGACTCGGGCAGCGACGATCATCGGTTGCCCCCCAGAGGGCATGGGTTCGCCGTGAAGAGCGGCTACCGCCCTCACGCCAGTCCTCCGTTCCGTCGCGTGAGTTGGCGCTTGCAAGCAATGCCGGCCCGGCCCAGCCCCCACGTCTTGCAGCCTGTGGCGATTATGGCTCATGCCGCGCCCAGGTGTAACCGAAAACCGGTAACCATTATCCGGCAGGGCCGATCGGCTGCGAGGGCTTCGACAACGGCGGCATTCGGCATTGCGGGCTCGGGTCTCATCCGGATCTCAGGTGACGGCGCCGGCCGTTTTCAGTTCGATGATGCGATCCCAGTCCAGGCCGAGTTCCAACAAGATCTCGTCGGTCTGCTCGGCGAATCCGGGCGCCGGCCCGGTATGGGGCGCGGTGACGTCGAATTGCACCGGGTTGGCGACCAGCTCGAGTTGGCCGGCGCGCACCAGATACTCGTTCGCCCGGATTTGCGCGTCGTCGGCCGCTTGCAGGGTGTCCTGCACCGGCGCCCATGGTCCCGCGAGCGTCGCAAAGCGTTCGCTCCACTCGGCAAGCGTGCGGGTTGCGATCACTTTGGTCAAGATCTCGACGGCATCGGCGGTATTCGCGGCGATGGTCTCGACGGTCGCGAAGCGCGGATCGTCGGCCAATTCGGGCCGGTCGATGTGGCGGCACACGTCGGCCCAGAACTTGGTGGGCTGCATCATCACGAACGAGATGTAGCGACTATCCGATGTCGGATACAGCCCCACCAGAGGGTTGTTGGGCGCGCCGTGCACACCGGGTGGCGGCGCCTGCATTCGCTGACCCAAATGTCTTGTCAAGGCCACGGTGTGGCCCAGCGACCAGAATCCGCTGCCCAGTAACGATACGTCGACGACGGACGGTTCTCCGCTGCGCTCGCGCTTGAGCAACGCCGCCGCGATGCCGCCGGCGAGGTTGGTGCCGGAGATGGTGTCGCCATAGGCCGGGCCGGGCGGATTGATCATCCCCGCATAACCCATCGGAGTAACGGTGGCAGCGGTTCCGGCCCGGCACCAGAAGGCGGTCATGTCGTAGCCGCCTTTGGTCGCTTCCTCGCCGCGCGGGCCGAGCGCGCTGCCGCGGGCGTAGATGATCGACGGGTTCACCGCCCGAATGTCGTCGACGTCGATGCCGAACTTCTGCCGTGCGTCGGGCAGGAAGCTGGTGAGGAATACGTCGGAGCGCCGGGCCAGTTCGTAGAGCACGTCTTTGCCCTCGGGCACCGACATGTCCAGGCCGATACTGCGTTTGCCGCGGTTGGCGTGCTCGATGTTGGGGTTGGGGTCGCCCTCCACCCGCAGCATGCCGGTCTGCCGCAGGCCGCGCTGCGGGTCGCCGGTCACCGCGTGCTCGACTTTGACGACGTCGGCTCCCCATTCGGCGAGCACCGCGCCGGCCGACGGGACGAAGCCGTACATGGCGACCTCCAGGACGCGGATACCTTCGAGAGGGTTCATCCGCGCGCCCCCGGCGCCGCTCCGACCGGAACGGCAAAAGTCTTGAGTTCCAAGAACTCTTCCAGTCCAGCGACCCCCATCTCGCGGCCGACCCCGGACTGCTTGAAGCCGCCGAACGGGCTGTCGGCGCCGAAGTAGTTGCCGCCGTTGATGGAAAACGATCCGGTGCGGATCCGGCGGGCCACCGCCAGCGCGCGATCCTGGTCGCGGCTGAAGACCGCACCGGCCAAGCCGTAGATCGAGTTGTTGGCGATCCGCACGGCGTCATCATCGTCATCGAACCCGATCACGACGAGCACCGGACCGAACACCTCCTCCTGGGCGATCTCGCTGTCCGGGTCGACGTTGGTGAGCAGTGTCGGTGCGTAAAAGTAGCCGGGGTCCAGGCGCTTGCCCCCGGTGACCAGGGTCGCGCCGGCGGCGATGGCGCGCCGCACCATGCCGTCGACCTTGTCCCGCTGGCGGTCGTTGATCAGCGGTCCCAGGTAGGTTTTCGGGTCGGCCGGGTCGCCGTGGCGCACCTTGGCGAAGTTCTGCGCGATGAGTTCCACGATCTCGTCGTGGTGCTGTCGGGGCACTAATAGCCGCGATGTGAGTGCGCAGCCCTGGCCGGCGTGGGTGACCATGCTGAACGCCGCGAACATGGCCGCGTTGGCGAAGTCGGCGTCATCGAGCATGATCACCGCGGACTTGCCGCCCAACTCCAGAAAGACCCGCTTGACGGTCCCACTGGCCGCCGCCATGATCCGCCGCCCGACCGCCGTTGAGCCGGTGAAGGTGACCACGTCGACGTCGGGACTGGTGGTCAACAGCTCTCCGACGGCGACATCAGGGGAACTCAGCACGTTCACCACGCCGGCCGGGATGTCGGTGCATTCGGCAATCACCTCGCCCAGCGCTAGCGTGACCAGCGGGGTGTCCGGCGCGCCCTTGAGCACGACGGTGCAGCCGGCGGCCAGCGCCGGAGCCAGCTTGGCCAGCGCGAGCTGGTTGGGATAGTTGTAGGCGATGATCGCCGCGACCACGCCGGCGGCTTCCTTCTCCACCCAGCGGTGATGGCGCATCCCCCGCGATTCGGTGTCGCCGAGTTCTTCGGAGAACTGATAGCCGCGCAGCAGGTCGGCGTAATAGCGCACGATGCCGATCGGCTCGTCGAGCTGCGCTGCATGGGTCAGGGCGCGGGTGGCGCCGACCTCGGCGATCGTCAGCTCCCGCAACTCTGCGGCATGGTCGAGCAATGCCTGATGGAGTTGGTCGAGACAACTCGTGCGCAACTCGACGTCGGTCGACCAGGTGGTGGTGTCGAAGGCACGCCGGGCCGCCGCGACCGCTGCCTGGGCTTCCGCAACGCCGGCGTCGGGCGCATACCCCACAATCGCACCCGTGGCGGGGTTGATGGAGGCGAAGGTGGTATCGGTGGTGAGCAGCCGGCCGTCGATCAATAGCCGCCGGTCAGCCGGTGACTGACTCGGCCCGTCGGCCGTTCGCCCCTCGGCGATGGTTCCCGCGGTCTGCTGCGTCGGCATTGCGGCCCCCTCGGTGCGCTGACGGTCACGGTAATTTCATTCTCATCCTTCGCGAATCTTACATTCGCCGCATGAGAGTTCAAGAATGCACCGTGATCGGACCGACCTGCCGTGGTGCTAAGCAATCGCCCAGCGGTAACCCGATCGCAGCATTCGGCGCAGGCAGGAAGCGGTTTCGTGGCCGGCTTGCGGGTCGCTCGACCGCGAGAGTAGGGTTCTCATAATTGTAAGGGAGATTCTTGATGGTTGAGAGGTTGTGGGCATGAAGACCGCCGTCGTCACCGGCGGCGCGTCGGGCATCGGGCTGGCGATCGCCCGTCGACTGCGATCCGACGGTATCGACGTGGCCACCGTCGACCTCAAGCCCAGTGACGCCGAGCTCGCCTACACCGCCGACGTGACGGACCGCCCGCAGGTCGATGCCGCGCTGTCGGCGATCCGCGACCGACTGGGACCGGTCACGATTCTGGTCAACGCCGCCGGCCTGGACGGGTTCAAGCGGTTCGCCAACATCACCTTCGAGGACTGGCAGCGGGTGATCGACGTCAACCTCAACGGCGTCTTCCACACCATTCAGGCGGTGCTGCCCGACATGGTCGAGGCCGGGTGGGGACGGATCGTCAACATCTCGTCGTCGAGCACACATTCCGGCACCCCCTACATGGCGCACTACGTCGCGGCCAAATCCGCGGTCAACGGGCTCACCAAAACGCTGGCGCTCGAGTACGGGCCCAGCGGCATCACCGTCAACGCCATACCGCCCGGGTTCATCGATACCCCGATGCTGCGCAGGGCCGCCGAACAAGGGTTTCTCGGTGACATCGAAGCGAGCATCGCGCGAACCCCGGTGCGGCGGATGGGTAGGCCCGAAGACATCGCGGCGGCCTGCGCCTTTCTGGTGTCCGAGGAAGCCGGCTACATCACCGGCCAGCTCCTGGGCGTCAACGGCGGCCGGAACACCTGAGCCGGGAAGGAAGGCATCGTGAAGGTCTGGGTTGACCCCGAACGCTGCCAGGGCCACACCCTGTGCTCCATGATCGCCCCCGACTCCTTCCGGCTCAGCGACATCGACGGCACCTCGTCGGCGGTCAGCGAAGTGGTACCGGCCGACCAGCAGGACCAGGTGTGTGAAGCCGCGCGATCGTGTCCGGAGCAGGCCATCGTCATCACCGACGGGTAACACGGGTAAAGGGAGACAGCGGGTTGAGCGTCGCTGACCGCGAGAAACACCGGTACCACTTCGACCGGCACTCCGCGGAGTACCGGTCACGGTTCCAGGCGATCACCGAGGAGATGCACGCCAGGTGCCCGATGGCGTGGAGCGACACCTACGGCGGGCACTGGGTCGCCGCCGGCAGCCACGAAGTGTTCGAGCTCGCCCGCTGTCCCGCCGTCTCCAACGATCACGATGTCAACCACGAACGCCGTGGCTACCAGGGCATTTCGATTCCGACCGCCAGCCGGATCAACGGTGTGCGCGGCGGCATCCTGGAGATGGACGACCCCGAGCACCGCAGCTACCGCAACGTGCTCAACCCGTATCTGTCGCCGGCCGCCGTCAAGCGCTGGGTGCCGTTCGTCGACGACTTAACCCGCGCCTGCCTCGACCAGAGGATCGAACACGGCAGCATCGACTTCGTCGACGATCTGGCCAACGTCGTGCCCGCCGTTCTGACCTTGGCGCTCATGGGTATTCCGGTGCAGAACTGGAAGATGTACAGCGAGCCGACCCACGCCGCGGTGTATACCCCGGAGCACTCGCCGGACATCCAGCGGGTTACCGAGATGACCGGCAGATGGGGCTCGACCTGGTCAACAACATGGTCGAGATTCGCAACCATCCGCGGCCCGGGGTGGTCAACGCCCTGCTCGAGATGCGCATCGACGGCCAGCCCGCTCCCAATCTGGAAATACTGGGCAATCTCGGATTGCTCATCGGTGGCGGCTTCGACACCACCACAGCGCTGACCGCCCATGCGCTGGAATGGCTTTCGGAAAACCCCGAACAGCGGCAGCTGCTCAGCAGGCAACGCGACACCCTGCTCGACTCGGCAACCGAGGAATTTCTGCGCTACTTCACCCCCGCTCCCGGCGACGGCCGGACATTCGCCGACGACGTCGAACTGGACGGGCTGCATTTCAAAGAGGGTGAGCGGCTGTGGATTTCGTGGGCGATGGCCAACCGCGACCCGGCGGTGTTCGCCGACGCCGACAAGGTCCTTCTTGATCGTAAAGGCAACCGGCACTTCAGCTTCGGGATCGGTGTGCATCGTTGCATCGGATCCAACGTGGCGCGCACCGTGTTCAAGTCGATGCTGACCGCGGTCCTCGACCGGATGCCGGACTACCGTTGCGACTCTGGGGGCACCGTCCACTACGAGACCATCGGGGTCATCCAGGGGATGCGCAAGCTACCGGCCACTTTCACGCCCGGCCGCAGGATAGGTGCGGGCCTTGACGAAACTCTCGACAAGCTGCAACGCATCTGTGAGGAGCAGGAACTCGCCAGACCGGTCACCGAACGCAACGAGGCTGCGGTCATTTGGTAAGCCGCTGCTTCGGCGAGCAGCCGCAGAATCGCATTGCAGCGCCAGAATTCATGCGATTGTGTGTCTGCTCGGCAAAAGACGCTAGCCGCGGGGTAAGCCCAGCACTCGCTGGGCGATGATGTTGCGTTGGATTTCCGACGTGCCTCCGGCGATGGTCCCGGAAAAGCTGCGGGCGTAACGCTCGAACCAGCTGGCGAAATAGTGATCCAGGTTCATCGGCGCATACGGACCGGTCAGCGCGGGGTGCACCAGCCCGTCGGAGCCGGCGGCCGACAGGGCATGCTCGCACGCTTGCAGTTCGGCCTCCGAACCCAGCAACTTGAGCACCGAGATGGCGGCGGTGTCATCCTCGCCGCGAGCGGCGCGGGCAAGCGCCACCGAGCCCAATAGGCGCAGCGCCTGTTTGTCCATCACCATGGTGGCGTAGCGGTCGCGTTCGAGTTCCGTGCCGGGACTAAAGTCGGCCAGCAGATTGTCCAGCCGATCGGCGAAACCCAGCCACATCATGGTGCGCTCATGCCCCAGGGAGCCATTGGCCACCCGCCAGCCCTGGTTGAGCGGACCCACCAGGTTTTCCGCCGGCACCGACACATCGGTGAAGAACACCTCGTTGAAATCCAGGTCGTCGGCCGAGCAGATGGACGGAAACGGCCGGCGCACCACACCCGGGGTATCGGTCGGGATCAGTAATGCGCTGATGCCCTGGTGTTTTGGCGCATCCGGGTCGGTGCGCACGAACGTCAGCAACACGTCGGCGTCGTGGGCCCCGGAGGTCCACACCTTCTGCCCGTTGACCACGAAGTGGTCACCGTCCAACACCGCCCGGGTGCGCAGCGACGCCAGGTCGGACCCGGCGCTGGGCTCGCTCATCCCCAGCGACGCGGTGATCTCGGCGCGCAGGATCGGCACCGCCCAGCGGTGTTTCTGCTCCGCGGTGCCGAATGACAACAGCGACGCGGCAACGATATTCACGCCCTGCGGGTTGAAACTGTGATAGATCCGCCGGCGGCACAGTTCCTCGAGGTGCACGAACTGCTGAACCACCGTCGCGTTGCGCCCCCCGAACTCCGGCGGCTGGCCGGGCAGCAGCCAGCCGTTGTCGAAGAGCAACCGCTGCCAGCGGCGCGCCCAGGCCGGCAGATGCGAGACCGAACGCGGCCGCTCGCCGGTTTCGCTTGCCGGAGGCAGGTTTTCGTCGAGGAAGGCCACGAACTGCGCCCGGAACGCCTCGACGTCGGGATCAAAAGTCAGCTGCACGGTACTCCTGCGCAATCTGGGCCCGATGTTCGGCCGCATCGCCGAGCATCAGTTCGCCGGCCTTGGCCCGCTTGAGCGCGAATTGCAGATCGTTCTCCCAGGTGAATCCCATTGCGCCGTGCAGCTGTAAGCCGTGGCGGAACACCAGCGACTGACACTCCCCTGCGCTGGCCTTGGCCATGGCGGCGGCCAGCCGCCGCCGCGAGTCGTCGGCGGCGATGGTCAGCGCGGCGAAGTAGGCCAGCGCTCGGGCCCGTTGCACCGCGACGTGCATGTCGGCGGCCTTGTGCTGCACCGCCTGAAACGACCCGATCGGCACCCCGAATTGGTGACGGCTGCGCACGTGGTCGAGCACCAGATCCAGGATGCGCTGGCAGGCGCCGACCATCGTGATGGCCATACCGGTCAGCGCAACGTGGCGCGCGCGTTCCCGGTCCACGGATACCCGGACAGCGTCGGGTACTCGAACCCGATCGAAGGACAGGTCGGCGATATGCAGCACCGGGTCGAACACAGACTCACGACGGGCCGAGACCTGACGGGCGTCCACGATGAACACCCCGGCGTCGGTCACCACCGCCAAGCGGTCGGCGCGATCGCCGTCGAGAACGTGGCGTGCCGTACCGTCGAGCACCCATCCGTCGGCGTCCCGGCGGGCGGTTACCCCGCTGTACACGGCGGTACCCGACTGGTGCGGGTCGAAGTGGTCCACGGCCAGCGGGGCGAACTGGCTCATCGTCGCCAGGAAGGGGGTGGGATCGGTGGCATGCCCCAACTCCTCCAACACGATCGCCAGCTCCACGGCGCCGGCCGGCTCGTTGAGCTCCGTCCAGCCGAGGTCGACATACACCTTCCATAGCGGGCTGGTGTCGACGCCGTCCTCAGCCACCGCGCGCACCAGCGACGGCGGGCACTGCTTGGCGACGACATCGCGCACGGTGTCCTGCCACAAGCGCTGATCGGCATCGAACTCCAACAGCATTCGGGCCGCCTCCTGTCGTCGCTATCATGCGAGAATACCATTCTCTGATACGGAATCAGTAATCTCGAAATCGGGCTATGAGGTGCATGAGGAGCTAGGATGTCCGCCATCGCAACGACACTGTGGGAGATCGAGGCGATCAAGCAACTCAAGGCCCGATACTGCCGATACCTGGACACCAAGCGCTGGGATGACTGGCGGCAGCTGTTCACCGACGACTTCGTCAGCGACACCTCGCAGTCGGGCGGGATGGTGATCCGCGGTGCCGACGAGTTCGTGTCCTACGTGCGCCACGCGCTGGGCAAGCCGTCGCGACCCACGGTGCATCAGGTGCACGCCCCCGAAATCACGCTGACGTCGCCGACGACCGCGACCGGGATCTGGGCGCTCGAGGACGTGGTGCGGTTGTGCCCGGGCGTCAATCTCAACGGGCGCGGTCACTACCACGAAACCTACGGGAAGCTCGACGGCAGTTGGCTGATCAAGTCCTCGACGCTGACCCGGCTGCGCGAGGATATCTTCAATCCTCTTTCCTCCGTGCGTATTTCGCCTCGGCTGCGGGACGCGGCGGCCTCGCTGGCGAGGCGGCTCGGCCGTGACGCGCTGGCACCCACCACCTTCTGAGGCGGCGATGGCCGGAACCACCAAACTAGTCATCGGGGCGAGCGGTTTCCTGGGCTCACATGTCACCCGCCAACTCGTCGCAGCAGGGCAGGACGTGCGGGTCATGGTGCGGCGCACCAGTGTCACCAAGGGCATCGACGACTTGTTGCAGACTGGCAAAGTCGAACGCTGTTACGGCGACATCTTCGACGACGCCGCGCTGCGAGTCGCCATGGCCGGCTGCGACGTCGTCTACTACTGCGTGGTGGATGCCCGGATGTGGCTGCGCGACCCCACTCCGTTGTTCCGCACCAATGTCGACGGGCTGCGGCATGTGCTCGACGCGGCCCTCGACGCACAGTTGCGCAAGTTCGTCTTCACCAGCAGCACCGGCACATTGGCAATCAGCGACCAGCGGCCCGTTACCGAGGAGGATCCGCACAACTGGAACGACGGCGGCGCCTACATCGAATCCCGGGTGGCCGCGGAGAACCTGGTCATGCACTACGTGCGCGAGAAGGGGTTACCGGCGGTCGCGATGTGTATCTCGACCACTTACGGTCCCGGCGACTGGGCCCCGACCCCGCATGGTTCGCTCATCGCGCGCGTGGCCACCGGACGGTTCCCGTTCTACCTCGGCTTCTCCGCCGAGGTGGTCGGTATCGAAGACGCCGCCAGCGCCATGCTTCTGGCGGCCGACCGCGGCCGCGTCGGCGAGCGCTACATCATTTCCGATCGTTATCTGAGCACCCGGGAAATCCACGAGATCGCGGCCCGCGCGGTGGGCATCCGCCCGCCGCACATCCCGATCCCGATGCCGGTCATGCGTACCGCGGCGCGCCTCAACGATCTGGCCGCCCGCCTGCTGCGTCGCGACCTTCGCTTCGCCTACGTCGGAGCGCGCATGGCAGAACTGATGTCGCCGCTGGATCACAGCAAAGCCGAACACGAACTGGGCTGGACACCGGAACCGGTGGAAGATTCCATCCGCAAGGCCGCCCGGTTTTTCGTCGCGAACTCAGCCGATTAGGCAGTCATCCAATTGCCGGCATGCCGCCTTTCGCGGCCCGGCAGATTTGCGCCTCAGCGCCCCAAACGCATTCGCCACGACACGCCCGCCGACATGTCACAGCAGATCGCCGCCGCAAAGATACAGTTCGCCCAACTGTGCGGAAGGACGTTGTGATGGGTAGAAACCCGGTTGACACAATGTCGCGCCGCGAGTTTTTTGCTAGAGCCGCCGCCACCACCAGTGCCGCCTCTCTCATATCGTTAACCGGACCGGTGATCGAAAAGGCTTACGGGGCCGGGCCGTGCTCGGGGCATTTGACCGACATCGAGCACATCGTGCTGTTGATGCAAGAAAACAGATCCTTCGATCACTACTACGGAACACTTTCCGGTATCGACGGATTCGATACCGCCTCGCCGCTGTTCCAGCAAAAGGGCTGGGACCCGCGGACGCAGTCGCTGGACCCCACCGGCACCACCCTCCCGTTTCGCTTCGACAGCACCAGGGCGCCTTTGCTCAACGGCGCGTGCATCAACGACCCCGACCATGATTGGGTCACGATGCACCAGTCGTGGAACGGCGGCGCGAACGACAACTGGCTGCCGGCGCAGGCGCGGACCCGCTCGCCGGCCAACACACCGGCGGCAATGGGCTATCACACCCGTCAAGACATCCCGATGCATTACCTGCTGGCCGACACCTTCACCGTGTGTGACCACTACTTCTGCTCGGTGCTGGGCCCTACCTCTCCCAACCGGTTGTATTGGCTGAGCGCCTGGATCGACCCCGCCGGCACCGACGGTGGGCCATCGGTGGAGACCGCTAATACCGCGCCGATCGGTGCCTACAGCTGGCGCATCATGCCGCAGAACCTCAGCGATGCCGGCATCAGCTGGAAGGTGTACAGCGACAAGTCATTAGGGCCCGCGATCAACACCTACGTGGGTTACGGCGAGATCGTGCAATGGTTCAAACAGGCCGCGGACCCGCGGTCGGACCTGGCTCGCTTCGGCGCCGTCCCGCGCTATCCGTGGGACTTCGCCGCCGACGTCAGGGCCAACCGGCTGCCGCAGGTCTCCTGGCTGGTTCCAAATATCCTTGTGTCCGAACATCCGGCGATGCCGGACGCGGGCGGTGCCGTAGTGATCGCGGATACGCTGCGAATCTTGTTGTCCAATCCGGCAGTCTGGGAAAAGACCGCGCTGATAGTCAGCTATGACGAAAACGGCGGCTTCTTCGACCATGTCGTGCCACCGACAGCTCCGCCGGGAACAGCCGGCGAATACCTTACGGTGCCCGACATCGGCAAGGTACCCGCTTCCGGCGGCATCCGCGGACCGATCGGCCTGGGTTTTCGCGTTCCCTGCCTGGTGATTTCACCGTTAAGCCGCGGCGGGCTGATGGTCCACGACGTCTTCGACCACACCTCACAACTTCGCTTGATCGAGAAGCGGTTCGGCGTGCCGGTGCCCAACCTCACCGCATGGCGCCGCAGCGTGACCGGCGACATGGCGTCGGCCTTCAACTTCGCCGTCCCACCCAACCCGTCGCCACCCACGCTGAACCAATCCCGACGGGTGCTGCCGGAACTGGCGCAATGCGGCCTCGGTGTCGGAGCCGTAACGGGGGCTTTTCGCTTGAACCCTCCCTACCGGGTGCCCTACCCGCAGGCGATGCCCGGCCAGGAAACCGCTCCAGCCAGGGGCATCCCTAGCGGTCTGTGCTGATCCGCCGCGTCGTCGATACGGCTGCGGCCGAAGCGATTTCGGTGAATAGCACGCTTGAGGACCTGCCGATGTCGAGATTGCCGGCGAGCGGCGACGGCCAACCCCCACGTCATGTGCGCCGAGTTGGCGACCTCGACCTATTTCCGGCTTCGGCAGTCCGCGCAGGTGCCTTTGTTGGGTTGAGGGCGCACGGTGGCGACCAGTTTTGCGATTGCCCACGACAATCCGCTGTCTCTGACTGCTGGGTTTTGGTCGAGAGAGTTTTCGCAATCCGAATTTGCCTACACCAGTGCCCCACTCGACCTACTGACGAACTATTTGGTAGGCGAAGAGTCGAGGTAGCTCAATCCATCCGATCCGGAGCTGCCGTAGAGTCGCCCGGCGGTGCCGCCGGCGCCGCCCGCGGCACCGCCGGTCCCGTCTCCGCCGTTACCGCCGCTACCGAAATACCGCGCGTCCCCGCCGGTTCCACCGGCGTTACCGGCGCCATTGCTCCCTGTCCATTGCCCCGAGCCGCCGACCCCGCCGTGCCCGGCATTGCCGCCGTCCCCACCGCTTCCGATCAGTCCACTAGTACCGCCGTCTCCTCCGGCGCCGCCGTTGCCTCCGGATCCGCCAGCGGCGCCGACTTCACCGTGGCCACCAGTGCCGCCGTTAGCGCCGGCTCCGCCATTGCCATACAACGGTCCGCCGTTACCGCGGTCACCCCCGTTACCGCCGGTTTGGCCCACGCCAGCAGACCCACCATCGCCCCCATTGCCGAACAATCCGGCTGCGCCGCCGTTACCGCCAATGCCTCCCACGCCGATAACGCCGTTCGCGGCTCCGCCTGCTCCGCCTGCTCCACCGTTGCCGCCATTGCCGAACAGTCCGGCTGCGCCGCCGTTGCCGCCGTTTCCGCCGACGTAGTTAACGCCGCTTCCGCCTAATCCGCCACTGCCTCCGTTTCCATACAACAGTCCGCCGTGGCCGCCGACGCCGCCCGCGGCACGACCCGTCCCGGCGCCGCCGGCGCCACCGTTACCGATAAACAGCGCGTCCCCGCCAGAGCCACCGGTGTTACCGGCCCCATTACTCCCCACAAATTCACCTTCGCCGCCAGCCCCGCCCTGTACGGCATTGACGACTTCCCCCCCGTTTCCGATCAGTCCTCCAATACCGCCGGCTACCACTGCAACGCCGTCAC
>NZ_MVIF01000115.1 GCF_002086675.1 Mycobacterium persicum
CCCCCCCCCGCCTCTCCCCGTGCCGCGGGGTCTCTACGCCAAACAACACGCGAGAAGGCCGCGGGAGTACAACGGAGGCCATGGCGAAATTCACCGATACCGTCACGACGCCCGACGGCAGCTGCCCCGTCCACCTGTTTACTCCCGACGGTGCCGAAGGCCCCTGGCCCGGTGTCGTCATGTATCCCGACGCCGGCGGTGTGCGGGAAACCTTCTACCAGATGGCTGCCAAACTGGCGGGCTACGGCTATGCGGTGCTGCTGCCCGACGTGTACTACCGCGAGGGCGCCTGGGCCGCATTCGATATGAAGACCGCGTTCGGCGACGCGAAGGAGCGGGCGCGGATCATGTTCATGATCGGCACCTTGACCCCGGACCGAGTCACCCGCGACGCCGGCGCGTTCTTCGGCTACCTGTCCGGCCGCCCGGCGGTGAGGGGCCAGCGATTCGGTGTGTGCGGCTACTGCATGGGTGGACGGATCTCGCTCGTGGTGGCCGGTCGTCTTCCGGATCGAGTCGCCGTCGCGGCGTCGTTTCACGGCGGCGGCTTGGTCACCGACAGCGCGGACAGCCCGCATCTGCTGGCCGAGCGGATGCGGGCCACGGTCTATGTGGGCGGCGCGAAGAATGACCCGTCGTTCACGGCTGACCACGCCGAACAGCTGGACAAAGCTCTGACCGCGGCCGGCGTCGAGCACATCATCGAGTGGTATCCCGCCGCTCACGGGTTTGCCGTCCCGGACAACCCGCCCTACGACGAGGCGTGCGCCGAAAGGCACTGGGCGGCAATGACGGACGTCTTCGCTTCGGCACTACCGCACTGATCCGGCGAGCAGACACAGAATCAGCCAAATCCTTGGCGCCTCATGCGATTCTGTGTCTGCTCGCCCGACTCTTGCCGACGTCAGGTGACCGGTAGGTTGACCAACCTGGCCAGTCGAGCGCGGTGCCGGTAGGCGGTCCCGAGGGCCAACTGGTCGCTCTTGGCCCGCTTCAGGTACAGGTGCGCGGGATACTCCCAGGTCATTCCGATCCCGCCGTGCAGCTGCACGCATTCCTCGGCGGCGTGCACCGCAACCCCGCTGCAGTGGGCCTGCGCCAGAGCCGCCGCGACGGCGGCGTCAGCATCGCCGCGGGCACAGGTGTCGGCGGCATAGCGGGCCGCGGCCGTCGCCGAACCGACCTCGAACCACAAGTCCGCCAGCCGGTGTTTGATCGCCTGGTAGGAACCGATGGCCCGGCCGAACTGCTTACGTTCCTTGGCGTAGGCCAGAGTGGTGTCAAAGCACCACCGCGCGATCCCCAGCTGCTCGGAGGCGAGCAGCGCCGCTGCGGTCTGCAGCGCCTCGGCCAGCGCCGCTTCACCCGGGCCGGTACCGATCCGCGACGACGTCGCACCCGAAAACTGCACGTCGGCAAGGGGTCTGGTCATGTCGAAGGTCAACATCGGCGAGACCTCGACACCGGCCGCGTCGCGCGCGACGGTATGCAGCTCCACCCCCTCGGGCCCGGCGACCGGCACCACCAGCACGTCGGCTTCCCTGGCGCCCGCAACGCTGCCGACCCGTCCGGTCAGTCCGTCGGCGCCATCGCTCACCCCGGTCACCGGATCACCCGGTGCGGTGGATAGCGGCACCACCAGCGCCGCGGTGACGGCACCACCGGCCAGACCCGAGAGGGTTTCGGTCTCGCCGGAACGCGACAGCGCGACGGTAGCAAGCACCGCGCTGGACAGGAACGGCACCGGCGCGACGGCCCGACCGATCTCCTCCATCACCACCGCTGCTTCACGGGCAGTTGCGCCCGCTCCGCCCAGCGACTCGGGAACCAGCAGCCCGGCCACCCCCAGATCGGCGGCCAGCGTCCGCCACAGCTCCGAAAAGTCTTGCAGCGGAACATCATAGGCCCGCACCACCAGCTCCGGCGGACACCGATCGGCCAACAGTTGCCGAACGCTGTCCCGCAGCGCCTCCTCGGTGTCGGAGTACAGTAGGTCCGCGGCGCTCATCGCGGCAAATCCTTCCAGGCGACAGTCTTGTCGACCCGGTGTTCACCGGGCAGGCCCAAAACCCGCTCGGAGATGGTGTTGCGCAGGATCTCCGAGGTGCCGCCTTCGATCGAGTTGCCGCGAGCCCGCAGGTAGCGATAGCCCGGGCCGCGACCAATCAGATCGACGGTCTCCGGCCGGCGCAGCGTCCAGTCGTCGTATCCCAGGCCAGTTTCGGGGTGCAGTTCCAGTTCGAAGCCCGAGATCTGTTGCGCCAGACGGGCAAACGCCACTTTCATACCGGCGCCCTCCGGCCCGGGCTGACCGGTCGCGGCCTGCTGGCGCAATCGTTCGCCGGTGAGCCGCAGCACTTCGGCTTCTACCCACAGCCGCATCATCTCGTCGTGCATCGCGGGATTGCGCAGCGCCGGCTGGTCACGCCAGGCCTCGGTGACCCTGCCGATGTGGCCGCCCTCGCGCGGGATTCCGGTCCGTGCGCCGATCGCGACGCGTTCGTTGTTGAGGGTGGTGGTCGCGACCCGCCAGCCGCCGCCTTCCGGGCCGAGCCGGTTCGTGTCGGGCACCCGGACGTCGGTGAGAAATACCTCGTTGAATTCCGCCTCGCCGGTGATCTGACGCAGTGGCCGGATGTCGATTCCCGGTTGCCTCATGTCACACAAGAAGTAGGTCAGCCCAACGTGTTTAGGCACGTTCGGATCGGTGCGGGCGACCAGGATGGCCATCTGCGCATGCTGGGCCATCGACGTCCATACCTTCTGCCCGTTGACAATCCAGCCGTCCCCGTCGCGCACCGCACGAGTGGCCACCCCGGCCAGATCCGATCCGGCGCCCGGTTCGCTGAACAGCTGGCAGTAGAGGTGCTCACCGGTGAACAACGGGCGCAAGAACTTACGCTTCTGGTCTTCGGTTCCGAACACGGCGATCGTCGGAGCCGCCATGCCGATGCCGATGATGTTTCGCCCGCCACCGGCCGGCGGCGCTGCTGCCGCCGACAATTGCGCGTCGACCTGTGCCTGATAGGTGCGCGGCAGGTCGAGTCCGCCGAAGCCCACCGGAAAGTACACCCAGGCCAGCCCCGCGTCGAACCGCGCGCCGAGGAATTCCCGCGCGTCGGTGGTGGCCGGGTCGTGCTGGTCCAGCAGCGCCCGCACCCGGGTTGCGAGGTCCTCCTGAATGCTCATTGCGCGCCTCCGGAGTTCGCCGGAAAGCCCCTGAACCCTTGGGCATTGCCCAGCAGCAGGCCGCCGTCGATCACCATGGTCTCTCCGGTGATCCAGCCCGCCGCATCCGAGACCAGGAAACCGACGGCTTCGGCCACGTCGACCGGTTGGCCAATGCGCCCGAGTGCGATGGTCGCCGCCAGCGGGTCTTCATGGTCCTTCCACAGCGCCTCGGCCAGCCTGGTGCGCACCACGCCGGGGCAGATCGCGTTGACCCGCACCCGCGGCGAAAGTTCCAGGGCCAGTTGCTTGGTCACATGTATCAGGGCGGCCTTGGTGGCGTTGTACATTCCCATGGCCGGGGATTGATGCATACCGCCGATCGAGGCGGTGTTGATGACGACACCGCCGCGTTGGCCCATCCATGCCTTGACGGCCAGCGAGGTCCACAGCAGTGGGGCCCACAGGTTGACGTCGAAGATCTTGGTGAAGCGGGCGTGGTCCTGTTCGATCAGCGGACCGAACGCCGGGTTGGTGCCCGCGTTGTTGACCAGGATGTCCACGCTGCCGAAGCGCTCGAGGGCCAGGTCCACACAGCGTCGGGCGGCTTCCTCGTCGACCGCGTGAGCACCGACGCCCACCGCGCGCTCGCCGACCTCGGCGGCGGCCGCCTCGGCGGCCTGCTGCTTGCGGGCGGTGAGCACCACGTTGGCGCCGGCGGTGGCCAGGCGTTGCGCCGTCGCCAACCCGATTCCCCTGGAGGCGCCGGTGACTATGGCGGTACGGCCGGTCAGATCCAGTGAGGTCATGGTCGTATGCCTTCAGTCGTCGGTTGGCCGATCTCTCGGAAGCGTTTTGTACACGTGCGTAACGGGTATACGAGGCGCATGTTAGCGAAACTAAACCTCATGAAACCACTAGTCGTGGCCGGGTGTATCGCTACCGCCATCGCCGTCGCGCCAACGGCCTCCGCCGGGGCTTTTGCGGTGGTTCCCACCACGACTGCCTCGGCCTCCAGCCACATCGTTGCGGTCAACGTACCCGGCGGTGGCGGCTGCGACGAAAACGGCAACTGCGGCCAGGGCGGCCAGAATGGCGGTCCCGGCGGCGGTCCGGGCGGTAGCGGTTGCGCTCCAGGCGTCGGTTGCGGCTCAGGAGGGGTCAACGCGGGACCTGGCGGAGTCCCGGGCGGCGCCGGCTGCATCCCGGGCGTCGGATGCGGTTCCGGTCACGCGTAGCAGCCTGCTGATCCAGGTCTGCGACTCCGCCGGATCGATGACGTCGTCCAGTTCGAATGTGGTGGCCGAGCGCAACGCCTTTCCATGCTGATAGGCCGCAGCCAGCAGCCGGTCGAAAAGCGCTTGGCGTTCAACCTCGTCCGCGGCGGCGGCCAACTCCTTGCGAAACCCGAGCCGCACCGCCCCCTCCAGCCCCCTGCCGCCGATCTCCCCGGTGGGTCAGGCGATCGTGAACTCGGGCGCATGGAAGGAGCCACCGGCCATGGCCATCGCACCCAACCCATAGCCCTTACGCAAGATGATCATTCCGAGCGGCACCGTCAACCGCGCGCCGGCGATGAACATCCGGCCGAAACGCCGGACCGTGGCTTCTTTCTCCGCGTCTGGACCGACCATGAATCCCGGGGTATCGCACAGCGAGATCACCGGCAGCCGGAACGACTCGCACAGCGCCAGGAAGTCGGTAGCCTTGTCCGACGCCTCGGCGTCGATGGCGCCACCCAGATGATGGCTGCTGTTGGCGATCAGCCCGTAAGCCGCACCCTCGACGCGAACCAGCGCGGCGCCCACCTCGCTACCTTCCGGCGCGACGTCCACCACCGCGCCGGCCAGTTGGGCACGCAACGCTTCTTCACCGGGGTAAAGCTCGACCGCGGCCACCCGATGGGCGTGGTGGGACAGCGCCGCGGCCGCCAGGTCGGGCAGCTTTTCGTCGAAGAAACTCGTCGTGACGATGCCCGATTGAACCTTGTTGTCCGACAAGAGTTCTTGCAGCAACGCCAGGTTGGCGGCGACGCCCTCGATGCTGAACTCCGATAGCGCCGTGCGCGCCTTGCGCACCGCCGCGCCGAAGGTTGACCCGGATACGTGGGTGATGACCTTGGCCAGCAGCGAGTCATAGCGTGGACTCACCGACAGCCCCGCCCGGCCGTAGGTGTCGACCCGGACCCCGGGGCCGCTCGGGGGTGAAAACACCGTCAGAGTGCCCGCTGCGGGCAGGACGGACCCGGCTGCCGCCATGGTTTCAGCGTTGACCCTGGTCTGGATCGCGATGCCTCGCGATCCAGGCGGGATCACCGGCGACTGTGGTTGCCTCGCAGGAAATTCCGGCCGGCAGCCCCAGCTGGTCGTAGGCCGCACCGCCGGCAATGGCCAGCTGCAGCGCCACCAGGTCCAGACCGGTCACCGCCTCGGTGACGGTGTGTTCAACGAAAGGCCTTGGGCGGGAGCGATTTCGACCAGCTTCTGGTGACGCCGCTGGATGCTGCAGTCACGATCGCCCAACGCCAGCGTATGCGGTGGCTGACCGACGACCTGCACCTCCAGATGGCGTGCCGCACCCAGATATACCTCGGCGAATAACGCCGGATTGCCGAAGGCCAGTTGCGCTTCCGCGGCGCACTGACGGTAGGCATCGTCGATCTGGCCGGCGCTCGTCACCTTGCGCATGCCCCGGCCACCACCGCCGGCAAGCGCCTTGATCATGACCGCGCCGCCGCCCTGAGCGGCGAAGAATTCCTGGATGTCGCCGAGGCTGCTGGGGCCTTGGGTCGCCGCCAGCACCGGCACCCCGGCGGTGACGGCGGCCGCGCGGGCCGCAGACTTGTTCCCGACCAACTCCAGCACCGCGGCGTCGGGTCCCACGAACGTGTACCCGCCGGCCGTGCAGGCCCGCGCGAATTCGGGGTTCTCGCTGAGGAACCCGTAGCCGGGGTGGATCAGCTCGGCGCGGGACGCCTGGGCCGCGGCCAGGATGGCCGCGGCGTCGAGGTAGGCGTCGATACCGTTGCCGGGCAGGGCGATTGCCTGGTCGACCGCGTGCACGTGCGGGCTGTCGGCGTCGTCCGCGGCGTAAACCGCCACCGTGGGGATCTCCAATTCGGTTGCCGTGCGGATGATTCGAAGCGCTATCTCGCCCCGGTTCGCGATCAGCAGGCTCATTCGGACAACCCGGCCATCGTGACGCGCGACCACATACCGGCCACATTACGGCCCGGCCGGTCGGAGCAGACGACGACCTGTTTGGGCATCACGGTCGGCCGGAAGCCGTACCGTGGCCCGGCGTAACCACCGCCGCCCTTCGACGCGGCGGCCATCCCCGGCCCGCCGGGCATCGCGGTGACCGGTCCGGCTTCCTCGGGTACGGCCCAGCCGCTGCCCTCCAACGCCGTGGTGCCCGAAGGCAACGCCGGAGCGGCACTGGACCAGCTCGCCGGCACCGCCAACTTGCCGACCGCGGACGCCTGGCCCATGCCGGCCAGGACCGAGCCCGCGCCCGCGGGTGCCACGGCGTTCGTCGTGGCCGCCGGTCCCGCGATGGCCGGAACCAGCTCGGCGGCGGCAGCAGCCCCGCCCGTGGCGTTCACGGCATCCAGGGCATGTCCCAGGAAGACCGCGTTGGGGATGGTGGCCATGACGAACCAGGCCGCAGTGTTGACCGCACCGTTGATGGCGTTCTGCACGAATGTATTGCCGAGCAGGTCATCGATGATTCCGCCCAGCGCCGTCGCGTCGAAAACGGACGCGGCCGGCGACGCGAGCCCCATGACCGTGTTGGGCACGTTGGTGATCAGGTTCGCCAGCCCCACCTGCTGTGCCGTGCCGGCCTGGCCCACCGCGGCCGCCTGCGCGGCCAGCCCCGCCGGGTTGGCGATCCGCGACGGCGTGGTCAACGGGTTCAGCATCCCGGCGGCCGCCGACGACGCCGCATAGCCGTACATCGCCAATGCGTCCTGCGCCCACATTTCGCCGTAGTGCGCCTCGGTGGCCGCGATGGCGGGTGTGTTCTGGCCCAGGATGTTCGTCGCCACCAGCGCGGCCAGCAGCGCCCTATTGGCCGCAACCTCAGCCGGCGGCACGGTCGCGGCGAAGGCCGCCTCGAAGGCGGCCGCGGACGCGGTGGCCTGCGAGCCCGCATGGGCAGCGGATTCGGCGGTGTAGCTCAGCCAGGCCAGGTAAGGCTGAGCCGCGGCTGCCATCGACATCGACGCCGGACCCAACCACTGCTCCGTGGTCAGCTGGGTGATCACCGATTCGACCGAGGCGGCCGTGGTGCTCAACTCGACGGCCAGCCTGTTCCATGCTGCGGCGGCAGCCATCATGGGTGCCGCCCCCGCACCGGCGTACATGCGTGCGGAGTTGATCTCAGGGGGTAAAGCGCCGAAATCCATTGTTGTCCCACTCCTTTGGTTTGGTCCGGTTCGTATCGGATGCAGGTGCTCTAGACGGCTTGCGGCTTCGGCATGACGATGGGCTTGACGCCGTAGCGCGGGGCACCGAAGCCGGCGCTGTTGCGCGTCGCCGACGCCAATCCCGGCATGCCGGGGATGACGTTGCCGGGCGCGGCCTGAGGTGCGGCGGCGGTCCAGCCGGCACCTTGCAGCGTGCTGACTTGCGTGCTCGACACCAAGGTGGCCGTCCCGGCCCAGGTCGGCGGTGCGGCTGCGCCGATCGAGGACACCGCACCCAGGCCGGCGGCGACCGGCGCCGCGCCGACCGCGGCCTCGGCCGCCGCTGCCGGTGCCAGGCCGGCGGCGGCGCCGCCCACCGCAGCTTCCGCGGCGTCGGTTCCGGCGGCCTCGGCGGCAGCCGGCAGAAGCGCACCGCTGCCCAACGCCAGCAAGTCCGACGCGGCCGACGCCCAGTTGCCGGTCCCGATGTTGAAGATATTGGCGAGATCCGTGAGCCATCCGGGAGTCTGGCTGGGCAGCAGCGCGCCGAGGATGTCCGACAAGGGCGAGGCCGCCGCAGACGAATTGGCAGCCTCCGCGGCCGCATAGGTCCCGGCGCTGACGCCGAGGGTATTCACCAACATCTCGTACATTGCCGCGGCTTCGGCGCTGATCTGCTGGTACAAGCTCCCGTAGGCGGTGAACATCGACGCCTGCAGCATCGACACTTCGTCGGCCGCCGCCGGTATCACACCCGTGGTGGGGACTGCCGCGGCGACGTTCTCCGCCTCCATCGTCGCGCCGATGGTCTGCAGCTTGCCCGCCGCAGCGGCCAGTTCGTCTGGCTGTGTCGTCAGGAATGACATCTGTGCTCCTTATGTTTCGAAACATGCCGACCGGTTGCGGCGGCCACTTCCTGTGGATTTGCTGGACAGCTTCTGGTTATTTGCTGAACAGTGTCTGTGCGTCGAGGATAAGGCTAGTGATCCACACTCCCGCCGTCGCAATCCGAAGGCGTCAACGATGAGTCCCGTTACGGTTTCTTAACGCGAACGCCGGCAGTGCTAACACTGTCCTGTCGAGCGTGACACCTTCCGGTGATCAGCGGCATCGAAATGGGAGGCGTGGCGCACATTTCTACGCCGTGTGGCGACGGCGCGAACCACCGGTCAACGCACCGGCGAACCCCACCGGACCTGTTCGCGGAGCTTTCCCTTGAGCAGTTTGCCGCCGGCGTTGCGCGGCAGTGCTTCGGTCACCACCGTGACGTACTGCGGAACCTTGAAGTCGGCCAGTTGCCGGCGGCAGTGTTCGAGAACCGCCGTCACGTCGATCGGGTCCGCGCCCGCGTAGAGCACCGCGCCGACCTTCTCCCCCATAACGTCGTCAGGCACCCCCAACACACAGGCATCGGCGACGCCCGGGGCCGACAGCAGCGCGGATTCGACCTCAACGCTGGAGACATTCTCGCCGCCCCGGTTGATGATGTCCTTCAGCCGATCGACGATGTGCACCCGGCCCGCGTCGTCGACACGTACCACGTCGCCGGTATGCAACCAGCCGTCGACGATCGTCGCCGCGGTGGCTTCCGGCCGGTTCCAGTAGCCCGTGGTCACGTTCGCCCCGCGGACCACCAACTCGCCCATCATCTCGCCGGGGTCGGGCTCGTCGCCGCGATACGGAACCACCCCGAGATCCACCGAGGGAACCGCATAACCGACCGAGTCGGCGTGTTCAGCCGCATCCCAATCAGGCAACACCGTCATCAGGGAGGCCGACTCGGTCATGCCGTATCCGTTGAACACCGTTGCGTGCGGAAACGCGTCCTTGACCGAGCGCACCAACGACGGGGCGATCGGCGCACCTCCGTAGCCGACCCAACGCACCGAGGAGGCGTCGGTGCCGGGAAAACCCTTGTGCCGCAGCACTAACGAGTAGACAGCCGGAACCGTCACGAGGAGCGAGATGCGCTCGGCGGGAAGTGTCACGAGGAACTGGTCGAGGTTGAGTGCGGGCATGATCACCGACGCCCCGCCGACGCGGGCGGCTGCCAGCAGCTGCGAGTTGCAACCGGTCGCGTGGAACAGCGGCACCGAAATCAGGGTGCGCAGCTCGTCACCGAGATCTGGTGACAGCCCGAGACATCTGGCCCCGTTCTCGGTGTTGGTCACGAATGCCTCGTGGGTGGTCGGCACACCTTTGGGGTGGCCGGTGGTTCCCGAGGTGTAGAACAGCGCCGCCACATCGGATGGGCCGAGTTGTTGGGTCACGAACGGGTCGCCGTCGGGCAAAGCGGTATCCGCGCTCAGGTCGATCCGGGCCCCGGCATCGGACAACACGAAGTCGACCTCCAGCTGGGTGGAGCGGGTATTCACCGGCACCACAACGCCACCGGCCATCACGGTGCCCCAGAACGCCAGCACCCAATCGACTCCCGCGGGATAGCGCACGCCCACCCGGTCGCCGGCGCGCAGCCCACCCGAGCGTAGTCCGCCGGCGACTCGCGATGCACGATCCCACAACTGCCGGTAGGTCAGTCGCGCAGCGTCGAGCTCGACCACGGCTTCATTGTCGGGACGACGGTCGACCTGCTCGGCAAGCATGTGCAGCAGGGTGGGGGGGATCTCGTCGTAGTGCGGGACGCCGGCGCGATCGAGGCGGATTCCTGTCCGCGGGAACGGGTTGTGGTTCCTGGAAATCTCGATTACGTCAGGCACCTGGTCACTCCACGTCACTCCAGTTCGACGACGGCGACCGCGGCGCCGACGGTGTCGTTGTTGCCTTGTACCCACACACCGTAGGCACGGCTGAAGATGTGGTCCAGGCCCGGGTAACTGTCATGTCGACCAAGCTCTTACACCCGGGTGACGCGTCCGGATGTTTCCGTGGTCCCGGATCAGCCGAACACATGCCTGGGCATAACGGTGGGCTTGACTCCATACCGCGGGCCCGCGCCGGCGCCTGCGCCGTTGGCGGCGACGACCATTCCAGGCGCAGGCGGCACTGCCGCTATCGCTGCGTCCTCCTGCGGAACTGCCCACCCGGTGCCAGCCGTGGAGATGTCGGCGGTCACCGCTGGTGCGGCGGTAGACCAGCTCACCGGCACCGACAGCCGACCGACCGCGGATGCAGTGCCCACACCGGCCACGATCGGTGTTGCGCCGACCGCGGGGCTAACCGTGCGGGCCGGTGCGGCTGTCGAGGCGGCAACCGAACCCGCCCCGCTGGCGGTGACCCTGGTGGCGGCGTCGGTCCCGTCATTGCTGGTGGTCAAGGCCATATCAAAGTCCGCCATTACGCCCGAGACGCCGTGCCATGCATGATCGACGAACAACGGGTTGGGGTTGGTGAGGAATGACAAGACCGCATTGAGCCCCGACACCTGGGCCTCCGACGGTGCCGGTGAGGCGAGGCTCATAACTGCGTTTGGCAGGTTGCCGATCAGGTTGTTAAGACCGGTCTGCTGCGCGGAACCGGTGGCGGCCTGGCCGACGATCCCGGCTGGATTGGTGACGGCCGCCGGCCCGATCAGCGGGTTCAACCTGCCGGCTGCCGCCGAGGCGGCCGCATAGCCGTACATGGCCGCAGCGTCTTGCGCCCACATTTCCCCGTAGCGCGCCTCGACGGCCGCGATGGCCGGCATGTTTTGCCCGAAAATGTTTGTCGCTACCAGTTGGGCCAACTGGGCCCTGTTGGCCGCAACCTCGGCCGGGGCTACCGTCATCGCACGTCCGGCCTCAAAGGCGGCCGCAGATGCCATGGCTTGTGCCGCCGCGAACGCCGAGGATTCAGCCGTGTCGGTCAACCAGGCCACGAGGGGCTGCGCGGCGGCGGCCATCGACAGCGAGGCGGGACCCAACCACGGCTCGGTTCTCAGCCGGGTGACGATTGACTCGAAACAGGACGCTGCAGCGCTCAGCTCAACTGCGATGCCGTTCCACGCGGCCGCAGCCGCCACCAGCCCCGCCGCGCCCGCGCCGGCGTACATGCGCGCGGAATTGACCTCCGGAGGCAGGGCTCCAAAATCCACCGCGGCATTCCGTTTCTTAGCGAGTTCCTGGCGAGCGTGGGGTGCTTGAGTTGACGCAGCCCTTATTGCATCATGATCGCCGCCATCGTGCCTCCCAGTTGGTAGGCGCGCTCGCGCGCCGCGGCGTCGACGGCACCGACGACCTCGCCCGAAAGCGGACGACATTGTGACCCTGCCACGCCAGGCCATTATTGACCCACTGGACTCGTACGGGTCGCCAACCTACCCACGAAGAGGCCATCATGACGGAGCTCCGCACGTTTCTCTGGAATGAACTGCTGACTGACGACCAACTGACCGCCGGTGAGTTCTACAGCCAACTCTTCGGCTGGCAGCGCCGAGAAGTCGATGCCGGTCCACTCGGGACCTACACCGTCTTCCAGTGCGACGGACGCGACGTCGCGGGGATGATGAATCCCACCGCCCGTGACTACGCCGGGTCCCCGCCGCCACGATGGATTGCCTATATCGCCGTCGACAACGCGGCCAAGATCGCGGCCCGAGTGGCCGACCTCGGCGGGACGGTGCTCGAACCGCCCCACCATGTATCCGGGGTGGGAACGATCTGCATGTTCAAGGACCCTGTCGGTGCCGTCATCTACATGATGGAGCCCGATCGAACCCCAGCCGAGTGACCGACGACGGGGCACCCAGCCGCCCGATCGAATTCGAACAGCCCGACGCGATATCAGCACTCAGCCCATGAGCTGAGCGGCAACTGTCGCGCCGAGGTTCCAGCACGCTTCGACGTCGGCCCTGGTCGGCTTGCCCATCACCACCACCGTCTCGGCAACCTGCGCCCAGCCCAGCCCGGTCGTGATGGCGGCCAGACCCCGCTCCGCTCCCTCGGTGCCCTCGTTGCCGTGAATGTAGACACCGAACGGTCGCCCCCGCGTCGAGTCGAGGAGCTGGTAGTAGGCGCAGTCGAATGCGTGATTATTTGTCATATAGCCTCTTAGTATGACAACGACGCTACCACCTCAGGTCACCCGTGCTGTCATCTATGCGCGCGTGTCATCCGACCGGGCGAAAGGCCGCTCTGTCACCGAGCAGGAGGCCGAGTGCCGGGCTGAGTGTGACCGTCGGGGCTGGCCGGTTGCCGAGGTGCTGACCGACAACGACCGCTCCGCAACGCGATTCGCCACCAAGGACCGCCCCGAGTACGGGCGGCTGCGGACGATCCTCCAACCGGGCGATGTGTTGGTGGTCTGGGAGGCCAGCCGCGCGGGCCGGTCGCTAGATCACTACGTCGATCTTCGGCGGCTCTGCGCTGAGCGCGGCGTGCTGCTCTCCTACAGCGGGAAGCTGTTCGACATGGACGACGGCGACGACCGATTCGCCACGGGCCTTGATGCGCTGATCGCCGAGCGCGAGGCTGAGGACATCCGCAAGCACATCGTCCGCGCCCACCGGGCCAACCTGGCGGCGGGCAAGCCCCACGGTCGAGTTCCGTACGGCTACAAGATCGTTCGTGACCCTGAGACCGGCAAGGCCATAGGACGCACGCCCGATCCGGCCCGCGCTCCCCTGGTGGCTGAGGCGGCGCGGCGGGTGCTTGACGGCCACAGCCTGGAATCGACCGTGCGCTGGATCGCGGCCAAAGACCCCGACCCTCGATGGAACAGCGCCAAGCTGCGCCGGATTCTGGTCAACGCCACCAATGCTGGATACCGGACTCAGAGCGTCAAGGTCGATGGCAAGCGCGGCCCGCAGAAGATCGTCAAGGAGGGTACGTGGACGCCGATACTGACGCCTGATCAGCACGACGACCTGGTGGCGTTGTTCACTGCACGGAAGACCGGCCCGCGCGGGCCTGAGCCGTTGCATCTGCTGTCCGGAATCGCCGCGTGCGCGGTCTGCGAGGACAAAATCTGGCGGGGCAAGGCCGGGCGCAAGAAGGACGGCTCACCCTACGAGGTTTACAAGTGCCGGAAGGGTTGTGTGGGCCGCAACCTGGCTCAGGTCAACGAGGTCGTCCTGGCGGCGGTCGAGGGCATCCTGACCACGCCGGAGGCCCTGACGGCGCTGGCCACGCCGCCAGCTGAGCCGGAGTCCACCGCGAAGGCCGACCTGGACGAACTCCGCCGCCAGCTCCAGGCCGTGGAGGACCAACTGACCGACGGAAAGATGCCCGCCGACGTCGGCGCTCGGGTAGCGACCCGCCTGGCCGAGCGCATCGCCGGGCTGGAGGCCGCCATCGCTCCAGTGTTCACCGAGCCGGTCGTGCGCGAGTTGGCCACCGCCCCCGACCCGGTGGCGCTGTGGCGGTCGTTTCCCTTGGCCCGCAAGCGCGAGTTCATCCGCGCCGTAATGACGATCAAGGTGGAGCGGGTGGTCAGCCGGTGGCACGCCAAGGAGGACGGCATCATCATCGAGCCTGCCCGAAAGCCGTTGCACTAACCCGACATTGACGGGTTTCTAGACACGCCGGTAATTAACGCCGATCACCGTTGCCCGGCTATATTCAGACCAGCGCGCCAGCGTCAACCACTCCCACGGGAAGCTCGGCGCGCCGCCTGAGACCATCGCCGGTCGCCGACAGAGACGTGACCGACGGGTTCCCAGGAGGCTGTGCGGCCATCGAGCGCGGCGGCGAGACCCGCCGGGCACGCGGTTCGCGATGAGGGCGGAGGCGTGGGACCGCCCGCTACATCGGGACGCGTGAATCCAACCAAGTCCCTTGGAGATTCACGATGTCCGCCACCTCGACCCTTAGCCCGCCGTCGGGCACCCGTCGGCTGACCACCGAGGACGTCGCCGCCCTGTTCGGCTACGCCCAGACCTCGACCGTGCTCCGGCGGGTCAGAGAGGACGGCCTGCCCGCCGTCCGGTTCAATCGCCGGTACTACTTCAACGAGGCCGACGTCCGCGCCTGGATGGCCGAGCGCGGGCTGATCGAGGCCACCACCGCCGCGCCCGACGCCGACGACACCGCGCCGGTTGCCCCCGAGTGGATCGCCGCCCAGGTGGCCAAGTTCAGCGCCGACGATCTGCGCCGGGCCGGGGAGCTGCTGCTGGCCCTGAGCCGCGCCGACCGCCAGGGCGTGGACCGATGAGCGACGCGGCTACGGAGGAGGGCCTTCGCCATCTACTGGAGCGGGTCGATGATGAGACCTGTTATCGGGCTGACAACGCCGGAGAGCTAGTTGATCTGGTCGTGGAGATCATCGAGAACGCGGGCAACGACGGGATCGATGAAGACGAGATCGTCAAGGCCGCTGATGCGCTTGGTGACTGGAAGTGGAAAAGCGCCCTGTTCTCGCTGTGGCGTAACGGGCGGGTGAATCTCCGGTGGGACGTCGCCATACAGGACTTCAGGGTGTTCCCCGTGGAGACCAACGACGTCGGCGCGCCGTGACTTGAGCTGTGAGTTCTGGTGCCCGAGTACCCCGACGAGGGCGGGTTAGTTGGGCACTGCCGCCTGGCCGAACGCCGAAAGTCGCTCTGAGACAAGCCCGTTCATGTCGGGTAAGTCAACGTCACCATGCCCGGCGCTTGCACCCCGGCCCGCTAGCGTTTGACCTACCCCCGACACCCGAAAGGAACCACACCATGACCACAGTGAGCGCGCCAGCGCCCAGCGCGGCGGTCGATTCGATAGGAGCCGCGCCGATTGTCGGCGTCAGCCCCGCCACCTTGAAGACCTGGCGGCACAAGGGAATCGGCCCGCCGTACGTCGTCATCGGCAAACGGGTGCGCTACCGGGTCCGAGACCTGGAGGCGTGGCTGGCCGAGCGCACGGTCACGCCGACGCCGAGACCTGCACGCGCCCAAGGGAAGTAACAACTGAATGTGTGATGCCGCCGAGCGGCGGTGATTGGCCTCGACCGCTGCCCGACGGCATCAACCCCAACGACTCCAGCCAGAGAGTCAGTCCCAGGAAGGAAAGAGACCCACATGTCCACCAACCGGAACAAGGGCAACGATACCTCGAAGCCCGGCACCGCCGCGCCCGAGGCCCGCGCCGACACGAACGGTTACCGCCGCCGCCGAAACGGCGCTGAGCCGCCCGTGGAGTGGTGGCTAGCACAACAGTGGGCCGATGTCATCGGCGGCTACGCCGATGAGCCGATTCGCGACGAACTCGGCATTTCCGGCTGGCGGGCGCTGCGTGACACCATGCGCGAGCGGACCGGCGTCGAGGTCGCGCCCGAGACGACGTTCACCGAATTGCGGATCGTTCCCGCCGACTTCGCCGCCAAGCACGCCGAGACGACGCTGAGCCGCGCGCAGATCGCCGCGTACGCCGACGAGCACGACCTGGAACTTCCCGACGTCACCGCCGCCCGGCTGACCCGTGAGAAGACGCTGGAGACCGAAGAGGCCCGCGACGAGGTGAGGGCGCTGTTCGAGGGTGACCCACTGCCTCTGACCGTGACGAAGCTGCCGCCGTTCCCGGTTCACGCGCTACCGGCGGTGATGACCGATATGGTGACCGGCGTCGCCCGTGAGCTGGGCGTCGATCCAGCGATGACCGCCGCGTTCGCACTGGGCGCGGTGTCGGGTGCGCTGGGCGGGCGTGTGGTGGTCCAGGTCTACGGCAACTGGTTCGAGAACTGCGTGTCCTACATCGCGGTGGTGGCCGAGTCCGGCGACCGCAAAAGCCCGGCGTTCTCGGCGATGCTCGGTAGCCCGCTGGGCGCGGTGGAGCGCCAGCTGACGGACAACTGCTGGGTCAGCACGTACGCCGAAGTCGATCCGCACGGGCCGGACGGGCTGCCGGTGATCACCCTTGTCGGGGAGCCGGAGTTCGTCGGTCCAGCGCCCAGGCTGATCGCCAGCGACACCACCACCGAGCAGCTGGCCGTGCTGATGGCCGATAACGGCGAACGGATGATCGTCGCCGACGCCGAGGGCGACGTGTTCGACACCCTGGCGGGGCGGTATAGCGCGCTGCCGAACTTGACGCTGTACCTCCAGGGCTACAGCCGGGAGTACGTCCGCGTTGACCGGGTGGGCCGTGCTCCGGTCAGCCTCGATCACCCGGCGCTGACGCTGTGCCTGGGCACCCAGCCCGCCGTCTGGCACGCGGTGATGGCTAACCCCCGGTTCGCCGGTAAGGGCCTCGTCGCGCGCATCGAGGCGGCGTTCCCCGAGCCGCGCAAGGAACGCACCCGCCGACTGGAGGCGCTGCCGCCGTCGGAGCGCGCGGACGTCGGCGCGCCGGTCGATCCGGCGGTGGCCGAGGCGTACCGCGCGATGATCGCCGAGCTGGCGCTTGGCATGTTCGACGCCAACACCAAGACCGCCAAGCTGACCGAGGATGCCCAGCAGCGGATGCGCCAGCACACCGCCGAGGTGGACACCCGCACGCTGGACGACGGCGACATGGGCGGGCGGCTGGCGCGGTGGGGCGCTAAGTGCTCGGGCCGGGTGGTGCGCCGGGCGCTTCATCTGCACATGGCCGAGCACGGCGTCAAGGGCGCGCGCCTGCTGATCGAGCGGGAGACCATCGAGCGGGCCATCGAGATCGAGGAGTGGTTCATCACCAACGCCAAGGAGGCGTACGGTCTGGCCGACACGGGTGACGACGTGGACGCCGAAGACCTGAGGGCGTTCGTGGGGTGGCTGGCCCGCACCCACGCCGAGGCTCCGTACCAGCCGATCAAGCTGACCTACATCCTCCAGCACGGACCCAAGGCGCTCCGGCAGAAGTCGCGCCGTGACCGCGCGATAGAGGTGCTGGTCGATCTGAACTACCTGGCTCACGTCACGGTCGGAACGTCCGGCAAGGCGCGCGGTGTGTGTCTTCATCCGGCGGCTGCCGACGGCTGACCAGCGGCCACGTCCCGCAGCCTCAGCACGCCGTCGGCTGACCAGGGCGGTGGACCTTAGCCCCCTAGGCAGGCCCATTAGCCCCGCTGGCGGGCCGACCTTAGCCCCGAAACCGGCCACCTTAGCCCCGCTTTAGCCCCACCTTAGCCACGCCGATAACGCCTCTACCAGCGCGAATGGGCAACCTTAGCCCCTTTAGCCCCCATCGGCCCCCCTTTAACCCCATTACACCCCTATCACTTATACACATCAGAAGCTGC
>NZ_MVIF01000116.1 GCF_002086675.1 Mycobacterium persicum
GTGGCGGGGGGGTCCAACGGCTTCTCGAGGAAGCTGCGGATGCATCCGGAGTCATCGGCGTCAATGCAGCCGAACGCGCTGGCACCGGAACGCGGGACCCGGATGCCGGCCACCGTAGCGCCGGCACCGCTGTCGATGTGGAACCGGACCATCTGTTCCGGATCCATCCGGTACACGTGATCGGCCCCGAAAACCACCAAGTAGTCGGGATCTTCGTCGTAGATGAGATTGAGCGACTGGTAGATCGCGTCGGCGGAGCCGGTGTACCAGCGCGGACCCAGACGCTGCTGCGCCGGCACCGGGGTGATGTACTCACCGGCCAAACCCGACAACCGCCAGTTCTGCGAAATGTGACGGTCCAGCGAATGTGACTTGTATTGGGTGAGAACGCAGATCCTCAGGTATCGCGCATTGACGAGATTGGAAAGCACGAAATCGATCAACCGGTAAGCGCCCCCGAAGGGAACCGCGGGTTTGGCCCGGTCCGCCGTCAACGGGTAAAGCCGCTTGCCCTCACCGCCGGCCAAAACGACGCCCAGCACGTGTGGCGCTTCCCTCATGGCCTCAAACCTATCGGCACCTGCGAACCGCTGCCAGGGGCATCCCGTCTAGCCGCCGTTGTGACGGGCTGCTGGCCAAGATAATTGGCGGGTCCGTCCGGCTCCTCAGCTGCCCGCAATGCGGGCCGCCTCGTCGCCGACACCACCCATCCGTCCGGCTCCTCAGCTGCCCGCAATGCGGGCCGCCTCGTCGCCGAACTACGGTGCTGCGTATGCGGGTAGCGATGATGACTCGGGAATACCCACCGGAGGTCTACGGCGGCGCCGGGGTACATGTCACCGAACTGGTATCCCAACTGCGGCGTTTGTGTGCAGTCGACGTGCATTGCATGGGCGCACCTCGCCCGGGAGCCATTACACATCAGCCCGACCCGCGGCTGCGCAACGCCAACGCCGCACTGTCGACCCTGTCCGCGGACCTGGTGATGGCCAACGCCGCGAGTGCGGCCACCGTCGTGCATTCACATACCTGGTACACCGGTCTGGCGGGCCATTTGGCCGCGCTGCTTTACGACATCCCGCATGTGTTGACCGCACACTCGCTCGAGCCGATGCGGCCGTGGAAGGCCGAGCAGCTAGGCGGCGGCTACCAGGTCTCGTCATGGGTGGAGAACACCGCGGTGCTCGCCGCAGACGCCGTGATCGCCGTCAGCGCCGGTATGCGCGACGACCTACTGCGCATCTATCCGACGCTGGACCCGGGTGTGGTGCATGTGATCCGCAACGGGATCGACACCGACGTGTGGTACCCGGCCGGACCGGTGCGCACCGGGTCGGTACTGGCAGAACTCGGAGTCGATCCAAACCGGCCGATTGTGGCGTTCGTCGGCCGGATCACCCGGCAAAAAGGCGTTCCGCATTTGCTGGCGGCGGCCCACCAGTTCAGCCCAGATATTCAGCTGGTGCTGTGTGCAGGGGCTCCCGACACCCCCGGGATCGCCGATGAGGTGCGGTCCGCGGTGGCCCAACTAGCCCGTACCCGCACCGGCGTGTTCTGGGTGCGCGACATCCTCCCGATCGGGAAACTACGCGAAATACTCTCTGCTGCAATGGTTTTCGTATGCGCTTCGGTGTACGAGCCGTTGGGTATCGTCAACCTGGAGGCAATGGCCTGCGCAACCGCGGTAGTGGCCTCCGACGTTGGAGGAGTGCCTGAGGTGGTCGCCGACGGGGTCACCGGGTCCCTGGTGCATTACAACCCCGATGACCCGGGCGGTTATGAAGCAAGGTTGGCCGAAGCGGTCAATGCGCTCGTCGCCGACCCTGCCACAGCGAAGGGTTACGGACAGGCCGGACGTCAGCGCTGCATCGAAGAGTTCTCCTGGGCGCACATCGCCGGGCAGACGCTGGACATCTACCGGAAGGTCTGCCAGTGACGCACCACCCGCCCCGGAGCTGATTCAGCTGGTAACGCTCTTTAGTTCGTCACCGAGTGCCGCGGCCTCGTCGGGTGTCAGCTCCACGACGAGACGGCCGCCACCCTCGAGTGGTACCCGCATCACGATGCCGCGCCCCTCTTTGGTTGCTTCCAGAGGACCGTCGCCGGTCCGGGGCTTCATCGCCGCCATCGAGTGCTCCCTCCAGATTCGAGCTGGCCCGCGCTCGCGGACCTGGTCGGCGCCGAGCATGCCCCGTAAGTGGATTCCCAGCCGTACCCGACATTGAACTGCCAAATCACCACTCCATTGTTCCCTATTCCGGTTCACCAGGTGCACAAGACCCGGTTCTGTGGCCGCGCAGGGCTGTCAAACCCGCTTGCCGGTCCCCGGCGGGATTTTGCCCGCCCGGGCTCAGCGGATGCCTGCAACACCTCTGAGACGAGGACTTTTGCCGCCCACAATCGCCCGGCGGCGCGCCGCACTCACCGGGGAGGCACCCAGCACGTGCGGACGTGATCGTCCACCATCCCGGTGGCCTGCATCAGCGCGTAGGCCGTGGTGGGCCCAACGAAGCGAAACCCACGCCGTTTCAGTTCGCGCGCCATGGCCGTGGATTCCGCAGTGGCTGAAGGGATTTCGGATAGGGTTGCCGGCCGCCGCTTGGGCGGCGGGGCGAACGACCACAGCAGGTCCGACAGGCCCTGCGCTGACCCGAGCTCGGCAGCAGCCCGCGCGTTGGCGATCGTCGCCTCGATCTTGGCGCGGTTGCGCACAATCGCCGCGTCTGCCAGCAATCGCTGCACATCCGTGTCGGCGTAGCCGGCGACCACCTCGATGTCGAACCCGGAAAACGCGCGCCGAAAGTTCTCCCGTTTCCTCAAGATGGTCAACCACGACAGGCCGCTTTGGAAGGCCTCCAAGCTCATCCGCTCGAACAATGCCGCCCCGCCGTACAGGGGGCGACCCCACTCCTGGTCGTGGTAGTTGCGGTAAAGCTCGGCGTCCGGCCCGGCGCGAACCACCGCCCAGCCGCAACGCACCACGCCGTCGTCGCTCACGTCGGGTTGGGACGGTCGTACGCGACGGCGTCCACGTCAGCTGCCTCGGCGCTCGGCAGCCGGGCCTCGGCTGCACCGTCGGCCGATCCGTGGACGGCCGCCAGCTGGCCGCGCAACGCATCCAACTCGCGGCCGAGCCGGTCCAGCACCCAGTCGACCTCGCTGGTCTTGTAGCCGCGCAGCACCTGCGTGAACTTGACCGCCTCGACGTCGGCCGCGGTGATGCCGGACGCGGGCAGCACCGTCGCCGTCGTCGCCCGCGGCAGCGGCGGCAACTGCTCGCCGCGCCCGAACAGCAGGCTTGCCGCGCCGAACAACACGACTGCCACCAGGACCAGCACCACCAGGTACAGCAATACCAATGCCACGTCGTCGATCTTGCCCTAAGCGGCCGACAATCCAGAGTTCAGCGGGGTCTCAGCACTTTCATCGGCGGCCGGTCGGCCAGCGAGACCGGCCAGGTGTGCTCGGTATAGCCGTCGCCGACGGCGAAGAACTGGGTCAACCCAACCCCGGAATCGGGGATTCCGCACCGAGACAGCAAGGTAGCGATGACCTGGCGGCTCATCGCGCCCAGCTCGGCCAGCGGCCGGTTGCGGTGGGCCCGCACGCCAAGGTTGACCTGTGCGATCGCGTCCAGGCCCAGCCGGTCGAAAGTGTCGACCAACAGACCGATCTCCACGCCGTAGCCGGGGGCGAACGGCAAGGACGTCAACAGCTCCCGGCTGGCCGCGTACTCGCCGCCCAGCGGCTGCAGCACGCCGCCCAGCTCGGGCCGCAGCGCCGCCAACAGCGGTCGCGCCACCAGCTCGGTGACCCGACCGCCACCGGTGGCTCCCGCACTGCCGCCGGCATCGCTGACGGTGAGCGGACGCCGGTAAAAGCTTTTGACCAGGTGAATACCGTCGCGGGTGAGCAGCGGGCCGACCAGCCACGGAACGAACATCGGGTGCGGGTTGACCAGGTCGGAGTCGACGAACACCACGATGTCGCCCCTGGTGGCGGCCAGCGAGCGCCACAGCGCCTCCCCCTTGCCCGGGCGCGTCGGAACCTCGGGCAGCGCCTGTTCGCGGCTGACGACGCGGGCGCCAGCGGCGATGGCACGGATCTCGGTGTCGTCGGTGGAGCCGGAATCCAGCACGATCAGTTCGTCGACCAGGCCTGACGAGCCGTGGACCAGCGGTGAGATGCTGTCGATCACCGACTCGATGGTTTCTTCCTCGTTGAGCGCCGGCAGCACCACCGAGATCGTCCGCCCCGCCTTGGCCGCCACCAGTTCGCCGATCGTCCAGCGGGGACGGTTCCAGCTGCGGTCCGACAACCAGGTGTCACCGGGTTTCGCCGCCAGGACCGCGTCATGAGTGAGGTCGCCTGCCACCAATTCCGATGCCGTCATGCGAGTCCCCTCACCGTCCGCATCGGAGGTCGCGTCCCCTGGATGGAGGCCACCATCTCCAGCACCCGCCTGGTGGCCGCGACCTGGTGCACCCGAAACATGCGCGCTCCGGCAGCCGCTGCCAACGCGGTGGCTGCCAGCGTTCCCTCGAGGCGTTGGGTCACGTCCACCCCCAGAGTCTCCCCGATAAAGTCCTTGTTGCTCAAAGCCATGAGCACCGGCCACCCGGTCTTAACAAGATCGTCCACGTGGCGCAACAGCATCAGCCCGTGGAAGGTGTTCTTCCCGAAGTCGTGTGCCGGGTCGATCAGCACCCGATCGCGGGCTACTCCCGCTGCGACCGCTCGCTCGGCCGCGGCGGTGACCTCACGAATGACGTCGTCCACGACACCGCGGGCGCTCGTACCGTAACTCACCCGGAACGGACGGGTGCGCGGCAGCGCTCCCCCGGTATGGGCACACACCAGGCCCGCGCCGAATTCGGCTGCCACCTCGGATATCGCGGGGTCTACACCCCCCCAGGTGTCGTTGATCAGATCGGCGCCGGCCGCACAGGCCAGCCGGGCCACCTCCGAGCGCCAGGTGTCGACACTGATCAGCTGGTTCGGGTACGCGTCACGCAGCCACTCGACGAAGGGCAGCAGCCGGGCGATCTCGGTGTCGGCGTCGACGTCTCGTCCGGGACCGGCTTTGACGCCACCGACATCGATGACGTCGGCCCCCTCCTCGATGGCCCGGTGGGCGGCTTCTCTGGCGGCTCCGTCGCTGAAGGTCGCACCCTTGTCGTAGAACGAATCCGGGGTGCGGTTGACGATCGCCATGATCAGCGGACGATCCGCGGCAACTGGGCGGCCGCACAGCGTTGACTGCACGTCTACATAGTGCCCGACCATCGAGCCTGCGCTCAGCGCTACTCGACGGCGCTGGCAAGCGCACTGTGGGCAGTTTCGACGCCGTCAACGCAGGCTCGACGAGCGCCGCTACGCCCGGGGGCGTTTGCCGGCCGCCACTTCGTCGGGGTACTCGGCGTAGTACGGCACATATCCCTCGGCGCGGCCGGCAAGTACGTACAGCGGGTCGTCCACGTCGGCGCCGTAGGCCTGCTGGCGCAGTTCCACTTTGCGGCTCTTGAAGGTCGTGGTGTGTGCCATCGACTCGACCACCCGCACGAACAGCGGCAGGGCATAACCCGGCAGCTGACCATAGACGGCCCGGGCCAGCGACTGCCCGTCGAACTCGGCACCGTCGCGCAGCTTGATCGCGGCCATGCCGGCGCGGCCGCCGGTGTTGGGCACCTCCACGCCGTAGACCGTGCACTCCTCGACCGCGGGGTCGGCCGACAGCGCCGCTTCCACCTGCGTGGTGGCAACATTTTCGCCCTTCCACCGGAAGGTGTCGCCGAGCCGGTCGACGAACGCCGCGTGCCCCATGCCCTGCGGACTCATCACGTCGCCGGTGTTGAACCAGCAGTCGCCGTCACGAAAAGCGTTGCGCACCAACTTCTTTTCGCTGGCCGCCGGGTCGGTGTAGCCGTCGAAAGGCTGCAGTCGGTTGACCGGGCTGAGCAACAGGCCCGGCTCGCCGGGAGGCACCCGGCGTACCCGGCCGCTCTCGTCGCGCAGCGGGGCTCCGGTGTCCGGGTCGTATTCCACATAGGCCAGCGGCATCGGCGAAACACCGGTGGTCCGGGGCACGTTGAAGATGTTGATGAAAGCGGAGTTCCCCTCGCTGGCAGCGTAGAACTCGCAGACGCGGCCAATGCCGAACCGCTCGGTGAACTCGTCCCAGATCTCCGGCCGCAGGCCGTTGCCGGTGATCACGCGCACCCGGTGCGCGCGGTCGGTCGATTTGGCCGGCTGGTTGAGCAGATAACGGCAGATCTCGCCGATGTAGATGAACGAGGTGGCGCCGCTGGCGATCACCTCGTCCCAGAACCGCGATGCCGAAAACGATGCGCCCAGCGCCAACGTCGCCCCGGAATTGATCACCGACGACACCGCCACCGTCAGCGCGTTGTTGTGGTACAGCGGCAGACAGCTGTACAGCGTGTCGGAACTCTTCAGCCGCAGCCCCATGCCGCCGAACACCGCCAGCGCCCGCAACCACCGGTGGTGAGTCATCACGCTGGCTTTGGGGAAGCCGGTGGTGCCCGAGGTGAAAATGTAGAACGCCGTGTCCTTGGCTCGCACCGCCGCTGCCGAAGCCGGGTTGTGGGCGGGCGCGGTGGCGGCGAAGCGCTCCAGGTCGTCGACGGTCACCACCTCGCCGGCGGGGCCGCCGCTTTCGCTGACGGCGCTGACCAGGTCCGACTCGGCGAGCAACAGCTTGGCGTCCAACAAGCCCAGGCTGTGGGCGAGCACCTCGCCGCGCTGATGGTAGTTGAGCATGCCGGCGACGGCGCCACACTTGACGACGGCCAGCATCGCCAGCACCGTGTTGGGCGAGTTGCGCAGCATGATCCCGACCACGTCGCCGGGCCCGACGCCTCGGGCGGCCAGCACCGCGGCGTACCGGTTGGCGATCGCGTTGGCCTCGCGATAGGTCAACTGCTGTTCGCCGAACTTCACGAAGACCCGCTCCCCGAAGCGGGCGGCCCGATCCTGGAAAACGCTCCCGATCGATGCCTTGGACGTCGGCCGGGCCAGCAAACCGGTCACCGCCCCCCGCACGATCGACGGGGTGTCGGCCAGCACTCCGGGCACCCGGGCTGCGACGTCGGTGAGCTTGACCCGTGCGCGCGCGCCACCCTGGTGATCGGACACGTTCTCCCTCGATTCGCTTCTGAGAAATGACCGGCGCGACGCCCATGCCCGGTCATACGGGTGCGCACAACTCCAGCGCCGCGCCCACCTTATCGACCACCATCAGCCGCTCCATTGCTACCTGCGCGATGTAACCGGTGTCGACCAATCCGGCCAGCCACGCCAGCAGACCGTCGTAGTGTCCCCACGGGTCGAGGATCACGATCGGTTTGCGGTGCATACCCAGATAGCCGGTAGTCCAGGCATCGAGAAGCTCATCCAACGTCCCTAAGCCACCCGGGAGCACGATGAATCCATCGGCGCGTTCCTCCATGATGTGCTTACGTTCCCGCATGGTGTCGGTGACGATCAGCTCGTTGGCCGCGTCAGCGTCGGACAGTTCGCGGCGGATCAGCAACTTGGGAATCACGCCGACGGTCCGGCCGCCCCGCGCGTGCGCCGCCCCGGCGACAGCGCCCATGGCCGAAAGGTTGCCGCCGCCCCAGACCAGGGTCCAGCCGGAGTCGGCGATCGCCTCTCCGAGCTCCGCGGCGAGTTCGAGCAATTCCGGGTGCGTCGGTCCGGCCGCGCAGTAGACACATACCGCCCACTCGCGTTCGGTTGAGTCGAGTCTTGGGCACATATACCGAAACGTAGACCAACGCCGGCTCGGGGGCGGCGGAACGCAGCCAGAATTGGGCCACCATTGCGCCAGTTCATATCGAGCGCCATAAGATTCCAGCGGTGCCCATTCGATGGAACGTCCCGCAACATGCGGCCGCGCTGGAGCGGCTGGACGTTTCCCTGGGTGACGCATCGGCTACCGGGGGGGCCGTCGTGCTCGGACCCGATGGCGTCGGCAAATCCACCTTGGCCCGGTTAGCTGCCGAAGAATTCTGCCGCCGGCACCCGACCACCCTCATCCGCTGGGTCATCGGCACCCCGACCGAACGCGGGGTGCCGTTCGGCGCCTTCGGCCATCTGGTGAACATCGCCGAGCTCGGCAAGCCGGCCGCCTTACTGCGGGCCGCCCGGGGATCGCTGAGCGGCGACGATCAGCAACGCAATTTGCTGCTCATCGTCGACGACGCCCACAACCTGGACATCCTGTCGACCACCCTGGTGTACCAGTTGGCGCTGACCGGCACCGCCCGGATGATCGTCACCGCCCGCGGCGCGGGTGTCACCGCCGCGCCCGAGGCCATCACTGCGCTGTGGACCGACGGTTTGCTGGACCGGATCGACATCGAGCCGCCGGGCGGAGCGACCGAACCGGCCGAGGTCGACGAATTCATCGCCGAACTGCCCGCCGCGGCGCGGTCGGTGCTGGATTACCTCGCCATCGCGGAACCCTTGTCGCTCGCGGCCTTGACCTACCTCGCCGGTGACGGCGCCGTGCAGCAAGCGGAGGAGCTGGGAGCGGTGGAAACCCGGGTACTCGGCGGACACGCCGAGGACCCGGTTGTCTACACGGCGCACCCGCTGTTCGCCGAACGCGCGCGTGCGGCGCTGGGCCACGACGGGGCGCGACGACTCCGAACCGACATAGTCGCGCTGCTATCGCGGCGTCCGACCGAACACCTCAGCGACCGGCTGCGGCTGGCGTCGCTCGCACTGGACAGCGAAGCCGCGCAGCCGGTGACCGAGGTCGTCGACGCCGCGCAGCAGGCGCTGCGACTGGGCGACGTGCGGCTTGCCGAGCGGTTGGCCCGAGCGGCGCTGGATCGGCAGGCCGGCCTCGACGCGCGACTGGTGCTAGCCCAGGCGCTGAGCTGGCAGGGACGGGGCCGGGAAGCCGCCGCGGTGCTGGCGGCAGTGGATCCTGACGGCCTGTCCGAGGCGGAGCTGAGGGCGTGGGCGGTACCGCGGGCGGCCAACCAGTTCTGGATGCTCGGCGAGCCGGAGCGGGCCACGGCGTTCCTGCAGACGACCCGAAACCGGATCACCGAGCCCACCGCGCAGGCCGAGCTGGACGCGTTGACGGCGACATTCGCCATGAACGCCGGCAACCTGCCGCGGGCCATCACGCTGGCCGGCAAGGTGTTGTCCCAACCGTCCCCCGGCGACACGGCCGTGGCCTGGGCGGCCAGCGCGGCCGCGCTGTCCTCGGCTCGGATGGGTCGCTTCCGCGACGTCGAGCCACTGGCCCAACGGGCGTCGGCCGCCGAGCATCCCGGGCTGCTGCGGTTCACCGTGGGCCTGGCTCAGATCACCTCGCTACTGATGGCGGGTGATATCGCCCGCGCTCAGGCGCTGGCCCAGCAATTCACCGACTTTGCCGAGCTGCAGCAGCCCGGTCGGGCCATCGGTGAGGTGCTGCTGGGACACGTGCTGCTCACCAAGGGCGAATTCGGTGCTGCGGCATCGCTATTGGAGCCCGCTGCCGCCGCACTGGAACGCAGCGGCTATTCCTGGGGTCCGCTGTCGCTGATGCTACTGGCCACCGCCATCGCGCAGCAGGGCCGCATCGCCGAGTCCGCGAAAGCGCTGCGGCGCGCCGAAACCCGACACGGTACCAAATCAGCGTTGTTCGCACCCGAACTCATGCTGGCCCGCGCGTGGACCAAAGCGGCCGCCCGGGACAAGGCCGGCGCCATCGCCGATGCCCGCGAGGCGGCCCGGACCGCCGAGCGTGGCGGGCAGTCGACGGTGGCACTTCGGGCCTGGCATGATGCGGTTCGCCTCGGCGATATCCGGGCGGTAGTCCCGGTGACCCGACTGGCCGCCGAAATCAACTGCCCGGTAGGCGATCTCGTGGCCAAACAGGCCCGCGCGCTCGCCGATGGCGACGCCGCCGCGCTGACCGCGGTGGCCGAAGAGCTCGCCGCGATCGGGATGGCCGCCGCGGCTTCCGACGCAGCAGCAGCCGCGGTGGCGAGCCAGTCGGGCTCGGTGTGACTCTCGGCCCCGAGCGGCGTCGGCTCCAGTTAGTCACCCGCTGGCGCACCGCGCCAGCGGGTGACTAACGGCTCGCGTGGTGAGAACTGGGGTACAGTCCGCAATTTCGTGAAACCAGGCGGTAAGCGCCGACTTCGGCACCACTTCGGCCGACCGACCAACCCGCGACGGGCGAACGCCACCGATGGAAGGGGCGCCGAGTTAGCCGCCCCATTTTGCGGCTTCAGCCTGGTCCCGGGCCATCATCGCCATCGTGTTGGATTCGTGGGTACTTGCCATGGACTGATACGAGCGCACCAGATCCTCCAGAGCCTGGTTCCACCGCGCCTGCCACGCCTGGTAGGTCACGCCGGTATCACCCTGCCAGGCATTCGACAGCGCGGCCTGCTCGCCGGCGATATCAGCACCCATACTCTGCAGCGTTCCCGCATATCCCGACATATCACCGGCATGAGCCATCATCGCCGGGTAATTGTACAAAATTTGTGACATCACAAATCCCTTCTCAAGCTACTAGTGGTCGACTCAGGCACCGGTGTACGTCGATGCGGCAGCCGCATCGGCGGCGACATATGTGCCCGCGGCGTCGCTCAAATTAGCCTGTGCAATATCGAGCAACGTATTGACCCTACTGGCCGCCTCCATATAGCGGGCATGAGCGCCTTGAAATGCCAGCGCGGATTCACCCTGGTGAAATGCCTGTGCCGACATCGCCGACTGCTCAGCTTGGCTAATCGTGTGCCGCATCAAACCCGCCTTCGCCGCAAATGCCGACTGCGACGATACCAACTGCGGAATATGGGCGTCCAACAAACTCATACATTTCCTTTCGATTCGGTTCCTGCATACTTCGCCATTAGATCGCCGGGCCGAGACAGATCCTCACGCCGCCGCCACTGCTAAATTCATGTCCCAGGTCGCCGGCACCATTGGCATCCCGGCGCTATCACCGAATTCACCACCCATGGTGGCCAACCCTGACGCACGAGGAGCCGCCGACGCGGGAGCGGTGCCGGCGAACCCCATCGGTCCAGCTCCGCTATCCGAAATCCCGAGGTCGGGCGGGAACGGCTCACCCTTGTTGGGCGTGAAAAGCTCACCGTTGTTGAGGGTAACCCCCTGCCCATCGGCGGGCGTCACGAACTCACCCTTATTGGGTGTAAACACCTCGGTCTTGTCAGCTGGCACGATTTCGCCGTAATCCGGCGCAGCCGGGCCATCGACGGTCTCGGAAGTGTCATCGCTCAGCCGATCGATGGAATTGACATACGCAGGGATCCCGATTCCCAAGCCGGTCGCGAGCGGTACCGCGATAGCGGCGCCAACTCCTGCCAGCACTGCACCGCCGGCACCGAGCGGAATAACAATTCCCGCGGCGATCAGGGCGACCGCAATAATTTCCGGATAGAGGGCCAATAGCGTGATGATAGCTTCCGCTATCGCTTGTGCCGCCACCACAATGGCCTCGGCCAATACCCCCAGAACCGTAGCAAGGAATTCTCCCAGCAACAAGGCCCCAACGTAGAGCACCTCACCCACCACTTCCAGAATGCTTGCCAGCCCCTGAAAAAACGCCGTCAAGATCTCCTGGAACACGAGCAGGGCCTCTTGCACCCACATCCAGAGTTCGCTGAGGAAAGTTTCGAGTATTTCCGCTGCCACCAGCAGCGCCTCTTGCACCCACATCCACAATTCGTTGACGAACGTCGTCAGCACTTCTTCTAACAGGGTCGCGAACTTTTGCAGCCAGGCTAGGATTTCCAGCCACCACGGCGGTTCCGGCGGAGGAATCGGAGGTATATCGCCGAGGTGTCCGATTCCGGGGTCCTTGACCACCACTGGCGGCGGCGCGGTGTGGGGTACTGCGGCCAGGGCGGCGCCCGAAACTGTCGCATAGGTTCCCATTGCCGCGGCAGCCTGGATCCACATGCGCACATAGTCGGCGTCATTAAGGGCGATCGGGATGGTGTTGATTCCGAAGAAGTTGGTTGCGACCAACACTCCGTGAAGGATGTGGTTGGCCTGCAACTCGGCCAACGTCGGCATCGCCGCCACCGCGCTGACGTACCCGGCCGCCGCGAGTTCGAGTTGGGCCGCAGATTTCTGGCTGGCGACGCTGGCCTGGGTCAGCCACGCCAGATAAGGGAAATGTGCAGCCACATAGCTCTCGGCGCTGGGCCCCTGCCACGCCCCGGCCTGCACAGCAGCCAACTCAGCAGCCAGATCGGCTGCGACCGAACTATATTCGGCATCCAGCGAGTTCCATGCGGTCGCGGCCGCCAACAATGGGCCCGGCCCCGGCCCGCTGGCCAGCAATGCCGAATGCACCTCCGGCGGCGAAGCCATCCAGACCGGAGCCGTCATCACAGACCACTCGAAACGACGTAAGATGCCGCCGCGGCAGCATCACCAACCGCGTAACTAACACCAGACTCAGCAACACTGACCCCCGAACGGCCAAGCTCTTCAACTCCCTCGGCGGCGACCGCAACATGCTCGCCGCCCACCGCGCTGAACCCGGCCGCGGTCTCCAGCGACACCGGGTCCGCCGCCGGCGGTACCACCGCCGTGATCGCGGGTATCGCGGCAGCCTGCGCAGCAGCCAGCCGAGCCGTCAGCGCGTCCACCGCTGCACTTGCCGCCGTTAAACCCTCAGGAACCACTCGCAACATCAACCGCAACTCCTCAAGTAATCGACGAATCCGCTGAGCACCAGAGCGCGCATGCTCACAAACGTTGGGGCAAAACGCTTTTGAAGGACTGAGTGCACAAGCCCCGCGCCTGAAGAATTGTTCACCAGCTGCACGCGAGATTGACAGAGCTAAACCGTCCCGATCCACCCCCCAGCTTGTGGCAGAGCGCTCAGGCTGGTGGACGACGGCGACACCGGGTTGTGCGAAACGCCCATGCGGATGACTCGAGCAGTGGGCACAGTGCACCATTCGGACCGTTGACGGCGGGCAGTTAATAACCTCGGTTCACTAACCCGAGATCGCCCGCCGCCGGACGTGCCGGGGATCGAGCCAGCGGCTAGCCGCTCAGGTAGCGCCGCAACATGTCGACGGCCACCGTGATCTGGGCGGCCGGAACCCGCTCGTCGCGCCGGTGCGCCAGGTTGGGATCACCGGGACCGTAGTTGACCGCGGGGATGCCCAGCGCCGCAAAGCGCGACACATCGGTCCACCCATACTTCGCCCGGACCTGCCCACCGGCGGCTTCGACCAGTGCGTTAGCGGCCGGCTCCGACAGCCCGGGTAGGGCACCCGGCGCAGCGTCGGCCTGCTCGATCTGCACCCCGAGCCCGTCGAACACCTCGTGGACATGTTGCAGGGCCGCGGCCACCGACCGGTCAGGCGCGAAGCGGTAGTTCACCGTGACCGACGCGCGATCGGGAATCACGTTGCCGGCCACGCCACCGTCGACGCGCACCGCCGACAATCCCTCGCGGTAGATGCAACCGTCGATGTCGACACTGCGGGCCTGGTATCGCGCCAGCCGGTCCAGGACCGCGCCCAGTTTGTGAATTGCGTTGTCGCCCAACCAGGGACGCGCCGAATGGGCGCGGGTTCCGGTAGCGCTGATCACGACGCGCAGCGTGCCCTGGCAGCCGGCCTCGATATAGCCGGCGGTCGGCTCGCCGAGGATCGCCACGTCGGCCGACAACCAGTCCCGCAGCTCGCTTTCGATGCGGCCCAAACCGTTTGCCGCAGCCTCGATTTCCTCGCAGTCGTAGAACACCAGTGTCAGGTCGTGCACCGGATCGGCCACCGTGGCGGCCACATGGAGGAAAACCGCGTCGCCGGACTTCATGTCTGCGGCGCCGCAACCATACAGGTCGCCATTCTCGAGCCGGCTGGGCAGGTTGCCGGCAGGCGGCACGGTGTCGAGGTGTCCGGCCAACAGCACCCGTGACGGCCGGTCGCGGCTGGTGCGCGCCAGTACGGCGTTGCCGTTGCGAATGATCTCGAAGCCGGTTGTCTGGGCCCGCAGCGCGGCCTCCACCTCGTCGGCGATGCGGGCCTCGTCGCGAGACTCGCTGGGGATATCGACCAGGGCCGCGGTCAATGCGATTGGATCCCCGCGCAAGTCCAGCACGCTCCCAGCCTAGAGCGCCGAGCAGACACACAATCGCACTCCCCACGTGCCCGGGATGCGATTCGGTGTCTGCTCGCGCCAGCAAGTAGCGTGTCGAGGCGTGACTGGAGCAGCAGGCATCGGCCTGGCGACCCTCGCCGCCGACGGATCGGTCCTCGACACCTGGTTCCCCGCACCGGAGCTGACGGAATCGGATAGCAGCGGAACCTCCCGGCTGGCGCTGTCCGACATTCCCCCCGAGCTGGTCGCGCTGGTCGGCCGCGACGACGACCGCGGCACCGAAGTCGTCGCGGTCCGCACCGTCATCGGCTCGCTGGACAAGGTCGCCGCCGACGCTTACGACGCCTACCTTCGACTCCATCTGCTGTCGCACCGATTGGTGGCGCCGCACGGGCTGAACGCCAGCGGCTTGTTCGGCGTGTTGACCAATGTGGTGTGGACCAATCGCGGACCATGCGCCATCGAGGGCTTCGAAGCGGTGCGGGCGCGGCTGCGCCGCCACGGACCGGTCACGGTCTACGGCGTCGACAAGTTCCCGAGGATGGTCGACTACGTCCTGCCCACCGGGGTGCGCATCGCCGACGCCGACCGGGTGCGGCTGGGCGCCCACCTGGCGCCGGGCACCACCGTGATGCACGAGGGCTTCGTCAACTACAACGCCGGAACCCTGGGCGCCTCAATGGTCGAGGGCCGCATCTCGGCGGGCGTGGTAGTGGGCGACGGCTCCGACATCGGCGGCGGGGCGTCGATCATGGGGACCCTGTCCGGCGGTGGCACTGAGGTCATTTCGATCGGCCGACGCTGCCTGCTCGGCGCCAACGCCGGGCTGGGCATCTCCTTGGGCGACGACTGCGTCGTCGAGGCCGGTCTCTACCTCACCGCCGGCACCAAGGTCACCTTGGCGGACGGCGCCGCGGTCAAGGCGCGCGAACTTTCCGGCCACAGCAACCTGATGTTCCGCCGCAATTCGGTGACCGGGGCCGTCGAGGTGGTGGCCCGCGACCGAGAAGGCATCACACTCAACGAGGATCTACACGCCAACTAACCCTCAAATAGGCGAGCCGAACGCGATGCCTGTCGTTTCCGGAAGCAGATAGGTGGAAAGCAGGCTGACCGCCACCAGGGCGGCCATCATCACGCCGACCGCCCAGCTGCCGTAGACGGCCACCAGGGTGCCGGCGACCAACGGCGGCGCCGCCCCCCCGGCGATGCCGGCGAGGTTGATCGACAAGGCGGTGCCGGTGTAGCGGTAGCGGGTGGCGAACAGTTCGGGGATCAGTGCGACGACAGGTCCGAAACCAGCCGCCGCGACGGCGTATATGCCCAGGATGGCGACCGCGAACCAGGTGCGATCGCCGGAATCGATCAGCGGCATCGCCAACAGCGACCACGGGAGACCCGCTGCCCACCCGATCAGCATGAGGCGCCGGCGCCCGAACCGGTCGCACAGCGCCGCCGTCGTCGACACCAACACGATGCAGGTCAGCCCGCCCAGCACCCCGACCAGCAGGATGAAGTCGCGGGAGTAGCCCAGCCGGGTTTGCGCGTAAGAGGGAAGATAGGTGCTGGCCAGATACAGGTCGCCGAAGACCGCGAGCACACAGCCCGCGGCCAGGACCAGTTCACGGCGCTGCCGGCGCAGGACTTCCGCTAACGGAGCGGGGCTACCGGTTGCTTTCCCAGCGTCAGTCCTGGCCATCTCGGTGGCGAAGACCGGGGTCTCGCTGATCTTCAAGCGCACAAACAAGGCGATGACGACCAGCACCGCGCTCAGCACGAACGGGATACGCCAGCCCCAATGCAGGAAAGCGGAGCTGTCTGCTCCGACGGTGTAGTTCACGACCAAGAAGGTGAGGCCGCTGAGCACCAGTGCGATGCCGCCGCCGATCGCGGTGAACATCCCGTAATAGCCGCGTTTGTGCGCGGGCGCCGACTCGGCACTCAACAGCGCCGATCCGGCCCATTCACCGCCGGCGGCGAAACCTTGCAGCAGGCGCAGCAGTATCAGGATCAGTGGGGCCAGCACCCCGATGGTGGCCGTCGCAGGAACAACGCCGACGGTGACCGTCGCCACGGCCATGATCAGCAACGTCGCGACCAGCGTCTTCTTACGGCCCAGTCGGTCCCCGAAATGTCCGAAAACCGCCGCACCGAGCGGTCGCGACAGAAACGCCGTGGCGAATGTCCCCATCGAGGCGACGGTGGCCATCGTAGGGCCGAGACCGGGGTAGAACACCGAGGGAAACACCAGCGCGGCCGCGGTGCCATAGATGTAGAAGTCGTAGTACTCGACCGCCGAGCCGACGACGCAGGCCAGCGCCACCCTTCCCATCGGCGTTGCCAGTTGGCGGGGCTCCCCTGTCCCGACGCTGGCCACTGCGCTGCTGGCCGTCTCCGCGGTTCCATACACGGCGATGACGATAAGCCACCATGTCGACCGGATTCCGTTCCAACGCCGTGAATTTACTGCCAACATGCTGAGCAATACCGAAGCATGCCGATGGTCACAAGCGCGCGGATCGGTACCGCGCCTGACGAAACCCGTTGTGCCCCAGGCTGAGCCTCGTTCGCTGTGCGACGATCATCACATTAAGCAACCATAGTTGACAATATGAGCGCGTGGGCCTACCGTCAAATTGTCAACCATGTATGACAGCCGGGCGCCGAGGTGAGCTCGATGACACGGCAACGGGTTGCCAGCAGACCCGGTTCATTCAGCGTCGACAACGCGGGCTTTTCGAGCCGAACAGCCTCATACCGAACCGAAGGGAGTTCGACATGTCAACCATTCGCACCTTGTCGGCGGGTGTCCTCTGCGCCCTTGGCCTTTCGCTCGCGGGGACGTTCGCCGGACCCGCAATAGCGTCGGCCGCCCCGGGGCAGCCTGGCGCGGGTCCGATGCATCCGGGCGGCGCTCCGATGAACTCAGTCGCGGGCCCGCTGCACCCGGGCCGGGGGCCGATGAACCCCGAGTCGGGTCCGATGCGCCCGGGCATGGCTCCGATGCACCCGGTGCCGCCGCCAACCCACCCGATCTACCACTACACCGATGACTTGACCCACCCGGTTTGGTCGGTCACCCATCCGTTCTGGGCACTCGTCCCCTGATCAACCCGCTGCTTTGCCCCCGGCACACGGGGGGAGGGGGATG
>NZ_MVIF01000117.1 GCF_002086675.1 Mycobacterium persicum
CGATCAGTCCGGCGCTGCCGCCGTTGCCGCCGATTCCCCCGTTGGCGGTGCCGAATCCGCCCGCGCCCCCGGCGCCGCCGGTGCCGTACAGCAGCCCGCCGGCGCCGCCTTGGCCGCCGTTGCCGCCGTTGTTGATCGAGCCGCTGCCACCGCCGCCGCCCAGGCCGCCGTTGCCGAACAGTCCGGCGGCCCCACCATTGCCGCCCTGTCCGCCGGACACTCCGGATTGGCCGGATCCGCCGTTACCGCCGTCACCGATCAACCAGCCGCCGGCCCCGCCGCTTTGCCCGGTTCCTGGCGCCCCGTTGGCGCCGTTGCCGATCAGCGGGCGCCCGGTCAGCACCTGGCTGATTCCGTTCAGCGGGTCCAAGAGGATACTTTGGGCCGCATTGGTTGCTTCCGCGGCCGCGTACGAGCCCGCATTGACGTTCAGTGCCTGCACGAACTGGTTATGAAACGCCGCCGCCTGGGCGCTGAGTGCCTGGTAGGCCTGGCCGTGCGCGCTAAATAGTGTCGCAATGGCCGCCGACACCTCGTCGGCACCGGCGGCGAGCACCGCGGTGGTCGGGACCGCCGCGGCCGCGCCTGCCTCATTGAGCACCGACCCGATCCCGGCAACATTTGAGGCCGCCGCCTCCAGCGCCTCCGTCGACACAATCAGAAACGACACGTAAACCTCCCGCTGGCCGTGGCCGATAGCGGCCACCATCGACGACTAACCCGCGCAGCGTATGCCAAACCGACACGCCGCGGTCGGCTTTTGCAGACATCGACCACGGTTGCCGAGTCGGCGAAGCCAGCAGGCGCGCCGTCTCCAGCTCGATCGCTCTGCCCAGCAACGAGTTTCGCGAAGCTACTGGCGGTAACTGACCAGGAAGTTACCCAGCCGCTCGATCGCGGCGGCGAGATCACGAGACCACGGCAATGTCACCAGGCGCAGGTGATCCGGTGCCGGCCAATTGAATCCGGTGCCCTGGGTGACCAGAATCTTCTCGGACAGCAACAGGTCCAAGACGAGTTCCTCGTCGTCGGCGATGTCGTAGACCTCGGGGTCCAACCGGGGAAACGCGTAGAGCGCTCCGGCCGGCTTGACGCAGGAGACCCCGGGAATCTCGTTGAGCTTGGTCCAGGCGACGTCGCGCTGCTCGAGCAGCCGGCCGCCGGGCAGCACCAGGTCCTCAATGCTCTGGTGTCCGCCGAGGGCTACCTGAATTCCGTGCTGCGCCGGGACATTCGGACACAACCGCATGTTGGCCAGCAGGCTGATGCCCTCGATGAAGCTGCTGGCGTGGTCTTTGGGCCCGGTGATCGCCAGCCAGCCGGCCCGGTATCCGGCGACCCGGTATGCCTTGGACAGACCGTTGAAGGTCAGGCACAACATGTCGTGGGCGAGCGAGGCCACGCTGATGTGTTTGGCGTCGTCGTAGAGGATCTTGTCGTAGATCTCGTCGGCGAGCAGCAGCAATTGATGCTTGCGCGCCAAATCGACCATCTGGGTGAGGATTTCGCGGCTGTAGACCGCACCGGTGGGGTTGTTCGGGTTGATCACGACCAGGGCCTTGGTGCGGTCGGTGATCTTGGATTCCAGGTCGGCGATGTCTGGCTGCCAGCTCTGGGTCTCGTCGCACAGGTAGTGCACGGGCGTGCCGCCGGCCAGCGAGGTCGACGCCGTCCACAGGGGGTAGTCCGGTGACGGGATCAACACCTGATCGCCGTTGTCCAGCAGCGCCTGCAACGTCATGGTGATCAGCTCCGATACCCCGTTGCCCAAATAGACGTCGTCGACGTCGAACCGCGGGAAGCCCTCGACCAGCTCGTAGCGAGTGACCACCGCACGGCGGGCCGACAAAATGCCCTGAGAGTCGGAGTATCCCTGAGCGTAGGGCAGCGCTTGGATCATGTCGCGCATGATCACGTCGGGCGCCTCGAAACCGAACGGCGCCGGGTTACCGATGTTGAGCTTGAGGATGCGATGACCCTCGGCTTCCAGCCGCGCGGCGTGTTGGTGTACCGGGCCGCGGATTTCGTACAGGACGTCCTGCAGCTTGGACGACTGCGCGAAGGTGCGCTGCCGGTGATGTGCGGAGGCGTGCCAGGGCAGCTGGTGAGTAGTCACGTCAACCATGGTCTCATCGCTGTCCAGCGAATTTGCTGACAGGTGTCAAATCGTGGGTCAGCGTTTCCCCGGTGGACGTGCGCCGGGGGCGATGCCCAGCCCCTTGACGGGCGCCGGCGGGGGAGCGGCGTCCGGATCGGCCGGCGTGGTCGGCTCGGGTTCCGGCTTTGCCTCGGGTTGCTGTTCGGCGGGGGCCGCCGGCGCCGGAGCCGTCGCTGTGGTGGCCTTCTTCGCTCCCGGCCGCTTGGCGCCGGCGGCGATGCCGAGCCCCTTGGCCGGGGCGGCCGGCGCCGCTTCCGGCTGCGTGGCGGCTTCTTTGTCGACGCCAGCGGCAGGGGACGCCTTCTTGGCGCCGGGCCGCTTAGCGCCGGCGGCCAGGCCGAGCCCCTTTGCGGGCGCTTTGGCCGCTTCCTCAGTGGGTGCTTTGGCGGCTTCCTGGGCGGGGGCTGTTTTCTTGGCGCCTGGTCGCTTGGCTCCGCCTGCTATGCCCAGCCCCTTGACCGGCGGGGCGGGGGCGGCGGTCGATGTCCCAGCCGGTGCCTTGGCTGGAGCCTCAGCCGGAGCGGTCGGAGCGGTCGGCGCGGCGGCCTTCGGCGCTACCTTCGCTACCTTCTTCGTCGTAGCGGCCCGCTTCTCAGCCTCTTTGGCGGCGCTGCCCTTCTCCGGCAGCTTCACCGCGTCTCGGTCGAGCGACCCGAGCAACACCTGGGCCACGTCGAGCACCTCGACGCCGCTGCGGCCGGCTTCTTCCTGCCGGTCGTTGACGCCGTCGGTCACCATCACCCGGCAGAACGGGCAGCCGGTGGCGATGGTGGCGGCGTTGGTGGCCAGCGCCTCGTCGACGCGTTCGTGGTTGATCCGTTTGCCGATGTGCTCTTCCATCCACATCCGCGCGCCGCCCGCGCCGCAGCAGAAGCTGCGCTCGGCATGGCGCGGCATCTCGGTGAGGTTGGCGCCCGCGAAGCCGATCAACTCACGCGGTGCCTCGTACACCTTGTTGTGCCGGCCCAAGTAGCACGGGTCGTGGTAGGTGATGTCTTGAGAAACGGGAGTCACCGGCACCAACTTGTTGTCGCGTACCAGCCGGTTGAGCAGCTGAGTGTGGTGCAACACGGTGTAGTTGCTGCCCAACTGCCGGTATTCCTTGCCGATGGTGTTGAAGCAGTGCGGGCAGGTGACCACGATTTTGCGGTCGACGGTCTCCACACCCTCGAACAGGCCGTCCAGGGTCTCGACGGCTTGGGCGGCCAATTGCTGGAACAAGAATTCGTTGCCCGAGCGGCGTGCGGAATCGCCGTTACAGGTCTCCCCGGCACCCAGTACCAGGAACTTCACTCCGGCGATCGCCAGCAGTTCGGCGACGGCCTTGGTGGTCTTTTTGGCCTTGTCATCGTAGGCGCCCGCGCAGCCCACCCAGAACAGGTACTCGAAGCCGTCGAAGCTGTCGACATCCTCGCCGTACACCGGGACGTCGAAGTCGACCTCGTCGATCCAGTTGGTGCGGTCCGAGGCATTCTGCCCCCACGGATTCCCTTTGTTCTCAAGGTTTTTGAACAAGACCGACAGTTCGGACGGGAACTCCGACTCCATCATCACCTGGTAGCGGCGCATATCAACGATGTGGTCGACGTGCTCGATATCCACCGGGCACTGCTCGACGCAGGCGCCGCAGGTCACACAGGACCACAACACGTCGGGGTCGATGACGCCGCCCTGTTCGGCGGTGCCGACCAGCGGTCGGTTCGCCTGCTCGGGCCCGGAGCCGGGCACCCGGCCGAATCCAGACTCGGGAACGTGGTGGTGTTCGCCGCGACCGGATTCGACGTAGCCGCCCTCGGTGGCTGGATCCTTCTCCCCCAGGAGGTAGGGCGCCTTGGCCATCCAGTGGTCGCGCAGGTCCATGATGACCAGCTTCGGGGACAGCGGCTTGCCGGTGTTCCACGCCGGGCACTGCGATTGGCAGCGCCCACATTCGGTGCAGGTGGCGAAATCGAGCATGCCCTTCCAGGTGAAGTCTTCGATCTTGCCGCGGCCGAATTCGGCGTCGTCGGGCGGGTTTTCAAAGTCGATCGGCTTGCCGTCAGCCTCGATGGGCAGCAGCGGGCCCAGCCCGTCGGGCAGGCGCTTGAACACGACGTTGATTGGCGCCAGGAAGATGTGCAGGTGCTTGGAGTGCAACACGATGATCAGGAAGGCCAGCATGACGCCGATGTGCAGCAGCAGGGCCACCGTCTCCAGGATCTCGTTACCGGTGTGGCCCAGCGGACGCAGGATCGCGCCGAACAACTGAGATAGAAACGCCCCGTTGCCGTAGGGCAGTGTGCCGTTGTTCACCGCCGACCCGCGCACCAGCACATAGGTCCAGATGACGTTGAAGATCATGAACAGGATCAGCCACGCGCCGCCGGTGTGTGAGCCGTAGAACCGTGAGCTGCGGCCGTACTCCTTGGGCTCCGTCCGCAACCGGATGATCGCGAAGGTGACGATCCCCAGGAACACCGCGGTCGCGAAGAAGTCCTGCAGAAAGCCCAGCGCGTCCCACCGGCCGATGATCGGAATGTGGAAGTTGGGCTGGAATAGCAACCCGTAGGCCTCGATATAGACCGTCAGCAGGATGAAAAAACCCCACATGGTGAAGAAGTGCGCCAGGCCCGGGATCGACCATTTCAGCAGCCGGCGCTGGCCGAACACCTCGGCGATCTCGGTCCAGATCCGGGTCCCGAGGTTGTCGGTGCGGTCGCTGGCCCGTTGACCGGACATGACGAGCTTGTAGAGCCACCAGACGCGCCGCAGCGCGAACGCGCCCACTATTGCGGTCATGCCCAGGCCGACTACCAGTCTGATGAGCGTCTGCGTGGTCACCGAAAGTCTCTCCAATGCCTAGTCATCACTCTGGGGTCACTCTGGCGTGCTTTATTGCCTGCTCAACCTGCCCATACTGACATCTTTGCCGTGTTCGACGCGAGATAGGCTGTCCTAACTTCGCCGTCGGCGCTGCGTCTCATCGGCGGCTCACTCCGGTGGGGTCAACATTGCGCGCAGCATCGACAACATTTCCGAGCGGGACTCGGCGCCGAGCCGTCGGCGGATCCGTGCGACGTGATGTTCGACGGTCTTGGCCGAAATGAACAACCGGCTGCCGATGTCGCGGTACGGCATCCCCAGCAGCAGCAACTCGGCGACTTCGCGTTCCCGATCGGACAGCGGAGTGCCCGCCGGTGGCTGGCGTGGTGCGGCCGACGCGCCTGCAGCCGGGTCCAGGTCGATGACCTCCTCAGAACCCGTGCCCAGCTTCAGGTCTCGGGCCAGTTGCAGCATCGCCCCCGAAACCTTGGCATCCGAGGTTTGCAGGGCGGCCTGCCCGGCCAGCCTGGTCGCGTCCGAGGTCAGACCGACGCGGGCCAGCGACCGTGCCGCCGCGGTGACCTCGTCGGCGTCGACCTGATCGGCGAGCACCCTGAGCCAGGTCCGGCCGGCACCGGACATGATCTGCGCGAGGCCGCTGTGGGCCGCCGCCGCAGCGAGCGCCTGCCCGTGCGGCGCGACCGATTCTGGTGAGCTGGCCAGTATTCCGGCGTGCACGCCGGCCCAATGCAGTGAATTGGACCACAACGGCGGGTTGCCCAGCGAATCCAGAAGTGCGAACGCCACATTCACGGGGTATTCCAGTTGGTCCACCTGGCGTATTCGGGTGGCGGCCACCCACAACTCGGCGAGTGGCAACAGCGCGAACAGATCGATCGAATATTCGGCGAGCACTTCCATGGCGGTGGACCACTGCTTGTGCAGCACACCGGTATCGCCACTGCGGCGCGCGATCGCAATGTGTAGTGCCGCGGCCCATAACGCGTCACGCCGGTGAAGCTCGGTGCCGGCGGCGGCGACATCCGCGGCGGCCGACGGCAGCTGGCCGTCTTGCATCTTGATCCAGGCGGACAGCAGTAGGTGCCGGCTCCGGAACACTGCGTCGCCACCGGCGCGCACCGCCCGTCCGATCACGCTGCGGGCGCGGACCGGGTCGCCACCGTGTATTGCGGCCAAGGCAACCAGTGCGGCCGGGCTGTCCGGCAGGGCTTCGGTCACCGATGGTTGGGCCGCAAGGGCCTGGCCCAGTTTTGCCATCGCGACCGGATAGGGCTGATCCATGGTCAGAAGTAGCCCCTCGGCTAGGCCTCGCGAAGCTCGCGCAGCCATCGTCGGTGGGCCAGAATCCTTGAGACGCAACGCACCTCGCGAAGCCGTCAGATCGCCCGTGGCCGCAAGCACGATCACCGCGGCCGAACCGACCACCGCGTCAGGGTGTGGGCCCAGCCAGCGGAACAACTCGGCGGCCTGAGCCGTATTGCCGTCATGGGTGGCGACGCTGGCCGCAATGCGCACCGCCGCGGCGCGTTCGGCGGAGTCGGGCGAGCTGAGCAGATCGTCGGCCAGTGCTGCCGCTGCTGGGCAATCGGCGGTGAGAGCAAGCGCATCGGCCAACCGGGAGGTCAGTCCGGCGGCACCCGCAGTGACCGCCGCCCGGTACAGCCGTGCGCTGCGGGCCGAGTCGCCTTCGGCCACGGCATATCGGCTGAGGATGGCCGCCAGTCGGCCGTCATGCAACCCATGTTCGGCCAGTTGTAACGCGAGTTCCCGCGATATCGGCGAGATGTCGAATTGCGTACGCAACAGCGATGTTTCGATCTGATGGTGGTGCGCGTTGCCGATGATCTGGGCGACGGCGTCATGCACAGCCTGTAGGAACGCCGGAGGATGGGAGGGTAGGACGAGTCCGCCGGCGTGCGCACGATCGACCAGCCGGCGGGCGTCTGCCGTCGAAACCCCAAGCGCCGCAGCGATATCGGTGACCCCTAACCCTGGACTCAGCGACATGAGCAGCAGCGCGTCCAGTGTGGGTTCGTCGAGTCGGCGCAACCGCATGACGAGCGTGACCTTGGCGGCCTGTGCCGGTGGATGTGCCGCGTCGGACAGTGCATGGATCAGGAACGGCAACCCGGCCGTGTGATCACGCAGGTGCTCGGCGACCGGCAGCGGACCCAGCGATATTCGAGGCCGCTCCCGTTCGATGGCCGTCGTCAGGGCGCGTAGCGCCGGGTCCTCTTGGTGGTCTTCGGTGGCTACCACGACCGTGGCGCCAGGCTCGAGGGCCCGCTCGGTCAGCCGAACGAGTTCGGCGTCGATCAGTAGGTGGGCGTCGTCGACGACGAACGCGGCGTCGGACGGATCACCGTCCCGGGGGGGTCGGGTCAGGACCGTCAACCCGGCGCGGCGCAGCGCCTCGCGGCCCGCGGCGAGCAGGGATGTCTTGCCGGTTCCGATTCCACCACAGACCAGGGCTTTGACGGGGGCCGTGGCCGCATGGGTCAAGTCATCGACGACACCGCGTGCGGTGGGCGGGACGTCGGCAGGAGCTGGGATCACGGATGCGTCGCCGTATTGCGTGAGTCCGGCCGGTGGCTCATTTCGCGTCCTCGGATTCTTCGCAGCTCACAGGTTTGTCGGCAGCGGTTTCACCATAGCCCGTCCGTCCCCATAACCCCGGTATTCCCCTAACGTGACACCCCCTAATGGGATCGCGGGGTCCGCGGGTTTCGCACCGAACACAGAGGCGCAGTCAACCGATAGCATCGTGCTAACGCGAGACCAGCACGAGAGATGTGCGATGTGGAGGCGAGATGGCAAACTCGTTGCTCGACTTCGTCATCTCGCTGGTACGCGATCCCGAGGCGGCCGCGCGCTATGCGGCCGACCCTGCTCAGGCAATCGCTGATGCCCACCTTACGAATGTGACCAGCGTCGACGTCAACAATCTGATCCCAGTGGTGTCGGATTCGCTGTCAATGGCCGGTTCGGCAGGCGCAACTGCCGGGACCCAAATCGCCGGCCATGGCAACGTCTGGGCAAGCGGTGCGGCGGCGGCTGCCCTCGATGCGTTCTCGCCGCACACCCCGGCGCCCGCGTTCCAACAGCACAGCCCGGTAAGCCATGTGATCAACGAGCCGGTCTTGCCGGGGGCCGGCGAAATGCCCACCGATCCCCATCCGGTCGGGATCGAACCGCATGAGCCGTCGGTGCTGCTTAGCGGCGCTGACCTGCCCGATTCGACGTTCGACCACGGTGGCGTCCCGGCGGACGACCCGGCGATCTGGGACCACCCGATCATTCACCCTCACACCGTCGACCCCGATCACCACGGGTTCGGTCTCCACGGTGAAATTCATTAGTTACTGATCTGTCTGATCGTCCGGTGATGGCGTGACGGGCGGCATTTGACATCCGGAAATGCGGTTCATGGGGGCTGTTTTCGGTGTCGCGTAGGGGAGCGTCGATTTCCCCTAATCCCCTAATGTGGTGGCCTGGCCGATCCCGGTGGGTACCTGACTGACCGGGGGATCTGACCCCGATTTCGGCGGGATGCTGACTCCATAGCGTTGATGGCAGAGCGCCGGCCTTCTCGGCGAACAACTCCACACATTGAATTGAAGGGACATGAACATGACCTCGCTGGTCGACTACATCCTGAATCTGTTCCGCAGTGAAGACGCAGCAAGGGCGTTTGTCGCTGCTCCCGGGCAGGCCATGACCAACGCCGGTTTGATCAATGTGTCGCCCGCGGAGTTCTCGTCGGCCGCGGCCAGCGCGCTGCCTTTCCTCGATCTTGGCGCCGGCGACCCGATCGGCGGCTTACAGCAGGCGGTGGCCGATCGGCACGGCCTTGCGCTGGCGGCTGACGGGGGCGGCCTGTCGTCCGCTGTGGTTGCCCAGGATGCCGGAGCCGTCATGGGCGACGCGGGCGCCGTCGCCGGCGGCGAGGGCCTGTTCGCGGGCGAGGTCGGTGCCTCCGCAGCGAACGTCATCGCGACCGATGTGGGCGCCGGTTTGGCCGCCGGGCTGACCAGTGGTTTAGGTGCCGGGGTCTGGAGCCAGAGCGGGCTGGGTTGGCAGACGGGTGCGAGCGGATTGGTTCCCGGTGTCGTGTTTGCCGCCCCGACCGGAGGCTTTGGCAGTGAGGTGGGCCTGGGCTTCGGTGCCGGCGTCCAGGGCGCGATCGGTGCCCAGGTTGGTGCTGGGTTAGGCCTTGGCCTTGGTGCGCAGACGGGCTTGGGCGCCCAGGCTGGTCTGGGTTTTTCCGCCGGCTTTCAGGCCGGAATTGGAGCCCAAGTTGGAGCCGGCCTAGGCCTGGGTGCTCAGACGGGTCTGGGGCTGCAGACCGGTGTGGGCTTTGGTCTTGGAGGCCAGGCCGCCGTTGGTGGTCAGGTTGCTGCCGGACTGGGGTGGGGCCTTGGCGGCGGCATCGGTGGTGATGCCGTCATCGGTGGTGATGCCGGGTTTGGCCTCGGTGGTCAGGCTGGTGGGGTGATTGGTGGCGGCGTCAGCGGCGGTGTTGGTGGTCAGGCCGGTGGGGTGATTGGTGCTGGTGTTGGTGGTCAGGCTGGTGGCGTGATTGGTGCTGGTGTTGGTGGTCAGGCCAGTGGCGGCCTTGTAGGCAAGGTCGGTGTGAGCGGCCAAGGTGGCATTGGCGGCCAGGCCGGTGGCGCTGTTGGCGGAGCGGCGGGTATTGGAGGCCAGGCGGCTGTAACTGCCGGTGGCGGTGTCGCCAGTCAGGCGGGTATCGCCAGTCAGGCGGGTATCGCTGGCCAGGCCGCGGTCGCCAGTCAAGCGGGTATCGCCAGTCAAGCGGGTATCGCCAGTCAGGCGGGTATCGCGAGTCAGGCGGGTATCGCCAGTCAGGCGGGTATCGCCAGTCAGGCGGGTATCGCGAGTCAGGCGGGTATCGCCAGTCAGGCGGGTATCGCCAGTCAGGCGGGTATCGCGAGTCAGGCGGGTATCGCCAGTCAGGCGGGTATCGCCAGTCAGGCGGGTATCGCGAGTGTGGCGGGTATCGCCAGTCAGGCGGGTATCGCCAGTCAGGCGGGTATCGCGAGTCAGGCGGGTATCGCCAGTCAGGCGGGTATCGCCAGTCAGGCGGGTATCGCGAGTCAGGCGGGTATCGCCAGTCAGGCGGGTATCGCGAGCCAGGCCGGAATCGCTAGTTCGGCAGGTATCGCAAGCCAGGCCGGTCTCGGCCTGGGCGGCCAGGCTGGGTTGATCGCCAGCGAAGGCGCTGCCCTGAACGGCGCTGCTACCCCGCATATTTCAGGTCCGCTGGGTGGCGTCGGCGTGGGCGGTCAAACTGGCGTTACCACCGGTGCCGGCCTGGGCTTTGGAGCGGTCGGCCGCGGCGACATCGTGAGCGGTGAAAGCACCCATATCGGCGCGGGTGGCGGCACAGCTGCCGGACTCGGGGGCACGGCGACGGGCGCGGGCGGCGGCACAGCTGCCGGACTCGGGGGCGCGGCGACGGGCCCGGGTGGCGCCACTGCTGCCGGGCTCGGCGGCACCGCTGCCGGCGTCGGCGGCGATACCAGCCTCGGTGGTCAAGCCGGGCTAGGCGGGACCGCCGCCGGCGGGGCGCATGGCGACATCCTCGGCCACGAAGGCGCCGCACTCGGCGGTGGCGTTAGCGCTGGTAGCGCGCCGGCCGAGCATGGCCCGACCGTCCCCACGGTCCACGGCCCCGTCATGCAGGCAGGCGCGGGCGCCGGGGCTGACGGCCACGTGACGCCGCCGTCGGCTGGTGGTCCCGTCGTCCACAGCCCGGGCACTGCCGGACTCGGGGGCGCGCAACCTCCGGTGATCAGCGCACCGGCGCCGCACGCGCCGACGCCGACGCCCGCGCCGGCGCACACTCCTCCGGTTGAGCACGCGCCCGTGATAGCGCCGCAGGAGCATGTGTCGGTCGAGCCGCCGGTCCAGCACGAGCCGCCGAGTCCCTCGGTGTTCGGCCATGAGCCGCCGGTGCCACACACGCCGCCGATGCACACCGAGCCGCCGTCGCACGGGCCGATGGGTCCGCACGGGTTCTGATTCGGCGGAACCGGCGCGGCAAAACCGGCGGGGACCTTCGTGGTCCCCGCCGGTTCGTGCGCCTACCGTAATTGCAGGCGATCGAGAAAGTGGGGCAGTGCGGTGACTCAACCCGATGACCCGCGTCGGGTCGGTGTGATCGTCGAGCTGATCGATCACACCATCGCGGTCGCAGAACTCAACCAACGCGGTGATTTGGTGCGACGGTTGAGGCGTGCCCGTGCGCGGATCACCGACCCGCAGATCAGGGTGGTGATCGCCGGCCAGCTCAAACAGGGGAAGAGTCAACTGCTCAATGCGTTGCTCAATCTGCCGGTCGCGCGGGTGGGAGACGACGAGGCCACCGTCGTGATCACCGTCGTCAGCTACAGCGCCCAGCCGTCGGCTCGGATCATCCTGGCTGCGGGGCCCAACGGCGAGACGACCGCCGTTGACATCCCGGTGGACGACATCACCACCGATCTGCGTCGGGCGCCCCAGGCCCACGGCCGCGCCGTACTGCGAGTAGAGATCGGCGCGCCGAGTCCGCTGCTTCAGGGCGGGCTGACGTTTATCGACACTCCCGGAGTGGGCGGCCACGGGCAGCCGCATCTGTCGGCAACGCTGGGGTTGCTGCCCGACGCCGACGCGCTGCTGATGGTCAGCGATGCCAGCCAGGAATTCACCGAACCGGAGATGTGGTTTCTGCGCAAGGCACACCAGGTCTGTCCCGTTGGGGCGGTGGTGGCCACCAAAACCGACCTGTACCCGCATTGGCGCGAGATCGTCAACACCAATGCCGCGCACCTGCAGCGGGCCCGCGTGCCCATGCCGATCATCCCCGTTTCGTCATTATTGCGCAGCCATGCCGTCACGTTGAACGACAAGGAACTCAACGAAGAATCCAACTTCCCGGCGATCGTGAAGTTTCTCAGCGAGAAGGTTCTGTCCCGAGAGACCGACCGGGTCCGCGACGAAGTTCTACGTGAAATACATTCGGCGGCAGAGCAATTAGCGATATCGGTCGGTTCGGAATTGTCAGTCATCAACGACCCAGCGGTGCGGGACCGGCTGGCTTCCGACTTGGAGCGGCGCAAGCGCGAAGCCCAGGATGCGTTGCAGCAGACCGCGTTATGGCAGCAGGTGCTTAATGACGGTTTCACTGACCTGAGCACCGACGTGGACCACGATTTGCGGGCGCGCTTCCGCGCGGTCACCGAAGATGCTGAGCGGCAAATCGATTCGTGTGACCCGACGCTGCATTGGGCCGAGATCGGCGCCGACGTGGAAAACGCGATTGCCACCGCCGTCGGCGACAACTTCGTCTGGGCATATCATCGCGCCGAGGCTTTGGCTGACGACGTCGCCCGCTCGTTCGCCGACGCGGGGCTGGATTCGGTGATGTCCCCGGAGCTGAGCAAGCGGGCCATGGGCGCCGATTTCGGCCAGCTCAAGGCGCTGGCCCGGCTGGAATCCAAGCCAGCCGGCAAAGCCCAGAAAATGGTCAGCGGATTGCGGGGTTCCTACGGCGGCGTGGTGATGATCGGGATGTTGTCCTCGGTGGCCGGTCTCGGTCTGTTCAACCCCGTGTCGGTGGGGGCTGGGCTGATACTCGGCCGCATGGCCTATAAGGAGGACAAGGAGAACCGGCTGCTGCGGGCGCGCGCCGAGGCCAAGACCAATGTGCGCCGCTTCGTCGACGACATCTCATTCGTAGTCGGCAAGGAGTCTCGCGACCGGCTCAAGATGATCCAGCGCACGTTACGCGACCACTACCGGGAGATCGCCAACGAGCTTACCCGATCGTTGAACGAATCGCTGCAAGCCACCGTCACCGCGGCACATCTGGAAGAAGCCCAGCGCGACAACAGGATTCGCGAACTCGAACGACAGCTCGACATCCTGAACCAGGTGACCGACAACCTGCGCAAGTTGAAGCCATGCTGACGCCGCTGGGACCAGTGTGAGCACAACCGATCGGGTCCGCGCGATTCTGGGCGGAACCATCGAGGCCTACCGGGGTGAGCCGGCCTACCGGCAGCGGGCCGACGTCTTCTACGAGCTCGAGCGCATCACGGCGCGGCTGGGCGAACCGATCCGGATCGCCCTGGCCGGCACGCTCAAGGCGGGCAAATCCACTCTGGTCAACGCACTTGTCGGCGACGACATCGCCCCGACTGATGCCACCGAGGCAACCCGGATCGTGACCTGGTTCCGGCACGGTCCGGCTCCGAGGGTGACCGCCAACCACCGCGGCGGACGGCGCACGAATGTGCCGATCACGCATCGGGGTGGTCTGAGTTTCGACTTGAGCCGGCTCAATCCAGCCGACATCGTCGACCTGGACGTCGAGTGGCCCGCAGAAGAACTGGCCGGCGCCACGATCATCGACACCCCAGGAACGTCGTCGCTGGCGCGCGATACCTCCGAGCGCACCCTACGGCTCCTGGTGCCCGCCGACGGGGTGCCGCGGGTGGATGCGGTGGTGTTCTTGTTACGCACTCTCACCGCCGCAGACGTCGCCTTGCTCAAGCAGATTGGCGGGCTCGTCGGTGGCTCGGCGGGAGCGCTGGGCATCATCGGTGTGGCGTCGCGGGCCGATGAGATAGGTGCGGGGCGCATTGATGCGATGGTCTCGGCCAAGGATGTGGCCATCCGGTTCACCGATGAGCTGAGTCGGACGGGCGTTTGTCAGGCGGTGGTGCCGGTATCCGGGCTACTTGCGCTGACCGCGCGCACGCTGCGCCAGGCCGAGTTTTCCGCGTTGAAGAAGCTGGCCGGAGCCGACAGCGCCGAACTCAACAAAGCCCTGTTGAGCGTGGATCGTTTTGTCCGGCCGGACAGTCCGTTACCGGTGGATGCGGGCACGCGGGCGCAGTTGCTCGAACGGTTCGGCATGTTCGGCATCCGCATTTCGATCGCCCTGCTCGCGGCCGGTATCGCCGATTCGTCAGGACTGGCGGCCGAATTGCTGGAGCGTAGCGGGCTGGTGGAGCTACGCAAGGTGATCGATCAGCAGTTCGAGCAACGCGCCGACATGCTCAAGGCGCATACCGCGCTGGTGTCGTTGCGCCGGTTCGTGCAGCAGCACCCGGTCATGGCGACGCCGTACGTGATCGCCGACATCGACCCGCTGTTGGCCGACACCCACGCCTTCGAGGAACTCCGGGTGCTGAGCCTGTTACCTTCGAGGACAACGACATTGAACGAAGATGAACTCTCGTCGCTGCGCCGCATCATCGGTGGCTCCGGAACCAGTCCCGCAGCCCGGCTGGGCCTGAGTCCGCAGAATTACCATGACGGTCCACGTGCCGCGCTCGCAGCCGTGCAGCGCTGGCGCCGCCGAGCCGAACATCCGCTCAACGATCCATTCACCACCAGGGCCTGTCGCGCGGCGGTGCGCAGTGCGGAAGCGATGGTGGCCGGATTCGCCGCGCGGCGCTGACCCTTTAGGCCCCCGGTGCCACCGTGGTCGGCGTGACGGGCGCGGCTGTCGTTGTCGGTGGCTGAGTGGTCGTCGGCGGCGCGGTAGTCGTCGGCGGCGCGGTAGTCGTTGTCGGCTTGGTGGTGGTCGGCTGGGTTGTTGTGGTGGTCGGCGGAGCAGTCGTGGTGGTGGTGGTCGTAGGCGGCGACGTCGTGGTCGTGGTGGTAACCGGCGGGGCGGTTGTCGTGGTGGCCGGCGGTGGCGGGGGCGTTGTGGTGCTTGGTGTTATCACCGTCACCGTCGGGCTGTTGTTCGGCCCGACCACCGTCACGGTCTGCGGTGTCGGCGGGGGTACCGGCGATGTGGTGTTGACCGGCTTGCTCTTGCTCGGGCCCAGTGTCAGCCCCAACACCACCGCCACCAATATCGCCAAGCCTGCCGCGGCCAGGCTGAACACCACGGCGGCGCGCTTGTACCACGGCAGCGGTTCGGCCTCGGTAGCCTGCGGCTGATCACGCTGTTGGTCGAAAGCCGTTGCGGTGCGACCGTATTCACCAGTGGCATCGGGTCCGGTGTAGGGGACCGGTTCGTTGCCGGTGTTGGCGTCCTCGGACCAGGCCAGCGGGACGTTGGCCGGTTCGGTGGCGGGTGGGTTGACCCACGCCGTCGGCGCCGCCTCGGTGGGGACGACTGGGCCGACGATGTGGGTCGGTGCGTCGACGGCGGGTCCGGCACCGGTCGGGGCACCCGCTGACGACTGTGCCTGGCCGAGTAGGCCCGCACCGATCGCGGCGCTGGACAACGGTTGCGGCGTGGTGAAGACGGGCACCTGCAAGCGTTCCGAAAGGCGGGCGGTGACCAGCGGGATCGCGGCGCCGCCGCCGGCGGTGGCCACGGCAGCCAGTGCGGCCCGAAACTCGTTGCGCTGCAATATCTCTTCGACAAAGCCGACGAAACGGTCCAGCGGGGTGACGATCAGTTGCTCAAAATCGTTACGCGACAGCCGAACCCCCTCGCCGGCGCCGGTGGCAATAGTGGCCGTCGTCAGCGCCGACAGTTGCTCCTTGGCGGCCCGGCATCCGCCGAGCAGACGCGTCACCGACCCCATCCGGGTGGCGGTGCCCGACACTTCGGTGCTGTCGACATCGGGGGCCGCTCTGAGCAGGTGGCCCAGGACAAGCTGGTCGATTTCGTCGCCGGAGAACTCGCGGTACCGAAACGTCGGGCCGATCTGGCGCAGATTCGAACCGGCGTCGGCCAAGGTTACGCTCGTGCCACCGGCGCCGAAGTCGCACAGCGCGACGACACCACTCGTCGGGCATCCGGGCCTGGCGTGCAGCGCGGCCAGTGAGGCCGTTGCGTCGGAGATCACCGTCGCCGGGACGCCGTCGGGCGCCGATGCGGGCTGGCTGAGCAGTGCTCCGCGCAGCGCGGCGAACTGGCCTTCGGACCAGTAGGCCGGAGCCGCGATGGTGATCGGGGCGCCGTAGCCGACGGTTCGTGCGATGGCGTTGAGTGCTTGCGCCGTGAGGGCCTCGCCCTGATGTCTGGTCCCGTCGGCGGCCACCAGCGGAGCCGGGTCGCCGACCCGCTCGACGAAACCGCGCAGCACCAGTCCCGGCTCGGCGAAGTCCGGGTTCTCTTCTGGCAGGCCCACTTCGGCAGCCCGATGCTCGAACAGCCGTAACACCGATGCCCGTCGCACCGGGGTGCCGTCCGCCCGGGCCGCGACCAGGTTGGCCACCCCGATGGACAACCCGAGCGAAACGCTCATCTAGCACCCCCTGTGGTCCATTGCGTGCGGCGATCGGTGGCCGACGGCCGTTCCCCACGATAGCCGCCGCCGAAACGCAGCGATCGGCTCAGAGGCCGGGCGGCAAGTTGATCACGGTCGGTATCGGCAGCGTGATCTGCGGCGGCAGAGTCGGCAACGCCCCGGGCGACGGGTTGGCCCCCGTCGTCCCCGTCGTCGTCGGCGAAGTCGTGGTGGTCGTGGTCGTGGTGGTCGTGCTGGTAGTGGTAGTGGTCGTCGTCGGCGGCGAAGTCGTGGTGGTCGTGGTGGTCGTGGTCGGGGTGGTCGTGGTCGGCGCCGTGGTGGTCGTCGGTGGCATGGTCGTGGTGGTGACGGTGGTGGTGACCGACGCGGGGGTGGGGCGTCCGTGCGCAAGCTGGATGATGCCGTACACGATCACCGCGATGAGGGCCGCGATCAGTACGCCCCAGCCGACCAATGCCAGCGGTTTGCGCCATCCCGGGATGCTGGGCGCAGGTTGAGGCTGTTGCCCGTATCCGCCCGGGCCGTCGCCGTATCCGTAGTTGCCATAAACCGTCGGGTCGCCGCCGCCGTAGTCGGGCGGGTCGTACCTTGCCACGGCCGCAGATGCTAGTCCGCGACGGCTACCGGCATACGGCAGCCACGCGGACCGTTACCGATCAGCAGTCTTATGGCAGGTTCGGCGGCAGGGTGATCGGGGACGGCATTCCCGGGATGGTGATTACCGAGGGCAACGGCGGCAGATGTGGGAAGTGCCGCGTCGGGGCGTGGGTCGGTTGCTGAGCCGGCGGCTGGCCTTGCGGCGTGGTGGCCGGCGGAGCCTCGGTTGTGGTGGGGGGCGGCTCAGTTGTGGTCGTGGTCGACTCCACTGTCGTGGTGGTGGTCGTGGGGGCCGTCGTCGTCGTGGTGGTCGGGGTCGGGCTGCTGCCCTGCTGATCACTCATCAGCTGGGTGATGCCGTAGATGATCAACGCGATCAGGATCAGGCATAGCAGCGCCCAGCCGATCAGCGTCGCCGGCTTGCGGTACCAGGGTTTGGGCTCTTCGTTGAGGTCGGATT
>NZ_MVIF01000118.1 GCF_002086675.1 Mycobacterium persicum
GATCAAACAATAATCAGCACCTATCAACGACCAGTGGTGCGCTCCTCGCGGGTGATCGAGACCAAATGCATCGATGACGTACCGTTTTGGTGACTGGCGGGTTACGAGCACCCGGTCATTGTGGCCACCGATGTCAACGCCAATGCTTCGGATGTGGGCAACCTGATCGCGATGACCGAGCAAACCACCGCCAACACCGGACAAGCCCTGGCGAGTTGCTGGCCGATGCCGGCTACTGCTCGACGGGCAACCTCGACGCCGCCACCGACTACACCGCTACCCACGGCACCGAGTTCGATATCGCCACCGGACGCCACCGCCGAGGCGGCCCCCACCGGTGGCTCCACGTGGACGTATCCCTAACAATGCCACCGAAAAACAGCGCATGGCTCGCAAGCTGACGACCACCAAGGGCCGCACCATTTGTGCACGCCCGCAAAGCGATCGTCGAACCCTTTTTCGGCCAAGTGCACACCCTGCAAAACGCCAAAAAGCTGCTGCTTCGCGAGTCGGATCAGGTCCGCGGCGAATGGCTACTACTGGCAGCCTGCCACAACCTGCGCAAACTTCACGGTCACGTCGGCGCCACCGGACTGACCGCCCTGACAATCAGCTGACCCGCCCGTCGTTTCTCCGGAGTTTGACGCACGAGTCTGCGTCCAGTGCGCCCAGCCCGCACCCAGCGCACTGCGGACCGCAACCGTTACTTACCCACGCCCCTAGGTCCTTCTGCTGGTGGTGTGGTTCAGCAGGTTACGGGTACGAGCTCAGGTGCCGCAGAAGGTGCGATAGACGCCGAAATCCCGCGGCGCGGCACTGGCGTAACGCTGCAGGCCCGGCCGTTCGGCATACGGGTGCGTGACGGCGTCAAGAAGCCGTTCGACCGGACCGAGATCGCCGTCGGTCGCCGCTGCCAGAGCCTCCTCGACGAGGTGATTGCGGGGGATGTAGATCGGGTTGACCCGGTCCATCAGCTCGGCGTCCGGTCCCCCGGCCTGCCACCGCGACAGCCAGCCGTCGAACCTGGCGCCGTCGACGAACATTCCGCGCACCGGCTCGGCGTCGCCGCGGGCCGCTTTGGCGAGGTGACGGAAGAACGAGGTGTAGTCGACGCGGCTCTCCTGCAGCATCGGTAGTAACTCGTCGACCAGCGGGGCGGGCGTGCTCAAACCCAGCTTGGCTTGCATACCCGACGACCACACCGCGTCATAGCGGTCGCGGAACACCCCGAACGCCCGCTCGGCGAGCGCGATGGCCTCCTGGGTGTCCTCGGCGAGCAGCGGAAGCAGCGCCTCGGCGAAGCGGGCGAGGTTCCAGCCGGCGATGACCGGCTGATTGCCGTAGGCATAGCGGCCCCAGTGGTCGATCGAACTGAACACCGTTTCGGGGTCGTAGGCCTCCATGAACGCGCACGGCCCGTAGTCGATGGTTTCGCCGGAGATGGTCATGTTGTCGGTGTTCATCACCCCGTGAACGAACCCGACGAGCATCCACTGGGCGATCAGCGACGCCTGCGCCGTGACCACCGCTTCGAATAGGGCCAGGTAGGGGCGTTCGGCCTCGGCGGCGCCGGGGTGATGGCGGGCGATCGCATGGTCGGCCAGGCGTCGCAGCAGTTCCAGGTCGCCGGTGAAGGCCGCGTACTGGAAGCTGCCGACGCGCAGGTGGCTGCTGGCGACCCTGACCAGCAGGGCGCCGGGTAGCACGGTCTCGCGCTGCACCGGGCGACCGGTACCTACGACGGCAAGGGAGCGCGTCGTCGGGATGCCCAGGGCGTGCATCGACTCGCTGACGACATATTCGCGCAGCATCGGGCCGACGACCGCCCAGCCGTCGCCACTGCGCGCGAACGGCGTGGGTCCGGAACCCTTCAGATGGATGTCGCGCAGCCGACCGTCGGCCGTGGCGAGCTCACCCAAGAGCAGCGCCCGCCCGTCGCCCAACCGCGGGACGTAGCCGCCGAACTGATGGCCGGCGTAGGCCTGGGCCACCGGGACCGCGCCGTCGGGCAGCCGGGTGCCGACCAGAAAGCGCACCCCGTCGGGGCTGCGCAGCCACCCGGCGTCGAGGTCAAGGTCACTGCTCAGCGGGTCGTTGAGCACGAGCAGCCGCGCGTCCGGCGGGGTAGCGGCTTGCCAGCGGACTGCCAGTTCCGGTAACGCGCGGAAGAACCGGTCCTGCAGCGCGATTGTCATATCCGGTGCAACGCTCACCTGATCCAGACTACGGAGCTGTGGCTTCGGGCCCGCCCGTTATGACGCGAGCGCTCGGTCGATCAGCGTCTCCGCTGCCGCGCGGGCCTGCTCCCATGTCGATGCGTCGTTGAGCGAGGTAGCCAGCGCGGCCGCACCTTCGTAGAGAACGGCGAGTTGACTGCCCAGTGAGTGTGGGTCGCCGGCGCCCGCCTCCCGGGCCAGTTCGGTGAGCCCATCGATGAAATTCTGTTTCGTTGCGCGGACTATGCTCTCAACTCCTGGCATCGCTCCCGCTGCCTCCACGGCGGCATTGTGAAAGGGACAGCCCCGCAGCGGTGCTGTCCCGGGACGGGGACTGTCGAACAACGCCAGTAGTCGGCTGCGCGGCGGCTGCTCTGCGGCTTTGCCGCTGACCCGCAGCGGATTGGCGGCGACGTCTCCAATGCTGCGCAGGTACTCTTCGACTACCGCTGTCTTGCTCGGAAAGTGTTGGTACAGAGTCCGTTTGGACACCGACGATTCGCTCGCCAGTCGTTCGACGCCGGTGGCGTTGATGCCCTCCCGGTAGAACAACTCGGCAGCCGTGTCCAGGATGCGCTGACGTGCGCCGCGGCCGCCCTTGCGCGCCGCGTGCTGCCCAGCCATGGATAGAAGTATACCGACCGGTTTACATCTCGCATCAAGCGGCGTAGCGTTGCGCGAAGCAAGGTACACCAGTCGGTTTACTAGGAGCGGAGATGAACGGACGATCGCCAGTGGTATTGGTTACCGGCGTTTCCGCGGGAATCGGCCTCGCCGTGGCGAACGCCTTCGCGGCGAAGGGCTTTGAGGTCTTCGGCACCAGCCGCGACCCGAGTAGCACGCAACCGATACCCGGGGTGGAATTGGTGCAGTTGGATGTCACCGACGCCGCGTCGGTCAGCGCGGCCGTCGCCTCGGTGATCCGGCGGGCCGGTCGCATCGACATCCTGGTCAATAATGCCGGCATAGGGATCATCGGCGCCGCGGAGGAGAGCTCGGTCGCCCAGGCGCGGCAGCTTTTCGACACCAACTTCTTCGGCCTGGTGCGGCTGACTCGTGAGGTGCTGCCACATCTGCGCGCGCAGGGCGGCGGCCGCATCATCAACATCGGCTCGGTGTTGGGTTTGTTGCCGGCGCCCTACGCCGCGCTCTACTCGGCGTCGAAGCATGCCGTTGAGGGCTACTCGGAGTCCCTGGACCATGAAACCCGGGAATTCGGTGTGCGGGTGTCGGTCGTCGAACCCGGTTTCACCAAGACCTCGTTCGGCGCCAATGCGGTCGATGCCGATTCGCTGATCGACGGTTACCTGACCGCTCGCGAGAACGCCCGACGCGTCATTGCCGAGGGAGTGCACCACGGGGATGATCCCGCGGTGGTGGCTCGGGTCGTGCTCAAGGCCGCGACCAGCCGAAGGCCGAAAGTGCGCTACCCGGCCGGCAACCTGGCGCGCGGACTGTCGCTGCTGCGCAAGGTCGCCCCTGAAGCGCTGATGGACAAGGGAATTCGCAAAGCGAACAAGCTAACGTCGACACCGAGACCGGTCGCCGACCGGTTACCCAGCGGCGTGGGGTAGGTAAGGGCCCGAACATCGGTACTACGCTCGTCCGGTGCCGAACACGCGGTATGTCGACGTGCATGGAGCGTCGGGCACCCGGCAACTCCTGGCGATAATTGCCAGGCGGGCGCCGTGGATGCTGCGCGGCGCGAGCCGCGTCGCTTCGCCCCACCGGCCGAAGGTCATCGCGCATATGACGAGAGGAGCGAAGCATGCGGTTCGGTGTCTTGACGTTTGTTACCGACGAGGGCATCGGCCCGGCACAGCTGGGTGCGGCCCTGGAACAGCGCGGCTTCGAGTCGCTGTTTCTCGCCGAACACACCCATATCCCGGTCGACACGCGCAGCCCCTATCCGGCCGGTGGGCCCATTCCGCACAAGTACTACCGGACATTGGATCCGTTCGTGGCGTTGACGGCGGCGGCGGTTGCCACCGAGACGTTGGTTTTGGGTACCGGCATCGCGCTGGTTCCGGAGCGCGATCCGATTCTGACGGCCAAAGAGGTTGCCTCGCTGGACATGGTGTCGCAGGGCCGGTTTCGGTTCGGCGTCGGCGTGGGTTGGCTGCGCGAAGAAGTGGCCAACCACCGAGTCGATCCCGCGGTTCGCGGACGCGTGACCGACGAGCGGCTGCGCGCCATGATCGAGATTTGGACGCAGGAGCAAGCCGAATTCCACGGGAAATACGTCGATTTCGACCCGATCTACTGCTGGCCGAAGCCGGTGACCAAGCCCTACCCGCCGCTCTATATCGGCGGTGGGCCGGCGAATTTCACCCGGATCGCCGACCTGAACGCCGGCTGGATCGCGATCAGCCCGTCGCCGGAGCAACTGTCCCGCCCGCTCGAGCGACTGCGCGCCCTGGCCGGCGGCGACGTACCGGTTACCGTCTGCCACTGGGGCGACGCTACGCCACAAGATCTGCGAGGATACCAGCCGCTGGGGGTCGAGCGCGTCTTGCTGGACCTGCCCACCGAGCCGTACGACCAGACGCTTCGATACCTGGACAAGCTCGCGAGTGAACTCGGGCAGCTGGCGTGATCGGCGGTCCCGACCGCTGTCAGAGCCCGACGATGATGATGACGACGCCGGCCACGATGGCCACCGCCAGCGACAAGAACAGGAAGGTGACGAGGCCTTCCTTTGCCGCCGAGGCCTGGTGGCTGCCCGCCGCGATCGGCGCCAGTTTGCGGCCCGCCCCCCATGCTGCCGCCAGCAGCGTCGCCAACCAGTTGGCGTAGCCGGCGTAGACCAGGAGCACGACCGTGACGACCTGCCAGGCGTGGGGCAGGTCGAGGTGCGGCCACAGCAGGCCTACGAGCACCAGGAACATGCCGTTGAGGACGCCTTCGAGATGGCTGGACAGCGCCATCCGGGGATTCGTCAGCGCCGGCCCGGCGAATCCGGTGAGCAGACCAACCAAGAACAACACCAGCCCGAAGGTGAATAGCAGCGTCTGCATAGCAAAACTTTATCGACGCGTGGCCACCGGTAACAGGTTCGCCGGCAAGCGGCGGCTCGTTCCTATGGGCGCTGCGGCGGTTAGAGTCGGGCGTGGCTCTCCACCTGACCGCCGACCTTCAGGCGAACTATCAGCGCTTCATCGACCGGGTGCGCGCGACCCGAGAAGTCTGGGTGCTGCTCGGCCCCGATCTGCGCGGGGCGTGGGTGCACTCGAATGACTACGTGACCGAAGACGACGAGCCCGTCTGCGTACATCTGGTCTACTCCGCAGCGGCCTATGCGCGCCGGCACGCAACGGGGGAGTGGGCGGGTATGGAACCGGCTTCGTTGACCCTCGACGAGTTCATCGACGGACCGCTGCGGGGCATTCATGAGGGCGGTGACCTGTTGGGACCCGACTTCAACGCCGACCTCGCCGGTCTGGAGATCGAGCCGATCGAGATGGCGCGAGCCCTGCTCGGAGAGCTATAAGCGCGTCGACGTCCGCCGAGATTGCCGCTATGGCTGCGGTCGACGGCCTGACCACGACCATCACGGCAATCTCGCCGCGCGGAGGGCTACCTGAATCGCCCCAGCGCTCGACGCAGCACGCCGCCGGACGGGGCGGCCGGCGGCTGACGGGTGGCATACGGCCACGGCTGATTGCGCTCCGGCACCGACACCGCCCGTAGCTGCTTGAGCTGCATCCGCAGATGTTGGCGCAGCTCGCGCAGGTCAGGGTCGGTCCACCGGTTGTCGGCCTCGATCGGGTCTTTGGTCAGGTCGTAGAGCTCCCACTGGTCGTCGACCGGATCGGTGCGGTACGCCTCGCCGCCGATGCCGTTGCCGGCCAGGTGACGCACGCCCGGTTCGGTCCAGGTGGCCGGGTCGTCGAAGGTGCGCACCAGCTTCCACAGGTGCCCGGCGCCGCCGACGGCGTCGGAGTCGTCGACGCGAACGACGAGCCCCTCGAAGTTGGCGGCCACGTGCGCGGGCACCTTGATCCGCAGCGGCGCGGGCGGATTCACGGTTCGGCCCAGTTGCCGGGCAAACGCCGACGCGCCGGTGTCGCCTTCGAGCACGTTGTCACGCGTCATCACGTACACGGCCCGGGCCTGGTCGGCGGGTCCGCCGTCGACCACCGGCATCAGGTTGCGGCCGGGAAGGGGGTGCACTTCGGTGAACGACTCGGCGAGTTGTGCGGCCGCGACGTCGACGTCGACCCCCGCCGCGCCGAGCAGCGTGGGCACCAGGTCGACGTGCGATGTCGGCGCCGAAACGGTGCGCGCCGTGGTCGCGTTGGCGCCGATGCGGGCTATGACGAACGGCACCCGGGTGGCCTCGTCGTACAGGTTGAACCACTTCTGGTGCAGTCCGCCGTGAGCGCCCAGCAGGTCGCCGTGATCGGCGGTGCGCACCAGAACCGCATTGTCCGAGCCGCCCTCGGTGACCGCTCGGCGCACCCGGTCGATGGGTCCGTCGACCTCGGCGTGCAGCCGATAGTAGAGGTCGCGGTAGCGCTGCGCGTTGCGGCCATAGTTGCGTTTGACCACCCGCGCCGGACCGTAACCGGAGTAATAGGCTTCCCGGAACGCGATCTGGGCAGCCGGTTTTGCCCGTAGATCTTCGTCGGCGGTGGGTGGCCCGGGCACCGGCGGCGGGTCCAGCGGGGACGGCTTGAGCGGATTGCGTCGCACCCACGCCGGGAACAGCACGATGTCGTGCGGGTTGACGAAGCTAGCCACCAGCAGGAACGGGCGCAGCGCCGCGGCGTCACCGGCGCGCCGGCGCGCGTAGCGATCGTTGAGCCAGGCGACCACCCGATCGGCGATCAGCGGGTCGCGGCGCAGACCGCAGTCGGACATGCCGGCCCCGTGCGGTTCGGGACCCACCCAACCGGAGAAACCGTAGGGGCCCAGCGGGTCGGCGTCGAGGTAGCGCTGCACCGCGGCCGGGTCGACGACGCCGTCGTCGTCATTGGTGGCCAGGGATCCACCCGTCGCCGGGTCGTGCAGGTCGGCGTGCGAGATGTGCCACTTGCCGTCGTAGTGGGTGTCATAGCCGGCCGCGCGAAACCAGTTGCCCAGGGTCGGCACCTCGCCGGCGCGCAGCCAGCGCAGCCGCGAGTCGTCGAATCGTTTGCCGATGCCGTCGGTCTGGGTGACCCCGTGCAGGTCGGGGTAGTGACCGGTGAACATCGTGGGGCGGCTGGGCACGCAGGCCAGCGAGCCGGTGTAGTGCCGGGTGAAATTCACTCCGTGCTCGTCGAACCAGCGGCGCCCGGTCAGGGTGTGCTGTCGCCAGGCCAGGATGTCGGCCGACTCGTAGGGCGGTACCGCACGCTCCTCGTCGGTCATCACGATGACGATGTCGGGGCGATCAGACATGCGTGTTCTCCAATCGGTGTGCCAGCCCGGCCAGCATCGCCTCGGACTGCTTGGCCAGGACGCGCAGCGCCACCCACTCCGCCATCCGCGCCGGCTTGCCGTCGCCGACCTCGACCGTGCTGGTCAGGCTCACCACTGTGGCCGCGCCCGCCGGGCCGCTGGGCCGCAGCGTCCAGCAATTGGCGACCTTACGTAACCGCGGCGGCAGGCCCTCGATGTCGTATGCCAGCCTGGTGGGCGGCTCGAACTCGGTGATGCGTTCCACCAGCGCGTTGCCGCCCACCTGCACCCGGCGGGTGGTGCCCACCGGCCCGCCGGCCGGGCCGTGGTTCAACACACACGAATGGTCGACCCCGCCGGCCCACGAACTCAGGGCGCCGAAGTCGGCCAGGATGTCCCAAATCGCCTGCGGCTCGGCCGTTATGGTCCGGCTGCGACTGATGCCTGCCACTCCGCCATCCAACACCATCGCGGGCCCGGGTTTCATGCGGTTGCCGCAGACCTGGTTCGCGTGGGCTCAGGGAAGCAGGATGCGCAGCCGCTCCCAGCCGCGAACGGTGGAGGTTGGCGCGAGCTCGAGGCTGTCGTGGTCGATGTCCCATTCGGGCCACCGGTTGAGCAATTCGTCGAGGGCGACCCTGCCTTCCAGCCGTGCCAGGTTCGCGCCGAGGCAGTAGTGCACGCCTTTGCCGAACGTGAGGTGGGAGATGTTGTCGCGGTGGATGTCGAACGTGTCGGGATCCCGGTAACGCAGCGGGTCACGGTTGGCGGCGCCGAAGAGCAGCAGGATGGCGCTGTGGGCGGGCACCGTGGTGTCGTAGCACTCGAACTCGCGGAGGGTGTAGCGCGCGACATGGGGTCCGGTGGGTTCGTAGCGCAACGTCTCGTCGACCGCACGGGTCAACAGCGAACGGTCCCGGGCGACTTCGCGGCGCTGGTCGGGATGCTCGGCGAGCACCTTGGCCAGCCAGCCGATCAGTCGTCCGGTGGTTTCGTTGCCGGCGCCGGCGACCACCTGGGTGTAATGCAGCACCTCGTTGCGGGTGAGCTTTCTGGTGACGCCGTTTTCGGGCTCTTCAAACTCGACGTTGAGCAGCGCGGTCATCAGGTCGTCGGAGGGGTTCTTGGCGCGCCAGTCGACGTAGTCGGCGTAGATGCTTCCGTCCGCGATCTTGTCCGGATTGGCCACCTTCATCGGGGTACCGGGTTTGGTGCGCAGGTTGGCGTCGTTGGCGTCCCGCACGCTGATCTGGTCGCCTTCGGGGATGCCCAGCAGCATGCCGATGACGCGCATCGGCATCATCGAGGCGAGTTCGGCGATGATGTCGAAGCCGTCGGAGCCGACCAGCGGATCGAGGCAGCCGACGCAGTAGCGCCGGATCTGGTCTTCGATCGCGGCCATCCGGCGCGGGGTGAAGACCCGCGACATCACGCCGCGCAGCGTGGTGTGGACCGGCGGGTCCTCGAACATCATCACGCCGGGGGGCATGTCGAACCTGGACTGGATCAGTTCGAGGATGTCGCTTCGGCTGTTGGAGAACGTCTCCCAATCCGACAGCGCCTTCTCGACGTCGGCGTGGCGTGACAGTGCCCAGAAGTTGTAGCGCTCGTTGTAATAGATCGGCGCCTCGTCACGTAACCGGGCGTAGCTGGGGTAGGGGTCGGCGGCGATGTTGACGTCGTAGGGGTCGTAGTAGAGCTTGGTTCTCATGTGCCGGTCCTTTACTTGAGGCAGCTGCCGGCGTCGACGGGCAGCGCGACGCCGGTGATGTAGCGCGATTCGTCAGACGCCAGGAACACGACCGCGTTGCTGATGTCCTCGGCCGCCACCCACGGGATCGGCAGGATGTGGAAGGTCCGGCAGATCGGGGCGAAGTCGTCGAGGCCGGGATTTTCCAAGTCGGGGCGGAACAAGCGAAAAGTGTTGTCGTTGATCAGCATTGGCGTATTCACGGGTGTCGGGTGTATCGAGTTGACGCGGATGTTGCGCGGACCCAGCTCGACGGCGAAGGACCGGATCAGCCCTACGATCCCGTGTTTGGCCGCCACGTAGTGCCCGGTATGCGGATATGCCTTGAGCCCGGCGACCGAACTGGTCAAGACGATTGATGCGCCCGAATTCAAATGGGACACTGCGGCTTTCACTGACTTCCAGACGCCGCTGAGGTTGATGTCGATCATTTGCTGCCACAGTTCTTCATCCATGTGGTCCAGCCGGGCTCCCACGGTGCCGATGCCGGCGTTGGCGACGACGATGTCCAGCCGCCCAAGTTGCTCGACCGCGCCGTCGACGGCGGCCTTGAGGCGAGTCGTAGTCGCGGACGTCGACTTCGGCGGTGACGATCCGCCGGTCCAGAGCCTTGACGAGGTCGGCCGTCTCCGCGAGGTCTTCGGGTGTCGCGGGTGGTGCCGCCGAGTTCTCGATCGGTTGGCAGATGTCGACCGCGATGATGTCGGCGCCTTCCTGCGCGAGCCGCACCGCGTACTGCGGCCCTGGCCGCTGACAACGGCGACCTTGTCGGCGACCCGGCCGGCCATCGCTTCTCCTCGTTGAGTAACGTCGTTACACCCGGTACCGTAACGATGTTACTGAGCGAGGGCAAGGGTGGTGTTGGTGACCGGCGACCCGGAGCACCCGCACGACCGCAGCCTCGATCCCATCCTGGAAGTGGTCGTCGACATCCTGGAGACCGGAGGCTACGACGCCGTCCAGCTGCGGGAGGTGGCGCGGCGCGCGCGGACCTCACTGGCCACCATCTACAAGCGTTATCCAACCCGAGACGCGCTGATCCTGGCGGCGCTCGAGCGCTGGATGGACGAGAACCGCTACGCCAGTTTGACCACGCAGCAGCCCGGCCCGGACGAATCCATCTACGACGGCCTGATGCGCGTGTTCCGGACGATTTTCGAACCCTGGGAGCGTCACCCGGACATGCTGCGGGCCTATTACCGTGCGCGGTCCGCCCCAGGTGGTCAACGGCTGGTGAGCCGGGGTGTGGACGCCGTCGTGCCGGCCGCGATGGCTGTGCTCGGCGAGGCCGACCCCGACCTCGTCGCAGACCTGCCTCCCATCGTGTCCAACCTGGCCTACGGTCTGGTGGCGCGATTTACCGCCGGCGAAATCGCCATCACCGAAATCTTGTCGACCCTGGACCGCGCCCTGTTCCGGCTGACGGCGGGCCACGAACGTCGTGGTTCGCGCCGCTGAGGCGGGTCAGCCGGCCGGCTCATTTCGCGATGAGGTTACGGTTTAGGGAACCGCGCTACATACCCACGGAAATGATGATGACGACTGAACACGCAATGTACGACCAGGTCGACGGCGCCGCTACGGATCCAGATGACATCGGTTCACGCATCGATCCCGTTCTCGCCCGAAGCTGGCTGTTGGTCAACGGCGCGCACGCCGAGCGATTCCAGTCCGCGGCGCACTCTCGTGCCGACATCGTCGTCCTCGACATCGAGGATGCCGTGGCGCCCAAAGACAAGCCGACCGCCCGCGACAACGTGGTGCGCTGGCTGGGCGCCGGAAACGGCGACTGGGTTCGCATCAACGGCTTCGGCACCCCGTGGTGGGCCGACGACATAGCCGCGCTGGCCGGCACGTCGATCGGCGGCGTGATGCTGGCGATGGTGGAATCGGTGGACCATGTCACCGAGACCGCGCTGCGACTGCCGAACGTGCCGATCGTGGCGCTGGTGGAAACGGCCCGGGGCCTGGAGCGCATCACCGAGATCGCCGCGGCAAAAGGCACCTTCCGGCTGGCTTTCGGCATCGGCGATTTCCGCCGCGACACCGGTTTCGGCGAAGAACCGACCACCCTTGCCTACGCCCGGTCGCGGTTCACCATCGCCGCCAAGGCCGCCAACCTGCCCAGTGCCATCGACGGGCCGACCATCGGCACCAATCCGCTCAAGCTCATCGAGGCTACGGCCGTCTCCGTCGAATTCGGCATGACCGGCAAGATCTGCCTGTCGCCCGAACAATGCGCCGTGGTAAACGAAGGATTGTCCCCGTCGCAAGACGAAATCGGCTGGGCCAAAGAGTTTTTTGCCGAGTTCCAGCGCGACGGCGGAGAGATCCGCAACGGCTCCGACCTGCCGCGCATTGCGCGGGCCACCAAGATCCTCGACCTGGCCCGCGCCTACGGCATCGAAGTCTCGGAGTTCGAGGACGAGCGGGTTCACATGCCCGCCCCGACGGACACCTACCACTACTAGGCGGCGTGCCGAGCGAGCGCGATGCCGATGCGGACCTCGACGTCGCTGAGCGTGATCGGCGGTATCCGCGGTGGCGCCCCGGACCGGTATCGCCTGCCCGTCGGGGTAACGAATTCGGCTGTGTGCGTGTGGTTTTCGTCGTTCGTTGTCACCTGCCAGCCAGGGGCTTGCTTGGCGTAGTTGCAGCGCTCGCAGGAGCCGAGCCCGTTGTTCGCGGTGGTCGCACCGCCTTCGGCCCACGGCCGGGCATGGTCGCGGTGTCGGATCGGCGCGTCGCAGTAGGGCGTTCGGCACCGCTGATCCCGAAACTCGATGAAGGCGGCCAGCCCGCGAGGAAACAGCCGCGCGCGTGACTCCATAGCGACCAGCGCTCCGCTTTCCGGATGGGCGTACAGCCTGCGCAGCGTTGCCCTCGAGCGTGGATCAGCGACGGTGTCGGCGACCATCGCGCGGGCCACAGCCGCGGGGATGGGGCCATAGCCGCAGACATCCGCCGGTGCGCTGTCAGCGCCGAGCAACGTCTCGTCGGACAAGACCAGGTTGACCGCGATCGGTGTCGGGACCGTCGCGGCCCGGCCGGTGACCCGCTCGACCAGGGTGTCTGCCATGACCTGTCCGCGTGCGCGCCCGTCGCCGCAAGCAGCAGCTTCACGGTGCAGCGCCGCATATACCGACACGCCCTGGGCTACCGGGAGTAGCGCGGTCACATACGACATGGTGTCGGGCGCGGGTCGGATGGTGACCGTGCGTTCCTCGGGGGCCTTGGCCGCCCGGTCGACGACGGCATGCGGGTCCAGCCGGTAGGCGATCGCCTTGGCGGCCGCGGCCACCCGCGCATCGCCCAACCCGTCGAGGTTCGCCGGGTCGCCACACAACTCGGCGTCCAGCGTGCGCCGATCCGCCACGTCCAGACAGGCGCTTTCCCGCACGATCAGGGTGGCCCGCCATTCCGACAGGGCGCCGGACTCCAGCGCGGCGAGCGTGTGCGGCATCTCGTACACCAGAGCCTTCGCAAAGCCGAGGTGCCGCGCGCCGCGGGCCGGCGAGTCTCGTCGCGCCAGCGCGACCTCGTTGGCTACGCCACGTCCGCGCCGATCGGCGGGCACGCCGGCGGTAGCTTCGGCGGCCCGGCGTGCCGTGTCCAGGGCGGCGGCCGCTCGAGCCTGGCCCGCAGCGGCCGCTGATTTGACTCTCTCCAGCTCGGCGATGCGCTCGATCAAGGTCGCTTGGTCGGCGCGGGGGTCAATCGTCATTGATTCGAACATGTGTTCGATAGTAACACAGCACCCTGGGTGGCGTTCACCCCGAACGTGCTCGACGTCGAGACGCCGCAGCGGGTCTCAACCGGGAAGTTGCGGCGTAGCGTTGGTCCTGCTGACATCGGTGCTGATGACGCTCATCGGGAGGCTGATCATGAGGCCTGCACAAATGCTCGCGGTACCGCTGGTGGGCCTGGCTCTGCTGGCCTGCCCGGTGGCCCAAGCCGATCCGCTCAGTACCGAGGATTCCTACTACACCAAGTGGCTCTCCGAGAACGGGGTCAACTACCAGGGCCGGGTCTCGCTACCGACGATGATCGCCGAGGCCCACACCACCTGCGCGATGCTGGACCAGAGCCCCACCCCGCAGACGTACCAGTCGACGGTCAACAGACTCGTCGGCGGCCCCGGCAACTTCACCCAGCAGGAGGCGAGATCGACCGTGCTCGCTGCCGTCAACAGCTACTGCAGCCAGCACACCAATCTGCTCTATCACTGACGCCATGGTCGCCAAGCGCCAGATTCGAGTGACTCGGATCTACGAGGAGCCCGGTCCCGACGACGGCCAACGCATTCTGGTCGATGGCATCTGGCCGCGGGGAATCCGCAAAGATGACCCGCGAGTGGGTGTCTGGCGCAAGGACGTCGCCCCGTCGAAGGAACTGCGGCAGTGGTACCACCACCGGGTGGAGCGGTTCGACGAATTCGAGGCGCGTTACGAAGCGGAACTGACCGGCAGCCCAGCACTGGCCGAACTGCGGAAGCTCGCCGCGAGCGGGCCCATCACCCTGGTCACCGCCACCCGCGAAATCGACGGCAGTCACGCGGCTGTCCTGGCGAAGCTGCTCAAGAGTCGCTGACCGGCATGAGACGATCGTCAGATGCGGCTGGGCTTGCATGCGCTCGGCATCGGTTCCGGCGCCGACCGGACGGTGATTGACGCCGTCGCATCCGCGGCGGACAGCGCCGGTTTCGCCACCCTGTGGGCCGGTGAACACGTCGTGATGGTGGACCGGCCCGCGTCCCGGTATCCCTATTCCGACGACGGCGTCATAGCGGTTCCGGCCCAGGCGGATTGGCTGGACCCGATGATCACGCTGGCGTTCGCCGCCGCCGCCTCGTCGCGGATCGCCGTCGCGACCGGTGTGCTGCTGCTGCCCGAACACAACCCGGTCGTGGTCGCCAAGCAGGCAGCGAGCCTGGATCGGCTGAGCGGCGGACGACTGATCCTCGGCGTCGGTGTCGGATGGTCCAGGGAGGAGTTCGAAGCGCTCGGAGTGCCGTTCGAGCGCCGCGCGGCGCGCACCGCCGAATACGTCGCCGCGATGCGCACGCTGTGGCGCGACGATGTGGCGTCGTTCAGGGGAGACTTCGTCACGTTCGACTGCGTCCGGGTCAATCCCAAGCCGACTCGTGAGCGCCGCATCCCGATCGTGGTCGGGGGCAATAGCGATGCGGCGATGCGACGAGTCGCGGGGTGGGCGGACGGCTGGTACGGGTTCAACCTCGACGGCGTGGACGCGGTGCGCGAACGGGTCGGCAGGCTCGAGCAGCTGTGCGCCGAGTCGGGTCGCGACCGTGGCGAGCTGTCACTGGCCGTGGCGCTGCGCAATCCCCGGGTCGGCGATGTCGAGGCCCTGGCCGAACTGGGCGTCGACGAGCTGGTGCTGGCCGAGGCGCCGCCGGAGGATGCCGGCGCGGTAGCCGGCTGGGTTTCGGCGCTGGCCGGCAAATGGCTGTCCGCAACGGTTGCGGTAGGTAGGCTGACGGGTTGACATGACCGAAGCCGACGCGCTTTTCCCGCGCCAACTGACCGATCTCACCGACGAGGTCCGTAACGTTCCGCCGCCGCCGACGCCGGCGGTGCCCTCGCCGTATGCGTTCCGGCTGGCCGATCCGGATACCGACGCGGAGATGATCGCCGAGTGGATGAGCAGGCCGCATCTGGCCAGAGCGTGGGAACGCGTGTGGCCGGCGTCGCGATGGCAGCAGTATCTGCGGGCACAGCTCGACGGCAACTACTCGCGGCCGTTCGTCGGTAGCCTGGACGGCCAATATCACGGCTACCTCGAACTATACTGGGCTGCAAAGGATTTGATCTCGACTCTGTACGAGGCCGATCCCTATGATCTGGGGATCCACGCCGCCACCGCAGATCCGAATATCATCACCCTGGGTGTCGCCCAGCTGTTGCTTCCGCACTTCGTGGCCAGCGTGCTCAATGCCGAACCACGGTGTCGCCGAATCATTTTCGACCCGGACTATCGAAGCAAAGGGATACGGCATTTCTGCCAGAACGGTGGCTGCGTCTTCCTCGGCGAACACGAACTGGCAAATCGGCGGGTAGCGCTGTACGTGCTGCCGCGGACCCTTGACGACGTGCCCGCCCTTCGGAAGCAGTGACGGTCGACCGTCAGTAGTTGTATTGTGCCAGCGGCGTTTCGGCCGCTCTGGGCGATCCCGACGGTCCCGACGATCCCGTCAAGGACACCGCTGCCGGGACCATCTCGCTAGTGACCAGCCCGTGGCGGGTAGTCAGCTCGTCGACGATATCGAAGCTGCGGGCGATGGACTCCGGCGTGTCGACGATGATGGTGGTGACCGGCACCTTACGCGCGAGCTGGAAAAGCTTGTCCCCGTGCGGTTTATGATCGCCATGGAAACCCCAGACACCACGCAGGGCGGTCGCCCCCCGGGCCGTCTGCGACTGCATCAGCCGGTACACCAGCGCGCGGTGGATCGGCAGGCCCTCATGATGGGTCGCCTCGGCGGTGTGCACCATCAGCTTCTGCCACAGGTTTCGTCCCTGGTCGTCGGTAGGCGGCAGCTGTTGGGGGCGGGCCAACAGCTCGCCGTCGCGTTTGCACAGCCTTACCCGTTCGATGGTCAGCAGTGGGTTGGGCAGTAGGCCGGCGAGGTCGGTGGCGGCGGCCGACACCTGCGGAACCGAACCGATACCAATGATCATCAACGGAACATTGACGTTGCGGCCGAAGAAGCGCGCCCGGAAACGTTCACCGTATGCCGTCCCGTCGACACCGAGAAGCACTGTGGCACCAGCGAATCCGTGCCGATACAGTAGTTCGCAGACGGCGTAGCCGGCGGCGGTCCCACCGACCCGCACCTGACGGCCGACGTAGACGGTGAGCTTGGCGGCATCGCCGTTTCGGCTTTCCATCTCGCCCAGCGTCTCGGCGCCGCTGTGTCGGGTGACCAGTCGGGCGCGTTCCAGCGTCACCAATCCGCGGTCGGTCATCGCCGTCACCTCGCCGACCAGACCCCGGATCTTCGACGCGACGTCGACGGCGGCAATGGTGACCGGAGGATCCTCGGACAAGCTCAGCGTCCGGTCGCAGCGCAGCTCGTGTTTGGGCCCGAAACCCGTGGTACCGCGCATCAAAACGCTTGTTGCGACACCGTTCTCACCGAACAGATCCAGCATCGCGTCGGCCAGAAACCGTTTGGTGTCGACGGCGCGTTGCCGCTCGCCGAAGTAAGCCGTCAACTTCAGGCTTTGCTCACTCATATCTGCTCCGCGATCCATTGGCCCAGCAGCGCCGCCGCCAAGCCGAGTATGACGCTGACGGCGATATTGGCCAATGCCGCACGCAGCTGGCGGTCCTCGCTGAGTCGCTGGGTTTCCAGCATCCAGGTGGAGAACGTGGTGTAGGCGCCGACGAACGCCGTTCCCGCCAGCAGCGCAACATCTTTGGGCAACGTCAGGCCACCGAGGAACCCCAGCAGCGCGGCACCGCTGAGGTTCACCGCCAACGTGCCGTAGGGAAATGCTCGCGCCGTCCGGCGGGCGACGGCGCGATCGACCAGGAAACGCGACACCGACCCGAGCCCGCCGATGACCATGACGCCCAACC
>NZ_MVIF01000119.1 GCF_002086675.1 Mycobacterium persicum
GCCGTAGCCACCGCGCCACCACCACCCCCGCCGAGGGAAAAGCCGCCGAGGCTCTACCAGGCCGCGGCGTGGGTGGTGATCGTTGCCGGCGTCATCTTCATCGTCTGGTCGATCTTTGTCGCCGGCGCCGTGGTTTTCGGGTACGGCAAGTGTTATCACCATCGCCACCACCATCACGGCGTGTTCATGCCGGCCGGTCCGGGTGGCCCCGGCCCGGGGCAGGGATGGCAGTTCGGATTCCCCGGACCCCCTCCCCCTGGCATGGGCCCTGGCATGGGTCCCGGCATGGGCCCTGGGTTCCCCGGCGGTCCGGGCGGTCCGGGTGCCGGCCAGATGGGTCCGGGGGCTCCGCAGACGCCCAGCAGCCCCAGCCCCACCACGGCGCCGTCGCGGCCATAACTGGTTCAGCGAACAAGCGCATACTGGGTCATGTGACCAACCTGGCGCGGGACAACCGGCCCGGCGTCCCATCGCGGGATGCCGGGCCGTGCTGTAGCAGGTCGAAAGTCCTTGGCGCCCAGCATGATCTGGCCTAGTTGCGTCACTAAAACATATTGCCGTGCAATCCAATAAGTTTCGTTGAACCCGCCCAGTCGACGAGGAGACACCGATATGACCGAGCGCTACACCACCACCGACGCGGGCAGTCCGGCTCCCAGCGACGACCAGTCGCTGACCGTCGGCCCCGACGGCCCCATCCTGCTGCAGGACCACTACCTGATCGAGCAGATGGCCATGTTCAACCGGGAACGCATCCCGGAACGTCAGCCGCACGCCAAAGGCGGCGGCGCGTTCGGCCGCTTCGAAGTGACCAATGACGTCAGCAACTACACCAGGGCCGCGGTGTTCCAGCCCGGCGCCAAAACCGACACACTGATCCGGTTTTCCACCGTCGCCGGCGAGCGCGGCAGCCCGGACACCTGGCGGGACCCGCGCGGTTTCGCCGTGAAGTTCTACACGTCGGAGGGCAACTTCGACATGGTCGGCAACAACACCCCGATCTTCTTCATTCGCGACCCGCTGAAGTTCCAGCACTTCATCCGCTCCCAGAAGCGCCGGGCGGCAAACAACCTGCGCGACCACAACATGCAGTGGGACTTCTGGACCCTCTCACCCGAGTCGGCCCATCAGGTCACCTGGCTGATGGGGGATCGCGGCATTCCGAAGACCTGGCGGCACATGAACGGCTACGGCAGCCACACCTACAGCTGGATCAACGCCGCTGGCGAGATCTTTTGGGTGAAGTACCACTTCATCACCGACCAGGGCATCGACTTCCTGACGCAGCAGGACGCCGACCGGCTGGCCGGTGAGGACGCCGACTACCACCAGCGGGATCTCTACGACGCGATCGAGCGGGGCGAATTCCCCAGCTGGACACTCAAGATGCAGATCATGCCGTTCGAGGACGCCAAGACCTATCGGTTCAACCCCTTCGATCTGACCAAGGTATGGCCGCATCGCGACTATCCCCTGATCGACGTCGGCAAACTGACGTTGGACCGCAACGTCACCGACTATCACACCGAGATGGAGCAGGCCGCATTTGAACCCAACAACATCGTGCCCGGCACCGGATTGAGCCCGGACAAGATGCTGCTGGCGCGCGGGTTCTCCTACTCCGATGCACACCGGGCCCGACTGGGCACCAATTACAAGCAGATTCCGGTCAATTCGCCGAAGGTGGAGGTCAACAGCTACTCCAAGGACGGCGCGATGCGGATCCACAACGTCACCGATCCGGTGTATGCGCCCAACTCCTACGGCGGCCCGCAGGCCGATCCGGCGCGCGCGGCTGAAGTGCGCTGGATGGCCGATGGCCCAATGGTGCGTGCCGCGTACACGTTGCGTTCCGACGACGACGACTGGGGACAGGCCGGCACCCTGGTCCGCGACGTGCTCGATGACGAGGCCCGGGAACGCTTGGCCCACAACATCATTGGGCATGCTTCCAAAGGTGCGCAGGAGCCGGTGCTGTCACGGGTGTTCGAGTACTGGCGCAACGTAGACCCCGATCTGGGCAAGAAGGTGGAGGAAGGCGTGCGGGCCCGGCTTCATGGCAAGGCCTGAGCGGATGCGCAACGCGGTGCTGAGCCTGGCCCTTGCGGGCTGGGCAGCGGGCTGGGTGGCAGCCCCCGCAGCTCCGATTGCGGCGGCTCACCCGTCAGAGCCGGGGGTGGTGAACTACGCCATCCTGGGCAGGGGATCGGTCGGCAATATCGTCGGCGCGCCGATGGGTTGGGAGTCAGTGTTCACCGACCCGTTCCAGGCGTACGCGGTCGACCTCCCGGTGTGCAACAACTGGGCCGACATCGGGCTACCGGAGGTATACAACGACCCCGACCTGGCGTCGTTCAACGGGGCCATCACCCAGACATCCGCCACCGACCAGACCCACTATGTCAAGCAGGCGGTCGGGGTGTTCGCCAGCAACGACGCGGCAGACCGGGCGTTTCACCGGGTCGTGGACCGAACCGTGGGTTGCTCGGGTCAAACCACCGCGATGCACCTGGACAACGGGACCACGCAGGTGTGGTCGTTCGACGGCGGCCCGCCGGGCCCACACGACGCGGCGTGGACCAAACAAGAAGCCGGCACCGACCGGCGTTGCTTCAATCAAACCAGGCTGCGCGAAAATGTGTTGCTGCAAGCCAAGGTCTGTCAGTCCGGCAACGGCGGTCCCGCGGTCAACGTCCTGGCCGGGGCAATGCAGAACCTGCTGGGTCAGTAGCCGCCCGCAAATGTGGGTACTCATCTGAACCGGGCATCGAAAAGCGGACGGGAATATGTCGGGGCGCTCTGGAAGATGAGATGGTGGCGGCTATCGTTCTCGATAGCTGCGCAGGCCCCGGAGGAATCGTGATATGACGTTTGCCCCCAGCGCTGCCGCGGCAGCGCAGCTGGACAGCGCCGGTGACAGCGATAGCGAGATCGCCTCGCTGGAAGCCGCGGGGGAGTACGTCGCCGACGGCTGCCTCGTCGACGGTCCGCTCGGGCGGGTCGGGCTGGAGCTGGAGGCGCACTGCTATGACCCCGCGGATCCGTTTCGCCGACCCGGTTGGGACGAGATCAGCGACGTCCTGGACTGGGTGAGCCCGCTGCCCGGCGGCAGCGCGGTCAGCGTCGAACCCGGCGGCGCGGTGGAACTGTCGGGTCCGCCGTGCGACGGCGTGCTGGCGGCCATCGACGCGATGAACCTCGACCAGGCCGTGCTGCGTCCGGCCTTCGCCGACGCCGGCCTGGGCCTGGTGTTCCTCGGCGCCGACCCGCTGCGGCCGACGAAGCGGATCAACCCGGGCCCGCGCTATCGCGCCATGGAACAGTTCTTCGCCGCCAGCGACTCCGGGGCAGCCGGCGCGGCGATGATGACGGCGACCGCTTCCATCCAGGTCAACATCGACGCCGGGCCGCAGGCCGATTGGGCGTCGCGGGTGCGACTGGCCCACGCCTTGGGGCCGACGATGATCGCGATCGCCGCCAATTCCCCGATGCTCGGTGGCGAGTTCTCCGGTTGGCGGTCCACCCGGCAGCGGGTGTGGGGCCAGATGGATGCGGCCCGGTGCGGGCCGATCCTGGGCGCCAGCGGCGACGACCCCGCCACCGACTGGGCGCGTTACGCCCTGAAGGCGCCGGTGATGCTGGTGCACAACCCGGATGCCGTGGCGGTGACCCACTACGTCCCCTTCGCCGATTGGGCCGACGGCACGGTGTTGCTGGGTGGCCGCCGCCCGACCACCGCTGACCTGGACTATCACCTGACCACGTTGTTCCCGCCGGTGCGGCCCCGGCAATGGCTGGAGATCCGCTACCTCGACAGCGTGCCCGACACGTTCTGGCCGGCTCTGGCCTTCACGGTGGTCACCCTGCTCGACGACCCGGCGGCGGCGGAGCTGGCCGCGGAGGCCGTCGAACCGGTCGCCACCGCCTGGGACGCCGCTGCCCGCGTCGGCCTGGAGGACCGGCGGCTCTACGCGGCGGCCAACCGATGCGTCGCCGTCGCCGCCGAACGGGCGCCGACGCAGATCGCCGACGCGATGCAGGTGTTGATCGCCAATGTCGAGCAGGGCCGCTGCTGCGGTGACGACTTCGCCGACCGGGTCGTCGAATCCGGGATCGCGCCAGCGGTAGCGCGGCTGGCGCGAGGGGAAGCGTGACAACACGCGAAAGGCTGGCCCGCGATCTGGAGCGGGCCCGGACGTTGACGTTGCGCCTGGTCGATTTCGACGACGCGGAGCTATGCCGCCAATACGACCCGCTGATGAGCCCGCTGGTGTGGGATTTGGCGCACATCGGTCAGCAGGAGGAGTTGTGGCTCCTGCGCGGCGGCAACCCGGATCGCCCTGGGATGTTGCCGCCGGCGGTCGAGGGCCTCTACGACGCATTCCAGCACTCGCGCGCCAGCCGGGTCGAGTTGCCGTTGCTGTCTCCGGACCAGGCGCGAACCTTCTGCCGCACCGTGCGCTCCGCGGCCCTGGACGCACTGGACGCCGTGCCGGACGGCCGGCCCGACGACGCTGGCTTTGCCTTCGGCATGGTGGCCAGCCACGAATACCAGCACACCGAGACGATGCTGCAGGCGTTGAACCTGCGCCCCGGCGCGCCGCTGCTGCGGGAGACGTCCGTGCTGCCGGCCGGGCGGCCCGGCGTGGCCGGGACGTCGGTGCTGGTGCCGGGTGGGCCGTTCGTGCTGGGTGTGGACGCCGAGACCGAGCCGTACTCGCTGGACAACGAACGCCCGGCCCATGTCGTCGACGTGCCGGCCTTCCGGATCGGCCGGGTTCCGGTCACCAACGGCGAATGGCGACAGTTCGTCGACGACGGCGGCTACACCCAATCGCGGTGGTGGTCCGATCGCGGTTGGCAATACCGCCGGAGTGCCGGCCTGACCGCCCCACAGTTCTGGAATTCCGACGGGCGAACCCGCACCCGGTTCGGCTACCACGAAGACCTTCCGCCCGACGAGCCGGTGCAGCATGTCACCTACTTCGAAGCGCAGGCCTTCGCGGCGTGGGCCGGCGCCCGGCTGCCCACCGAGGTGGAGTGGGAAAAGGCGTGCGCATGGGATCCGGTGACCGAGTCTCGGCGCCGCTACCCGTGGGGCTCGCAGCAGCCGTCGGACAGGCACGCCAACCTCGGTGCCGCGGCGTTGCGCCCGGCGCCGGTGGGCGCCTACCCGGCCGGCGCCTCGGCCTATGGCGCCGAGCAGCTGCTGGGCGATGTCTGGGAGTGGACCAGCTCGCCGCTGCGGCCCTGGCCCGGATTCGTCCCGATGATCTACGACCGGTACTCCCAACCGTTCTTCGACGGTGACTACCGGGTGCTGCGCGGCGGATCCTGGGCCGTCGAGCCGGCCATCCTGCGGCCCAGCTTCCGCAACTGGGATCACCCGTACCGCCGGCAGATCTTCTCCGGCGTCCGGCTGGCCTGGGACGTTGAGGAGCCGGCCTGATGTGCCGTCATCTGGGTTGGCTGGGCACCGAGGTGACCCTGTCGACGCTGGTGCTGGAGCCGCCGCAAAGCCTGCTGGTGCAGTCCTATGCGCCGCGCCGGCAAAAGCACGGCCTGATGAACGCCGACGGTTGGGGCGTCGGCTTTTTCGACGCGGGGGTGCCGCGACGGTGGCGCAGCGCGTCACCGTTGTGGGGCGACATGTCATTCGCGTCGGTCGCGCCGGCGTTGCGCAGTCATTGCGTGGTCGCCGCGGTCCGCTCGGCGACCGTCGGGATGCCGATCGAAATCAGCGCCACCGCACCGTTTACCGACGGACAGTGGCTGCTGTCGCACAACGGCGTTGTTGACCGCGCCGTGCTGCCGCTGACCTCGTCGACCGAATCTGTCTGCGACAGCGCGGTATTGGCGGCCACCATCTTCGAGCGCGGTTTGGACGAACTGGCCGGAACTATCGTCGAGATAGCTGCCGCCGACCCGCTCGCCCGGCTGAACATACTGGCCGCCAACGGATCTCGGTTGCTGGCCACCACCTGGAACGAGACGCTTTCCATGCTGCAACGCCCCGACGGGGTGGTGCTGGCCAGCGAACCCTACGACGACGACGCCGATTGGGCCGACGTACCGGACCGCCACCTGGTGGAGGTCACCGCGGACGGGTTCACTTTGACCGCCTTGGACGCCACGAAAGGACCTTGATGACACTGTCGCTGTCCAACCACCTGTCCGAGGACTCCGCCTACCTCGCCTTGTGCCGCGACGTATTCGACGGCCTGCAAATGACGCCAAAATCGTTGCCGCCCAAGTGGTTCTATGATTCGGTGGGCAGCGATCTGTTCGACCAGATCACCCGGTTGCCGGAGTACTACCCGACCCGCGCCGAGGCCGGTATTCTGCGAGCCCACTCCGCCGACATCGCCGCCGCCAGCGGGGCCGACACCCTGGTCGAACTCGGCAGCGGCACCTCGGAAAAGACCCGGATGTTGTTGAATGCGTTGCGCGATCGCGGTTCGCTGCGCAGATTCGTGCCGTTCGACGTCGACTCGGGAGTGCTGTCGGCGGCCGCGAACGCTATCAAGGGCGAGTACCAGGGCATCGAAATACACGCTGTATGTGGTGATTTCGAGGAACACCTGGCTGAGATTCCCGTCGGCGGCCGACGATTGTTCGTGTTCCTGGGCTCGACGATCGGCAACCTGACACCCGGTCCGCGGACGGAATTCCTGGCGACCCTGGCCGGCGTGATGCAGCCTGGCGATAGCCTGCTGTTGGGCACCGACCTGGTCAAGAACCCCGAGCGGCTGGTCAGGGCCTACGACGACGCCGCCGGCGTGACCGCCCGGTTCAACCGCAACGTCCTCGCGGTGATCAACCGCGAACTGGATGCCGATTTCGACCTCGACGCCTACCGGCACGTCGCCCGGTGGAACGCCGCCGAGGAGCGGATCGAGATGTGGCTAAGCGCCGATCGCCGGCAACGGGTGCGGGTGGGCGCACTCGAGCTGATCGTCGACTTCGCCCCCGGCGAGGAGATGCTGACCGAGGTGTCGTGCAAGTTCCGGCCGGACGGCGTCGCGGCCGAGCTGGCCGCGGCGGGGCTGCGTCGCACCCGGTGGCGGACCGACGACGCCGGTGATTTCGGCGTGTCGCTGGCCGTGAAGTGAGTACCCTGGCGAAGCGGTGGCGGGCGGCTCGCCCGCCGGTCGCGGGCCTGCACCTGGACAGCGCCGCCTGCTCGCGGCAAAGCTTCGCCGTCTTGAACGCCACCGCCCGGCATGCGCTGCACGAGGCGGAGGTCGGCGGGTATGTCGCCGCCGAGGCCGCCACCGCCGTGCTCGACGCGGGACGCGCCGCAGTCGCCACGCTGTGCGGCATGCCGGACGCGGAGGTGGTGTTCACCACCGGGTCGCTGCACGCTCTGGATCTGTTGTTGGGCAGCTGGCCGGGCGCCCACCAGACATTGGCCTGCCTGCCCGGTGAATACGGGCCCAACCTGGCCGTGATGGACGCCCTCGGGTTCGAGGTGCGCTTCCTGCCGACCCTCGACGACGGCCGGCTGGCGCTGGACGACGCGGCGTTCGAACTGGAGGAGGATCCGCCCGATCTGGTGCATCTGACCCCGGTGGGCAGCCATCGCGGCACCGTGCAGCCGCTGGCGATGATGGTCCGGCTGTGCCGTGAGTTGGGCCTGCCGGTGGTCGTCGACGCCGCACAGGCGCTGGGGCAGGTGGACTGCGCGGTAGGCGCCGACGTCACCTATTCATCGTCACGAAAATGGCTCGCCGGGCCGCGCGGTGTCGGGGTGCTGGCGGTGCGCTCGGAGTTGATGCAACGGCTGACTCCGCGGCTGCCGCTGCCGGACTGGGCCCCGGCAATGTCGGTGGCGCAGCGCCTGCAGCTCGGTGAGGCCAATGTGGCCGCGCGCGTGGGCTTTTCAGTAGCGGTCGGCGAACACCTGAGCTACGGGCCGGAATTGATCAGGGCGCGCCTGGCCGAGCTTGGCGGCCTCGCCCGGACCCTGCTGGCAGACGTGGACGGCTGGGTGGTGGTCGAACCGGTCGACGAACCCAGTGCCATCACCACGTTGGCCGCGGTCGACGGCCCCGATCCGGCGGCAGTGCGGGCCTGGCTGCTCGCGGAGCGGGGAATCGTGACGACCTGCGCCAATGTGGGGCGAGCGCCGCAGGAACTGACGGCGCCGGTGCTGCGGATCTCACCGCACGTGGACACCACCGCCGACGACCTTGAGGCCTTTGCCGAGGCGCTGATCGCCGGCACCGCGGCAACGTCGGGCTAGGCCGCGTGACGGGTCAGCCGGCCTTGTGCGCGCTCAGCAGATAGGCCGGCAACATCATCCGGTCCTTCTCGTCGCGCGGGTGCGGCGGCATTTCGAACGGCGCTCCGGGAACCTGCGGCACATTGGCATGGATGAACGCGGGCCGGATCTCATCGATCTCCCAGTACTTGCTCACCGCGTCTCGCAACTCGTCCTCGTCGACCTCGTTGGGTCGGGCTTCGAATTCGGCCGGGAACGCCCCGTTGGCGAACACCAACACGTAGTAGCGGGCGCCCGGCGCGGCCGCACGATGCACCGAGCGCAGGTAGCCGTCGCGCCCCTCCACCGGCAGCGAATGAAACAACGTGGAGTCGAGCACCGTGGCAAAGCGGCCCTCGGAGCCGTCCGGATAACAGGCGAAGTCGGTGATGTCGGCCTGGACGAAGCTGGCCGTGCTCAGCCCCCGCTCCTGGGCGGCCTTGGTGGCCGCGGCGACGGCCGTCGGGGTGATGTCGATGCCCACCACGGTGTAGCCCTCCGCCGCCAGCGCCAGCGACAATTCGGCGAACCCGCATCCGGCGTCGAGCACATCGCTGCGGACCTTCCCGGCCGCGATCAACGCCGCCAATTCCGGCTGCGGCTCACCGATATTCCACGGCGGCGGGCCCTCGAACACGCCCTGCTGCCGGTATGCGCCGTCCCAGTCCATTACCTCAGAAGTCATGGCTCCCAACCTACTCACCCCAGGTGTGCACCGGCTCGTTGGCGTGCATGTGCTTGCAGTAGCGGCGCAGCATCTCCGCCAATGCCGCGCGCCGGTTCATCCCGCCGTCCTCCAGTCCGCGGACCGTGGCGACTTGCCAGGTGGCGCCGTTGCGGCCGACGCTGGCGCGGCCCTCGATGACCCCCAGGAACCGGTCGCGCACCTCGGCGTCGACGCCCCACCGCCGCAGTCCATCGTGAGCCATCGGCAGCAACGTGGTCAACACCAACTCCCGCGTCGGCACCTCAGCCAAGCCGGGCCAGTGCATCAGGGCATCGATGCCGTGCCGGGCTGCTGCGAAGAAATTCGCTTGTGCCGCAGCGAAACTCATCTGGGTCCAGGGCGGTTGCTCGGCCTCGGCCAGGCTGCGCAGCACGCCGTAATAGAACGCCGAATTGGCCAGCATGTCCAGGACGGTCGGTCCGGCCGGCAACACCCGGTTCTCCAGCCGCAGGTGCGGCCGTCCTTCGCCGGCCACCTCCGAGACGTCGTACACCGGCCGATTCCACCGGTACACCGTGCCGTTGTGCAACCGCAATTCCGCTAGCTGCGGGACCCGTCCGGCCGCGAGCTCGGCGACCGGATCCTCGTCGGACACCTCCGGCAGCAGCGACGGAAAGTAGCGGATGTTCTCCTTGAACAGGTCCAGGATGGAGCCGATCCACCGCTCGCCGAACCACACCCGCGGCCGCACGCCCTGGGTCTTCAGCTCCTCCGGCCGGGTGTCGGTGGATTGGGCGAACAGTTCGATGCGGGTTTCCGACCAGAGCCGGTGGCCGAAGAAGTAGGGGGAGTTGGCGCCCAGCGCAAGCTGTGGGCCGGCCAGCACCTGGGCCGCGTTCCAGTGGGCGGCGAAATCGGCAGGAGCCAGCTGCAAATGCAATTGCATACTGGTGCAAGCTGATTCGGGGGCAATCGAGGCGGCCTGCCAGCTCAACGGCTCCGGGCCGGAGATATTGATCGGGATGTCCTCACCGCGGGCGTCGAAGATCGATTCGTTGAGCGCGACGTAGCGGGTGGATTCGCTCATCCAGCCCTCGGTCAGATGCTCGGGCATCAGCGTGGGCAGGATGCCGATCATCACGATGTGGGCGCCGTCGGAACCGGCCTTTCGCTCTGCGTCGTTGAGACTGGCCCGCACGTCCCGTTCCAGATCCAGGCCGGTACGCCCGGACAGCAGTCGCGGCGGCACATTGAATTCGATGTTGTAGGCGCCCAATTCGGTCTGGTAGGCCGGATCGCCGATCGCGTCCAGCACCGACCGATTCGACATGGCGGGCTGGTAGTCGCCGTCGACAAGGTTGCATTCGATTTCCATCCCGGTGAGCGGCAGGTCGGAATCGAAGCTGCACTGGGAAAGCATCGTTTCAAAGACGTCCAGACAGACTTGCACCTTGCGCCGGTATTCCCGCCGGTGTGTGCGGTCATACGTGGTGCGCTTGACCTCTTCGCCCACAACGCCGATGCAACCGGTTTACCGCCCGCCGCGCAAGTGCGACCCGGGTAGCCGCGGATCGGTACCCATCATGGACGATTAACCCCAGTGTTCGATGTCACGTTTAGGAGTGCAGTTGGCCGAGTCCTCAGAGTTCATAGCCGCCATCGATCAGGGCACCACCAGCACCCGCTGCATGATCTTCGATCATCGGGGCGCCGAGGTGGCCCGGCACCAGCTCGAGCACGAGCAGATCCTGCCCCGCGCCGGGTGGGTCGAGCACAATCCGGTGGAGATCTGGGAGCGCACCGCCTCGGTGCTGATGTCGGTGCTCAACGCGGCGGATCTGTCGTCCAAAGACATTGTGGCCCTGGGGATTACCAATCAGCGAGAGACGACTCTGGTGTGGAACAAGCACACCGGCCGGCCGTACTACAACGCGATCGTCTGGCAGGACACCCGCACCGACCGGATCGCGGCGGCACTGGAGCGCGACGGCCGCGGTGAGGTGATCCGCCGCAAGGCCGGGTTGCCGCCGGCGACCTACTTCTCCGGCGGGAAGTTGCAGTGGATCCTGGATAACGTCGACGGGGTGCGCGACGCCGCAGAACGCGGCGATGCGTTGTTCGGCACCCCGGACACCTGGGTGTTGTGGAATCTGACCGGCGGGCCGCGCGGCGGGGTGCACGTCACCGACGTGACCAACGCCAGCCGGACCATGCTGATGAACTTGGAGACGCTGGACTGGGATGACGAACTGCTGTCGTTCTTCGACATCCCGCGCGCGATGCTGCCGGCCGTCGAGCCGTCGTCACCGCTGCAGCCGTACGGTGTCACGCTGGACACCGGGCCGGTGGGCGGCGAGGTGCCGATCACCGGTGTGCTCGGTGACCAGCATGCGGCCATGGTCGGTCAGGTGTGCCTGGACGCGGGAGAGGCCAAGAATACCTACGGCACCGGCAATTTCCTGCTGCTCAACACCGGCGAGACCATCGTACGATCGCAGAACGGCCTGCTGACCACGGTGTGCTACCAGTTCGGCGACGCCAAACCCGTTTACGCGCTTGAGGGTTCGATCGCGGTCACCGGTTCGGCGGTGCAGTGGCTGCGCGATCAGCTCGGCATCATCAGCGGCGCCGCACAAAGCGAGTCGCTCGCTCGTCAGGTTCCCGACCACGGCGGGGTGTATTTCGTGCCGGCCTTCTCCGGATTGTTCGCTCCCTATTGGCGATCCGATGCCCGCGGCGCCATCGTGGGGCTGTCGCGATTCAACACCAATGCGCATCTGGCCCGCGCGACGCTGGAGGCCATCTGCTACCAGAGCCGGGACGTGGTCGACGCTATGGAAGCCGATTCCGGTGTGCGCCTTGAGGTTTTGAAGGTCGACGGCGGTATCACCAGCAATGACTTGTGCATGCAGATCCAGGCCGATGTGCTCGGCGTGGACGTGGTGCGGCCGGTCGTCGCCGAAACCACCGCGCTGGGCGCGGCCTATGCGGCGGGTTTGGCGGCCGGGTTCTGGACGGACCCGTCGGACCTGCGGGCCAATTGGCAGGAGGACAAGCGCTGGACGCCGCAGTGGACCGACGAGCAGCGCGCCGCCGGGTACGCGGGGTGGCGCAAGGCGGTGCAGCGAACCCTGGATTGGGTCGACGTGTCGTAGATAGGGGCTGGCTCGGGCTGAAGTTCGTGACAAAGCAAGCCGCACTAGATTGCCGGCGATGGAATCGTCTACCAGTGAACTTCAGGCCAGCGGTGCGGGCCTGCACGCGGAAGCCGGCTGGTGTGTGGCCTTGGCGGGCAGACTGGCTGGCAACGGCGCGCCGACAGGTGTGGGCTCGACATGGCTGGCAAGCCACGCAGTGGTCATTGTCTCCAATGCGGGGTCGCCGCGGCCGGAGTCGAGTGCACGGCGCGGGTGCAGCAGACGGCTGCGAAACTCGCCGCCGCAGCCACCGGCTACGTCGACAATGAAGCTCGTTCGGCGGCACGGTTCCAGGTGAGGATTTCGCTTACTACCGGCCGCAGTGCCCAATACGCACAGACCCTCGCTGACGAGCTCGCGGATCATGCTCAACGTCAATTGCTGAACTTCGTGTACCGGCCGCCGCGGCCCGGTGTTTGTAAGGAATGACGAGTGCACCTCGCTAAGTGAAATCCAGTCCTGCAGGCCCGCGATGAGCAGGCCCTCCTTGATCCAGTCATGCTCGGTAGCAGCGCCCATCACTCACGTTTCCTTTTCTGGGGTGACGGTCATGCAACGCATTCTTCCAGTCGAACCAGTATCAGAGCTGACGCTGATCGCCCACGCGGGGGCCAAGGCCCGACGTCGCCCGCGGTCCTGGCGGAACTGCTGACGATGAATAGCGGGTCGAGTCACAATGGGTTTCCTGTCTAGCCAAGCCATGAAACCGACGCTCAACGATAGATTCGCATAAAGGCTGTCCACACCGACCACCAAGACCGGTCAGTCCTCGCCGAGAATGCCGTAGATCTCGCGGCGCGCATTGTTGAGGATGTCGACGATGCGTTGCTGCTGCTCGACGCCGGCGGCATGCGCCGCTTGCATGACCGCGCCGATCAGCTGGCCCATGGCCCGGCGCAATTCGAGGTGTCCCGGCGCGACGCCGTCGGCGATCTCCTCCCACGGCGGAGTGTCGATCTTCTCGGCGGCCGCCCGGCCCTCGTCGGTCAGCTCGAAGAGCTTCTTGCTGCCGTCGGCCGCGCCGGCGGTGATCAGGCCCTCATCGTCGAGTAGCTGCAAGGTCGGGTACACCGAGCCGGGGCTGGGACGCCACAGGTCATTGCTGCGCTCGGCGATCTGCTGGATCATCTCGTAGCCGTGCATCGGCCGTTCGCTCAGCAGCACCAGGATGGCCGCCCGGATGTCGCCGCGGCGGCCACGGCCGCGCCCGCCGCGGCGCCAACCGCCGCGTGGGCCGCCGGGGCCGAAGCCGAAGCCGAACCCCGGGCCGAAACCGGGACCGAACCCCAGCGGTCCGTCGTGGTCACCGGCATGGTCGCGCAGGTTTTCGAAGAATTCACGTCGGGCCTGACGCCGGGCGCTGTGTAGCGCGCGGCGTTGTCCGGGCGGCAGGCCGGGGCCGGGACCGAAGCCGAACCCTGGCCGAGCGCCGAATGGCCCGCCGGGGGCAGTGAAAAGGTTGTCCATGTCTGTTCCTTATGTCTGTCGAAAGCGGCGCCGAAAGCTATGCCGATACAGTAACGATATATCGCGACAGAACGAGATGCAACGGTGGACCGTGGTTTGCGGTTGTCCTCGCCCGGGTAGTCCCTGAGGTCATGGACGGCAGAAATCGCCTGACGGAGACGCGTCCCAGTGGCGTGGCCGCTCCGACGCGGGGCAGTGGGCAGGCCCGCTTATGGATCACCTGGGTGCTCGCCCTGCTGACCGTGCCGGGTGCGGCAATCGTGATGTTGTTCGCTCTCGGCGCGGTGATGAGCACCGATGCCTGCAGCGAAAGCCGCTGCCCCAACCTGGGCGCCGGAATCGACTTCGGTGTCTTGTTCTACGGCGCGCCGGTGGTGGCCCTGTTGGTCATCGTCGTCTCGGTGTTCGCCGCCAAGCTCCGGTTCGGCATCGCGGTTCCGCTGGTCGGTCTGGCGCTATTGGTTGCCGACGTCGCCATCCTGGCCGTGACGGTCGCGCAGTAGCTAGCTCGGCGGCGAGAAGCTGCCGGGCGGCGGGGTGTACGGCGGCACGTCGGGCTCCGGGGGTTCCGGCCACGGAATCGCCTGTGGTTGCGGGTACATCGGCGGCTGGGCGGGCCATGGCTGGGCGGTCGGCGGCCGGGCGGGCCACGGCGCCGCAGCGTAGGGCCCTTGCGGTCCCATCGGCGGCATAGCCGGGCCCATCGGCGGACGGAGCCGTGCCAGCTCGCGGCGGTGCCGTTCGGCAAGCACCGCGGCGAGCACCAGCTGCGGCGGAACGCCCGGCGGGGGCGGTGGCGCCACCCGGGACAACACCTCGCCGGCGATCCGGTATGCCATCTGCTCGCGCAGCGGCGGATCCAGTTGCGGTGCCCGGGAAAGGAATTGGCGCGCGAGTTCGGCCTGTCCGGCGGTGAGCCCGGACAGCTGCAGCGACGACGCCCACCACGCCAGCGACGGCGGCATGGCCGGCGGCGGCCCCAGGCGCGGAGCACGCTCGCTGACGACGATGGTGCCGGCGAACATGTCACCGACGCGCTTGCCCTTCGGCGACACCATGCTGCAGATCACGGCCGGGCTGCCCAGCAGCATCCAGATCTCCACCACCGACGCCAACGCGCGAAACAGCGCCTGGCGAAAGCGTTCCGGGCCCCCGTCGTCGGATACCACGCGCAGGCCCATCACGATCTTGCCCACCGACCGGCCCCGGGTCGCGGTCTCGATGGCCACCGGGTAACCGACGAACGCCAGCACCGTGAACATGATCAGGAACGCAATGGTCAACGCCGCGTCCAACTGGCTCAACGCGGCCGCCCACAGCATCAGCCCGAGCAGGTAGCCGATGAAGATCACGGTGATGTCGATGATCGCGCTCACCGCACGCACCGGCAGCTGGGCGATCTGTACATCGAGCACCACCGCATCCCCGGTCACCACCTCCGACATACCCGGAACGCTACAGGTTTTGCGACCTGCCGCTTGCCCCAGTGAGTCATTACTCGACTAGACGCCCAAGCGAGGTATCGGTGCGGTTACACATGCCAGGAGCGCCGAATGCCCAGCCGCCCCCTCCTATGCGGGTTTCGACTTTGGGATCCATCGGGTTGGCGAGAAGTCGCTGCAAAGGTCGGTATGGCACACCTGAACTACCTCCTCGAGACCTTCACGGTCCAGCACATGTGCGCGCAAATTCAGCAGCCAGGCACCGTGGGGAAGATATCCATGCACCGCCTCCTTGGTCGTACGGGATATCACCGTCTGACCGCGGTTGGCAAAGTCGCGAAGTGCTATGGCGTGGCGCATCGTCGACTGGGTACAGAACGGACCGAGCTCACCGGTATGAATCCCTATCCTGGGCTTGATCGCTGCAAGCGCAGCCCGTTGCAATTCCAGGGCGGCGGCCACGGCATCGCTGGCGTCCTCGAAAATGGCTCCGAACGTGTCGATCTCGCCAGGATCGGCAAAATATGCGCCGCGGTATGCCGCGATGGCGTCGGTTGCTTGCCGGTTCAACCGAACCACTTCGGTGGCAATGGCGTGTTCCAGTCCGTCAACGCGACTTAGCACTACTGTCACCTCCCGTGTCGATGAGAAGCAGGGCGATCCGGTAAGGCAGCTGTTCATCCTGAGTTTTCGTGATGATTGGGCCATGGCTACCATGGTCTGGCAGGATTCCGCGAAAACCATCGGCAATAGCGCTTAGCCACACCAAGATTCGCGCGTATTTGCCCAGTAGCGTTGCGTTGTAACCAGTTTGAAACATTGCGGCCCGAAGTGACGCGGACTCACATCGTTGTTGGCGGGGTCGGGTTGCTGGCGTGCTCGCAGTGAACGGGTCCCGCCTTGTGGTGACGGTCGCAAACGGCTTGTGGCACCGGTTTCGTCTGTGGCGGGCGTGTCGCGACTCCGATAGCCTCGACTGACCAACATGGCTGTCGAGTCAGCGTTCAGTCATGGTGCGGTGCGGTGGTAAGACGACCGGGGAATCGGCGCGCACCAAGGGCCAGCGCGCCCATGAGTAAGACTGCGGCTGCGGCAACGGCGAACTGGACCCCGCGGATGAACTCTTGGTCCGTTACGGCAACGACCAGCTGCTCCTGCGTTGAAGTCATTGGATGTCCGGTTCCGATATCAGCGGCGTGGGCACACGGATTTGCGCCGTCAACCACAGAAGAAATGACGGCTGCGCGTTCGGCGGGATCGCGGATCACCGTCTCGAGCTGTTGCGGCAAAGAGGCGCTGAGCCAGCCTGCGAGGATGGAGCCAAGCAGGGCTACCCCGAAGATGGCTCCCAGTGAGCGCTGCAGATTGATCAGACCCGCCGCCATGCCGGCACGGTGATCATCGACCTCGGTCATGCCGATACTCAACAGCGGTGTGGCGCACCCGCCTGCCCCCGCACCGAACAAGGCCAGTCCGATAATCACGATTGGCATCACGCGGCCGATCGCCATCCCGAACAGCGCCAACCCGGCAATCATTGCTGTGAGACAAATGAGCAGCGGCAGCCGAGGGCCCCAGCGTTGGACTGCCTGGCCTGCCAGCAGACTGGCGATGCCGAATCCGACCGGTACCGGCAACATCACCAGACCCGCGTGCAACGGCGAGAAACCGCGCACGTTCTGGAAGTGCTGGGTGATGACCATCAACGTCCCGAAATAACAGGACATCACGACGAAATACACCAGTAGCGCCGACCGGTACACCGTGTCGCTGAACAAGTGCAAATCGATAAGCGGGAAGGCGGCGCGACGTTCGTGCTGAACAAACAACAGCAGTAACACCATTGCCACCACTAGCAATG
>NZ_MVIF01000011.1 GCF_002086675.1 Mycobacterium persicum
GACTCGGCGCGCTGGTTTAGGCGGGTGGCGCGGTTGTGGCGGCGTTCGGTGTAGATCACGTTGGACCCCGTAACAATAAAAAAAAAAATCATGGCGGTTTGTCGGTGCAGCAGTTCGGTGGTGGCATGGTGGGTGAGGGCATGTCAACCCAAGGGTGCCCGACCAGGACCGCGACGGTGAGCGAATAGTCACCGGAAGTGACGGATCCGCGTGGTACACCACTGACCATTACGGCACATTTCATCGGATTCGTTAGCGAGGAACACGAACTGTGAATTTAGACGAATTCGTCTTAGGGGCCGCCGGCCACGGGGCATGCGTCGGTGTGCACACCGCGACTGCATCGGCTTTGGCACCTCCGGACGGTGTCGAACTCCGAACAGTCGACGGATCGCACGTCAAAACGCTCGATGCGCTCTTCAACACCTTCGCCGAAGTGTGGCACTTCCCGCCGTGGTTCGGGCGCAACGCGGCTGCATTCGATGACTTTATGCGCGACTTGGACAACATGATCAATACAGCTGAGGGTAAGCCACCGGCTCCCGGGTACCTTACTGACATCACCGATGCGCACTTGCTGCTGGTTGAACAACCCGACATTTTTCCTTGGTTTGCCAAGTCAATACCGTTCTATCGGGATTACTACCGTGACGAAGCTGATCCGCCAGCGGCATTCGGCCTATTGCTTTCCGCCCCCACCAATCACGTCAATGAAGTTCGCAAACGCTGGCTAACCGCCGGCATCCCGGTCGTGACAGTTTCGGTTTGAACTCGACACGCCGAGCTCTCCAGCTCGATACCGGTGAAGAAAGGTCTCGGGAAGCACTAACGGTACGTCCTGACGATTCGGTTGCTGTGTTCAAGGGCTACCTTACCCAATTCTTGCCTTACCTCGGCAAATGAAGGAATAAGCAATGAATACATCTTCGGTTTCTGAGATACTCGACTTCGAGGTGCACCTGCTCATGACAATGAAGATACGAATGGTCAACAAAAATGCGAAGCTGCTGGAAAACAAGCTAGCCGAACATGGGCTTTCCGTAGCGGACGCACAACGCATACATGAGCGGGTATCCGAAGCTCTTGGCGACGAAGGCTCTCGTTTCGAAAGCATGAAGCAGCTGCTGGGCCTGGGAGGCCTGTCCTCGAAATCACTGGGATACAACAGCGTAGTGTGGCCTGGATTTGACTTCACCGCGACCGCCAGTGAAGAAGGAATGCTTGAGTCGGCGCGGTACTGGCACACGAGGAGCGATTCATCCCGGGTCGATTCGCCAACCGAGTTGCTCCCGTGGAGCATGGACATCGATGAGTTCACGAAACAGTTTGGTCCCTTGACGGATGGCCTCAAGTGAACCCTGTTCGACAAACTTCTCCCCTCTCACGAAGAGTACGAATTTCCCTGGAATGGAGAGCGCCACGGTGCGGCATTCAGCTGGGGGCTGTTTATGTTTGCGTCGGGGTACTGGCCCGAAGATTGATAAAGGAAATTGTTGACTTTCAGAGTTACCTTAACTAAATACTAACAGTACGTCCTGACGGTTTTAGTCGAGGATTGAAACTGCGAGCTCGAATAGCCGTGTTTCGCGGCACCGCAGATCCTCCACCACCGAAAAGTGATTCCGACCTGGGATGACGTATGGCGGACGGGTCAACTGCCGCCACGCGGCCGCCTGGTTGATGCTCTGGCGATGAAACTCGCCGGTTTCGTCGCCGCCAACCGCCAGTAAGAACGGTGCAGTCACCATCGGTCGTTGCACAGCGATGCTCCAGAGCCGCGCGCTTTCCATCGTCAATTTGATGTCCGCACTCATACTGGTGTGGACGATGGGCGTGAGATCATAAATTCCTGATATTGCGAGCGCGCCTCGGAAGGGATCCGACGGCAGCCCGTGGTACGCCCAATCCGTCGTCAATGCCGTAGCGACGAGGTAAGCACCTGCAGAATGCCCGCAAATAACAAAGTTCGCTCGTTCCGCGTCACCCAGAATCCGCCATAAAAAAACGACCGCTCGTCGGCAACTGCACGAAATGTCTTCGATGCTCACTTGAGGGCATAGCGGATAATTGAGCACCGCAACAGAGAATCCACTGGCGACAAGCGCATCAGCGACCCAGGAGAATTCGTTCTTGGAGAAGGACCGCCAATATCCGCCGTGCAGGAACATAAAGACGCCACGTGGACACGGCGCTCTAAAGAGGTCCATCATCTCACGTGGGTGTCGCCCGTATTTAAACTCTCGCGCATGGGGCAGAGCGGCGCGAGTCAGATCCGCCCACCGGGCCCACCGAGCATAATGCTCGGCGGCGTCAGGAATCTGAATCGTCGGATTGTATTGCTGCTCCCAATAGTATTTTGGGATTGGTTGCGACGCCAAAGATCAACCCGGTAATGCTGGAAGTTCTACATTGCAGTTCGAAGGTGCCACAGCTCCGGAAAGAGCACGACATCGAGTTTCTTGCGAAGGTATGCGACGCCTGAAGTGCCTCCTGTTCCCTTTTTGCGGCCAATAATGCGCTCGGCTGTGGTCAGATGACGAAAGGACCATTGCCGCATTGCATCTTCGATATCAACCAGCGTTTCTCCGAGATCGAATAGATCTCCGTATTGGTTCGGGTTCTGGTTGATGGTTAACCACGCTGCCTCAACTGATGTGTCGCAGCAGGTTGGTAATTTCTGATCGCGCGATAAGACCGATGGAGAAATGGTAAAGCCTCTTTGCGCCAGCAGATCGATAACTCCAGCATACAACGAAGGTGCTACGTAGGCGTCTGCGACTTCGTGATGTATCGCCCTGCCGTCTTGATATTGTTCCATTATTTTCGGGTCCTTGTTTCCAAGGCGATACTGGATAGCGCAAAATAGGTACGAATGCATGCCTGAGGCCGTACCGAGTGATTTTCGAATCGCCGAGAACTCGATTGGTCTTATCGTTGAGATAAGATCCCAGGAATATACGAGCTGTTGAATGATCAGCTTTACTCGAGTCAGCTTTCGAGAGGCCTCTTGCAACATGTCGGCACAGATTGCCGTGGTGGCTAGTTTGAGTTCATGGAGAAGCAATTTCATCCACAGCTCCGCGGTTTGATGTTGGACGATAAATAGCATCTCAGTGGGATCATCAGAGATCAGTCGCTGAGCAGACAACAGCTTCTCGAGCTGCAAGTACTCTGCATACGACCGTTGTGTACCGAACGTCGATCGACCGTCGTCGTGGTCTGAAGCAGCGACGTATGAAGCCGGTGCGAAATCGCTTGCGCTCACCTCGGCTTCTTCGACCTGCTTTGAATTATTAGACCGCGAAGGGCTATTTGAACTGGTTTCGGCTGGGCAGCCAAGAGCCCGTTGAATTTCAATCTGGACATTACTATTTGATGAGATCGATTTCAGTTGCATGGACTCACCACCGTCGCATTCATCCTCGTGGGCTCGTGCCGTGTCGCGCAAACACGTTGTCGTTCAGGTGATCGATCAAGGCCCTTCGCCAACCGAAACGCGGCCCTCCCGAAATCCTGACGGCGGTGACGTCCACTGGAGAATCGATCACCCTTCGCTGCCGCGCGGCGACCCTGACCTTCGCCGGCCAAGGTTGATCCGTTCCGCACGTAGTCGCTTCGCAACGTGGCGGCGAGTTGAGGCGAAAACTCCCCGCGGAACTCGAATCGACAAACCGCTCCGGATCAGCCAGCCCATAACACGTGTCCTCGCGGCCACCGGCTTCTGCTGCTGCCATCCCGCCTGTGCACTCCTCTCGTTGACGGCGCCGCCCAGCGATCCGCCACACCCGACCGCAACATTCAAGAACCTGTCACAGCTGATCAAATATCGACGTGAAAAGCATGAGCGAAAAGGCGTAGATCTTGGCGCCGGATGCAGGCCGTCTAACCGAGGGAGTCGACAAGGATGGCGTTCGCGTTCATCGCCCCGCTACCACAACACCGACACCGAGTCGTCCGAACTTACCGAACCCGGCCACCCGGCCAATGCCGCCCCTTCGAGTGGCTCACCACCCCAGTTCCGCTCGCTCCACCTAGCCCCAAACCCGCCCACCGTGCCCTAGCCGGTGCCGATCTATGCCGGATCGAGGTGTGCCGTGGCTCGGTGCCCAGTGGGTCGCCATGCTCGAGAAGGCCAGCGAAATCATCCCCGCCGATCCCCTGCGGCCGGTGGCCTGGACCCGGCACCGTTTTTCCGCGGCCCGCGGGAATACCCGCACCAGCGCCTCTAGAACCGAGGCGGGCAGGATGGTTGTCATACCGCGCCAAAGCTACTGCTGGGCAGCCGTTTTGGTCGATAGCCGACGATGCCGCGGAATCAACATGGGCACCGCGCGTCGGTAGCTCTGGTACCGGTCACCCAACGCCGCCGTCAGGTCGCCCTCTTCCATCTGCAGCGCGATCAGGATGTAGCCCGTGGTAGCGATCGAGAAAAGCAGATGGCCCGCTGTCATGGTGGGCGCCGCCCAGAAGGCGATGATGAAACCGAGCATGAGTGGGTGACGGACCACCCGGTAGAGCAGCCGGGCGCGGAAGCCGACCTCGGTGTATGGCTTTGCGCGCCAAGCCAAATACACCTGCCGAAGGCCAACCAGGTCGAAGTGGTTGATCATGAACGTCGACGCGAAAACGATCCCCCACCCGAGCCAGAACACTGCCCACAACGCCACCCGGGCGGCCGGCTGCCGCACGTCCCAGATGACCGCGGGCATCGTTCGCCACTGCCAGTAGAGCAACAGCAGCACGGCACTCGACAGCAACACGTAGGTGCTGCGCTCAATCGGCTGCGGCACGAATCGCGTCCACCACCGCTTGAACGCCGGCCGTGCCATCACGCTGTGCTGGACGGCGAATACACCCAGCAGCACCACATTGACCGCGACGGCCTGGCCGATCGATGCGGTGATCGCGTGGTCGACGGTGCGTGGCATTACGAAGTTGCCGACGAAACCGATCGCATACAAGAAAGCCACCACAAATAGCAGGTAGCTGGCGGCGCCGTAGCCGATGATCAGGGATCGCTTCATGGGTTAAGTGTCCGCGGCACAGGCGGTTTCGCCTATAGGTCTATTGCCTCAAGTTCGTTGAGGGGGCCCTAGTCATTATTGACTAGGCCATTCCGCAGCGCATACATGCTGGCTCCGATGCGGTTGGTCACCCCGATCTTGGCGTAGGTCCGCTCCACGTGGTTGCGGGCGGTTTTTTCGCTGATCACCAGGGCCGCGGCGATCTCTTTGTTCGACGCGCCACGGGCGACCAGGCAGAGCACTTCGACCTCCCGGGGCGTGAGCCCGTGCGGGCGCAGACTCGACCGGTCGGCACGGTGTCCCGCGGCGTGCAGCACTGCCTCGACGGCGACGGCGTCGAGCTCGCCGGCTTGCACCTGTCGCCGCAGCCGCCGGGTTGCCGACTCCGGTGTCAGCTGTTCCCGATATGGCCTTGGCTCACAAGCGCATTGGTAGCTGACCGCTGCTGCCAGAACGCGGTCCGGCAGGCTCAGCGCTGATTCGGCCAGCCCACGCGGGTATCCCGAGCCGTCGATGCGTTCGTGGTGATTGCCGGCGACCTCGGCCAATTTCCGGAGCCCGGGAACCTGGTTGAGGATCCGCACCGTGAAGTACGGATGCAACCGGACTCGCTCGAACTCCGTCGCGCTCAGCGGACCCTGTTTGGACCAGATCTGATTGGAAACTCCGATGCGGCCCAGATCGTGAACGTGGCCCGCACGCCGGGTCAGCACCGCCGCGTCCGCATCGAGCCCGGCGGCAATTGCGGCGTCACCCGCCAGCCGGGCCACCGTTCGCGAATGTCCCAGCGTGAATGGGCATTTCAAGTCGACGAAGTCGCCCAGTGCGACGAGCAGCGCGTCCAGGGACTGGTCGTCCAGCGGCTGCTGGTGATCTGGCGAGGCTCGCAGGGCCGCCGCCCACGCATCACCGGTGGGCGGGCCGGCCAGGATCGCGTCTGCATGGTCGACAAACGTGTCGACCACCTCGGGATCGAATTGCCCGCCCCGCCTGCGGCGAGCCATGGCGACGGCACCCTCGACACCGTAGGCGCGGTGGTGAACCTCCACCATGTCGGCGAGCTGGGCGACGCGCATCTGGATCGGGATGGCGTCGCCGCAGACACCCGTGGGCAAACCTCCGCCGTCGTAGCGTTCGAACGTGAACGCTACCGCGGCTTGCACGGTGGGATCCAGGCCGATTCGATCCGCCAGCAGAGCCGCAGATGTGCAATGCGAGTGGATCAACTGGGATATGTGGCCGCGCGCGTTGATGAAGAGGGTCGCCATGGTGCTGAGCCGGTGCACCAGCGGCTGACCGCGGCCCACGTTGCCGGTCAGGAAACGCAGATACGGCAACCCCGACCAGTCGACCAGATAGGAGTCGTGGCGGACGGCGATGTCGTCGCCGAACCACCGTGCGTACTCATGCGAGTCGGCGTGGCACCCGATCCACATGATCAGGGTCGCGTAGTAGGTGGAATCCCGCTGCTGCCTGCTGAGCCCGAGTCGATCGGCCAGTCTGGTCGCAATCAGCGCGGACCGCAGCATGTGTTCGGCCGGCTGGCCCAAGCCGAGATCGATCGCGACCGACAACGCCGCCAGCAGCTCCGCACGGGTCGGCAGTTCCGCATCCGACTGTCTCGGACGTTCTGGTTGCGACGCCCGCGATGTCATGGACTCATTGTGCACTGGTCACCGGATCGGGACGGTGCCGTTGACCGCATCATGGCGTCCCGGGTCGAACGTTTCGAAATGCCCTGAGCCCACGACGAACAGACCCCGCTGCGGGGGCCGGAAACCGGCGAGCCGCAGCTGACGCCGCAGCGGTCCCACCGGTCCGAGGTCCACGCCGCGCAAGACGGCGCGCGACTGTGCCACCGCCCAAACCCGCGCGGGGGCAATCATGAACCGCTGGCCGTTCGGCGCGGTCCCGGCGAGCCGGACCTGCCCGGCCCGCAGCAGCGCCCCCGCAGCCTGGCCCAGCACACTCAGAGCCGCACGGTTGGTCCACACTCCGGCCGGCAGTCGCTCCCCGACGGTGCTCATCAGCCGCGTCGCCACGGTGGTGCCGATGTCGATATGCCACTCGAGCAATCCCGGAATCACGACGGCCAGTGACCACGGCGTGACCCACGCGACGTCGATCTCGCACTGGACCGCGTCATTGCGGGTCACCGAGCTGAAGTAGCGGGCGCAGCTCTGGGGACCCGGCGTCGTCGCATAAAACGTCCACCTGCCTTGCGGATCGCGGTGCCACACCGACCGGTAGCCGGGTGAAAACGACGTCACCGGAAAGTGCCGCAAGGCAAGGTAGTGCCCGCTGGTGAACGGGAGGCCCATCACACCGAACCCGACGAATCGTTCGTCGTCGCCGGCAGGCAGGACCGGGTCGTGCAGGACGGCCGCGGCGGCGTCCAAGGGGGTGAGCGATGTGTTCATACCTGGATAGTCCGCGCCGCGGCCGCGCCCGCGCATGAGGCGGGTGCCTCAATTCGGCCAGGGCCGCAGGCAGCCGCGGTTCCGCCGCAGCGGATACCCGATCACCCCGGGCTCGGCGAGGGCGAACGCCCCAGCTGCCGGTCCAGAGCACGCATCACGGCGGGCCGGATCAACCCGATGAACGGGCCGGTTGCCCTCCAGTAACGCTGGAACCGGCGCCGGCTGGCCTCGTCGGTCGACACCACCCTGGTCTCCAGGGTGAGGATGCACGCCTGGGCGCCAAAGGGAGTCACCCGGGTGGTCTCGGCAAGTTTGGCGAAGCCGGGCTCGGCAAAACCGGCGAAACTGTCCGCGGTCACCGGCCGTTCGGGCTCACCGCCGAGGGGCTGCCACGGCTTGGTGACGGTTCCGAGAACCAGCTCGGTGCCGGGCCACTCACCCAGCAGGATCCATCCGCGCGCTGGAAGGTCCCGCACCCGAAACGTCGGCGGTTCCGCCGCCACGGACTCGCCGCGGCGCCGGGCACGGGCATCGGCGAGCCGCGCGGGCAGGCCGCGGGCCGCGATCAGCAGATGCACCAGCGGGAGCCGGTACAAGTCCAGGTTCGTGGCGGCCTCGAACACCTTCTCGGGAGGGGCTCGGAGCACCTGGGAGACGGAGACGACGTGGTCGAACGTGGGCAGAAATTCGTCCAGAAGTAGGGGCTCCGCCATGTCGTCCTCCTCGGTGAGCGGCTGGGTCACACAACGGCCCAGCCGCGCGGCGTCGAGTCACATCTCTGCCGAGTGTCCGGCGCCTCCTGAGTCCGCTGTCTCGCTCGCGGAGGCTGCCAGCCACTGGCCGATCGCTAACCTCCGGATTCGCAGATGACTGGTCCGAATTATTTCTCAGTGAACCCCACTATTCGTAACACGATCGGGGCAAGTTGCGGGTGAACCTGTTGCCCACCGCCGTTCGAACGCAACCCGCTGTCCCGGATCGAGTTTCACTGCTGCGGATTAGCGATTCAACAGCGCCATGATCTGCGGCAGTGCTTCGCGAGCGGCAGCGCGCCCGCCTCACGGGCCACATCCAACCTGACATTCACCGCGATCAGGGCCTGGCCAGTACCCGCGGGCCGATGTGGTGGGCGAGTTCGAGAGCGAGTTCGACGGCGAGCCGGCGCTCGCCGGGATGGTGGCCGAGCAGTTCGGTCGCGCGCGCGACCCGCTGCAGAACCGTATTGCGGTGAGTATGCAGACGAATGCCGGCGCGCGGCGCGTTCTCGGCTTCGTCGAGGAACACCCGCAAGGTCTCACGCAACCGAGCCGCACCGGGGGTGTCCGCCGCGAGCGGGCCCAGCGTGGTGGCGACGAATTCGGCTGCCTGGTCCTGGTTTTGGGCAGCCAACGCGGTGACTTCGAGATCACGGTGGAACGCGATGCGCTCGCCACCGGGGTGGCCGCTGAGCAACCGCTGGATGACCAACGCGGCGGCGTGCGACCGGCGAAAGCCGGTGATTCCGGGTTGGGTGGGGCCCACCGCGACGGCAACTGCCCAAGAACTTCGACGTCGACACCCACTTCAGCCCGCGCTACAACCCGTGGGATCAGCGGCTGTGCATGGTGCCGGACGGCGACCTGTTCAAGGCGATCTCGGCCGGGCAGGCTTCGGTGGTCACCGACCGGATCGACCGGTTCACCGAGACCGGCATCCTGCTGGAATCGGGTCAGGAGTTGGCCGCAGACATCATCGTCACCGCGACCGGCCTCAACATGCTGCCGTTCGGGAAGGTGCACCTCGACGTCGACGGTCAACCGGTGAACCTGCCCGACACCACGGTCTACAAATCGATGATGCTCAGCGGGGTGCCCAACCTCGTGTTCGCACTCGGCTACACCAACATCTCCTGGACGCTGAAGGTGGACCTGGTCTGCGAGCACTTCTGCCGACTGCTCGACCACATGGACGCGCACGGCTACCACACCGTCGAACCGGTGCTGCGCGATCCTGACATGCAGCGGGTGCCGCTGCTGGACATGAGTTCGGGTTACGTCCAACGTGCGATCGCGAACTTCCCGCGCGGCGGCACCAGCGGTCCCTGGACGGTCCAGATGGCCTACGAGAAGGATGTCGAGCGGCTGCGCCGGGGTCCGGTGACCGATCCGGCCCTCGAGTTCTCCGTCCACCAGGCCGCCCGGCTTGCTTCGTGATCGGGCAGCACGACATGAAGAACCTCACCTTCCCCAGCCACGGCATCAGCTGTGCTGCCTGGCATATTCCGGCCCGCTCGCACACGATGACAGGCCCGGCCGGCCGGCCCGCCATCGTCATGGCGCACGGTTTCGCCGGCACCCGCGACACCGGCCTGCTCGACTACGCCGAGGCATTCGCCGACGCCGGCATCGACGCGCTGGTGTTCGACTATCGCGGCTTCGGTGACTCGGAAGGCACTCCCCGCCAACATGTTTCGTTCCGGCGGCAACGCCAGGACTACCACGCGGCGATCGCGGCCGCCCGGCAGCTGCCCGGCGTGGACCCGGCCAGGATCGCGGTGTGGGGCACGTCGTATTCCGGGGGCCACGTCGTCGCGGTCGCCGCGCAGGACCCCCGCATCGCCGCAGCGGTGTCGATGACCCCGGCCACCGACGGACTGGCCGCCCTGGTGCAGCTCGTCCGTTACGCCGGCCCGGCTCAACTGGCGCGCACCGCCGCGCACGGCTTGCGTGACGGCACCCGTGCCCTCACCAACCGTGCGCCGCACCGGATTCCGGTGGTGGCCCGACCCGGATCGGTCGCGATCATCAGCACCCCCGGCGCCACGGAGGCATACACCTCGATGGCCGGACCGACCTGGCGAAACGAGGTGTGTGCGCGTACAGCGCTGGAGATCGGATTCAACCGGGCCACCGGTTTCGCGCGGCGGCTGCGGTCACCGATCCTGGTGCAGCTGGGTACCAACGACCGGGTCGCACCCGCCGCCGCGGCCCGGCGCACCGCCAAGAAAGCCGGACCGCTGGCACAACTGCGCGAGTACCCGGTCGATCACTTCGACGTCTACGAAGGTCGTTGGCAGCGGCGGGCGCTGGCCGACCAGCTGGGCTTCCTGAAAAGCGCGCTGGCCGGCTAGCGCTTCTTCACCGATTTCGGCGGCTTGGGGCCGCGACCTTGGCGGCGCGCGGCTTCGCGCCGTTCCCGCCGGCTGGCGCCGGCCGGCACCCCGGCCGGCGTCTTCTGCGCGCCGCCCCCGTTGCGCTGCACCTGCGCCGAGCCGTCCTCGGACGGGCCGGAATACGTCAGCGCGGGTGATTCATCCTCAATACCCTTGGCGCGCAACTTACTTGGAGCCTCCTCGGGCACCGCTGCGCCACTGCCACGCTGCTGGGCGGCAGCCGCCGCCGCGGTGGCGAACTCCGCCAGGTCTTCTGGTTGTTCGATCGGTGCGACCTCGACCTGCGGCGCCGGGACCGCCTCCACCGTGACGTTGAACAGGAACCCGACCGATTCCTCTTTCATGCCTTCGAGCATGGCCATGAACATGTCGTAGCCCTCGCGCTGGTACTCCACCAACGGGTCGCGCTGGGCCATCGCCCGCAGCCCGATGCCCTCCTTGAGGTAGTCCATCTCGTAGAGGTGCTCGCGCCACTTGCGGTCGATCACGTTGAGCAGCACGTTGCGCTCCAGTTGGCGCATCGCGCCCTCACCGGCAAGTTCCTCGAGCTCGGCTTCCCTTGCGGCGTAAGCACGTTCGGCATCGGCCAGCAGCGCTTCGAGCAACTCCTCGCGGGTGAGGTCGTCACGCTCGGAGTCGGCGTCATGGTGGGTCAGCGACTCGTGATCGATCCCCACCGGGTACAGCGTCTTGAGTGCCGTCCACAGCGCATCCAAGTCCCAATCCTCGGCGTAGCCTTCGGCGGTGGCGCCGTTGACGTAGGCGGTGATCACGTCGCGGACCATATCCGTCGCCTGCTCTTTGAGGTTCTCGCCTTCGAGGATCCGGCGCCGCTCGGCGTAGACCACCTTGCGCTGCTGGTTCATCACCTCGTCGTACTTGAGGACGTTCTTTCTGATCTCGAAGTTCTGTTGCTCGACCTGGGTCTGGGCGCTCTTGATGGCCCGGGTGACCATTTTGGCCTCGATCGGCACGTCGTCGGGCAGGTTGAGCCTCGTCAACAAGGCTTCCAGGGCCGCGCCGTTGAACCGGCGCATCAGCTCGTCGCCCAGCGACAGGTAGAAGCGTGACTCGCCCGGGTCGCCCTGCCGCCCGGAACGACCGCGCAACTGGTTGTCGATGCGTCGCGACTCGTGGCGTTCGGTACCCAGCACATACAGACCGCCGGCCTCGATCACTTCGGCGGCTTCCTTGCCGGCCTCCTTCTTGACCTTGGGCAATTCCTCGTGCCAGGCGGCCTCGTACTCGTCGGGGGTCTCCACCGGGTCCAGGCCGCGCTCGCGCAGCCGCTGGTCGGTGAGAAAGTCGACGTTGCCGCCCAGCACGATGTCGGTGCCACGGCCGGCCATGTTGGTGGCGACGGTGATGCCGCCGCGGCGGCCCGCGACGGCGACGATGCCCGCCTCCTGTTCGTGGTACTTGGCGTTGAGGACGTTGTGCGGGATGCGTCGCTTGGTGAATTGCCGCGACAGGTACTCCGAGCGCTCCACGCTGGTGGTGCCGATCAACACCGGTTGGCCCTTCTCGTACCGCTCCGCGACGTCGTCGACCACCGCGACGTACTTGGCTTCCTCGGTCTTGTAGATGAGGTCGGAGCAGTCGGTGCGGATCATCGGCTTGTTGGTCGGGATGCTGGCCACGCCGAGCTTGTAGATCTCGTGCAGCTCGGCCGCCTCGGTCTGGGCGGTGCCGGTCATGCCGGCGAGCTTGTCGTAGAGCCGGAAGTAGTTCTGCAGCGTGATGGTGGCCAGCGTCTGGTTCTCGGCCTTGATCTCGACGTGTTCCTTGGCCTCGATGGCCTGGTGCATGCCCTCGTTGTAGCGGCGTCCGTAGAGCACGCGGCCGGTGAACTCGTCGACGATGAGCACCTCGCCGTCGCGCACGATGTAGTCCTTGTCGCGGTTGAACAGCTCCTTAGCCTTCAGCGCATTGTTGAGATAGCTGACCAGCGGCGAGTTGGCGGCCTCGTAGAGGTTGTCGATGCCGAGCTGGTCTTCGACGAACTCCACGCCCTTCTCGTGCACACCGACAGTGCGTTTGCGCAGGTCGACTTCGTAGTGAACGTCCTTTTCCATCAGCGGCGCCAGCCGGGCGAACTCGACGTACCAGTTGGAGGCGCCGTCGGCGGGACCGGAGATGATCAGCGGGGTGCGGGCCTCGTCGATCAGGATCGAGTCGACCTCGTCGACGATGGCGAAGTTATGCCCGCGCTGCACCAGGTCGTCGAGCGAGTGCGCCATGTTGTCACGCAGGTAGTCGAAGCCGAACTCGTTGTTGGTGCCGTAGGTGATGTCGGCGTTGTAGGCCACCCGACGCTGGTCGGGGGTCATCTGGGCGAGGATGACGCCGACGTCGAGGCCCAGGAAACGGTGCACCCGACCCATCCACTCGCTGTCGCGTTTGGCCAGGTAGTCGTTGACGGTCACGATGTGCACGCCCTTGCCCGCCAGCGCGTTGAGGTAGGCGGGCAGCACACAGGTCAGGGTCTTACCCTCACCGGTCTTCATCTCCGCGACGTACCCCATGTGCAGGGCGGCCGCACCCATCACCTGGACGTCGAACGGTCGCTGGTCGAGCACCCGCCAAGCTGCCTCGCGCGCGACGGCGAACGCTTCAGGTAGCAGGTCGTCGAGGGTTTCCGGGTTTTTCTCGTCGGCCAGGCGCCGCTTGAACTCGTCGGTCTTGGCTCTCAGCTCGGCGTCGGTGAGCTTTTCGACGTCGTCCGACAACGTGTTGACGTAGTCGGCCACCTTCCTGAGGCGCTTGACCATGCGACCTTCACCAAGGCGCAGCAACTTCGACAGCACAGCTATATCCCTTATGGGTAGGAGTCTTCTTCGATCAGGCGACTCCCATCGTAGGTGACGCCGTGGTATTAGCCGCCGATCCTCGAGCCAGCCTGATCAAGCCAGCCGGATCAAGCCATAGTCGTAGGCGTGCCGGCGGTAGACGACGGTGGGCCGCTCGGTCTCCTTGTCGAAGAACAAGAAGAAGTCGTGTCCGACAAGCTCCATCTCGTAGAGCGCGTCGTCCACCGACATCGGCTTGGCCGGGTGTTCCTTGACGCGGACGATGCGTCCCGGTTCGTGGTCAAGTTCGGCGCCGTCATGCTCGTGTGGCTCGGCCGGCTCCGCGTCGAAGGCCCTTTCCGGTGGCGGGGCCGCCGCGGTGGCCTCGGCCAGCGACACGGGCGTCTTGTCGCCGTAGTGGACTTTGCGGCGGTCTTTGCTGCGGCGCAGCCGGTTTTCCAGCTTGCCGACGGCGGACTCGAGGGCGGCATAGAAGCTGTCGGCGCAGGCCTCGCCGCGGACGACGGGTCCCCGACCGCGAGCGGTGACCTCCACTCGCTGACAGGATTTGCGTTGGCGACGGTTGCGTTCATGGTCGAGTTCGACGTCGAACAGGTAGATGGTCCGGTCGAAACGTTCCAAACGAGCGAGCTTCTGCGAAACGTAGATGCGGAAGTGGTCGGGAATCTCGACATTGCGGCCTTTGAACACAATCTCGGCGGTCGCTTGCGGTTCCGCCTGTTCATCGGTTTCGGCCGGCGGCTGATCCACAATCTGGTCGGAATCCACGGTGAGCCTTGACATTCGTGACAACTCGTTTCTCTTTTCACGTCGCACGCGCCCTGCGTGCCGGGCCTTCGGTTACGCGCCGACGGGGGTTGGAGCGGATTTCGTGAAGTCACCGCCGCATGCTGCCCGCCGGAGCAAGGTGCCGATTACTCACCTCCTACCGCGGTTAGTGCTTGGACCTGTCTTGGACCTGGGAAACCTGGGTATCGCGACCGTAAGCCTTGCCGGTAAGTCTGAATCTGATCTCGACGTTAGCCTGTGTTCACCCCGCGGTGCCAGCGAATCGGCCAGCCTTTTGCCGAGTTCTTATGCCGGACGTTTCGGGGGGGATAGGAGACCGGCTAAAGCTCGTCATGCCGCCGCGATTGCCAACACAGCGGCCACCCGGACCCCGGCGGCCTGCAGGGCCTGGACCGACTCCCGCGCCGTCGCCCCGGTGGTGACGACATCGTCGACGATCACGACTTCGGCGCACAGGCGCCGGCCGCGCAGCAGCACTCGGCCGGCGATGTTGCGCTCGCGCGCCGACGTGCCCAAACCGACCGAGTCGCGGACCAGCCCTTTGAGTCGTAACGCCCGGACGACCGTGATCCCGGGATGGCCGGCCACCGCCGCGGCGGCGATGCGGGTCACCGGGTCGCCCCCGCGCCGACGCGCCGCCGAACTACGAGTGGGCGCGGGCACCAGGGTCAGCGGGGCATCGACAACCCCCCAGGACAGCAGGCGGTGGATACCGACGGCCAGTGCCCGCGCCAGCGGTACGACAAGGTCGCGGCGACCGTGTTCCTTCATGGCCAGGATCGCTTGACGACGGGCGCCGGCGTAGCGCCCGAGCGCGAACACCGGGACCCGGGGGTCCACCCGCGGGTTCACGACGTGCGGTTGATCGGCCGCCACACCGAGCTCCGCGGAGCAGCCGGGGCACCACCGGGTCGCCGGGGCACCGCAGCCGCCGCACTGCAGCGGCAGGACTAGGTCGAGCACGTTGTCAGTGTGGCGTCGGGGACCGACAACCCGTGCCGAGTGGAGACCTACCTGTAACCAAAACCTGACCGACATGCCAAGGCGCGCTGTCACATTCAGCCGTCGACGCGGCCATACCATCGACCAGCGACAACGACTGATTACCGATGCGAAAGGTGTCCGGCGAGAACGATGCGGGCGGCAATACGGTCTCTTCTGGCGGCAATACGGTCTCTTCTGGTGGTCATCAGCATCACCGTGACGGTATTCGCCGGGCGAACCGGCGTAACGCTGATGGCGGTGAACAGCGCCAGCGGCAACGTCGGCATCACTGCCATCTTGCCGATGCGCGGCGCGGTGGTGGGGGTGGCGCATCCGGTGGTGATCACGTTCGGCTACCCCGTCGCCGATCGGCAGGCGGTGCAGCGCGCGATCGACGTCAGATCGGCGCCCGCCCGTACCGGCACGTTCGAGTGGCTGGACGACAACGTTGTGCAATGGGTTCCCGACCGATTCTGGCCGGCGCACAGCACCGTGGCGCTCTCGGTGGGCGGGTTGCGCACGAACTTCGAAACGGGTCCGGCGGTCGTCGGCGTTGCCGACATCGCGAAGCACACCTTCACCGTGAGCATCGACGGAGTCCCGGCTGCAACGGGGGCGCCGCCACTACCAACGCCGCACCACCGGCCGCACTGGGGAGAAGAAGGTGTGCTGCCGGCCTCGATGGGCAGGCCCGAGTTCGAGACGCCCGTCGGCACCTACCACGTGATCTCCAAAGATCGCACGGTGATTATGGATTCGAGCTCGGTCGGCATCCCCGTCGACGACCCCGACGGTTACCGGCTCCCGGTGGACTACGCCGTCCGGATCACCAGCCGCGGCCTCTATGTGCATTCGGCCCCGTGGGCGATCCGGTCAATGGGGGTTGAGAATGTGAGCCATGGCTGCATCAGCCTGAGCCCCACCGACGCCGAGTGGTACTTCAACACGGTCAACGTCGGCGACCCCGTCATCGTCCAGGAAGGGGTTGCGGCAGACGAAAAGGAAGTAGACCCGGTGATGCCGTGATCCGGGGCCGGTGCGGGCAGCCGCCGACGTTACTGCGCAGCCGGCCCTGGTGCGGGGCCCGCCGCGCAAGCCGGAAGCGGTGTCGACGACCCAGCCAGCACAGCGGTGATGGGCGCCTGGGGTAGCGCCGCTGCCGCCGGCGCCGGCGGGCCGGGCAGCACCACCGGTCCGGGTGCCGGCGCAGCCGGATCCGTCGGCGCACCCTTACCCGTGCCGGCCGCCTTCACGATCGGAGCGGCACCCGGGGCAGCGTCGGCTGGTGCGGCGGCCACGCCGGCCGGCACCACCGGCACCACGGGCGCAGCCGGCACCACCGGCACCACGGGCGCGGCCGGCGCAGCCGGCACCACGGGCGCGGCCGGCACCACCGGCACCACGGGCGCGGCCGGCACCACCGGCACCACGGGCGCCAGAGGCACAGCGCCTGCTACTGGCGGACCGGGCAGCACCACCGGCGCTGCTGCCATGGGCGGTGCGGAACCAAGCGCGCCAAGTTGCTCCAGGCACGTCGGACCGCCGGTCGGCAATGGAGCGGCCGGCGCACCAGCACTGAACGTAAGCGCGGCGCCACACAACCCCGCGCCGGCAGCTACCGCAACGCAGCATCGATCCACAAGCCGCAACGCCAACTCCGTTCATTCCTGCCCAAGCCGCCCGCGAAAACGGCGGCAATGAGGAACCGTATCGGTGCGCCGAATCCTTGCCTAGATCAAGACGTATTGGTTGCCGAACCGATACGGCGCACCAGCCGCGTCGTGATCCAGAATTGCCCAAACAGTGACTTGGGGAACGCTTTTCACGTCCGTCGCCGCGCCGAGCACAAGCACGCTCGGCCACCCGCGATCCCGCGGTGAGTCGCCGGTGCGCGGTATCGGGATGCCGTTTCGGCAAATTCGGCAGATCTGGAACGACCTGGAACGACCTGGAACGACCGAGCCACTCTGCCGCCGGTCAGTCCGAGCCCCGCAGCAACGAGGGCCAGGTGAAGCTGAGCGCCCCCTGGCTCAATCGGGTGATCAGATCCTCGAGATGACGCAGCGGCAACTCCATGCGCCACTCCGGCAGCAGCGCGGACAGGTGCAGCGAGTCCGGGCCAAGGTCGACGTCGGTCAGCAGCAGCCCATGCGGCAGCGCGGGCAGCGGCACCTGGTACGCGGGGACCCGGATCGGCAGGGGCCACCGGCGGTGCCCGGTGATCACGGCGCGCGGGCGCAGCCACAACGTCGTGCCCACCACGTCGGCGTCCACTTCCACCCCGCCCCAACCGGGCCGGCGTGCCCAGCGCAGCCGGGCGGTCCCGTCCCCGCGGAGTTCACTGCGCAGCTGCGGTGCCACCTGCCGCAGCACATCGTCGAAGATGTCCGCCGACAGCACCGACGACAACCGGGCCGGAGCCGCGACCACCAGCGGGGGCACGCCCGGACGGATGTGCACGTTGCGCAGGACGGCGACCGCGGTTTGGAGGTGGTGCTGATCCCACCTGATGTCGCGTGCGGCGACGCGGACCTCGCCGAGCTGACCGACGGGCAACCCCTGCGGGTCGAGCTCGGCGTCCAGCTCGGTCACGGTCAGCACCACATCGTCGCCGCCGATGCGCACCGTGACTTCCTTGTCGACGAGCAGCTGCTGCAGCGTCATGAACAAGGTGCGGTATGGCATGGCAACCGCTTGGGCGGCTCCCGCGCTCACCGACGGCAACCCGGTCGACGACCACAACGAGGCCAGCATGTCGAGGGCGCGGAACGGATCGTCCCAACGCAGGAAAGGAACTCTGGGCGACATCGACAAGCGCCTCCTCACTGCGAGGGTAGCCGGTGAGATCAGCCCAGCCCAGCGCTCATCCCGGCAATACCGGCGCCGCCCCCGCCACCATCAGGCCCGCAACTTCCGCCCAGCCCTGCTGACCGTCGGCGGCCGACGCCGAATACATCAGCACCCCTTGCGGAGCGGCAACGTACACCGTCGAGGGATTGGCGGCGATGGCGAACAGCGGTATCTGCAAACCCCTGGCCGGGGCGTCGGAGTTGACCCCGTCGAGGTTCACATACGAAACCGGGTGCGTCGCATCATTGCGGGTCACCACGATGTCGTCGCCGGTTCGCCAGGACAGCGACACCACCGAGGTACCCAGCCCGAAACCCAGCCGCCGCGGATAGGTCAGGGCGAACTGACCAGCCTGGGTCTGCTCGACACCGGCGAGGATCACCTGCCCGTCGATCACCATCGCGGCCCGCGTTCCGTCGCGCGAGAGCTGCAGGTCGGTGATCGCGCCCGGAAAGCGACTGGACACCGCGGTGGAGTCCACCGGTATCCGCGCCGGTTGTCCCGACGCGGTTTCCTGGATCGCCCGCAGCACGATGTTGGTGTCGACGACCACCCACACCGCGTCGTCCAGCGACCAGCTGGGCCGCGAAAGATTGTGGCCGTCGGCCGACTGGACCGCCTCGCCGCCGAGGTCACCGATCCACAAGGAGGCCGCCACATCGGGGGCGCCACGCCGCAGCGTCACCACCGACGCCACCTGCCGGCCACTGCGGGACAGTGCTGCCCCGGTCTGGTCGCCCATCCGCCCGAAGGCACCGGGCACGGTAATGATCCGCTGTCCATCCAGCGCCACCAGTGAACCGCCCACCAGGGCGTGCAGGCCCGCGCCGGCGCCATCGGCCACCCCCGGGTCGGTGGCGGCGACGTCGGAGGTGTTCCATCCCTCCGCGAACCTGTCGTCGAGCGGGGCGCCGTCGGCGTTGATCACGTACGGCCCTCTGATGTCGGCTCTGGCCAACGTCCAAATGATCTGGGCGGCAAGCAATTGCCTGCTGTGCGGATCGGTGGTGGACAGCTTCTCCAGGTCGATGCGCGCCCCGCCGTACCCCTTGCCGATGCCGCTCTTGCCGCCGTCGGCACGGGTTACCGGACCGCGCAGCCGCAGCGGCGGAGCCAGCAGGTTGCGCACCGTGTGGGCCATCTCCGGACGCGGCCCCGACAGCAGCTTGGACACCAACTCGGTGGCCAGCTGGTCGTGATCGGACACCGCGACGTAGCGCGGATCGGGAACCACGGTCTTGCCGGTCGGGTCGGCGAAGTACAAGGTGTTGCGCTTGTAGGTCGCCTGGAACTGCTGCCAGTCCAGGAAAACCCCGTTGGGCAGCCGGTCGATGCGCCAGCCACCGGACGTCTTGACCAATTCGATCGGGCCTGGATCCGGCAGCTGACCCTCGGCCGTCTCGAAGACCCCGATGTCGGAGAGCGAACCCAGGATATCTGCCCGCATGGTCGCCGAAACCCGTTCTGCGCCACGGGTTTCGACGAATACCACGTGGTCGATCAGCAAGGCGCTGCCGGCATCGTCCCAGGCGTTGGATGCCGACTGGGTAAGGAACTGACGTGCTGCCAGATGCCGGTTGGCCGGGTCGGCGGTGGCCTTGAGGAATTCGCGCAGCAGCACGTCTGGATCCATGCCCGGGGTCGGCTTGGGCAGGTTCGACGGCGCCGGACGCTCGACGGTGCCGATGGCTTGCGGCGCCGACGAACTGGGCACACTCGCGCAGCCGCCGAGCAGCGCGGCCACGAACAACAGGGCCGTGCTGGCCCGGATCGCCCGGATCCGCTGCATCAGCCGCTCCACTCCGCGGGTTCGCGCTGGTGCTGACGATCTTTCTGTTCTGGCGCGTTCGGCTGTGGGACGGGTTGCGGGATCGGCTTCATGGGCAACGGGCTGGTGGTCACCTTGTGCCCGCGCACCAGCGGAAGCGTCAGCCGGAAGCAGGAGCCCTGGCCGGGTTCCCCCCAGGCTTCCAGCCGGCCTTGGTGCAGTCGCGCGTCCTCGATGCTGATCGCCAGACCCAGCCCGGTGCCGCCGGAGCGCCGCACCCGCGAGGGATCGGCGCGCCAGAATCGGCTGAACACCAGTTTCTCCTCACCGGGCCGCAGCCCCACCCCGTAGTCGCGCACCGTGACCGCCACCGTGTCCTCGTCGGCGGCCATCCGGATCCGCACCGGCTTGTGCTCGGCGTGGTCGATGGCGTTGGCGATCAGATTGCGCAGTATCCGTTCTACCCGGCGGGCGTCGACCTCGGCGATCACTTCATGGGCCGGCAACTCCACGAGCAACTCGATACCGGTCTCCTCGGCCAGGTGCCCCACATTGCCCAGAGCACTCTTGACGGTGGTGCGCAGATCGACTGCCTCCACCGACAGCTCCGCCACCCCCGCGTCGTGCCGGGAGATCTCCAGCAGGTCGTTGAGCAGTGACTCGAACCGGTCCAACTCGCTGACCATCAGCTCCGTGGAGCGCCGCAGCGTCGGGTCCAGGTCGGCGCTGTGGTCGTAGATCAAGTCGGCCGCCATGCGCACCGTGGTCAGCGGGGTGCGCAGTTCGTGGCTGACGTCGGAGGTGAAGCGGCGCTGCAGGTTGCCGAACTCCTCGAGTTGGGTGATCTGTCGGGACAGACTCTCGGCCATGTCATTGAACGACACCGCCAATCGCGCCATGTCGTCTTCGCCGCGCACCGGCATGCGCTCGGACAGATGCCCCTCGGCGAACCGTTCGGCGATCCGCGAAGCCGAACGGACCGGCACCACGACTTGGCGCGACACCAGCAGCGCGATGCCGGACAGCAGAACCAGCAGCACCAGGCTGCCCGTTGCCATGGTGCCGCGCACCAGCGCGATGGTGGCCTGCTCGTTGGCCAGCGGGAAGATCAGGTACAGCTCCAGGTTGGCCACCCGCGACGACGTCGGCGTACCGACGATGAGCGCCGGCCCGGAGAAGCCGTCGGTGTGCACGGTGGCGTACTGATACGCGGCCTGGCCGGCCTTGACGAAGCCCCGCAACGCGGCGGGCACCTGGTCGACGGGCCCGGCCGTGGAGGCGGCGCGCGGCCCGTCACCCGGGACCATCAGCACCGCATCGAACGCACCGGCCTGGCTGGTACCGGAGGCGGGATCGGTTTTCGAGGTCAGGGTGTTGCGCGCGAGCTGCAGGCTGCTGTCCAGCGAGCGGGTCTCTTCGCCGTTGACGATGCCGCTGACGGTGTTTCGCGCCCGCTCGGTCTGGTCGATCGCGGCCTTGAGCTTGATGTCGAGCACCCGGTTGGTGACCTGGCTGGTCAGCACGAAGCCAAGCGCCAGGATCACGGCCAGCGAGAGTCCGAGCGTCAGCGCGACGACGCGCAGTTGCAACGATCGGCGCCACGCCACCGCGACGGCTCGACTCAGCGCACTCAAGCCGCGAGCCATCGGGCCGGAGCGCCCCCAACGACCACGCGTACGTCGCCGAGAGCCCCAAATCACTGGCGCCGCACTCCCCTGTCAGCGGACGGCGGTCCCCCCGGGGCGTCGCGGTCGTCCCCGGGGATCACGGGGGTCCGGCCTTGTATCCCACTCCTCGAACGGTCAACACCACTGTCGGGTTCTCCGGGTCTTTCTCGACCTTAGCCCGCAGACGCTGGACATGCACGTTCACCAGCCGGGTGTCGGCCGGGTGACGATATCCCCACACCTGTTCGAGCAGCACATCACGAGTAAACACCTGGCGGGGTTTGCGTGCCAATGCGACCAGCAGGTCGAATTCCAGCGGCGTCAGCGAGATCTGCTCGCCGTTGCGGGTGACCTTGTGCGCCGGCACGTCGATGTCGACGTCGGCGATCGACAACATCTCGGCCGGCTCGTCGTCGTTGCGGCGCAGCCGGGCCCGCACCCGTGCGACCAGCTCCTTGGGCTTGAACGGCTTCATGATGTAGTCGTCGGCGCCCGACTCGAGACCAAGCACCACGTCGACGGTGTCGGTCTTGGCGGTCAGCATCACGATCGGAACGCCGGAGTCCGAACGGAGCACACGACATACGTCTATGCCGTTCATGCCGGGCAGCATCAGGTCGAGCAGCACCAGATCGGGGCGCAGCTCGCGCACCGCGGTCAGGGCCTGGGTGCCGTCACCGATGACCGCGGTGTCGAAGCCCTCCCCACGCAGCACGATGGTCAGCATCTCTGCCAGCGAAGCGTCATCATCGACGACGAGAATCCTTTGCCTCATGGTGTCCATGGTGGCACTAGAACCGGACAAAACTGCGATTCCACCCGGGCGTTTCGTCTTTGATATGGGCAAATAGTCTCAAAATCGATCATTTGAGGCCATCAGGGTCGCCGCCAGCCGGTCCGCGTCGACCTCGGAGTCGACCACCAACCATCGTCCGTTCCAGTCCGCGGCGGCCAATTGCGCATACACCGCGCCGGTGCGCTGTTGCAGCTTGTCGTCACGCTCGTAGCTGTCGCGCGCTCGCACGGGGTCGGCTTCGGCCCGGCTGCGGGCCCGCTGTGCGGCAAGATCGGTGGACACCGCCAGCAGCACCTGCCAGTCGGGTGCGGGCAGCTCCAGCCGCTGGTACTCGAGTTGCCGCACCCAGGCGACCGCCTGCCCGTGCGCGTCCTCGTGCAGCCGGGCCGCGCTATAGGCGGCGTTGGAGGCTACGTAGCGATCCAGGATCACCACGTCGTAGTTCCGCCGCAGCTCCGCGATCTCCGCCGCCGCGCCGGCGCGGTCGAGCGCGAACAGCGTCGCCATCGCGTACACCGACGAGGCGAGATCACCGTGCCCCCCGTGCAGGGCCTCCGCGGCGATGTCGGCGGTGACCGAGCGCCCGTAGCGCGGGAACGCCAGCGTGGCCACCGACTTCCCGACCGCCTGGAACGCCGCGCGCAGGCCCTCGGTCAGCGTCCGTTTGCCGGCACCATCAACGCCTTCGATCGCGATCAGCACGGCGCGAGCCTAGTCCCTGCCTCGAGCGTGACGCGGCAGTCACACTCGGCGCCGAACGTGACTGTGGCGTCACGCTCGGCCGCCGACACCGCACTCAGTAGCGGTAGTGATCCGGCTTGAAGGGGCCCTCGACGTCGACGCCGAGGTACTCTGCCTGCTCCTTGGTGAGCTTGGTCAGGTGACCACCGAGCGCCTCGACGTGGATGCGGGCCACCTTTTCGTCGAGGTGCTTGGGCAGTCGGTACACCTCGTTGTCGTATTCGTCGTTCTTGGTCCACAGCTCGATCTGGGCGATCACCTGGTTGGCGAAGCTGTTGCTCATCACGAACGACGGATGCCCGGTGGCGTTGCCCAGGTTCAGCAGTCGGCCCTCGGACAGCACGATGATCGAGCGGCCCGTGTCGGGGAAGGTCCACAGGTCGACCTGCGGCTTGACGTTGACCCGGGTCGCCCCGGAGCGCTCCAGACCGGCCATGTCGATCTCGTTGTCGAAGTGGCCGATGTTGCCCAGGATCGAGTGGTCTTTCATCTGCCTGATGTGCTCGAGCATGATGATGTCTTTGTTGCCGGTGGCGGTGACGACGATGTCGGCGTCGGCGATGGCGTCCTCGACGGTGACGACGTCGAAGCCCTCCATCATCGCCTGCAGCGCATTGATCGGGTCGATCTCGGTGACCTGGACCCGCGCGCCCTGGCCCTTCATCGCCTCGGCACAGCCCTTACCGACGTCGCCGTAGCCGCAGATCAGGACCTTCTTGCCGCCGATCAGCGCGTCGGTGCCGCGGTTGATGCCGTCAATGAGCGAGTGCCGGGTGCCGTACTTGTTGTCGAACTTGGACTTGGTCACCGAGTCGTTGACGTTGATCGCCGGGAAGGCCAGGTCGCCGGCGGCGGCGAATTGGTAGAGCCGCAGCACACCGGTGGTGGTCTCCTCGGTGACACCCTGGACCGACTCGGCGATCTTGGTCCACTTGCCCTTGTCGGTCTCGAACCGGTTCCGCAGCAGGTTCAGGAACACCTTCCACTCCGCCGAATCGTCTTCCTCGGCGGGCGGCACCACGCCGGCCTTCTCGTACTGCATGCCGCGCAGCACCAGCATGGTGGCATCGCCGCCGTCGTCGAGGATCATGTTGGCAGGCTTGTCCGGGTCCGGCCAGGTCAGCATCTGCTCGGCGGCCCACCAGTACTCCTCGAGCGTCTCGCCCTTCCACGCGAATACCGGGACACCCTTGGGCTCCTCGGGCGTGCCATGCGGGCCGACCACGACGGCGGCCGCCGCATGGTCCTGGGTCGAGAAGATGTTGCACGACGCCCACCGAACTTCGGCGCCGAGTGCGGTCAACGTCTCGATCAGCACCGCGGTCTGCACGGTCATGTGCAGCGAACCCGAGATGCGAGCGCCTTTGAGGGGCTGCACCTCGGCGTATTCGCGACGCAGAGACATCAGGCCGGGCATCTCGTGCTCGGCGATGCGCAGTTCCTTACGACCGAAATCCGCCAGCGACAGATCGGCAATCTTGAAGTCGATGCCGTTACGAACGTCGGGGGTCAGCGAAGTTTCGGTCGTCGTCATGGCGTGTTTGATCCTTACTGTGGGCCTGCGGGAAGCTGAGCGAGGCGACATAGCCTAGGTATGCTCTTCAGCCACTGTAGCCCCCGGCTCCCAGCCTCGCAGGTCAGGGGATATTGATCACCCCGTGGCGTTCCGCGAACGGCGTCATCAACCTCGCCAGGTCCGCGGCAACGTCGTGGTCGGCCTCCGGCGGCATCGGCACATAGCTCAAGCACAGCCGCACGATCGCCCGCGAGAGCACACCGGCGTCGTCGTCACTGGTGGCCACCCAGGTCTGGGTGAAGGCCTTCGCCAGGCGGGCCGACGCACGGTTGATGATGGGCGCGCTGTCGGTGGTGATCAGCTGCAGCAAATCGGGCTTGGCGGCGCCGGTCAGCAACGAGATCACCAGGGGATCGGCCGCGGACTCGGCGAAGAAAGCGCGAAAACCCTGTAAGAACGACTCAAAGATGTTGCCCACGTTGGCATCCAGCGAGGCATGCACCCGGTCCACCAGGCGGTCGGTGAGGCGCAGCGCATAGCCCTGCGCCAGGCCCTGCCGAGAGCCGAACTCGTTGTAGATGGTCTGCCGGCTAACACCTGCGGCGCGAGCCACGTCAGACAGGGTGATCGCCGACCAGTCTCGAGTCAGCAACAGATCCCGCATCGCATCCAGCACCGAATCGCGCAACAGGGCCCGAGATGCCTCGGCGTAAGGAATCCGCTTCACAGGCGCGACAATATCTGTTTCCGCCAGCACCTTGGCCTCCATCACGATCGGGCCACCTCCACCATCACGAAGTCGGACTTCGCCGCCCCGCAATCCGGGCAACTCCAGTCCTCCGGGATGTCCTCCCAGCGAGTGCCGGGTGCGATGCCCTCGTCCGGCCAGCCGAGTGCCTCGTCGTACTCGAAGCCGCACTGGACGCACTGAAACAGCTTGTAGTCGCTCATGGTTGTCTCCCTTTCAGACCTTTCACACCTTTTCGAAATCGACCTTCTCCCGGACGGCGCAGTCCGGGCAGCACCACTCGTCGGGAATCTGCTCCCATCGGGTGCCGGCTGAAAACCCTTCCCGGGGTTCACCTTTGGCCTCGTCGTAGACGTAGTCGCAGACCGGGCACCGATAGGCCGCCATCATGCCGCGTCTCCGTGCCGGGCTGCGTGCACGGCCCCGTACCGGGCCAGCATCTTGGCGCGCACCCGGGGGTGCAGGTTGACCCTGGTGATGTCGCCGTCGTAGTGCTCGAGCACCCGGTGGTCCATCACCTTGCGCCACAGCGGCGGGAAGTAGGTCAGCGAGATCATCGACGCGTACCCACTGGGCAGGTTCGGCGCCCCGTCCATGCTGCGCAACGTCTGGTAACGACGGGTGGGGTTGGCGTGGTGGTCGCTGTGCCGCTGCAGGTGATACAGGAACAGGTTGGTGACGATGTGGTCGGAGTTCCAGCTGTGCACCGGCGCGCAGCGCTCGTAGCGGGCCTTCCCGGAAGCGGTGCCGATCTTCTGCCGCAGCAGTCCGTAGTGCTCGAGGTAGTTGACCGCTTCCAGCAGGCTGAAGCCGAACACCGCCTGGATGATCACGAACGGGATCAGGCCCACGCCGAAAACCGCGATCAGCACCCCCCACAACACCACCGACATCGCCCAGGCGTTGAGCACGTCGTTGGACAGGTAGGTCCGGGGGTCCCAGGGGCTCTTACCGAGCCGGCGAATCCGTTGGGCTTCCAGCCCGATCGCGGAGCGCAGGCTGCCGATGACGCTGCGCGGCAGGAATTCCCAGAAGGTCTCCCCGAAGCGGGCCGACGCCGGATCCTCCGGGGTGGACACCCGCACGTGGTGCCCACGATTGTGCTCGATGTAGAAGTGGCCGTAGCAGGTCTGGGCCAGCGTGATCTTGGACAACCAGCGCTCCAGCGACTCCTTCTTGTGACCCATCTCGTGGGCTGTGTTGATGCCGACGCCACCAAGCACACCCACCGACAGGGCAACCCCGATCTTGCCCGCCCAGCTCAAACCGCCCTCGAAGCCGAGCCAACCGAGGTCGGACGCGGTAAACAGATAGGCGCCCAGCACCACACTGAGGTATTGGAACGGGACGTAGATGTAGGTGCAGTAGCGGTAGTACTTGTCGTTTTCCAGCCGCTCCATCACCTCGTCGGGCGGGTTCTGACCGTCGGGCCCGAAGCGCAGGTCCAGCAGCGGCAACAGGATGTAGACCAGGAACGGTCCGATCCACAGCGGCGCCTGGGCCGCGGCGTGCCAGCCCAGCTGGTTCAGCCCCCACACGATCGGCAGCATCACGAACAACGCCGTCGGGGCGATCAATCCCATCAGCCACAGGTGGCGCTTCTTATCGCGCCACTCCGTTTCGGGAGCTTGCGCCAACTCGGAACTGAACTGTGTGGTCATATGCCAAACCTCCTCGTGAGTCACACCACGCTTAAGGTTGGACATTACTGCCTTATACGTCTGCTGTCTAGACATCAGACGTATATTTGTACACTATGTTTCCAAAATGGCCTTACTTGTCAGGCGCCGCATTGGCCACCTCCCGGTTTCCGTGCACCGAATGCCGGTGCCCATAGCCCACGTAGATCGCGGTGCCCAACACCAACCAGACGCCGAACCGGACCCAGGTCAGCGCGGTCAGATTCACCATCAACCACAGACACGCGCACAGCGAGGCGATCGGAAGCCACGGCACCAACGGCGCCCGGAAGCCGCGCTTCAGGTCGGGCCGCTTCCTGCGCAGAATGATCACACCGCCGGATACCAGGACGAAGGCGAACAAGGTGCCGACGTTGACCATCTCTTCGAGCTTGGTGATGGGAAAGACCGACGCCGTCGCGGCCACCACCACCGCGACCAGCACGGTGATCCGCACCGGCGTGCCGCGTGGCCCGGTCTTGGCCAGCTGCCGCGGCAACAGCCCGTCGCGCGCCATCGCGAACAGGACCCGGCACTGTCCGAGCATCAGCACCATCACCACGGTGGTCAGCCCGGCGAGCGCCCCGACGGAGATGATGCCGCTGGCCCAGTACACCCCGTTGGCCGTGAAGGCGGTGGCCAGGTTCGCCTGGCCGCCGCCCCGCACGGTGCGCAGCTGCCGGTAGGACACCATGCCGGACAGCACCACCGACACCGCGACATAGAGCAGCGTGACGATGCCCAGCGACGCCAGAATGCCCCGCGGGACGTCACGCTGCGGATGCTTGGTCTCCTCGGCCATCGTGGCCACGATGTCGAAGCCGATGAACGCGAAGAACACGATCGACGCCCCGGCCAGGACGCCGTACCAGCCGTAGTGGCTGCCGTGGGCTCCGGTCAGCAGCGACAGCACCGACTGGTCGGCGCCCTTGCCCTGATGTTCGGGTTCGGGTTCGGGAATGAAGGGCGAGTAATTGGCGGCCTTGATGTAGAACGCGCCGACTATCACGACGAAGATGACCACCGACACCTTGATGGTGGTGACCACGGCAGAAAACCTCGACGACAACTTGGTGCCCAGCGCGACCAGGGTCGCCACCACCGCGACGATCAGCAATGCACCCCAGTCGAAGTTGACCGATCCGAAATGGATTGTGCCACCAGCAAATCCGAACACTGTGCCCAGATAGCTGGACCAGCCCTTGGCGACGACGGCGGCGCCGACGGCCAATTCCAGGACCAGGTTCCAGCCGATCACCCACGCCAGGAACTCACCGAAAGTCGCATAGGAGAAGGTGTATGCGCTGCCGGCCACCGGAAGCGTCGAGGCGAATTCGGCATAGCACAGGGCCGCCAGCGCGCAGGTGCCCGCGGCGATGAGAAACGACACCCAGATGGCCGGGCCGGTGATGTCGCCGGCAGTCGAGGCGGTGACCGTGAAGATACCGGCGCCGATCACCACCGAAACACCGAACACCACCAGGTCTCTCCAGGTGAGGTCCTTGCGCAGCCGAGTGTCCGGCTCGTCGGTGTCAGCGATCGATTGCTCTACCGACTTCGTGCGCCATCGATCGGCCATGCGTGTCCTCTCGCCTCCAGCTGTGACCGCACAGTACTGGGTACGCTGCCGGGGATGAGGGCGAGCTTGCGAAACAGCGCCGCAAACCCCAAGGACCACGCGGTCGTCATCGGCGCCAGCATCGGCGGGTTGTGCGCAGCCCGGGCGCTCGCCGACTTCTATGCCACGGTGACCGTCTTCGAGCGCGACGAACTGCCGGACACGCCCTCGTATCGCGGCGCGGTCCCCCAGGACCGTCATCTGCACCTGCTGATGGCCCGCGGCGCGCTGGAATTCGAGGCGCTGTTCCCCGGTCTGTTGGCGGAACTGGTGGCAGCCGGCGTGCCGATGCTGGACAACCGCCCGGAGTGCATCTACCTCGGCGCGGTAGGCCACGTCCTGGGCACCGGCCGGCAACTGCGTAAGCAGTTCACCGCCTATCTGCCGAGCCGGCCCCACCTGGAGTGGCAGCTGCGACGACGGGTGCTGGCCCTCGGCAACGTCGCGATCCGGCGGCGCACCGTCAACCAGCCGCGGTTCGACGGCGCACGTGACCGGGTAACCGGTGTGCTGGCGGAGACCGGCGCCGATGATCCGGAGTTCGTCGCGGCCGATCTCGCCGTCGATGCGGCCGGTCGCGGCAGTCGGCTGCCGGTGTGGTTGGCGCAGTGGGGATATCAGCGCCCGGCCGAGGACACCGTCGACGTCGGCATCGGCTATGCCAGCCACCGGCTCACCATCCCGGACGGACTCATCCGGGAAAAGATCGTGGTCACCGGTGTCGGCCCAGGGCAATCGCTGGGCCTGGGCATGTTGTGCTACGAGGACGGCAGCTGGATCTTGACGACGTTCGGGGTCGCCAAAGCCACCCCGCCTGCGACCTTCGACGAGATGCGTGAGCTCGGCTACCGGCTGCTGCCCAGCCGTTTCGCCGATGCGTTGGCCCGGGCCGAACCCGTCGGCGCCCCGGCATTCCTCGCATTTCCGGTCAGCAGATGGCGCCGCTACGACAAGCTGAGTCGCTTCCCGGCCGGGATCATCCCGTTCGGGGACGCCGTCGCCAGCTTCAATCCCACCTTCGGGCAGGGCATGACGATGGCGTCCCTGCAGGCCGGCCGGCTGCGCCAGGCACTGCAATCCGCACCCGGCGAGCCGGCCGTCGAATTCAACCGGGCCGCCGCCAAGATCACCAGACCGGTGTGGACGATGAACGCGATCGCCGACCACTGCTTCCAACACGCCGACGGGCCGATGCCGCGCTGGTATCGGCCGGTCGGCGCGCTCTACGACCAGTTCCTCGGTGCCGCTGAAACCAATCCTGTTCTGGCCGAATGGTTTTTACGCCGAATCTCGCTGCTCGACAGCCTGTACACGGTGCCGTCGGCGCCAATCATCGGCCGCGCCGTGGCGCACAACATGCGGCTGTGGCTGCGCGAGCGCCGGTCGCCGCGACAGTAGCGGGTACGCTGCGGGAATGCGGGGGAGCTTGGCGAGCACGACGGATTCCAGGGACCATGCGATCGTCATCGGGGCCAGCATCGCGGGGCTGTGCGCGGCGCGGGTGCTCTCGGATTTTTTCGGCCGGGTGACGGTTTTCGAGCGCGACGAGCTGCCGGACGCACCGGCCAACCGCGCCACGGTTCCCCAAGACCGGCACCTGCACATGCTGATGGCCCGTGGCGCAGACGAATTCGACAGCCTCTTCCCCGGCCTGTTGAAAGACATGGTCGCCGCCGGTGTGCCCATGCTGGAGAACCGCCCGGACTGCATCTACTTCGGGGCCGCGGGCCACGTCCTGGGGACAGCACACACGCTGCGCGAAGAGTTCACCGCCTACGTGCCCAGCCGGCCGCATCTGGAATGGCAGCTGCGCCGGCGGGTCCTCGACATCGACAACGTCGAGATCGTGCGGCGACTCGTTCTCGAACCGCGGTTCGCGCCCGCCCGGCAACGGGTGACCGGGGTGCTGCTCGCACCCCAGGAAGACGGTGATCCCGAGTTCCGGGCCGCCGACCTCGTCGTCGACGCGGCGGGGCGCGGCACCCGGCTACCAGTGTGGTTGACGCAGTGGGGATTTCAGCGCCCGGCCGAGGAAACCGTGGACATCGGCATCAACTACGCCAGCCAGCAGTTCCGCCTCCCCGACGGCCTGCTGCGGGAGAAGGTGGTGGTCGCCGGCGCCTCACATGACCAGTCGCTGGGCCTGGGCATGCTGTGCTACGAGGACGGCACCTGGGTGATCACCACCTTCGGCGTCGCCCATGCCAAGCCGCCGTCGACCTTCCCCGAGATGCGCGCGCTCGCCGACCAGCTGCTGCCGGCCCGATTCGCCGACGCGCTAGCACAGGCCGAACCGGTGGGCAGCCCGGTCCTGCATGCCTTTCCGGCCAGCCGGTGGCGCCGCTACGACAAACTGGAGCGGTTCCCGGCGGGCATCCTCCCGTTCGGCGACGCCGTGGCCAGCTTCAACCCCACCTTCGGGCAGGGCATGACGATGACGTCGCTGCAGGCCGGCAATCTGCGCCGGGCGCTGCAATCTCCCACGAAAAGCCTTGCGGCCGAATTCAACCGGCTCACCCGCAAGACGACCTATCCGGTGTGGATGATGAACGCCATCGGCGACATCACCTTCCACCACGGCGTCGCCGGGCCGGTCCCGTGGTGGTGGCGACCATCCGGTGCGTTGTTCGACCAATTCCTCGGCGCCGCCGAAACGAATCCCGTTCTCGCCGAATGGTTTTTACGCCGGTTCTCGCTGCTGGATAGCCTGTACATGATTCCGCCGCCGCGGATTGTCGGCCGGGCCATGGCCCACAACCTGCGGCTATGGCTCGGCGAGCGCCGCCAAGCCGTCGCCGGTAGGCGGCAAGCCGTCACAGCCCCACGGTAGCCCGGAACAGTTTCGTGGGCTCGTGCGCGAGCAGCCGAATCGGGCCGTCGTCAGCGGCCACCCAGGCAGCCATCCCCTGCTTGAGCGTCAACGACTTCGACTTGCCATGGACCATGGTCGAACCCTCGGTGCACAACAAGATCTGTGGGCCCTCATGGCTGGAGGGTGCATCGATCTCGTGGCCCAGCTGATCCGCGCCGAGCGCGAGCAACGCGACCGCGAACTCCTCGGCCGGAGTGTCGTAAACCAGCTCCAGCCCGTCGCGCCGGATCGGCGGCCGCAGTTGCGACTCCGCGGTCGGGGCGAAGTCCAGCACCCGCAGCAGCTCCGGCACATCGACGTGCTTGGGAGTCAGACCGCCACGTAATACGTTGTCGGAGTTGGCCATTACCTCCAGCGCGAAACCCCGCAGATAGGTGTGCAAGTTGCCGGCCGGCAGGAATATCGCCTCACCCGGCCACAGGCTGATCCGGTTGAGCAACAACGCCGCGAGCACCCCGGCGTCGCCGGGATAACGCTCGCCCAGCTCCAGCACCGTCTTGACCTCCGCGGCGAATTCCGTCGCACCGGAGCTGAGGTAGTGAATGGCGCCCTCCAGCACGGCGGGCACCAGCACGTCGATGTCGGGCTGGGGGGCGGTGATCCAGGTGGTGAACAGCGCACGCAGGCCGTCGGCGTCGGACTGGTCGCTGAGCAAGTCGATGAACGGGTCGAGGTCCGACACCGCCAGCGCCTGCAGCAGCTCGCGGGTGCGGGCGGCCTGACGGAAGCCGGCCAGCGCCTCGAACGGCTGCAACGCCACCAGCAACTCGGGCTTGTGGCTGGTGTCGCGATAGTTGCGCACCGGCGACGCCACCGGAATGCCGAGCCGCTCTTCCCGTAGATAGCCCTCGATGGCCTGCTCGGCGCTGGGGTGGGCCTGCAACGACAACGGCTCGTCGGCGGCCAGGACCTTCACCAGGAACGGCAGCACATCGCCGAACCGGGTGCGCAACCCGTGACCGAGCTGTCCCTCCGGATCGGTGCTCAGCGCTTCCAGCAACGAGGTTTCGCCTTTGTCGGTTTCCAGCCAGGCGGGGTCACCAGGGTGCGCACCAAACCAGAGTTCGGCTTCGGGGTGGGCGGCCGGCACCGGCCGCCCGGTGAACTCGGCGATAGCGGTACGCGATCCCCAGGCGTATGTCCGTAACGCTCCGCGTAGCAATTCCACCTTGTATCTATCCCCGCGCCAGTCGCAAATACACCGCGGCCATCTCCAGCCGAACGGCCAATATTGCCAGTTGCTGTTCGGGACGTTGAGCGGCGGCCGCTGTGAGCGGGCCATCCGACCCGGCCACGCCGGGGTCCTGCGTCGCGTCCTCGGCCGTGACCAGGTTGATGTCGTCCAGCCCGGCGATCCGGGCGCCGACCACCGTCCGCTCCCCGGCCAACGTCAGCGCCAGCACCCGCATCCGCTCGGGCAGCGGGCCGTCGATCTGCTCGTCGTGGAACAGGGCATCCCCCGAATAACCGGCGGCACCGGAGGCCGCGCCGGCCCGCAGCGCCACCACCGCGTCGGCCAGCCAGGCGGCCGCGGCCACCTGCTGCGCGATCCGCAGCAGCACCGAGCTGCCGTGCCGCGCCAGGGCCAGGGTGGCGGCGTTGTCACCGGTCAGCGCAACCCGGCGTCCCGATACCCGCGCGGCAAGCGTCTTAGCCGGGTTGGTGAACACCTCGCGGGCGGCACTGTTGTGCAACGCCTCGGCATCGAGTTCGTCGGCCAGCGACGCCAGGTCGATCTGCAGCCTGGGGTCCACGGTGCTCAGCGCGGCCAAGCCCGCGGCCAGGTAGCGGCACAACCCGAACTCGTCGGGAACCCGTAGTCGTGGTTCCAGCACCGCGACTCGACCGGCCGTGGAGTCGCGCAGCGGACCCGCATAGGGGGCTACGACGACGACCCGCGCGCCTCGGCGCACACCGGTCGCGGCCGCTGCGACCAGTGCGGGATCACCGGGGTCGTCACCGGCGACAATGAGGACGTCAAGCGGACCCACCCAGGGCGGTGCCTCCCTGGCGAGCGCGATCGGCTCCGCGGCCGCAGCCGCGAGCGTCGATACCAGCATCGCCCCGGCCGTCTCGGCGGGACCTCGCCCGCCCACCCAGATCACCGTTCGGGGCCGGTCGCCGCCGCGCAGCAAGTCCAGTTCGCCTTCGTCGTGTGCGGCGGCAATCGCCCGCACCTGCGCACCGGCGGTCGACGCGGCGCGCAACAGGCCGTCGCGGTCGGCGGCGATCAGGCCGGCGGCGTCTTCGAGATCGACCGAGTGGACGGCACTCACGGTCCCGCCTCCGCCGGCAGCTGGGCCGCGATTTCGCCGCTGACCTGCTGCACCACCGCATCGACCTCCTCGGCGGTGCGGGCCTCCACGTTGAGCCGCAGCAACGGCTCGGTGTTGGAGCTGCGCAGGTTGAACCAGCTGTCATCGCCCAGATCCACCGTTACGCCGTCGAGGTGGTCGATGGACTGGACCCGGCTGCCGAACGACTTCAGCACCGCCTCCACGCACGCCTCGGCGTCGGCCACACGGAAGTTAATCTCACCGGACGATTCATAGCGCTGGTAGTCGGCGGTCAGCTCGGACAACGGCCGGTCCTGCTCACCGAGGGCGGCCAGCACATACAGTGCGGCCAGCATCCCCGAATCGGCGCCCCAGAAATCGCGGAAGTAGTAGTGGGCCGAGTGTTCGCCGCCGAAGATCGCGCCGGTGTCGGCCATCAGCGCCTTGATATAGGAGTGTCCGACTCGCGAGCGCAGCGGCGTGCCGCCGCGCTCGACGACCAGTTCGGGCACCGCGCGCGAGGTGATCACGTTGTGGATCACCGTGGCGCCGATCTCCCGGCCGAGCTCGCGCGCTGCCACCAGGCTGGTCACCGTTGACGGCGACACGGGGTGGCCGGTCTCGTCGACCACGAAGCAGCGGTCGGCGTCTCCGTCGAAGGCCAGGCCGATATCGGCGCCGGTGTCGCGCACATAGGACTGCAGGTCCACCAGGTTGGCCGGATCGAGCGGGTTGGCCTCGTGATTGGGAAACGAGCCGTCGAGTTCGAAGTACAAGGGCAGCAAGGTAATCGAGCCGATGGGGCCGAGCACGGCCGGCGCGGTGTGGCCGGCCATCCCGTTGCCGGCGTCCACGGCCACCCGCAGCGGCCGCAGTCCGGTGGTGTTGACCAGCGATCGCAGGAATTTCCCGTAGTCGTCCAGCACATCCTGGTCGGTGCACGTTCCGGCCGGCCCGTCGTAGGCGGGCACGCCATTGATGAGATCGTCGCGGATGGCGATGAGCCCGGTATCCGCGCCCACCGGTTTGGCGCCGGCCCGGCACAGCTTGATGCCGTTGTATGCGGCGGGGTTGTGGCTGGCGGTGAACATCGCACCGGGGCAGTCCAGCAGTCCCGAGGCGAAATAGAGCTGATCGGTCGACGCCAAACCGATGCGCACCACGTCGAGGCCCTGTCCGGTCACCCCGTCGGCAAACGCGGCGGCCAACGACGGCGAACTGTCGCGCATGTCGTGGCCGATCACCACCTGCCGCGCACCCTCGGTGTGCATCAACCGGGCGAAGGCCGCGCCGATATCGGCGGTCAGCGACTCATCGATCTCTTCCCCGACCAACCCGCGCACGTCATAAGCCTTGATAACACGATTGATAACCGCGGCGGGCCAAGACATGGCGGGGCTCCTGACGACTGAGGTTTTCTGCGTCCCTTGGCCGCCAGCCTATCGGCCCGACGAAGTCGCCGACGGCATCGGTCCGGACCGGAGCCGAACCGGCTGCGGGAATCGGCCGGGCCAGTCGTGACTAGTCGGGTGGATCGGGCAACACCCGAAGGTGTCCACGGCGACGTCCATTGCGATGTTCGGACGGCGCGAACACCCCACCACTCGGAGCCTTAGCATGAACACCGGCCTGAACACCGGCGTGGTGGACCACGGGATCGGGGAAGCCGTTGTGCGGCGAGCCGTTTCTGCCGGGATGGGCCACCGAATAGGCCCCGGCAGCGACGGGGCCGCCCTCGCGCACCGCGTCGGCCAGCGCAACCAGATCGTCCTCATCGGGATTGGTGGGTAGCGGTCCGGCATGGCGCACGAGTTCCCACCCGCGCGGCGCGGTGATGCGGCCGGCGTGGCTGACGCACAGATCCCAGGAGTGCGGTTCGCGTGCGGTGGCGAGCGGACCCACGACCGCCGTCGAGTCCGAGTAGACGAACGTCAACGTTGCCACTGCATAGTGCGGACACCCGGGCCGGCAGCAGCGACGGGGTACGTTCACGACCGAAAGGCTATCGTGCGGAAACGCCGCCGGAGCGGCGGACACGCGCATCCGTGCCAGCCGCGATGTGCAACCGTTACCATCGGCGCGTGACCGATTCCCGCGGCTACCCGCGCAGCGGCCGGCCGGGTGGCAGATCCGCGGCGGCGCGTCGGGTGCGGCGCCGGGGCCGCGAGTGGCGTGGCCCGCTGCTGCCGCCGACGGTGCCGGGGTGGCGCAGCCGGTCCGAGCGGTTCGACATGGCGGTGCTGGAAGCCTACGAACCCATCGAGCGCCGCTGGCAGGAGCGGGTGTCGGAATTGGACGTCGCGGTCGACGAGATCCCGCGCATCTCGGCCAAGGATCCCGAGAGCGTGCAGTGGCCGCCCGAAGTCATCGCCGACGGGCCGATCCCGCTTGCCCGGCTGATACCGGCAGGGGTCGACGTCCGCGGCAATGCCACGCGGGCACGAATCGTGTTGTTCCGCAAGCCAATTGAGCGACGGGCGAAGGACACCCTGGAGCTTGGCGAGTTGTTGCACGAAATCTTGGTGGCCCAGGTGGCCAGCTATCTGGATGTCGAGCCCTCGGTCGTCGACCCGACGATCGACGACGACTGAGCGCCGGGCTGCCCTAGATCCCGAACAGGATCCCGCTCAGATGATTCCGCGCTTGAGGCGGCGACGCTCGCGCTCCGACAGGCCACCCCAGATGCCGAAACGCTCGTCGTGAGCCAGCGCGTATTCCAGGCACTCGTGGCGCACCTCGCAGCCGAGGCAGATCTTCTTTGCCTCGCGGGTCGAGCCGCCCTTCTCCGGAAAGAACGCCTCGGGATCCGTTTGGGCACAAAGGGCGCGGTCCTGCCACTGGTCGGCGGGCGGCTCGACGGGAGCCGGCGCCGGCTGAGGCTCGAACGCGTCGGGAACCAAACTCAAGTGCGGTCGGGCAATCTCCATCGATGGCACTGTCGCCGAGCCGGCAGCGGTGTGCGGTGCGCCTGCCATCACACCCCTAAGGTGCTCATAGGACATGCCGCCGCCTCCTCACCTAATAGATCGTGAAATGGTTTGCCACTGTTTTGATGTGCGGTTAACCCAATTCGAACTAGTGATCGAATCTCGGTCTGCGACACCGAAACCGGCCGGCCAACCGGGAAATGACACTGATGTGATTAGACACGCATTGGGCAGCCGGGTCAAGCATTCCGGCGCATTTCCATACCATCTCGTGATCAAATTTCCGCGATTCTGTTTCGGTTCGTTGTACGGCGTGTCTAGTGCACTTCGTCACAATGACCGTCAGGGGCCCGTCAGGGGCCCGTCAGGGGCCCCTCGGGGGGCCGGTCAGGGGCCGGCGTGAAAGCGCGGCAACCCCGCCCTGATCCCCCGTCCCCGGCGGGTACTGTCCTGCGGTGTGAAGGTCACCGTTCTCGTGGGGGGAGTCGGCGGCGCCCGCTTTCTGTTGGGGGTCCAGCAGTTGCTCGGCCTGGGACAGTTTGCCATACCGGGACACGACGCATGTCACGAATTGACGGCGGTGGTCAACATCGGTGACGATGCCTGGATCCACGGGCTGCGCGTCTGCCCGGACCTGGACACCTGCATGTACACCCTGGGCGGCGGTGTCGATCCGCAGCGCGGTTGGGGTCATCGCGACGAAACCTGGCACGTCAAAGAGGAACTCGCGCGCTACGGCGTGCAGCCGGACTGGTTCCAGCTCGGCGACCGGGATCTGGCGACCCACCTGGTGCGCACTCAGATGCTGCGGGCCGGCTACCCACTGTCGCAGATCACCGCGGCACTGTGTGACCGCTGGCAACCGGGGGCGACGTTACTCCCGGTCAGCGACGACCGTTGCGAAACCCACGTGGTGATCACCGACCCGGAGACCCGATCCCGGCGTGCCATCCACTTCCAGGAGTGGTGGGTGCGTTACCGCGCCCAGGTGCCGACCCACAGCTTCGCCTTCATCGGCACCGAAACAGCTAGTGCTACAACAGAAGTGGTGGCCGCCATCGCCGAGGCCGACGTCGTCATGCTGGCTCCGTCCAACCCGGTGGTCAGCATCGGCGCCATCCTGGCGGTCCCCGGAATCCGGGCCGCCCTGCGGGCCACCTCAGCGCCGATCGTCGGCTACTCGCCGATCATCGGGGGAAAACCGTTGCGCGGCATGGCCGATGCGTGTCTTTCGGTGCTCGGGGTGGATTCCACCGCGGCGGCGGTGGGCCGGCACTACGGCGCGCGCACCGGCACCGGCATACTCGACTGCTGGCTGGTCGCCGAGGGCGATCAGGCCGATATCGACGGCGTGCTGGTGCGATCGATACCGCTGTTGATGAGCGACCCGAAGGCAACCGCGGAGATGGTGAGCGCCGGGCTGGAGCTTGCGGGCGTGGCGGCGTGAGCGAGCACGGCACCGGATCGGCCGTCGAAATCCTGCCTGTCACCGGGCTTCCCGAATTCCGCCCTGGCGATGACCTGAGCGCGGCGATCGCCGCGGCCGCGCCCTGGCTGTGCGACGGCGACGTCGTAGTGGTCACCAGCAAGGTGGTGTCCAAGTGCGAGGGCCGGCTGGTGCCGGCACCGGAGTCCGAGGAGGCGCGAGATCGGCTGCGTCGCAAGCTGATCGACGACGAAGCGGTACGGATATTGGCCCGCAAGGGCAAGACGTTGATCACCGAGAACCGACTCGGGCTGGTGCAGGCCGCCGCCGGGGTCGACGGATCCAACGTCAACCGGAATGAATTGGCGCTGCTGCCCGCCGATCCCGACGCCAGCGCCGCGGCGCTGCGCGCCGGGCTGCGCGAACGCCTCGGTGTCACCGTGGCTGTGGTGGTCACCGACACCATGGGACGAGCCTGGCGCTGCGGCCAGATCGACGCCGCGGTCGGCGCCGCCGGTCTGGCGGTGTTGCATAACTATGCGGGCGCCCTGGACCGGCACGGCAACGAGTTGGTCGTCACCGAGATCGCGGTCGCCGACGAGATCGCCGCCGCCGCCGATCTGGTCAAGGGCAAGTTGACGGCGCTACCGGTGGCCGTGGTCCGCGGGCTGCCGGTGCGCGACGACGGCTCCACGGCGCGGCGCTTGGTGCGGCCGGGCGCCGAGGACCTGTTCTGGCTCGGGACCGCCGAAGCCATCGAGCTGGGGCGTCGACAGGCCCAGCTGTTGCGCAGGTCGGTTCGCCGGTTCAACCCCGAGCCGGTACCGCCGGAGTTCGTCGAATCCGCGGTCGCCGAGGCGCTCACCGCGCCGGCCCCGCACCACACCCGGCCGGTGCGCTTCGTATGGTTACAGACGCCGGCGGTGCGCACCCGGCTGCTCGACCGGATGAAAGACAAGTGGCGCTCCGATCTGGCCGGCGACGGCAAGCCGGCCGACGCCGTCGAACGCCGCGTCGCGCGCGGCCAAATCCTTTACGACGCACCCGAAGTCGTGATCCCGATGCTGGTTCCCGAGGGCGCCCACGCCTACCCCGACGCGGCCCGCGGCCACGCCGAGCACACCATGTTCACCGTCGCGGTGGGAGCCGCGGTGCAAGCTCTGCTGGTCGCCCTGGCGGTGCGTGGACTGGGCAGTTGCTGGATCGGCTCGACGATCTTCGCCGCCGATCTGGTGCGTGCCGAATTGCGGTTGCCTGCCGACTGGGAGCCGTTGGGCGCCATCGCGATCGGCTACCCCCAAGAGCCGACGGGGGTGCGCGACCCGGCGCCCGTCGGGGATCTGCTGATCCGCAAGTGACAATGTTCGCCGGTAAGGCCGCCGCGTCCGCCGACAAAGTTCGCGGCGGCTACTACACGCCGCCCGCGGTGGCCCGGTTCCTTGCCCGGTGGGTCTGCGAGGCCGGCCCACGGATCCTGGAGCCCTCCTGCGGGGATGGCCGGATTCTGCGGGAACTGGCTGCGCTGACGTGCCGGGCGCACGGTGTGGAACTCGTTGAGCGGGAAGCGAAAAAGTCGCGAGAATTCGCAGCCGTCGACGTCGACAACTTTTTCAGCTGGCTGCATACGACCCGACCCGGCAGCTGGGACGGTATCGCCGGCAACCCGCCCTATATCCGCTTCGGCAACTGGGCGCCCGATCAGCGGGCACCGGCCCTGGAGCTGATGCGAAGCGCGGGCCTGCGCCCGACGAAGCTGACCAATGCCTGGGTCCCGTTCGTCGTGGCCAGCACAAACCTGGTGCGCGACGGCGGACGAGTGGGCCTGGTGGTTCCGGCGGAATTGTTGCAGGTCGGCTACGCGGCGCAACTGCGGGAATTTCTGCTGAGCAGTTATCGCGAAATCACGCTGGTGACTTTCGAGCGATTGGTATTCGACGCGATCCTGCAAGAAGTCGTGTTGTTCTGCGGAGTGGTCGGCGCGGGCCCGGCGCGGATACGCACGGTCAACCTCGCCGGCGCCGGTGGACTCGAGCGCGCGAACCTCACCGGCGAGACCGCTCCGGCACTGCTTCACGAAAAAGAGAAGTGGACCACCTATTTCCTCGAGCCGGGTCAGGTCGAGCTGTTACGCGCACTGCGCCGGTCCGGGGCCATGGTCAGGCTCGGCGACCTGGCGGAGGTGGACGTGGGCATCGTGACCGGCCGCAACAGCTTCTTCACCTTCACCGACGTCGAGGCGGCCGCGCGGGGGCTGCGGCGGCACTGCGTTCCGCTGGTCTCTCGCAGCGCCCAACTCAGCGGTCTGGTCTACGACGACGATTGCCGGGCAAGCGATGTCGCCGCCGGGCACCGAACCTGGCTGCTGGACGCCCCCATCACCCGCACAGATCCCGCTTTGGCCGCACACCTTGCCGCCGGCGAGGCCGCCGGGGTTCACCTGGGTTATAAGTGCTCGATCCGCAAACCGTGGTGGCGCACGCCGTCGCTGTGGATTCCGGACCTTTTCATGCTGCGCCAAATCCACTGCGCGCCGCGCCTGACGGTCAATGCGGCCGCGGCGACGAGCACCGACACCGTGCATCGGGTACGGGTGGGCCCCGCCGTCGATCCGGCAAGGCTCGCCGCCGTCTTCCACAACAGCGCGACGTTCGCGTTCGCCGAGATCATGGGCCGCAGTTACGGCGGTGGCGTCCTGGAGCTCGAGCCGGGTGAGGCCGAGCTGTTGCCGGTCCCGCCGCCGGCGTCCGCGAGCATCGAACTTGCCCGCGACGTCGATCTGCTGCTGAAGGCGAACGAGACGGAGAAGGCCCTCGACATTGTGGATCGCCAGGTCCTGATCGAGCGGCTCGGTCTGTCGCCGGACCTGGTCACGAGCTGCCGGGCGGCGTGGTCCACCCTTCGCGATCGCCGACGCAACCGGGGGTCGCGTTGAGCATCCGGGATTCGGTGATCGCCACCCTGACCGATTGGCAGGCTCCCGATCCGGGCCAGGACTCGCTGCGGCATGCCGTGCTGGCGTTCGTGCATGCCCGCGCCGACGCGTGCCGGCGCGACTGCGAAGCCGGCCACATCACCGCCTCCACGCTGGTGCTGGACGACAGCGGCACCCAGGTGCTGCTGTGTCTGCATCGCCGCTTCGGTCGTTGGGTGCAGCTGGGCGGCCACTGCGAGGACGATGACCGCGACGTGGTCGCCGCGGCGCTGCGCGAGGCGACCGAGGAATCCGGCATCGCGGGTTTGCGACTGGCGCCCGAACTGGTCGCGGTGCACGTGCACCCGGTCACCTGCTCGTTGGGAGTGCCGACGCGTCACCTGGATCTGCAGTTCGTGGCGCATGCGCCGGCCGGGGCGCAGATCGCGATCAGCGACGAGTCCGAGGACCTGCGGTGGTGGCCGGCCGAGGAGTTACCGCCCGGAGCCGACCACGCGCTGGCGTACCTGGTGACTCAAGCAACTCGGGCGACACGCCGGGCGTGACGCCAGCGTCACGTTCGGCGTCGGGCGTGACGCCAGCGTCACGCCCGACGGCGAACAAGCTCAGACGTCGGACGAGTAGCGGATGCCGCCGTCGGGAATGGAGACCCCGGGCCACACCCGGGCGCCACGCAGCAGTTCGCAGCGCGCGCCGATGTCGGCGCCGTCGCCGATCACGCCGTCGCGGATCAGCGCCCGGGGCCCGATGCGGGCGCCGAAGCCGATGATCGATCGCTCGATCACGCTGCCGGCCTCCACCTTGACGCCGTCGAAGATGACCGCGCCGTCCAGCCGGGCGCCGGGACCGATCTCGGCGCCCCGCCCGACGACCGTGCCGCCGATCAGCAGCGCCCCGGGCGAGATCGCCGCGCCGTCGTGCACCAGCTGCTCACCGCGATGGCCGTGCAGGGCCGGCGACGGAGCGATGCCGCGAACCAGGTCAGCCGACCCGCGCACGAAGTCTTCCGGTGTCCCCATGTCCCGCCAGTACGTGGCATCGACATAGCCGCAGATCCGGACGTCGGGGTCGGCGAGCAATGCCGGAAAGACCACGCGTTCCACCGAGACTTCGCGGCCCCGGGGAATCCGGTCGATGATCTCGCGCTTGAACACATAGCATCCGGCGTTGATCTGGTCGGTGGGCGGATCCTCGGTCTTCTCCAGAAAGGCGGTGACCCGGCCGTCGGCGTCGGTGGGTACACAGCCGAAGGCCCTCGGGTCACCCACCCGGACCAGGTGCAGGGTGACGTCAGCCTGGTTGGTGTCGTGGAATTCCAGCAGTTGGTTCAGGTCGGCCCCGGAGAGGACGTCGCCGTTGAACACCATCACGGTGTCGTAGCGCAACTTGTCAGCCACATTGGCGATGCCGCCGCCGGTGCCCAACGGATGCTCTTCGGTCACGTAGTCGATCTGCAGACCCAGCTTGGACCCGTCGCCGAATTCGGCTTCGAACACCTCGGCCCGGTATGACGTGCTCAGGATGACGTGTTCGATCCCTGCCGCCGCGATGCGCGACAGCAGATGGGTCAGAAACGGCAGCCCGGCGGTCGGGAGCATGGGTTTGGGCGCGGACAACGTCAGCGGCCGCAGCCTGGTGCCCTTGCCGCCGACCAGGATCACCGCATCGACTTGCCGACCTGCCAACTCAGTGCCGCCCTTCTACTAGTTTCCGGCGCGAACTGCGCACCATGAGACGAGAACGCACCGCCAGTGATCCCCGCAGCGTCCAGCGCAGCGGCGCACGCCACCAGCCGCCATGGCGATCCGCCAGGAATATGTAGGTGCTTTGGTGATGCGCCGCCAGATGCGTCGCCGGGTCGCGTCCGGTCGAGTGCCCCTTGTGATGCAGGACCTCGGCCGACGGCACATAGACGCTGAGCCAGCCGGCCTTGCCGAGCCGATCGCCCAGGTCGACGTCCTCCATGTACATGAAGTAGCGCTCGTCGAACCCGCCCACCTGGGTGAAGGCAGAGCGTCGTAGCAACAGACACGACCCCGACAGCCAACCGACCGCCCGCTCACTGGGCTCCAGATGCTCCTGGCGGTAGGCCTTCGTCCACCGATTACCCGGCCATACCGGTCCGAGCAGCGCGTGCATGCCGCCGCGGATCAGGCTCGGCAGGTGGCGTGCCGACGGGTACACCGAGCCGTCGGGGTCGCGGATCAGCGGACCCAGCGCACCCGCATTGGGCCAGCGCTCGGCGGCGCCCAGCAGGGCATCGATGCTGCCCGGCCCCCATTGCACATCCGGGTTGGCCACGATCACCCAGTCGGGCAGCCAGTCCTCACCGAGCCGGTCGAGCTGGGAAACGGTGAAGTTCACCGCGGTTCCGTAGCCGAGGTTGGCTCCCGTCGGCAGCAGCCGCACGTTGGGATAGCGCTCGACCGCCGCCTGCGGTGTTCCGTCGGTGGAGCCGTTGTCGGCCAGCAACACACCGACCGGACGCTCGGTGGCCAGCGACAACGACGCCAGGAACCGCTCCAGGTGCGGGCCCGGCGAATAGGTCACCGCGACGACCGGCAAGACGTCAGTCACGCGTAGAGGGTAACGGTCATGGCGTGGGATGTCCCGGGGCTGCGCCGCAAGCTGCCGCCAGGGCCGCCGCCAGCGCGCTGCGCCAGGGCCGCAGCGGGGTCAAGCCGGCCGCGGCCCAGGCCAGCCCACCCAACGCCGAGTAGCTCGGCCGCGGCGCGGGCCGCGGGAACCGGTCACTGCTGACCGGGCGCACCCGCCCCGGGTCGGCGCCGCATTCTTCGAACACCGCGCGAGCTTGGGCGAACCGGGAGACCGCACCCTCGTTGGCGGCATGTAACACCCCGCCGGGTACGCCGGCGCCGGCCACTTCCAGCAGCGCGGCGGTCAGGTCGGCCACATAGGTCGGTGATCCGGTCTGGTCGCTGACCACGTCTACCGGGCCGTCACCGGTGGCCAGCCGGCGCATGACGGCCACGAAGTCCGTGCCGTCCCCGCCGGTGTAGACCCACGCGGTGCGCACCACGACGGCTTCCGGCAACGCCGCCAGCACCGCTTGTTCACCGGCGAGCTTGCTGCGGGCATACACACTCTGCGGCGCGGTTGCGTCGCCGGGCTCGTAGGGATGTGGCGGCGCGCCGCCGAAGTCGCCGTTGAACACGTAGTCGGTCGAGACGTGGATCAGCCGGGCGTCGACACGCGCGCAGGCACGCGCGAGGTTTTCCGGCCCGATGGCATTGACGGCGTAGGCGCGGGCCTCGTCGCTTTCGGCGGCGTCGACGTCGGTGTAGGCGGCGCAATTGAGCACGATGTCGCCGTTTCGGATGATCAGGTCGGCCGCGCCCGGGTCGGTGATGTCCCATTGCGACGACGTCCGCGCCAGCACCTCGCGGCCCGCGAGGCCCGCCTGCGCAGCCACAACGCGGCCCAGCTGCCCGCCCGCACCGCTGATCACGATCCTGCCCGACATGCGTTTGAGTCTGGCACGCCGACCCGTGCTACCCGGAAAGTAGCTGTGACGCAAGTAGCCTACAGTGATGCCTGTGCAACGTGTGGTTCGTGCGGTGTGCACCGCATCGGCCGTCGCGGTCGTCCTCGGCACCGGATTGGCATGGACCAACGTCCGGTCGTTCGAAGACGGCATCTTCCACATGTCCGCGCCCTCGCTGGGCCACGGCGGCGACGACGGGGCGATCGACATCTTGTTGGTCGGCCTGGATAGCCGCACCGATGCCCACGGCAACCCGCTGTCCGCCGAGGAACTGGCGACATTGCGCGCCGGCGACGAGGAAGCCACCAACACCGACACGATCATCCTGATCCGCATCCCCAACAACGGGAAGTCGGCCACCGCGATATCCATCCCGCGCGACTCCTACGTCCAGGCCCCCGGCCTGGGCAAGACCAAGATCAACGGCGTCTACGGCCAGACCCGGGAGGCCAAGCGGGCCGGACTGGTCCAAGCCGGCGCTTCTGCAGCCGAGGCGGCGGCGGCGGGCACCGAAGCCGGTCGCGAGGCGCTGATCAAGACGGTGGCCGAACTCACCGGCGTCACGGTCGACCACTACGCCGAGATCGGCCTGCTCGGTTTCGCGTTGATCGCCGACGCGCTCGGCGGCGTCGACGTGTGCCTCAAAGAACCTGTCTACGAACCGCTTTCGGGCGCCGACTTCCCGGCCGGGCGGCAGAAGCTCAACGGTCCGCAGGCGCTGAGCTTCGTCCGCCAGCGCCACGAGTTGCCGCGCGGCGACCTAGACCGGGTGGTGCGCCAGCAGGCGGTGATGGCCTCGCTCGCCCACCGGGTCATCTCCGGCAAGACGCTGTCCAGCCCGGCCACGCTCAAGCGGCTGGAGCAGGCCGTGCAGCGCTCGGTGGTGTTGTCGTCGGGCTGGGACATCATGGATTTCGTCAAGCAGATGCAGAGCCTGTCCGGCGGCAACGTCGCCTTTGCCACCATCCCGGTGCTCGACGGCGCCGGCTGGAGCGACGACGGGATGCAGAGCGTGGTGCGGGTGGACCCGCACCAGGTGGCCGACTGGGTGGGTGGGCTGCTGCACGAGCAGGACGAGGGCAAGACCGAGCAGCTGGCCTACACCCCGGCCAAGACCACCGCGGACGTGGCCAACGACACCGACATCAACGGACTGGCCGCAGCTGTTTCGGAAGTATTGAGCGCCAAGGGATTCGGCACGGGTTCGGTGGGCAACAACGACAGCGGCCACGTGAAGGGCAGCCAGGTGCGGGCCCCCAAGACCGACGACCTGGGCGCGCAGCAGGTGGCCAAGGAACTGGGCGGGCTACCGATCGTCGCCGACTCGTCCGTACCACCGGGAACGGTCCGGGTGGTACTGGCCAACGACTACACCGGACCGGGCTCGGGCCTTGGGGCTAACTCGAGCGGCACCATGACGCCTGCCCGCGCTTCGAATTCCGGGAATGCCGGCACCTCGGACACCGCTCCCCCGCCCTCGCCGATCCTGACCGCGGGCTCAGATAATCCGGAGTGCATCAACTGACCACGCTGTCGGCAGCGATCCTCGACCCGATGCTGCGAGCCGATCCGGTCGGCCCCCGTATCACCTACTACGACGACATGACCGGCGAGCGCATCGAGCTGTCAGCGGCGACCCTGGCGAATTGGGCAGCCAAGACCGGGAACCTGCTGCGCGACGAGCTGGCCGCCGGGCCAGCCAGCCGGGTCGCGGTGTTGCTGCCGGCACATTGGCAAACGGCGGCCGTGCTGTTCGGGGTGTGGTGGATCGGCGCCGAGGTAGTGCTCGACGGCCCGGCCGATCTGGCTCTGTGCACCGCGCCGCGGCTCGACGAGGCCGATGCGGCGGTTGCCGGCGGCGAGGTGGCGGTGTTGTCGATGGATCCGTTCGGCCGGCCGGCGCCCGACCTCCCGATCGGGGTCACCGACTACGCCACGGCGGTACGGGTCCACGGCGACCAGATCATTGCCGAGCGCCACCCCGGGCCGGCGCTGGCCGGCCGATCGGTGGCCCAGGTGCTGGCCGACTGCGAAAACTCCGCGACGGCAAGAGGTTTGACGGCAAACGATCGGGTGCTTTCCAGCGCGTCCTGGTCCACACCCGATGAGCTGGTGGACGGCTTGCTCGCGGTTTTCGTCGTCGGCGCCTCGTTGGTACAGGTGACCAATCCCGACGCCGGGGTGCTGCAACGCCGGATTGAGACCGAAAAGGTCACCCGTGTCCTGTAACCACCCACCAACCGGTGGCATGGCGGACAAGATCTGCCGCAACCAACCGGGCGGAGCGCCGGACGCTGCACCCGGCGAAAGCAGGGCTAAAGCTAAGGCGTCGGGTGCGGGCTGCCCCTCCACGGGTACATGGTCTTGGTCATCACGTCGACAATGCCTTCGGAATTCCAGTACCAGTCGTGGGGAACATTCCAGTCCCAGCTGAGCACCTGACTTCCCGGGGGAGGGGGGTCACCGGGGAACCAGTGCGTGCAGGTCATTCCCGGCGGGCAGTTCCCACCCTGGTAGCTAGGGCCGTCCGCCTGGGCAGTGCCCGATGCGAATACCGCCACGGCAAAACTGGCGGCCACTGTGCCCGCTAGTCCCCGCAGTCCGTTCATGGGTGTCTCCCTTGCGCCCGGCGCGACCCGATGACGCGCCTGCCTGAAGCCATTCCAGTGCGGCCGGATTGCTACCGATCCCAACTATGCCGGAGGGAACGCGGACTCGTACCGGTTACCGACAGACGCCGATTTCCTGCGCCGCGTGCGAAGGTGTCGGCGACCGACACCGACGTTCGCAGACTCGACACCCGAACGGCAATACATATTGATATTGCCATATTTCTATGTTAATTTCGGCACCGCAACCTAGCCCACAGGGTGACGACACGACCAATAGAGAGGTTCAAGCAATGGCAGTGCAGGCGATCTTTGCGAAGGCAGCAACTACGGTGATCACCGGTCTGGCCGGGGTCACCGCCTATGAGGTGTTGAAGAAGATGGCGGCCAAGGCCCCGTTGCACCAGACCGCCGTGTCGGCCGCAGAGCTTGGTCTGCGTGGCACTCGTAAGGCCGAGGAGGCCGCGGAATCGGCCAGGCTCAAGATTTCCGACGTGATGGCCGAGGCCCGGGAGCGCATCGGCGAGGAGGCGCCCACTCCTGCCGTTGCTCACGCCCACGACCACGACCACTGAGCCACTCGAGATGACGCTGGCAATTCCTCAATCCGTTCCTCACCAAGTGGTTTCCGATGCGGCCGGGCGCATGCGGGTCCACGTCGGCTGGGTGCGCGGTAATTCCCGCCGGGCGGTTGCGGTCGAAGAGGCCGTCGCCAAGCAGAACGGAGTGCGGGTGGTGCACGCCTACCCGCGCACCGGGTCGGTCGTGGTGTGGTACTCGCCGCGGCGTTGCGACCGCTCGGCGGTGTTGCAGGCGATCAACGACGCGCAGCAGGTCGCGGCCGAGTTCATTCCGGCGCGGGCCCCGCATTCCTCGGAAATCCGCAACGCCGACGTGCTGCGCATGGTCATCGGCGGGGCGGCGCTGGCCCTGCTCGGGGTGCGCCGCTATGTGTTCAAGCAGCCGCCGCTGTTGGGCCCCAGCGGCCGGATGGTCGCCACCGGCGTCACCATTTTCACCGGCTACCCGTTCCTACGCGGCGCACTGCGCTCGCTGCGCTCCGGCAAGGCGGGTACCGACGCGCTGGTCTCGGCGGCCACCGTCGCCAGCCTCATCCTGCGGGAAAACGTCGTCGCGCTCACCGTGCTGTGGCTGCTCAATATCGGTGAGTACCTGCAGGATCTGACGCTGCGACGGACCCGGCGGGCGATTTCTGAGCTGCTGCGCGGCAACCAGGACACCGCCTGGATCCGGTTGCAGGACGGCGCTGAAGTCCAGGTGCCGATCGACACCGTGCAGATCGGCGACGAGGTGGTGGTGCACGACCATGTCGCCATCCCCGTCGACGGTGAGGTGGTCAACGGCGAGGCCATCGTCAACCAGTCGGCGATCACCGGGGAGAACCTCCCGGTCAGCGTCGTGGTCGGGACGCACGTGCACGCGGGTTCGGTGGTGGTGCGCGGGCGCCTGGTGGTGCGCGCCCAGGCCGTGGGCAACCAAACCACGATCGGCCGCATTATCAGCAGAGTCGAAGAGGCGCAACAGGATCGCGCTCCGATCCAAACCGTCGGGGAGAACTTCTCCCGCCGCTTCGTGCCCACCTCGTTCATCGTGTCCGCGATCACCTTGCTGATCACCGGGGACGTCCGGCGGGCCATGACCATGCTGCTGATCGCCTGCCCCTGTGCGGTGGGCCTGTCCACCCCGACGGCGATCAGCGCGGCGATCGGCAACGGGGCGCGCCGCGGCATCCTGATCAAGGGCGGCTCGCACCTGGAACAGGCCGGCCGGGTCGACGCGATCGTGTTCGACAAGACCGGGACGCTGACCGTAGGACGGCCGGTGGTCACCAATATCATTGCCATGCATAAGGATTGGGAGCCCGAACAGGTGCTGGCCTATGCCGCCAGCTCGGAAATCCACTCCCGGCACCCGCTGGCCGAAGCGGTGATCCGCTCGACCGAGGAACGCCGGATCAGCATCCCGCCGCACGAGGAGTGTGAGGTGCTGGTCGGCCTGGGCATGCGAACCTGGGCCGACGGTCGGACCCTGTTACTGGGAAGCCCGTCGCTGTTGCGGTCGGAGAACGTCAAGGTCTCCAAGAAGGCATCGGAATGGGTCGACACCCTGCGACGCCAGGCCGAGACTCCGCTGCTGCTGGCCGTGGACGGCACGCTGGTGGGGCTGATCAGCCTGCGCGACGAGGTACGGCCCGAGGCGGCCGAGGTGCTGAAGGAGTTGCGGGACAACGGTGTTCGCCGCATCGTCATGCTCACCGGTGACCATCCCGACATCGCCAAGGTGGTCGCCGAGGAGTTGGGCATCGACGAGTGGCGCGCCGAGGTGATGCCGGAGGACAAGCTCGAGGTGGTGCGCGAACTGCAGGACGACGGCTACGTCGTCGGGATGGTCGGCGACGGCGTCAACGACGCCCCTGCGCTGGCCGCCGCCGACATCGGGATCGCCATGGGGCTGGCCGGAACCGACGTCGCCGTCGAGACCGCTGATGTGGCGCTGGCCAACGACGATCTGCATCGGCTGCTCGACGTGCGAGACCTGGGTGGTCGGGCAGTGGAAGTGATCCGGCAGAACTACGGCATGTCCATCGCCGTCAATGCGGCCGGACTGCTGATCGGGGCCGGCGGCGCGCTGTCCCCGGTGCTGGCCGCCATCCTGCACAACGCGTCGTCGGTGGCGGTGGTGGCCAACAGCTCTCGGTTGATCCGCTACCGCCTGGATTGAAACCGGTTACGCCGAGATTGCCGTCATGGCTGTGGATGAGCCGCCTACCACAACCCTGGCGGCAATCTCGCGTCACGCCGAGCGCGTTAGCAGCCGCAGTCGTGACCCCGCCAGGACCGGACACCCTGCCACACCGCCACACCGGAAATGGCGAGCCCGATGACCGGGTCGACCCACCAGCCGCCGGGCCAGCCGGCCGTAATCGCCAGGCCCAGCAGCACCCCGGCGGCCTGCGCGGCGCACAGATAGTTCTGGGTGCCTTCGCCTTCGGTGGCCCCCGATTTCAGACGGGCGCCCAATTTGTGGTTGGCCCAGCCGAGAATCGGCATCAGCACCAGCGCGATGGCCGTCAACGCGATGCCCAGCACCGAGGTTTCGGCGTGCTGGCGGCCGGCCAGGTGGTGCAGGGACTCGGCGGCGATATAGGGGGCGGTCAGCCAGAACGACACCGCGACTCCGCGTTGCGCGCGCCGCTCGGCGGTCTGGGACAGGGTGCGGTCGCCGGTGAAGCGCCACAGCACCATGGCGCTGGCCAGGCCCTCGGAGCCGCCGGCCAGAGCCCACCCGGTCAAGGCCACGGATCGCACCGCCAGGCCCTGCCACAGCCCGATGCCGCCCTCGACGAGCAGCACGGCCAGGCTGACCCACGCCAGCCGGCGCGCCCACACCGCGTTGTGCTGCCATTCGGAGTCCCGCCCGGTCGTCGGCGTCGCGGGCGTCACCCCGTGGCAGTGGTCGGTCTGCGAGATCCCGGTGTCCATCCCGACGATGTTAGGGGCAACCCTTGCCCGACGCCCGCTTCGACCGGCCCACTGTGACCGAAGTGATGGCAATTAGTCTGACTGACCAATAGGCCGTCGAGGAGATCGCAGATGGGGCGCACCGAGAACGACACCTGGGACCTGGCTTCCAGCGTGGGTGCCACGGCGACCATGGTGGCGGCCAGCCGCGCCCGCGCCACCCGGGCCGCCCTGATCGACGACCCGTTGGCCGAACCGCTGGTGCGCGCTGTCGGCATCGACTTCTTCATCCGGTGGGCCAGCGACGAACTCCGGCCCGAGGACGTCGACCTGCCCGATGCCCCGTGGGGCATGCAGCGGATGACCGACCAGCAGGCGGCGCGCACCCGCTACATCGACGCGTTTTTCGTCGCGGCCCAACACGACGGGATGCCCGCGGGCATCCGCCAGGTCGTCATCCTGACCTCCGGGCTGGACACCCGCGGATACCGGCCGCCCTGGGCGAGGGGAACGACGGTCTTCGAGATCGACGTGGCGCAAGTCTTCGCTTTCAAGACCACCGCACTTGCCGAGAACTACTACTGCACGGCGGCGCTGCGCCGGCAGGCGGCCACACGTGAGGGAAACAGGGAAGGGTTCGCCGATGCGGAACGACATACCTGCCAAGCCACTCGACGGGTTTCGGGTCCTCGATTTCACCCAGAACGTCGCCGGTCCGCTGGCCGGACAGGTGCTGGCCGATTTGGGCGCCGAGGTGATCAAGATCGAGGCGCCCGGCGGTGAGGCGGCTCGCCACATCACCGCGGTCCTTCCCGGACGTCCGCCGCTGCCCACGTATTTCTTGCCCAACAACCGGGGCAAGAAATCGGTGACGGTGGACCTGACCACCGGCGCGGCCAGGCAGCAGATACTGCGGCTCGCCGACACCGCCGACGTGCTGCTGGAAGGCTTTCGCCCGGGCGTCATGGAACGCATGGGCCTGGGGCCCGAGGACTTGCGAGCCCGCAACCCGAAACTGATCTATGCGCGCCTGTCGGCGTTCGGCGGCAACGGCCCGCATGGCAACCGGCCCGGTGTCGACCTGATGGTCGCCGCCGAAGCCGGCATGACCACCGGGATGCCCACACCGGACGGCAAACCGCAGATCATCCCGTTCCAACTGGTCGACAACGCCAGCGGCCACGTGCTGGCCCAGGCGGTGTTGGCCGCGCTGCTCAACCGCGAGCGCCACGGGGTGGCCGACACCGTCCGGGTGGCCATGTACGACGTCGCGGTGGGCCTGCAGGCCAACCAGCTCACCATGCATCTGAACAAGACCAGCGGCGACCGGCCCAAGCCCGATTCCGCGCCGCAAGCCAAGCGGCGTAAAGGGGTCGGCTTTGCCACCCAGCCGTCCGACGCGTTCCGCGCCGCCGACGGATACCTGTTGATCAGCGCCTATGTGCCCAAGCATTGGAACAAGCTGTGCCAGCTCATCGGCCGGCCCGATCTCCTGGACGACGAGCGGTTCATCGACCAGCGCGCGCGGGCGATCCACTACCACGAGTTGACCGACGAACTTCACTCGGCACTGGCCGCCAAGACCGCCGCCGAATGGGTTGAGCTGCTGCAAGAGGGCGGTCTGATGGCCTGCCTGCCCTATACCTGGAAACAGGTCGTCGACACCCCGCTGTTCGCCGAGAACCAGCTAGCCGTCGAAGTCGGCCGCGGGGACGACGCCGTCACCGTGATCCGAACGCCGGCGCGCTATTCGAGCTTCAACGCGGTGGTCACCGACCCCCCGCCGGCCCCCGGCGAGCACAACGACATGTTTCTGACCGAACCCTAAAGTCCAGGTGTCACGGTCCACAGCTTTCTTTGAGTTACCGATGAATTGACCTGCCCCGCGCTGACCTCGTAGAGAGCCGCGTAGAGGATTACATGGTCGTATTCCGTCACTTCACATATTCGCCATTTACCCAATATGAACTCTCTTTCAAGCCGGTGGGCAGCAGGGGCGTCGGCACGAGGGAAAGCGGTTCTGCCGCCGCCGACCTTTTGATCGCTTCGAGGAGCCACGATATGAGCGCCGCTGTCCAGGACTCCGCCTTACGTACCGAAACTCGATCACGGTCGATCTTGGTCAACCTGCGGCACGACGTTCCGGCGTCGCTCGTCGTCTTTCTGGTCGCGTTGCCGCTGTCGCTGGGGATCGCGATCGCCTCGGGCGCTCCGCTGGCGGCCGGATTAATCGCCGCGGTGGTAGGTGGCATTGTCGCCGGGGCCATTGGCGGGTCGTCGGTTCAGGTGAGCGGACCGGCTGCGGGTCTGACCGTGGTGGTCGCCGGCCTGATCGAACAGGTCGGCTGGCCGATGTTATGCCTGATGACCATCGGCGCAGGTGCGCTGCAGATCGCCTTCGGCGTGAGCCGGATGGCCCGCGCCGCGCTTGCCATTGCTCCGGTGGTGGTGCACGCCATGCTGGCCGGCATCGGCATCACCATCGCGTTGCAGCAGATTCACGTGCTGGTGGGTGGGTCGTCCCGGAGTTCGGCGTGGCAGAACATCGTGGCACTGCCCAACGGCATCCTGCATCACGAACTGCACGAGGTGATCGTCGGCGGCACCGTCATCGCCATCTTGCTGTTGTGGTCGAAGCTTCCGGCCAAGGCGCGGATGGTTCCGGGGGCCCTGGCGGCCATCGTGGCGGCAACCGCGCTCGCACAGGTCACTGGACTAGACGTCGAGCGAGTTACCTTGTCCGGCAACTTTTTCGAGGCTATCAGCTTGCCGAATCTCCCCGACATGTCACCCGACGGCCGACCGTGGACCCAGGAGATCGGCGCGATCACCGTGGGTATCCTCACCATCGCCCTGATCGCCAGCGTCGAATCGCTGCTGTGCGCGGTCGGTGTCGACAAGCTGCACAAGGGGCCGCGCACCAACTTCAACCGGGAAATGATCGGGCAGGGCAGCGCGAATATGGTGTCCGGATTCCTCGGCGGGCTGCCCGTCACCGGGGTCATCGTGCGCAGTTCGGCCAATGTGGCCGCCGGCGCCCGAACCCGGATGTCGGGGATATTGCACGGGGTATGGATCCTGCTGTTCGCGTCGCTGTTCACCAACCTGGTGGAACTCATCCCCAAAGCGGCGCTGGCCGGTTTGCTGATCGTGATCGGCGCCCAGCTGGTCAAGTTGGCTCACATCCGAATGGCCTTGCGCACCGGCAATTTCGTCATCTACACGATCACCATCGTGTGTGTCGTATTTCTCAACCTGCTCGAGGGTGTGGCTATCGGGCTTGCGGTCGCGATCCTGTTCTTGCTGGTCCGGGTGGTGCGTGCGCCCATCGAGGCCAAGCCGGTGGGGGCAGAGGCCAAGCACTGGCGGGTCGACATGGACGGCACGCTGAGCTTCTTGCTCCTGCCCCGGCTGACCCACGTACTCTCGACGCTGCCGCGGGGAACCGACGTGACGCTACACCTGAACGCGGACTACATCGATCACGCGGTGTCCGAGGCGATTTCGGATTGGAAAACCGCGCACGAGGCGACCGGCGGATCGGTCGCCATCATCGAGACGTCGCCGGCGAATATGATCAGCGCGCACAGCAGTCCGCCGAAACGTCACTTCGCGCCCAAGTCATTGCGGGATGTTGCCTGGCCGTCGCGGCGCGACAAGCATCCCGAGCGTGCTTCCATCCTGCACGGCGTCGAGGAGTACCACCGCAACGGCGCCCGAGCACTGCACCACCAGGTGCACGCCCTGACGGATCCGCCGAACCCGGACACGTTGTTTCTCACCTGCGCCGACTCCCGGATCATGCCGGACGTCATCACCGCCAGCCGTCCTGGTGACCTCTACATCATCCGCAACGTCGGCAACCTGGTACCGACCGATCCCGCCGAGTGCTCGGTGGACGCCGCCCTCGACTTCGCGATCAACGAACTCGACGTGAGTTCAGTTGCGGTGTGCGGACATTCGTCATGCCACGCGTTGAACGTGTTGCTGCAGCCGACCAGTCCGCCGGGTCCCATGGGTCACTGGCTGCAACATGCACACGAGAGCCTGGCCGCATTCCGCGACAACCATCCCGCGCGGCTGAGCGCGGTGTCCAACGGCTTCACCGAAGCTGACCAGCTCGCCATCGTCAACGTGGCAGTGCAGGTGGAAAGACTTGCCCGAAACCCGATCCTGGCCCCGGCATTGGCGTCCGGCGCGGTACGAATCGTCGGGATGTTCTTCGACCTCTCCACGGGCCGGGTGCACGAGGTGGACCGCAGCGGCATCGTGTGCCTGGAAGAGCCGGCCGGCGCGCAGTAGCGGCATCAGAGCGTCAGCTTGACCGCCCGGTCGTTGCCGCGGTCGGCGACGTACACATTCCCCGAGCCGTCGACCGCCACCGCCAACGGGGTGTTGAGCCCGGTGAACGGGAGCACGGTCGCGGTGTTCGAGCCGGCCGCCAGCTTCACCACATCGTTCTTGTTGTGCTCGGTGACATAGACATTGCCGACCGAGTCCACGGCGGTACCCCACGGCACGGAGAGTTCGCGGAAGGGCAGCACGGTTTGGTTGTTGGATCCGGCGTCCAGCTTGACCACCCGGTTGTTGTCGGTGTCGGCGACATAGATGTTGCCGGCGCCGTCCACCGCCACACCATCGGGATTCTTGAGGCCGTCGAACGGCAGCACGGTCTGGGTCTTGGCACCCGCCGCCAGCTTCACCACCCTGCTGTTGCCGCGGTCGGCGACATACACACTTCCCTGCGCATCGACGGCGACCCCTTCGGGGTAATCGAGGCCGTCGAACGGCAGCACCGTCTGGCTGTTCGAGCCGGCAGGCAGCATCACAACCCGGTTGTTGAAATCGGTGACGTAGATCGCGCCGGCGCCGTCAACCGCCAAGCCCTGAGGCTGGTAAAGCCCGTTGAACGGCAGCACCGTCGCGGTGCTCGACCCGTTGGCCAACTTCACCACCCGGCCGTACATGCCCTCGCTGGTGACGTAGACGTTGCCGGCGCTGTCCACGGCCACCCCGCCGGGCGAGAGCCGGAAGTCGATGCCCTTGAACGGCAGTACCGTCTGCCCGGACACCGGTGTCGAGGGGTGCGACGGCCGGGTTACCACATACCCGACGGCGGCGACGACGAGCAGTGCCGCGGCGCCCAGCAGGATCCACAGCTTGCGCTTGGAACGGGGTCGCGGCGCACCCGGTGCGAAGTCGGGCGCCGGCGCGCCCGGTGGCTGGCCGAACCCGGGTGGCCCGGCCGGACCCGCGGGCGGCTCGGGTCCGGGCCGGTCCCGCCAGCTGCCGGCGCGCGGTGGCACCGGCGCAGCCATCGTCTCAGCGCGAGGCGACGGCTGGGCCGGACCCAGCGGGATATCCGCGGAGCCGGGTGCGGGGTAGCCCGATACGGATCCCGGTCCGACCGGCGTGGGCGCGTCGGGGTCCAACCGCCGCAAAATTGTGGTGGCCTGATCCTGCTCGGGTCCGCTCAGCGCCTGGTGGGCGGCGGCGGCCAGTTCACCGGCGCTGCGGTAGCGCTCCCCGGGATCCTTGGCCATGCCTTTGGCGATCACCCCGTCGAACGCCTGCGGGACCTGCCCGGGTCGCAACCGGCTGGGTTGCGGGGCGGGCTGGGTCAGATGTGCGCCGACGGCCCGTTCGATGCTGTCGGTCGGATACGGAGGTGACCCGGTCAAGCATTCGTTGAGCACACAGGCCAGTGAATAGATGTCGGCGCGATAGGTGACCTCGTCGCCGGTGAATCGCTCCGGAGCCATGTAGCTGTAGGTGCCCATGGCGATCCCGGCCCGGGTCAGCCCCGGATCGGTGGCCGCGCGGGCGATACCGAAGTCCACGAGATAGGCGAAGTCGTCGTCGGTGATCAGGATGTTCTCCGGTTTGACGTCGCGGTGCGTCACGCCGGTGGTGTGGGCGGCGTCCAGCGCGGCGGCGATCTGGCGCACGATGGCCACCGCGCGTGCCGGGCTGAACGGCCCGGACCGCTTCAACAGCGTGGCCAGGTCGGTGCCGTTGACCAGCCGCATCTCCAGGAACAGCTTGCCGTCGATCTCGCCGTAGTCGTGGATGGGCACCACGTGTGGCTCGGTTAGCCGTCCGGCGGCGTCGGCCTCACGTTGCATCCGGGCACGAAACACCGGGTCACCGGAGAACTCCGGCGAGATCAACTTCAGCGCGACCACCCGGCGCTTACGGGTGTCCTCGGCCTCATAGACCTCGCCCATACCGCCGCGGCCCAGCAATCGCCGCAACTCATAGGGCCCGAACCGCGCCCCCGCCTGCGCATCGGTCACGGCCGCGCTCCCTTCACCCGATCACGAGATAGCATTGACCGCCTTCGCCAGCTTTGCCTGAAACGAGCTCGGCAGTGGAATGGATCCATACTGCTCCAGACCCTCCTGGCCGGGGCCGATCGCGGCCTGCATAAACGCCTTTACCGCCTTACCCGTTGCCGCGTCCGGGTATTTGGAGCACACGATCTCATAGGTCGCCAGCACAATCGGGTAGGCGCCGGACTGTGTCGGCTTGTAGAACGACGACGTATCCAGCACCAGGTCGTTGCCTTGCCCCTGGAAACGTGCGCCGGCGATCGTCTTGCCAACGGAATCGGTGGTGATCAACACCGGGTCCGGGCCTGCCGAGGTGATGATGCCGGCCATGTGCAGCTGCTTGCCCACGGCGAATGACCACTCGTTGTAGGTGATCGACCCGTCGGTCGTCTCCAGCAGCGCCGACGTGCCGTTGTTGCCCGCGGCGCCGTCACCGACACCTCCGTGGAACGTCTCGCCGACGCCTTTGCCCCAGGCGCCGTCGGACGCGCCGTCGAGGTACTTCTGGAAGTTGGCCGTGGTCCCCGATTTGTCGCTGCGGAAGATCACGTGGATGGGCGTCGGCGGCAGGCCGGTGTCGGCGTTGAGGGCCTTGATCGCGGGGTCGTCCCATCGGGTGATGGTGCCGTTGAAGATCTTTGCGGTCGTGGGCCCGTCCAGATTCAGCCTGCTCACTCCGTTGACGTTGTAGGTCACCGCGATCGGGCCGAAAACCGTCGGCAGATCCCACGCCGGCGAACCGCACCGGGCCGCGGCCCGGTCGGGCTGACCGGTCGACGGGTCCAACGGCACGTCGGAGCCGGCGAGATCGGTCCGGTTGTTGACGAATTCCTCCACCCCGGCCCCGGAGCCGTTCGCGTTGTAGTCCAGCGTGTAACCGGGGCAGGCCCGGATGTAGGCGTAGACGAATTGTTCGATCGCATTCTGTTGCGCGGTGGAACCGGCGTCCTGGAGTTCCTTTTTGCCGCCGCACTCGATCTTCGTGGCTGCGGTGTCGGTGTGACCGCCGCACGCCGAGAAGACCAGCGCGGCCGCGGTCAGCACACTCACCAGGCCGCTAGGGCCACCACGTCGGTTGGACGTCACGACACTCCTCTACACCGTCGCCGCCACAGGTCGCGAGCCGAGCCGGAACCGCTCCTGCGAGACGTATGAACGAAAAGGTGAACATAGTAAACCTTCGCCGGAAAACGAAACTCTGACAAGGGGCCTCCCCGGATCGCCCGTGGGTCATCTGACCCATCCGATTTGGTGTTCGTGGGGCTGCTGATCGCCGCCGGACAGCTGCTGGCTTGCCCGCCGGCACCTTCGAATCTCGTTGAGCGGCAACCACTCAGCTCGACGGCAGCCGCACCACCTGCAGGAAGAACTCATCGATCTGCCGAACCGCGGTCATGAACTGGTCGAGGTCGACCGGCTTGGTGACATAGGCGTTCGCGTGCAGCTTGTAGCTGCGCAAGATGTCTTCCTCCGCCGCGGAGGTGGTGAGCACCACGACCGGGATGCGCGACAGGTCGGGATCCGACTTGATCTTCTCGAGCAACTGCCGACCGTCGTACTTCGGCAGGTTCAAATCGAGCAGGATCAAATCGGGTCGGGGCGCATCGTGGAACTCACCGCGCCGGTAGAGGTAATCAAGCCCCTCTTCCCCGTCGCGCGCGACGTGGAGCCTGTTCTTGACCTTGTTGTGCTCGAACGCTTCTCGAGTGATGAGCTCGTCACCCGGGTCGTCTTCGACGAGCAGGATATCGATGGGGCGGCCTGCCGATGTCATGTGGTGTTCCTTCCGGGGAGGGCACTAATTTCCGTCGGCATCCGCGGCGCCGCGGGCGCGGCAATGGGTAGCGTGAACTGGAAGCGCGTTCCATCGGTGAAAGACGTGTCGATCCAGACGACGCCGCCGTGGTGCTCGACGATCTTGCGGCACAACGCAAGACCCAAGCCCGTTCCTCCGTAAGCGTCGCGGCCGTGCAGCCGTTGGAAGATGATGAAGACCTTGTCGGTGAATTCCTCCGGGATGCCGATGCCGTTGTCGGTCACGCTGAACAGCCACCGACCATCGCGTTCGCCGCTGCCCCGGCGGCAGTCGATGACGACCCGCGGCGCCCGGTCGGGGCGCCGGAACTTGACCGCGTTGCCAATCAGGTTCTGCCACAACATCGTCAGCAACGTCGGGTCCCCCACCACCCACGGCAGCGGCTCGGCGGGTCGCACAATGTGGGCATCTGATTCCTCGATCGCGGTGGCGAGGTTGGCCAGGGCGGCGTCCAGCGTCGTGTCGAGGTCGACGTCGGTGCTCGTGGTGCCCAACCGGCCGACCCGGGAGAACCTGAGCAGGTCGTTGATGAGCACCTGCATGCGTTTGGCTCCGTCGACCGCGAAGCCGATGTATTCCAGGCCGCGCTCGTCGAGCTGATCGGCGTATCGCTTTTCGAGCAGCTGACAAAAGGCGGCGACCTTGCGCAACGGTTCCTGCAGATCGTGGGACGCGACATAGGCGAACTGCTCCAGTTCGGCGTTCGAGCGCCGCAACTCGAGGGCCTGCTCATCCAATTGCGCCCGGGCCGTACGCGACGCCTCGAGCTCCTCCACCATGCGCTGCCGCATGTTCTCGACGTCGACGGCGATGCCCCGGATGTCTTTGGGTCTGCTGGGCGGCGTGATGGCTTCGCCGAAGTTGCCTTCGGTGACCCGCCGGCATGCCCGCGCCAGCGCAGCCAGCGGACGGGTGACCGCCCGTCTGGTCAACAGCCCCAGCAACGCCGCCGTGGCGAAGAACACCAGCACCATCGCGGCCAGCACCCGGTTGCGCCAGACGTCCATGTGGGCAAGCCGGTCGGCCGCCTGCGCCCGGGCCTGCGCCAGATGCTGGTTCTGCACGCCGAAAAGTTCACGGAGCCGGTCGAATTGGGCCTTGCCTATGGCCACGATGGCGCCGTTGACCACGATGGGAGTGTCCGGGGTGACCTGCGCGATCAGCGGTTGGGCATAGCTGGTCCGCCAGGCGGTGGCGGCGTTTTCGACCGCGTCCAAGTCCGCCAGCAGTTCAGGGTGGTGGGCCAGTCGCCGGCGGATGTCGTCGGCGGCGGCCTGCTCGGCGCGCTGCCCCTCGTAGTAGGGACCGAGGAACTGCTTGTCGGCCGATATCAGGTAGCCGCGGATGCCGGTTTCCTGGTCTCGTAATGCCGACTGCAATTGGCAGGCCGCTACCCGCGACGGCGCAATGTCGTCGCGGAGTTGGCGCGACAACTCGTCGGTGCGATTCAGCAATATCGCACCCGTCACCGCTCCCGTGAGCACCATCATGCCCATGACCGCCAGCACCAGCGCTTGCCATCCCCGCACGGTGAGTTCTATTCGGCGCCATGCCATCCCGCCGGCAGTCATCGGATCGTGCGCTCCACCCGTAGCACGGCGATGTCGTCGGTGAGTCCGCCGAGCGACTGGGCGCGCTGCTGCGCTCCGTCGATGAGCGCGTCGACGAATGCGGGACCGGGCAGCGCCGCGTGCGAGCGGGCCAGCGCTAGCAGGCCGTCCTCACCGAGGCGTTCCCGGCCCGATCCCGAATATCCCTCGAACAGCCCGTCGGTGATCAGCAGCAGCCCGTGGCCGGCCGGCAATGCCAACTCATGCCGCGGCCAGTTGTCGAGATGCAGGCCCAGGGCTGGGCCGGCCGGTGGCTCGAGCCATTCCACGGTGCCGCCGCCGTGCAACAACATCCCGGGATGACCGGCCCGGATCACCTTGATGCGGCCGCCATCGGGTGAGCCTGACCGACCGGCGGGGATGGTCAGACTGAGCACCGTCGCGAACACCCCGTCGCCGGAGCGCTCGGCGCGCAACACCTGCTCCAGGCGCCGCATCAGGTCGACGCCGTCGACGCCGGCCAATGTCAGCGCACGCCAGGCGATCCGCAGTGCCGCACCCAGGGCCGCCTCGTTCGGCCCGTGTCCCGCGACGTCGCCGATCAGTACGTGGACGACCCGGTCCGGGGTTTGGACGACGTCGTAGAAGTCCCCGCACAGCAAGGCGTCTTCACGGCTGGGCCGGTACCGGGCGACGATGTCGACGCCGGGGCGGTCGAGCAGCAGCGGGGAGGGCAGCAGGCCACGTTCGAGCAGGGCATTCTCCCGCGCTCGAAGCCGGCTGGCGTGCAGGTCGGCGGCAATCAGCTCGGCACGCTTGCGCTCGATCGCGTACAGCAATGCGCGGCGCAGCATTTCGGGTTCGACCCGCCCCTTGACCAGGTAGTCCTGCGCACCCGCCGCCACTGCGGTAGCGCCGAAGTACTCATCGTTGAGGCCGGTCAGCACGACTATCGGGACGCTGGTGTCGCGTTTGGCGATGCGGTCAAGCGCGTCCATCCCGTTGGCGTCGGGAAGGTTCAAATCCAGCAGCACGCAGTCGGGCCGGGCGGAGTCCAGCTCACGCTCGGCGTGTGCCACCGAGGGTGCCCATCTCACCTCGATATCGCTGAGCGCGTCGGCGATCAGGTTTTCGACGAGGACGGCGTCGGCCCGATCGTCTTCGATCAGCAGCAAGGACAACAACTGCCGTTGCGCCGCGGGGGCGATGCCGGGACCCGGCACAGGCGTCAGGTCGCGCTTACGTGGCGCGCGCACAGATAACCACGCCTTCTACCTCACTCCCCCTGGCCGCGGTGTACCCGTTTGCTCGAGTCCGACGATGACCGACGATAGCCGGTCCCCGGTTGTGCCGACGTCTGCCTCCCACCCCGACGGTCGGCAGCGCTGCGAGCTCGACTTTACTGGCGGATCCTGAGCGTGAACCGCCGTCGTCGGGCGTGGGCAGGAAATGTCAGCGCAGCAGCGCCCTGGACATCACTACCCGCTGGATGGTTGGCGCCCTCGGATTGCACGACTCTCGATGCTGCCGTCCAGTCGGGAGCCCGTTAGGTCGGCGAACGCAGCGCCGCGTCGGTTGTGGCCGCTGGTCGATCGATTCGGCTCCCCCGTGACAGCCACACCGTTGCGTTCAACTCATGCCTTCGAACTGCTGTCGGCCGAAGACCTCACCCCGCGACGCCGACCAACGCCGGCATCCAACCGGCCGGCAGCATCGGCAGCCGCGCGCCGCCAAACTCATCACCAACACCGACCAAACCAGCGGCTGGCATCGCAGTCCTATTGGCCAACGTCCCGGCAAACCCGATTGCGCCGGCCCCCTGATCGGCGGCCGCCACCGCCGACACCAGCTGGGCCTGCGACACCACCGCCGCACCTGTTACCGGCTCCACCACATCCACCGCCATCGCCGCTACCGGAGCCACCGAAGCCAGCTGAGCGACCGGAACGGCCGCACCCACGGATCCGAGCAACGGTGCGCCAGCAGCACCGGCCACTGCCGGAGCAAGATCAGCGGCGAACTCCGCCAACAATGGAACGACACCAAACAAATTCCCGAAGACCCATTCAACAATAATTCCTATGACACCAACGACACCGTACGTCAGCAGCCCTAATATCGAGAAGCCGTTAATGGCAAACTCCAAGAAAAGTGGGATGTCTGCTATCAACTGGAAAATTAGTCCAATCACATTGAAACTCAGGACGGCCAAGGCTATCCAGAGAAAAGCCAAGCCGACGGGAATGAGCTCCGAGAGGAATGTCGGAAGGACTTCCCACAACAGCTTGCCCACATAATCCAGGAACGCCATGATTTCTTGCCAGGGAAATGGGCTGAGAGTTTGGGCGATCGTGGCCGCGGTGTCGGCGGCCGCACCGGTACCGGGTTTGAGAATGGCCGGAGCCGGAACGGCGTGAGGTGCGGCGGCCAGTGCGGTTACGCAGGCAGTCTCGTAGACGCCCATGGTGGTGGCGGCCTGGATCCACATCCGCACATAATCGGCTTCATTGAGCGCAATCGGGATCGTGTTGATACCAAAGAAATTCGTGGCCGCCAGCACCGCATGGGTGGCGTGGTTGGCGATTAACTCAGCCAAGGTAGGCATTGCCGCCAGCGCACCGACATAGGCGCTGGCCGCGGCGTCATGAACCGCCGCATTACCCGCGCTGTCGGCACTGGCCTGCAGCAACCACGCCAGATACGGAATATAGGCCGCCGCGCATAGCTCCGCGCTGGGACCCTGCCAAGCCGCGCCGGTCACTCCGGCCAGCACCACGGTCAGTTCCTCGGCCACCGCCGCGTACTCGGCACTCAGCGACGACCACTGCTCACCGGCCGCCAGCACCGCAGCCGGCCCCGGACCAGCGCTGAGCAATGCCGAATGCACCTCGGGCGGGCATGCCATCCAGATCGGCGAACTCATGCCAGATCAGCCGCGGGAGCATTGGAGACGGTGGCGGCAATATCGCCGGCGGCATGACCGGCCCCGGCGATCACCGGCGCAGCGACACCGTGCGCAGCCGCCAACCGAGTACTCGGCACCGACGGGGCCGCGCCCGCCGAATCCCCAGAAACCATCCGCAGCGTCAAGACCACACCTCTTCCGATGCTTTCAGGGCTTCAGGCGCCGCATCCGAACTCATCGGCACCGAATTGGTTGATTGATTGCAACATGGCGCGACGGGTCCAGCAAGGCGGTGTCAATAGATTCAGGCACTCGAATCTTCAATGGAAGTTATCAAGTCGAGAAGGGCGATTTTCAGGCCGGCGGACCGGGGCGTGTCTCATCCAGAAGCGATGTGAAATTGGCAGAATTTACCCGAAGTGCGCACGTCCGCGTCGGCGATTTAGCTTATACCCGGTGTGCTGGCGGGGCAGCGATGCATCACGAGGTGGCCCCGCACTGGAGCTAGCGCCTCCCAGAACGTCGACCGGCTGACCAGAATCGGCGGCGGCTCCAACGAGCTTGCCGACCGCAGCCAGCGGTACCGGCCCGCGGATCCGGTGCGGTGAACCGACTCGACCCTGCTCAGCGCAGCAACGCCCGCGACATCACCACGCGCTGGATCTGGTTGGTGCCCTCGTAGATCTGAGTGATCTTGGCGTCGCGCATCATTCGCTCGACCGGGAAGTCGACGGTGTAGCCGGCGCCGCCGAACAACTGGACCGCGTCGGTGGTGACCTCCATCGCGACGTCGGAGGCAAAACATTTCGACGCCGCGGAGATGAAGCCCAGGTTGGGCTCCCCGCGCTCGGCGCGCGCGGCGGCGGTGTAGACCATCAACCGGGCCGCCTCCACCTTCATCGCCATGTCGGCGATCATGAACTGCACGGCCTGGAAGGTGCTGATCGACTCGCCAAACTGCTTGCGGTCCTTGGTGTAGGCGATGGCGGCATCCAGGGCACCCTGGGCGATTCCCACGGCCTGGGCGCCGATGGTGGGACGGGTGTGGTCCAGGGTGGCCAGTGCCGTCTTGAAACCGGTGCCCGGCTCGCCGATGATCCGATCACCCGGGATGCGGCAGTTCTCGAAGTACAGCTCCGTGGTGGGCGAACCCTTGATTCCGAGCTTGCGTTCCTTGGGACCGACGGTGAAGCCCTCGTCGTCCTTGTGCACCATGAACGCCGAGATCCCGTTGGCGCCCTTGCCCGGGTCGGTCACCGCCATCACCGTGTACCACGACGATTTGCCGCCGTTGGTGATCCAGCACTTGGCGCCGTTGAGAATCCAGTCGTCGCCGTCGGCCTTGGCGCGGGTGCGCATCGACGCCGCGTCGCTGCCGGCCTCGCGCTCACTCAAGGCGTAGGAGGCCATCGCCGTGCCGTCGGCGAGCTGCGGCAACACCTGCTTCTTCAGGTCTTCGGAGCCGCGCAGGATCAGGCCCATGGTGCCCAGTTTGTTGACCGCGGGAATCAACGAGGCGGACGCGTCGACGCGGGCGACCTCCTCGATGACGATGCAGGCCGCCACCGAGTCGGCGCCCTGGCCGCCGTACTCCTCGGGCACGTGCACCGCGTTGAAGCCCGAGGCGTTGAGCGCATCGAGCGCCTCCTGCGGGAACCGGGAATTCTCGTCCACGTCGGCGGCGTGAGGAGCGATTTCCTTTTCCGCCAGCGCGCGAATCGCCGCCCGCAACTCCTGGTGCTCTTCGGGCAGCTGGAACACATCGAACGACGGATTTCCCGCCCAACCAGCCATCACGGCCTCCTTCTAGTCGCGGGTTAACTTACCCGCACGCTTCTGCAGTTCCGCATCCTTGGCCCGGACGGTCTCGGCCAGCCGGTCCTGGAATGCCACGACTCGCGCCCGCAACTGTGGATCAGACGACCCCAGCATCCGCACCGCCAGCAGGCCGGCGTTGCGCGCCCCGCCGATGGAAACCGTAGCCACCGGCACCCCGGCCGGCATCTGCACGATCGACAGCAGCGAGTCCAGGCCGTCGAGCCGGGCCAGCGGCACCGGCACCCCGATCACCGGTAGCGGCGTGGCGGAGGCGACCATACCGGGAAGGTGGGCGGCGCCGCCGGCGCCGGCGATGATGATCTCGATGCCGCGCTCGGCGGCGCCGCGTGCGTAGTCGAACATCACGGCCGGGGTGCGATGCGCCGACACCACCCGCACCTCGGTCGGGACGTCGAATTCGGCCAGCGCCGCGGCGGCGTCGGCCATCACCGACCAGTCGCTGTCGCTGCCCATGATGACCGCGACCCGGGGCTGTTCGGTCATGCGGATCCCATCCGTCGCTCCTCCACATCGCTTTCTCCCCCCCGAGCGAGAGGGGGTACCTCCCGCTGCGGGGGGCGTGCCCCCGGTGCCTCGTCGCCGGCGGTATGGGGATCCCAGCCGTCGGTCCACTGTGCATGTGACAACCAATGCGCGGCAAGCTCGGCGCGTTCTCGCAGCTGTTGCAGGTCAGTACCGTCGGCGCCGAGGAAGTTGAGGTGTCCCACCTTGCGGCCGGGCCGCTCCGCCTTGCCGTACAGGTGAACCTTGGCGTCGGGCATCCGCGCGAACAGGTGGTGCAGCCGTTCGTCGAGAGACATTGCCGGCGGGGCGGCGGCGCCGAGCACGTTGGCCATTACCGTCACCGGAACGATTGCGTCGGTGTCGCCGAGCGGATAGTCGAGTACCGCGCGCAGATGCTGCTCGAACTGACTGGTCCGAGACCCATCCATGGTCCAGTGCCCGGAGTTGTGGGGCCGCATCGCGAGTTCGTTGACCAGCAGTGTGCCGTCGATCGTCTCGAAGAGCTCGACGGCGAGCACCCCCACCACACCCAGTTCGGCGGCCAGCCGCAACGCCAGCTGTTGCGCGGCCGCGGCCGAGTCGCCGGTCAGCGCCGGCGCGGGCGCGATCACCTGCACGCAGATGCCGTCGCGTTGCACCGTCTGAACCACCGGCCAGGCCGCGCCCTGGCCGAACGGCGACCGCGCCGCCAGCGCCGACAGCTCCCGGCGCAGCGCCACCCGCTCCTCGACCAGCACCGCCACACCATTGGTCAGGTAGTCGCGCGCGATGTCGCGGGCATCGGCGAGGTCACGCGCCATCCGCACCCCCCGTCCGTCGTAGCCGCCGCGAACCGCCTTGACCACCAGCGGTGCGTCCACCTGCCCGGCGAACGCGTCCAGGCCGTGCAGGTCGTCGAGCCTCTCGATGCCGGTGTAGCGCGGCACCGGGGCGCCCAGGGCCGCCAACTTCTGCCGCATCACGAGCTTGTCCTGGGCGTGCACCAGGGCCCGCGGCGGCGGCGCCACGTTGACGCCTTCGGCGACCAGCTTTTCCAGCAGCTCGGTCGGGACATGCTCGTGGTCGAAAGTGAGCACGTGAGCCCCGGCCGCGACGCGGCGCAGGTCGTCGATGTCGGTGTGCGACCCGATCACCACATTGGGCGTCACCTGCGCCGCCGACTCGTCGGCCGCGGTGGCCAGGACGCGCAGGTTCTGACCAAGCGCGATGGCGGCCTGGTGGGTCATCCGGGCCAGCTGACCACCGCCGACCATGGCGACCAGCGGGGCGACATGCGGGGTGCGGGAACTCGGCACGGCCATCATGGTGTCATGGCCCGCGACCGGCGTGTTTGACGGCCGCAGTACCAGATCGTTATGTAGCATTTTGCGTCGATTTCGCGTCGATCCGTACACTGACGTGTTGTGTCCTTTGCCGATGCCACGATTGCGCGCCTTCCCGGGGTGGTTCAGCCCTATGCGCAGCGCCACCATGAGCTGATCAAATTCGCCATCGTCGGCGGCACCACCTTCATCATCGACTCGGCAATTTTCTACACGCTGAAGCTGACGATCCTCGAGCCCAAGCCGGTAACTGCCAAGGTGATCGCCGGGATCGTCGCCGTCATCGCGTCCTACGTGCTGAACCGGGAATGGAGCTTCCGCGACCGCGGCGGCCGCGAGCGCCACCATGAGGCACTGCTGTTCTTCGCGTTCAGCGGCGTCGGGGTGCTACTGAGCATGGCTCCGCTGTGGGTCTCCAGCTACGTCCTGCAGCTGCGGGTGCCAACGGTGTCGTTGACGGTGGAAAACATCGCCGACTTCGTCTCCGCCTACATCATCGGCAATCTGCTGCAGATGGCGTTCCGGTTCTGGGCGTTCCGGCGCTGGGTGTTCCCCGACGAGTTCGCCCGCAACCCCGACAAAGCGCTGGAATCGGCGCTCACCGCCGGCGGAATCGCCGAGGTCTTGGAGGACACCCTCGAGGGCGGCAACGTCACCCTGCTGCGAGCCTGGCGCAGTAAGAGGAACCGGACCGGCCGGTTGGCTCAGCTGGGCGCTTCCTCCGAACCCAGGGTGTCGAAAACTTCGTGATACAGCAGCGCGTGCACTTCCCGCAGGCGCGGAATATCGGGGAATTCCAGCGGATCGTGTGACGCCGACTCGATGATCAGCGTCCCGCTGCGAAACACCCGTTCGGTAATCCGGTCACGAAACTCCACGCTGTTGATCCGTGCCAGCGGGATGTCGATGCCGGTTCGGGTCAGCACGCCATGCCGAAACATCACCCGCCGGTTGGTGACCACGAAATGCGTGGTCAGCCAGCTCAGGAACGGCCACAGCGTGCCCCAGCCGACGATCACCAGCCAGACGCCCCAGATGACGCCGTGCAGGATGGTCTTGGTGAGCTGCGGCCACTGTGTCGAGTTGACGAACCCCGACCCCAGCGCACCCAGCCCGGTGACCAGGATCAGCACCACCACCGGCCAGATCAGCCGTTTCCAGTGCGGGTGGCGATGCAGGACCACCTGCTCGCCGGCGGCCATGGCGTTGTCCGGATACCTCATGGTGGCGACCTTAACTAACGCAGATGCACCACGTCACCGGCTGACACCAGCACCGGCTCACCCCCGGTGTCGACACAGAGCCGGCCCTGGTCGTCGATGTCGCCCGCGACCCCGACGACCTCGTTGCCCCCGGGCAACTGCACCCGCACCCGCGATCCGATGGTCAGGCTGCGGGCCCGGTAGTCGGCCGCCAGTCGCGCGTCTGCGTCCTGCCACTGGGCGATCCGTGTCGCGAGGGCTCGTAACAGCCCGGGGATCAGCTGGTTCCGGTCTGGAGCCGGCACGCCGAGGTCGAACAACGACGTCGCCCCGGGACCGTCGACCTCCTCGGGGTCTTGCGTGACGTTGAGTCCGACGCCGATCACCGCGAACGGTTGCGCCACCTCGGCCAGGATGCCCGCCAGCTTGCCCCTGGCTGCGGCAGACCCGGCCAGCACGTCGTTGGGCCACTTCAGGCGTCCCTCGATCCCGGCGGCCGCGATCAGGGGGGTGACCGCGTCGATCACCGCCAGCCCGGTGGCCAGCGACAGCCAGCCCCACGCGGCGGTGGCGACGCCGTCGATACGCACGCCGACCGACATGGTGATCTGCGCGCGGGGCGCGGCCGTCCAGCCCCGACCATGGCGTCCGCGTCCGGCGGTTTGGAGCTCGGCGATCAGGACCGCGCCGTCGATATCTGCACCGGAGGCCGCGCGCTCCAGTAGATCGGCGTTGGTGGAGCCGGTCTGTTCCACGACGTCGAGTCGGCGCCATCCCGATCCGATCGCCTCGGCACGCAGGGCCGCGGCGTCGAGTGCCAGCCTGAGCTGATCCCGATTCATCACGGCTCAGCCTAGACACGCCCCGAAAGATCTCGACGACGCCGGTCCGGGCTGTTCCCGCCACGGCTCTACGACTATGGGCCGCCGGGTGAACCGCTGGATGATCTGCCGGGCTGCGCTCTAGACGTTGAACGCCGACTGGTCCCTTCCAACCAGCGGAAAGCCGTCAAAACCCCGAACGCCCGGCAGCCATCCCGATATTGTCCTCTGACCTGGGTGCAACGGCGGCAACAGCACCACCGCCGGGCTGGCCGGCGGTGCCGGCGGCAGCGCCGGCAAGGGCGGGATGGTGTTCGGCAGACCCGGAACCAAGGGGACGTAGCGGGGGGCCGGCCCCAACACAACCGGTGAACGTGGCGAAGCCCCGTAAGAGCCCTGTCAGAGCCACTGTGGGCACTTTTCGACGTAGCGCGGCCCAGACGCGTCGTCAGGCTTCCTGACGGCGCAGGAAATGGTTGCCGATACCATCGACTCCCATGACGAGCGTTACCGACCATACTGCCGAGCCCGCCGCCGAGCACACCATCGACATCCACACCACCGCGGGCAAGCTCGCGGAGCTGCACAAGCGTCGCGCAGAGTCCCTGCATCCTGTCGGTGAAACGGCTATCGAGAAGGTGCATGCCAAGGGCAAGCTGACCGCCCGGGAGCGCATTTACGCACTGCTGGACGAGGATTCGTTCGTCGAGCTGGACGCGCTGGCACGGCACCGCAGCACCAACTTCGGACTGGAGAACAACCGTCCCCTGGGCGACGGGGTGGTGACCGGCTACGGCACCATCGACGGCCGCGACGTGTGCATCTTCAGCCAGGACGCCACCGTGTTCGGCGGCAGCTTGGGCGAGGTCTACGGCGAGAAGATCGTCAAGGTGCAGGAATTGGCGGTCAAGACCGGCCGTCCGCTGATCGGCATCAACGACGGCGCCGGCGCGCGCATTCAGGAGGGCGTCGTCTCGCTGGGCCTCTACAGCCGGATTTTCCGCAACAACATCCTGGCCTCGGGCGTCATCCCGCAGATCTCGCTGATCATGGGCGCCGCCGCCGGCGGGCACGTCTACTCCCCCGCGCTGACCGACTTCGTGATCATGGTGGACCAGACCAGCCAGATGTTCATCACCGGACCCGATGTCATCAAGACCGTCACCGGCGAGGACGTCACCATGGAGGAACTCGGCGGTGGCCACACCCATATGGCCAAATCCGGGACTGCGCACTATGTCGCGTCCGGCGAGCAGGACGCGTTCGAATACGTTCGCGAGCTGCTGAGCTATCTGCCGCCCAACAACTTCACTGATCCGCCGCGCTATCCCGCGGCCGTCCCCGAGGGGCCCGTAGAAGACAATCTCACCGACGAGGACCTCGAGCTGGACACGCTGATCCCCGACTCCCCCAACCAGCCCTACGACATGCACGAGGTCGTCACTCGCATCCTCGACGAGGACGAGTTCCTGGAGATCCAGGCCGGCTACGCGCAGAACATCATCGTCGGGTTTGGGCGAATCGAGGGCCGGCCGGTGGGCATCGTCGCCAACCAGCCCACCCAGTTCGCCGGCTGCCTGGACATCAACGCCTCGGAGAAGGCGGCCCGCTTCGTGCGGACCTGCGATTGCTTCAACATTCCCATCGTGATGTTCGTCGATGTTCCGGGCTTCTTGCCCGGCACCGACCAGGAATACAACGGCATCATCCGCCGCGGCGCCAAGCTGCTCTACGCCTACGGCGAGGCCACCGTCCCGAAGATCACCGTCATCACCCGCAAGGCCTACGGCGGCGCGTACTGCGTGATGGGCTCCAAAGACATGGGCTGCGACGTCAACCTGGCCTGGCCGACCGCGCAGATCGCGGTGATGGGCGCTTCCGGCGCCGTCGGCTTCGTGTACCGCCAGCAGCTCGCGCAAGCGGCGAAGGACGGCGAGGACGTTGACGCGCTGCGGCTACAACTGCAGCAGGAATACGAGGACACGCTGGTCAACCCGTATATCGCCGCTGAGCGCGGGTATGTCGACGCGGTGATCCCGCCGTCGTACACCCGCGGCTATGTCGGCACGGCGCTGCGGCTGCTGGAACGCAAGATCGCGCAGCAGCCGCCGAAGAAGCACGGGAACATTCCCCTGTGAGTCGAGTGAGCGCAGCGAGCGACGGGGACGAGAGTCGAGTGAGCGGAGCGAGCGCAATGAGTGAGCGCAACGAGACGGACGAAACCAACACCACCGACCCCGCACCTCAGCCGCACGAACGGCACATCGAGATCGTCCAAGGCCACCCCACCGATCAGGAGTTGGCGGCACTGATCGCGGTGCTGGGCAGCGTCAGCGGTGCGCCGCCGGCGCCGGAAACTGAGCCCACTCGATGGGGCCTGCCGGTCGACAAGCTGCGGTTCCCCGTGTTCAGCTGGCAACGCATCACGCTGCAGGAAATGCTGCACATGCGCCGATGACCCGGTTGGTGCTCGGGTCCGCATCCCCGGGCCGGCTCCAGGTGCTTCGCCAGGCCGGCGTCGACCCATTGGTCGTGCCCTCGGGTGTCGACGAGGACGCGCTCATCTGCGGTTTGCGGCCCGAGGCGTCGCCCGGCGAGGTGGTGGACACGCTCGCCCGGGCCAAAGCCGAGCAGGTAGCGGCGGCCGTGAATGGCTCGCTCTCAAGCGATTGCGTTGTCGTGGGTTGTGATTCGATGCTGCAGCTGGATGGCAAGTTATGCGGCAAGCCCCAATCCATCGCCAGCGCGCGGCAACAGTGGCAGTCGATGGCGGGACGCGCCGGACAGCTCTATACGGGCCACTGCGTTATCCGCCTGCAGAACAACCAAATTACTCACAATATCGGCGAAACAGCTGTTACCACAGTGCATTTCGGCAGTCCATCGCCGGACGATCTCGAATCGTACTTGGCCAGCGGTGAATCATTGCGGGTCGCAGGCGGGTTCACCCTCGATGGCTTAGGCGGCTGGTTCGTCGACAGAATCGACGGCGATCCGTCCAACGTGATCGGGTTGAGCCTGCCCCTGCTGCGATCACTCCTCCACCGGCTGGGGCTGTCGGTTGCCGCACTGTGGGCGCACGACGCCGGCGACTGACGTGCGCCCTGTGCGTCCACCCGCGGGCGCCCAGGGGCGCCCATGGGCGCCCATAGTGTTGTGGCATGACCACCTGGGCCGAATTCAGCGCCGACGCGCCGCACATCGCGACCATTTTCACCCGACGTCATCGCGCCGCCGGCAACCTTTGTCTACTGGCCACGCTGCGCTCGGACGGCTTCCCGCGGATCAGCCCGATGGAGCCGCACATTTTCGAGAACCGGTTGCTGTTGCCCGGGATGCCCGGCACCACCAAGTTCCGCGATCTCGCGCGCGACCCGCGGTTCTGCCTGCACACCGCGACCGTAGATACCCAAGTGACCGACGGCGACGCGAAGCTGTGGGGTCTGGCCCACGTCGCCACCGACACCACATTGCTTCGCCGGTTCGCCGAAACCCTGTTCGACCAGACCGGATTGGATGTGCGCGGGCAGCAATTCGACCTCTTCGCAGCCGATATCACCGGAGCATCGGCGGTAGAGGTGCGCGACGGACATCTGGATATCACCGTCTGGAATCCGGGCCAGACCGAACGAGTGGTTCACAAGCACTGAGCTACGGGCGGTTGCCGGGCCAGCGGTAGGCTGAATGATGTGCCCCTGCCCACAGATCCGAGTCCTACATTGTCGGCCTATGCCCATCCCGAACGGCTCGTGACCGCCGATTGGCTGTCCGCCCACCTGGGCGCGCCCGGCCTGGCGATCGTCGAATCCGACGAGGATGTCCTGCTTTACGACGTCGGCCATATTCCGGGTGCGGTCAAGGTCGATTGGCACACCGACCTCAACGACCCGACGGTGCGCGACTACATCGACGGCCAGCAGTTCGCCGCTTTGATGGACCGCAAGGGCATTGCCCGCGACGACACCGTGGTGATCTACGGCGACAAAAGCAATTGGTGGGCGGCCTACGCGCTGTGGGTTTTCACCCTGTTCGGCCACCCCGATGTGCGCCTGCTCAACGGTGGACGTGACCTTTGGCTCGCCGAGCGCCGCGACACCACCCTGGAGGTGCCGGACAAGACGTCGACCGGCTACCCCGTGGTGCAGCGCAACGACGGCCCCATCCGCGCATTCAAGGACGACGTGCTGGACATCCTGGGCAATCAGCCGCTGATCGACGTGCGTTCGCCCGACGAGTACACCGGCAAACGCACCCACATGCCCGAGTACCCCGAGGAAGGCGTGCTCCGCGGCGGCCACATTCCCACCGCCCGGTCGATTCCGTGGAGTAAGGCGGTCGACGAGAGTGGACGGTTCCGCAGCCGCGAGGAGCTGGAAGAGCTCTACGGGTTCTTGAGCCCGGACGACAAGACCGTCGTCTATTGCCGCATCGGCGAGCGGTCCAGTCATACCTGGTTCGTGCTCACGCATTTGCTCGGCAAGCCCGGCGTCCGCAACTACGACGGGTCGTGGACCGAATGGGGCAACACCGTGCGCGTGCCGATCGTCGCGGGCGAAGAGCCGGGAGCCGTGCCGCAGCGATGAGTCTGCCCGCGCCGTTGGCCGAGGTGGTGTCCGACTTCGCCGAAGTCCAGGGCCAGGACAAGCTGAAGCTGCTGTTGGAATTCGCCGACGAACTCCCGGCACTGCCCGTCGACCTCGAGGAACAGGCCATGGAGCCCGTGCCCGAATGCCAGTCCCCGCTGTTCCTGCATGTCGACGCGAGCAATCCGCAGCGGGTGCGGCTACACTTCAGCGCGCCGGCCGAAGCGCCGACCACCCGCGGATTCGCCTCCATCCTGGCTGCCGGGCTGGACGGGCAACCGGCGGCCGACATCCTGGCGGTGCCCGAGGATTTCTACGCCGAACTGGGTTTGGCCGCTCTGATCAGCCCACTTCGACTGCGCGGCATGGCGGCGATGCTCGCCCGGATCAAGCGCCGACTGCGCGAAACGGTTTGAATCGGGGAACCGCGTGACCGGCTCCACGGCGCGGCGCATAAACTTCCCCGAACAAGACTTGTAAGAAAATCTCTTAAAGACGTTCAGCCCTACAGGAGGCGCAGTGGCCAGTCACGCCAGCTCCAGGATCACTAAAGTTCTGGTCGCCAACCGCGGCGAGATCGCAGTCCGGGTGATTCGGGCGGCCCGGGATGCCGGCCTGGCCAGCGTGGCCGTCTACGCCGAACCCGACGCAGACGCCCCGCACGTACGGCTGGCCGACGAGGCGTTCGCCTTGGGCGGTCAAACCTCGGCCGAGTCCTACCTGGACTTCGAAAAGCTGCTCGATGCGGCGGCAAAGTCCGGTGCCAATGCCATCCATCCCGGCTACGGCTTCCTGTCGGAAAACGCCCACTTCGCCCAGGCCGTGATCGACGCCGGCCTGATCTGGATCGGGCCCAGCCCGCAGTCCATCCGCGACCTCGGCGACAAGGTCACCGCCCGTCACATCGCCGCCCGCGCCCAGGCGCCGCTGGTGCCCGGCACCCCGGACCCGGTCAAAGACGCCAACGAGGTGATCGCCTTCGCCAACGAATACGGACTGCCGATCGCGATCAAGGCCGCTCACGGCGGCGGCGGCAAGGGCATGAAGGTGGCCCGCACCATCGACGAAATCCCCGAACTGTACGAGTCGGCCGTGCGGGAAGCCACGGCCGCGTTCGGCCGCGGCGAGTGCTTCGTCGAGCGTTACCTGGACAAGCCGCGCCACGTCGAGGCCCAGGTGATCGCCGACCAGCACGGCAACGTGGTGGTCGCCGGGACCCGCGACTGCTCACTGCAGCGCCGCTACCAGAAGCTGGTCGAGGAGGCACCGGCGCCGTTCCTGACCGACGCGCAGCGCAAGGAGATCCACGAATCGGCCAAGCGGATCTGCAAAGAGGCCCACTACTACGGCGCCGGAACCGTCGAATACCTGGTCGGCCAGGACGGCCTGATCTCCTTCCTGGAAGTCAACACCCGCCTTCAGGTCGAGCATCCGGTCACCGAGGAAACCGCCGGCATCGACTTGGTGCTACAGCAGTTCAAGATCGCCAACGGCGACAAGCTCGACATCACCGAGGACCCCACCCCGCGCGGGCACGCCATCGAGTTCCGGATTAACGGCGAGGACGCCGGGCGCGGCTTTTTGCCCGCACCCGGCCCGGTGACCAAGTTCCACCCGCCCAGCGGCCCGGGCGTGCGGCTGGACTCCGGCGTGGAAACCGGCTCGGTGATCGGCGGCCAGTTCGACTCGATGCTGGCCAAGCTGATCGTCCACGGCGCCGACCGCGCCGAGGCGCTGGCGCGTGCCCGCCGGGCGCTGGCCGAATTCGAAGTCGAGGGTCTGGCGACGGTCATCCCCTTCCACCGGGCGGTGGTGTCCGACCCGGCGTTCATCGGCGACGAGCACGGATTCTCGGTGCACACCCGCTGGATCGAGACCGAGTGGAACAACACCGTCGAACCCTTCACCGGCGGCGAGCCGAGCGACGAAGAGGACGCCCGGCCGCGGCAGAAGGTGGTCGTCGAGGTCGACGGCCGCCGGGTCGAGGTGTCACTGCCTGCCGATCTCGCACTGTCCGGCGGTGGCGGGTGCGACCCGGTCGGTGTTATCCGGCGCAAGCCCAAGCCGCGCAAGCGTGGCGCCCACAGCGGTGCGGCTGCCTCCGGCGACGCTGTGACCGCGCCCATGCAGGGGACCGTGGTGAAGGTCGCGGTCGAAGAAGGTCAGGAAGTGGTGACGGGCGATCTGGTGGTTGTCCTGGAGGCGATGAAGATGGAGAACCCGGTCACCGCGCACAAGGACGGCGTCATCACCGGATTGGCGGTCGAAGCCGGGGCCGCAATCACCCAGGGCACGGTGCTCGCCGAGATCAGGTAGCCGCTCACCGCGCCAACCCCGCCTGACCAGCGATTCTCTGAGTCGGATCGGAGAACGTTGTCGCCCCGGCACCCGCCGGGTAGCCTCAAAACAGGTTGAGTTCACAGCCGCCCGGAGCTACGTCCTGTCAGTGCGTCAGGGTCGCGAGGGAGGCAAATTCCCTGCTTAAGCGGCGCAGCGCACACTCGACGTGGTCGACACCAAAGAATGTTCGATGGATGGAGTCCACGATTGTCTGTGATCCAATCCTGGCAGAAATGCGGAACCGCTGACTTCACCGCCAGCTATGGTTCGTCGTCCGGCGTGGTCACCGTAGAAGGTGAGCTCGACGCCGCCAACGCCGACCATCTCGCCGGATACGTCCAGCAATGCGTGAAGTACTGCCGGTGGCTGACCCTGGACCTACGGCGTCTGGAATTTATTGGGACTGCCGGGTTTTCCGCTCTTCACCGAATCAACGTGGTCTGCTCGGCGGCCGACACCCAGTGGGCGATGGTGCCGAGCCGGGCCGTGTCGCGGTTACTGGAGATTTGCGATCCCGACGGCGCGCTGCCGGTGATGGAGCCGGTGAACCGGGTGAACGGCGCCCCCGACGGCGACCTGCGCCTACTCGAGCTGGTCGCGGAGCCGCGCTAGCGACTTGGCCAGCAGCCGGGACACGTGCATCTGGGAGATGCCGACCCGCTCGGCGATCTGGGTCTGCGTCATCGATTCGAAAAACCTGAGGATCAACACCGTTCGCTCGCGCTCGGGCAGCGCCTCGAGCAGCGGGCGCAGCGACTCGCGATCTTCGATTCGGTCCAGGCCGGCATCCATGTCGCCGAGGGTGTCCGCGATGGCGCGGGCGTCGTCGTCTTCGTTACCACCACCGCTGTCGATGGACAGCGTGTTGTAAGAGCTGCCCGCCACCAGCCCCTCGACCACCTCGCCGCGGTCCATCCCGAGTTCGGCGGCGAGTTCGGTGGCGGTGGGCGCCCTGCCGAGCCGCTGCGACAACTCGGCGGTGGCGGTGCCCAACCGCAGGTGCAGTTCCTTCAGCCGGCGAGGAACCTTGACTGACCAGCTGTTGTCCCGGAAGTGCCGCCTGACTTCCCCCATGATGGTGGGCACGGCGAACGAGACGAAGTCCGACCCGGTCTCGACATCGAAGCGGACTACCGCGTTGACCAGTCCGACCCGGGCGACCTGAATCAGGTCGTCGCGGGGTTCGCCGCGTCCCTCGAACCGCCGGGCGATGTGATCGGCCAGCGGCAGGCAGCGCTCCACGATCTTGTCGCGGTGGCGCTGGAAATCCGGTGAGTCGGGGTCAAAACCGGCCAACTCACGAAACATCTCCGGGACATCGGCGTATTCGTTCGGCCGTGAAGCAGAACCGCCGGCAGCACGCGGCGTCACCTGCCAGAGGCCGCCCGTCGGGCCGTCAACACAATGCCGAACACACTGCCGGCGGCGTCAGGCATGCGGCCGTCGTGGAAAGTCTGGACGTCGTCGGCCAGCGACGTCAGGACATGCCAGCTGAAGCTGCCCGGCGCCACTACGTCGTGGGTGTCGCACATCGCGGACGCCTCCACCACGAGTTCGTCGTCGCGCGGGTCGACCACCAGCGTCAAGGTCGCGTTCGGTGTGGCGGAACGGATCAGCCGGGTACACACTTCGTCGACCGCCAGTCTCAGGTCGGCGACCGCGTCGAAATCCAAGTCCTCGAAGGTGCCGATGGCGCCGACCAGGGTGCGCAGGATCGCCAAATTCTCCAAGCGCGCAGCAACCTTCAGCTCGACGGCGCGCTCGCCGCGTTGGTGCCTGTTGGGACGCGCATCGGCATCGCTCATGTGGCCTCCCGGCAATTTTTGACCGACACTACTACTACTGATTTGGGTCCCGAGTTGACTGTCGATTTCGGTCCCTTTCCGATCGCCTCCCGGAGGCCCGTTTTGGGCCGCGCGTTCTAACCGGTTGGTCATGGCCGCCACCGGGTATTCAACCAGCCATGGACGAGGCGGACGGGACCGACACAATCCGGACGCGCCGGCTCCGGCGCGTCGCCGTGATCGCCGTGATCACCTTGGTGGTTTTCATCGCGGTCGCAGCAGCAATCTATGTCGGTGCCTTCGTGATTCTGTCCCCGATGATGGGGTGACAGCGCCGACGCGGCAAAGCCAGTACTCGTCATGGTTCACACCTGATACCCCGTCGACGCCACCGGTAAAACAAAACCGTCGCCCGGTTTTGTGGCGCGGCGCCAACCGGCACTGGAAGCCGCTAGCTGGCCAGCCGTTGGCGCGGTACCTCCGGGTGTTCGGCATACCACCGCTCGGCGATTCGGCGCACCCGCCGGTGCTCCACGGCCAGCCACACCAGCCCGGCCACCGTGACCACGAGCGCCGCGACACCGGCGACCATGCCCTGGGAGTGATGCCCGGTGCCGAAGGCGGCAAGAGACCCGACACCGCCGATAACCCCGGCCACCACCAGCAGGTACCCGGGCCAGTGCAGCACGTCGATCAGTGACTCGCCGGCCAGCGGCCGCGTCGTATGCAGGTGGTCGACGGGGTCGCGGTAGGTGTCCCCCATGGCTCCTCCTCGTTCTCACTCGTCAGCGGCCGGACTCGCGGGACACGATGGCGGGGTCAGAGCCAACTAACCGCCAGTGCCGGGCCGGCGATGGGAGGCACGCCCATGGACACGGCCACCACCATCAGCGTCAACAAGAACCATCCGGCACCGTGCCATCCCCACCAGGTACCGCGGGCTCGCCACACCTGATAGGTGCGGATGAAGGCCCAGATGCCACCGGCCAACAGAATCAGCGGGCCGCCGAAGGCCAGCAGGGTCCGCTCCGGCGGGCCACAGGCCACCGTGTCCACGGCCGCGCCGCCGCACGTGCTGACCCACAAGGCCGCCATGATGACAAACCCCGCACCAGCGCCGGCGGCCAGGACTGCGAACCGGATGGCGGCGCGAACCTCGGCGTCGTCTTGTCCTAGTCGGTCACCGGGTGACCGTTCGCGTGTCTTCTGCATCCTGAAAACCCCAATCCCGCGTTCGCGGAGTACAACGTTTCCATACCCCGCGCTCAGCCCAGGCAAACGGTGCGACCAGGTCCGACCAGGTCCGACTACGTCACAGCCGTCAATGCGGCACGTACACCGGCGATCGCGGCATCGATCTCGGCGCGCGTGACGGTCAAGGCCGGACGGAAACGCACCCCGTCGTCACCGGCCGGCAGCACGATCACCGCGCGTTGCCACAACTGGCGGATCACGTCGTCACGGTCCGCGGTGGTCGGCAGGCTGAAGGCACACATCAGCCCCCGCCCGCGCGGATCCAGTACCAGGCCCGGGAACTCCTGGGCAAGCTCGTCGAGCCGGGCGCGCAGGTGTCGGCCCTGCCGGGCCGCATGTTCGAAGAGTCCGTCGTTTTCGATCACCTCCAGGATGCGGCGGGCCCGCACCATGTCGACCAGGCTTCCGCCCCACGTCGAGTTGAGCCGCGACTTGACCGCGAACACGTTGTCGGTGACCTCGTCGACGCGGCGGCCTGCCATCACCCCACAGACCTGCGTCTTCTTGCCGAAGGCCACGACATCGGGCGCCACGGCCAATTGCTGGTAAGCCCAAGGGGTTCCGGTGATTCCACAGCCGGTCTGCACCTCGTCAAATATCAGCAGCGCGTCGTGTTCGTCACACAACTGCCGCATCGCCGCGAAGAACTCGGCCCGGAAGTGGCGGTCGCCGCCTTCTCCCTGGATCGGCTCGGCGATGAAACAGGCGATGTCGTGGGGGTGCACCTCGAATGCCGCGCGGGCCTGCCGCAGCGCCTCGGCCTCCAGCGCAGCCATGGCCGACTCGGTTAACCCCGGCCGGATATGGGGCGCGTCGATGCGCGGCCAGTCGAATTTCGGGAAGCGGGCCACGGTGACGGGTTTGGTGTTGGTGAGCGACAGGGTGTAGCCGCTGCGGCCGTGAAATGCGCCGCTCAAGTGCAGCACCCGGGTGCCCAGCGCCGGATCGATGCCGCGGGCCTGGTTGTGGCGGCTTTTCCAGTCGAATGCGACCTTGAGGGCGTTCTCCACCGCCAAAGCGCCGCCCTCGACGAAGAACAGATGCGGCAGCGCCGGGTCGCCCAACACCCTGACGAAGGTCTCGACGAAGCGCGCCATCGCCACCGAATACACATCGGAGTTGCTGGGTTTGTTCAACGCGGCCTCGGTGAGTTCGGCGCGGAATTCTTCGTCACCGGCCAGCGCCGGATGGTTCATGCCCAGCGCCGACGAGGCGACGAAGGTGAACATGTCCAGGTAGCGCCGGCCGGTTCGGGCATCGACCAGATAGCAGCCGGCCGACCGGGACAGATCGAGCACCAAGTCGAGGCCGTCGACCAGCATGCTGCGGCCCAGCACCTCGTGGACCTGGTCTGGCGTGACAGGCCGGCGGGTGTGCGCAGACAATCTCACGGCCGCGGTCATATCACCATGCTAGCCGTGATTTTACGGAGCACGATGACATCTATCGGAAAGATTATGGTATGAACTGCCGATCACTGTAAAAAGTATTCAGGATGATGGTGCTTCGAGTGCGCACGTTGGCGGCGGTCCGGATTCGCTGCAGTAGGTCCTCCAATGCCCGGGCGGACTCGACGCGCACCAGCAGGACGTAACTCTCCTCGCCGGCCACGGAATGACACGCTTCGATTTCGTCGATGTGTTCCAGCCGGGCGGGCGCATCATCGGGTTGGGAAGGGTCCAAAGGAGTGATGGCCACGAACGCTGACAGCAGGTGCCCGACGGCCTCCGGGTTGACCCGCGCCGTATACCCGGTCACCACGCCGCGCGACTCCAGCCGGCGCACCCGCGACTGGACAGCCGAGACCGACAGACCGGCACTGGCGGCCAGCTCCGCGAGGGTGGCCCGCCCGTCGGCGACCAGCTCGCGCACCAGGATCCGGTCGATGTCGTCGAGCCTGTCAGCCATGGCCGGAGACTATCGCAGCGGCGGCACCCGATGACTCCGGTCACGAGGCTGGCCACCTGGCAACTGCGGGCCCGCTTCGCCGCCGGTCTGTCGGCCAGGTATGCCGCCGAAGTGCCCGCCTACACCACGCTCGTGACGGTGAGTACGCAGGTCAACGCCGACTACGCGGCGCGCCACGGCGACGCCGAACGGTTGGGCTCGCTGCGGCGGGTCACCGCCGAACGGCATGGCGCCATCCGGGTGGGCACCCCGGCCGAGCTCGCCGCCGTCGCCGACATGTTCGCCGCGTTCGGCATGGAACCGGTCGGCTGTTACGACCTGCGCTCGGCGCGGTCGCCGATTCCCGTGGTGTCCACCGCGTTTCGCCCGATCGACGCAGATGAACTGGCGCGCAACCCGTTTCGGGTGTTCACGTCGATGCTGGCCACCGGCGACAGCCGGTTCTTCGATGCCGGGCTGCGCAACCGTGTGCAGAACTTCCTGGCGCGGCGGCAGTTGTTCGATCCCGCGCTGCTGGCCCGGGCGCGGGTGATCGCGGCCGACGGCGGCTGCGACGCCGCAGAAGCGCAGGTTTTCGTCGCGGGCGCGGTGGCCGCATTCGCGCTGTCGCGAGAACCGATCGACAAGTCCTGGTACGACGAGCTGTCCCGGGTGTCGGCGGTGGCCGCCGACATCGCCGGGATCGGCAGCACCCACATCAATCACCTGACGCCGCGGGTGCTGGACATCGACGAGCTGTACCGCCGGATGAGCGGGCGCGGGATCGCCATGATCGACACCATTCAGGGTCCGCCGCGTACCGGCGGACCCGCCGTGTTGTTGCGGCAGACCTCTTTTCGCGCGCTGGCCGAACCGCGGCTGTTTCGCGGTGCCGACGGCCGTATCACCGAGGGCAGCCTGCGGGTGCGCTTCGGTGAAGTCGAGGCGCGCGGTGTCGCCCTCACCCCGCGCGGGCGTCAGCGCTACGACACCGCGATGGCACATGCCGACCCGGCCGCCGTGTGGGGGGACTACTTCCCGGCCACCGATGCGGAGCTGGCCGCGCAGGGTCTGGCCTACTACCGTGGCGGCGACCCGTCGGCGCCCATCGTCTACGAGGACTTCCTGCCGGCCTCGGCGGCCGGAATCTTCCGCTCCAATCTGGACGGCGACGGCAGCGCCGGCAGGGACGTCGGCGATGATTCCGGCTACGACGCGCAGTGGTTGGCCGGGGCCATCGGACGCGATATCCACGACCCCTACGCACGCTATGAAGCACAGGCCAAGGAGGCTGTCGCATGACCAGCACCAGCGAGCTACGCGACCGGGTCCTGGGGGCTTTCGACGCGATCGGGGTGACCGCCGGCCTGGGCGAGCCGGGCGGGCACGGGATGCCGGTCAGCACGCCGATCACCGGCGAGTCATTGTTCACGCTCGCCTACACCACGCCCGAGCAAGCCGATCGCACGATCGCCGAAGCGGTGCAGGCGTTTTCGACCTGGCGCGGCACGCCCGCGCCGGTGCGCGGCGCGCTGGTGTCCCGGCTCGGGGAGTTGCTCACCGCGCACCGGCACGACCTCGCCACGGTGGTGACGGTCGAAGTAGGCAAGATCACCGCCGAGGCGCTGGGCGAAGTCCAGGAGATGATCGACATCTGCCAGTTCGCGGTCGGCCTGTCGCGCCAGCTCTACGGGCGCACCATCGCCTCGGAGCGCCCGCGGCACCGGCTGATGGAGACCTGGCATCCGCTGGGCGTGGTCGGGGTGATCACCGCGTTCAACTTCCCGGTCGCGGTGTGGGCGTGGAACACCGCGGTGGCGCTGGTGTGCGGGGACACCGTGGTCTGGAAACCCTCGGAGCTGACCCCGCTGACTGCGCTGGCCTGTCAGGCATTGCTGACCCGGGCCGCCGCCGACGTCGGCGCCCCGCCCTCGGTGAGCGGCGTGCTGTTGGGCGAGGCGGATCTGGGAGAACTGCTCGTCGACGACCCGCGCGTCGCGCTGGTGTCGGCGACCGGTTCGGTGCGGATGGGCCGGCAGGTCGGTCCCCGCGTCGCCGCCCGCTTCGGCCGGGTGCTGCTGGAGCTGGGCGGCAACAATGCGGCCATCGTGGCGCCGTCGGCCGATCTGGAGCTGGCGGTGCGAGGCATCGTGTTCGCCGCCGCCGGCACCGCCGGCCAGCGCTGCACCAGCCTGCGCCGGCTGATCGTGCACCGCTCGATAGCCGACGACGTGGTGACCCGGGTCACCGCCGCCTTCCGCAACCTGCCCGTCGGCGACCCGTCGGCGCCGGCCACGCTGATCGGCCCGCTCATCCACGAGACCGCCTACCGCGATATGGTGGGCGCGCTGGAGCAGGCGCGTGCCGATGGCGGTGAGGTTATGGGCGGCGAGCGGCACCAGGACGAGCACCCGAGCGCCTACTACGTTGCGCCCGCGGTGGTCCGGATGCCGTCGCAGACGGCCATCGTGGCGACCGAGACGTTCGCGCCGATTCTCTACGTGTTGATCTACGACCAGCTCGACGACGCTATCGCGCTCAATAATGCTGTGCCGCAAGGTCTTTCGTCGGCAATCTTCACCAATGACCTGCGCGAGGCGCAGCGCTTCCTCGACGAATCCGACTGTGGAATCGCCAACGTGAACATCGGTACCTCGGGTGCGGAGATCGGCGGCGCCTTCGGCGGCGAAAAGCAAACCGGCGGCGGGCGCGAGTCCGGTTCGGACGCCTGGAAGGCCTACATGCGCCGCGCCACCAACACGATCAACTACTCCCCCGAGCTGCCGTTGGCCCAGAGCGTGCGGTTCGGCTAAGAATCAGGTCTAGCGGAGCCGGTAGTCGACATGAGTAATATCGTCCCCATGGCGACAGCCAGGAGGCGGTTATCCCCTGAGGACCGACGCGCCGAACTGCTGGCCCTGGGGGCGGAAGTTTTCGGAAAGCGACCTTACGACGAGGTCCGCATCGACGAGATCGCGGAGCGCGCCGGGGTGTCGCGCGCGCTGATGTATCACTACTTCCCCGACAAGCGGGCGTTCTTCGCCGCCGTCGTCAAGGACGAGGCGGACCGGCTGTACGCGGCCACCAACAAACCGCCCGCCCCGGGCCTGACGATGTTCGAAGAGATCCGCACCGGCGTGCTGGCCTATATGGCCTATCACCAGCAGAACCCGGAAGCAGCCTGGGCGGCCTATGTCGGCCTGGGCCGATCGGACCCGGTGCTGCTGGGCATCGACGACGAAGCCAAGAACCGCCAGATGGAACACATCATGACCCGCATCGGCGAGGTCGTCAGCGGCATCCCGGGCACCAGCGCGCTGGAGCCGGAGGTCGAGCGCGACTTGCGGGTGATCATCTTCGGCTGGATCGCGTTCACCTTCGAAATCTGCCGGCAGCGGATCATCGACCCCACCACCGACGCCGAACGCCTTGCCGACGCCTGTGCACATACCCTGCTGGACGCGATAGCACGGGTGCCACAGATCCCGGAGGAACTGGCCCATGCGATGGCGACCGCGCGCGACTTGCCGCAACGGTGAGTTGTCGGTAGTCGTTGGCACGATGGTCAGGTGAGTTCTGACCCGCTAGGCCGATTCAGCGCGATCACCCGCGACTGGTTCGCCAGCACTTTCGCCGCGCCCACCGCCGCGCAGGCCAGTGCCTGGGCCGCCATCGCCGCCGGTGACAACACCTTAGTCATAGCTCCGACCGGCTCCGGCAAGACGTTGGCCGCCTTCCTGTGGGCGCTCGACAGCCTGGCCGCCGCGCCGGGTCGGCCGGCCGGAACCCGCGTCCTCTACATCTCGCCGCTCAAGGCGCTCGGGGTCGACGTCGAGCGCAACCTGCGCACCCCGCTGGCGGGGCTGACCCGGCTGGCGGAGCGCCGGGGTCTACCCGCGCCCGGCATCAGCGTCGGGGTCCGCTCCGGCGACACCCCGCCCGCGGCACGCCGGCAGCTCATCGCGCGGCCACCCGACGTGCTGATCACCACGCCGGAGTCGCTGTTCTTGATGTTGACCTCGGCCGCCCGCGAGACGCTGGCCAACGTCGAGACCGTCATCGTCGACGAGATCCACGCCATCGCGGCCACCAAGCGGGGCGCTCATCTGGCGCTGTCGCTGGAGCGCCTCGACGACTTGGCGGACTTGACGCCGGGGCCGGGCGGGAGGCGCCGCGCGCAACGCATCGGCCTGTCGGCGACGGTGCGTCCGCCCGAGGAACTCGCCCGGTTCTTGTCCGGACAGTCGCCGACCACCATCGTCGCTCCGCCCGCGGCCAAGACCCTGGAGCTGTCCGTGCAGGTGCCGGTGCCCGACATGGCCAACCTGGCGAACAACTCGATCTGGCCCGATGTCGAGGCCCGGCTGGTCGACCTGATCGAAGCCCACAATTCGACCATCGTGTTCGCCAACTCGCGACGGCTGGCCGAACGACTCACCGCGCGGCTCAACGAAATTCACGCCGAACGCTGCGGCGTCGAGCTCGGTGCCACGCCTGATCAGAAAACCAACCCGCAGGTGGCCGGCGGCGCCCCCGCCCACATCATGGCAAGCGGCCAGAGCTTCGGCGCCCCGCTGATGTTGGCGCGCGCCCATCACGGATCGGTCAGCAAGGAGCAGCGCGCCCTGGTCGAGGAGGACCTCAAACGCGGGCTGCTCAAGGCGGTGGTGGCGACGTCGAGCCTGGAGCTGGGCATCGACATGGGTGCGGTCGATCTGGTGATCCAGGTGGAGGCGCCGCCGTCGGTGGCCAGCGGCCTGCAACGCATCGGGCGGGCCGGCCATCAGGTTGGTGAGATCTCGCGTGGCGTGCTGTTTCCCAAGCACCGCACCGACCTGCTCGGCTGTGCGGTGAGCGTGCACCGCATGCTGGCCGGCCAGATCGAGACCATGCGGGTGCCGGCCAATCCGCTGGACATCCTGGCCCAGCACACGGTGGCGGCGGCCGCGCTGGAGCCGCTCAACGCCGACCGCTGGTTTGACACCGTGCGCCGCAGCGCCCCGTTCGCGACCCTGCCGCGCAGCGCGTTCGAGGCCACCCTGGATCTGCTGTCCGGCAAGTACCCGTCCACCGAGTTCGCCGAGCTGCGGCCGCGGTTGGTCTACGACCGGGATACCGGCATGCTGACCGCGCGTCCGGGCGCGCAGCGACTCGCCGTCACCTCCGGCGGCGCCATCCCCGACCGCGGGCTGTTCACCGTGTGGCTGGCCACCGAAAAGCCTTCGCGGGTAGGCGAACTCGACGAGGAGATGGTTTACGAGTCGCGCCCCGGCGATGTCATCTCGCTGGGGGCCAGCAGCTGGCGGATCACCGAGATCACCCACGATCGGGTGCTGGTGATCCCCGCGCCGGGCCAGCCGGCGCGGTTGCCGTTCTGGCGTGGCGACGACGTCGGCCGCTCGGCCGAGCTGGGCGCCGCGCTGGGCAAACTGACCGGCCAGCTGGCCCGCCTGGATCGCGAGGCGTTCGGCAAGCGTTGTGCCGCTTTGGGTTTCGACGACTACGCCACCGACAACCTGTGGGGCCTGCTGGCTGAGCAGCGCGCCGCCACCCGGATGGTGCCCACCGACACCTCCCTGCTGGTCGAGCGGTTCCGCGACGAGCTGGGCGATTGGCGGGTGATCCTGCACTCCCCCTACGGGCTGCGGGTGCACGGACCGCTGGCGCTGGCGGTGGGCCGGCGGCTGCGGGAGCGCTACGACATCGACGAGAAGCCCACCGCCTCCGACGACGGCATCGTGGTACGGCTGCCCGATTCTGGGGACGCCCCGGCGGGGGCCGAACTTTTCGTCTTCGACGCCGAGGAGATCGACGCCCTCGTCACCGCCGAGGTGGGCGAGTCGGCACTGTTCGCCTCCCGGTTCCGGGAGTCGGCGGCGCGGGCTTTGCTGCTACCCCGTCGCCACCCCGGCCGCCGCTCGCCGTTGTGGCACCAGCGCCAGCGCGCCGCCCAGTTGCTGGAGGTGGCCCGCAAATATCCCGACTTCCCGATCGTGCTGGAAACCGTCCGCGAGTGCCTGCAAGACGTCTACGACGTCGCGACTTTGACCAGCTTGATGGCCGATATCGCCCAGCGCCGGGTGCGGATCGCCGAGGCCGACACCGCGACACCCTCCCCGTTCGCCGCCTCACTGCTGTTCGGTTACGTCGGTGCGTTCATCTACGAGGGCGATGTCCCGCTGGCCGAGCGCCGCGCGGCGGCGCTGTCACTGGACAGCACGCTGCTGGCCGAGCTGCTGGGCCGCGTCGAGTTGCGTGAGCTGCTGGACCCGGAAGTCATCGCCGCGACCGGTCGCCAGTTGCAGCACCTGACGGCCGACCGGGCGGCCCGCGACGCCGAAGGCGTGGCGGACCTGCTGCGGCTGCTGGGTCCGCTCACCGAGGCCGAAGTCGCCGCACGCGCGGGCACGCCCGACGTCGGGGGCTGGCTGGAGGGGCTGCGCGCGGCCCGTCGCGCCCTGACGGTGGCCTTCGCCGGGCGCAACTGGTGGGTGGCCGTCGAAGACATCGGCCGGCTGCGTGACGGCGTCGGCGCGGCGGTTCCGGTGGGGCTGCCGACCGCGTTCACCGAAGAAGTAGCCGACCCACTGGGCGAGCTGCTGGGCCGCTACGCGCGCACCCATACGCCGTTCACCACCGCCGAGGCCGCGGCCCGGTTCGGCCTGGGCCTGCGGGTGGCCGCCGACGTGCTGGGTCGGCTGGCCGGTGACGGCCGGCTGGTACGCGGCGACTTCGTCGCCGCGGCGGCGCCGGGCGGCGCCGGGGCCGAGCAATGGTGCGACGCCGAGGTGCTGCGCATCCTGCGGCGCCGGTCGCTGGCCGCGCTGCGGGCCCAGGTCGAGCCGGTCAGCACCGCGGCCTACGGCCGCTTCCTGCCGGAGTGGCACCAAGTGGGCGCCACCGACGCGGGCGGCGTCGACCGGCTGGCGGCGGTGATCGATCAGCTTGCCGGCGTGCGGATTCCGGCTTCGGCGCTGGAGCCACTGGTGCTGGCCCCGCGAGTCCGCGACTACTCCCCGGCGATGCTCGACGAGCTGCTCGCCAGCGGCGAGGTCACCTGGTCGGGCGCCGGGTCGATCTCGGCCAGCGACGGCTGGATCAGCTTGCATCTCGCCGATTCCGCGCCCTTGACGCTGGCATTGCCTGCCAACCAGCCCGCCGAGATCGAGTTGACCGATGCCCATCGGGCAATCCTGGACACGCTGGCCGGCGGCGGCGCGTACTTCTTCCGCCAGCTCACCGGAAACGGACCTGCCGAGACCGACCTCAAAGCCGCGCTGTGGGAACTGATCTGGGCCGGCTGGGTCACCGGCGACACGTTCGCGCCGGTGCGCGCGGTCCTCGGCGGCGGCCCGGGCGCCCGTAAGCGGTCCGCCCCCGCCCACCGCGGACACCGCCCGCCGCGGCTGAGCCGATACAGCGTCGCGCACGCCCAGGCGCGCGCCGCCGATCCCACGGTGGCGGGGCGATGGTCGGCGCTGCCGCCCCCCGAGCCGGACTCCACGCTGCGGGCCCACTATCACGCCGAGCTGCTGTTGAACCGCCACGGCGTGTTGACCAAGGGCGCGGCGGCCGCCGAAGCTGTGCCGGGCGGGTTCGCCACCCTGTACAAGGTGTTGAGCGCATTCGAGGAGGCCGGCCGCTGCCAGCGCGGCTACTTCGTCGAGTCGTTGGGCGGCGCTCAGTTCGCCGTGGCATCCACCGTGGACCGGCTGCGCAGCTACCTCGACGGGATCGACCCGCAGCGGCCGGAGTACCGAGCTGTCGTGCTGGCCGCCACCGACCCGGCCAATCCCTACGGCGCCGCACTGCCGTGGCCTATCGCCGAACGTGAGGGCGCGGCCCGGCCGGGCCGCAAGGCCGGGGCACTGGTCGTGCTGGTGGACGGCGAGCTGACCTGGTTCCTCGAGCGCGGCGGCCGCACCCTACTGACCTTCACCGACGACCCGGGTTCCAGCCACGCGGCGGCCATCGCGGTGGCCGATCTGGTGGCGGCCCGCCGGGTCGCGTCGATCCTGGTGGAACGCGTCGACGGGATACCGGCCCTACAGCCTGGCGGGCCGGGCTCGGTGACCGACGCCTTGACCGATGCTGGCTTCGCACGCACCCCTCGCGGCTTGCGGCTGAGGTGAGCCGATGCCCGAGGGTGACACCGTTTGGCATACCGCGGCAGTGCTGCGGCACCAGCTGGCCGGCCGGACGCTGACCCGCTGCGACATCCGGGTGCCGCGGTTTGCCACCGTCGACCTCAGCGGGCACATGGTCGACGAGGTGCTCAGTCGGGGTAAGCATCTGTTCATCAGAGTCGGCGGGGTCAGCATTCACTCCCACTTGAAGATGGACGGCAGCTGGCGAGTTGCCGAGCGCCCGGTGCGGGTGGATCATCGGGCGCGAATCATCTTGGAGGCAGGCAATATTCGGGCGGTCGGTGTCGACCTGGGTGTGCTGGAGCTGCTGGACCGGGACAACGACGGCGCCGTCGTCGCCCATCTGGGACCCGACCTGTTGGGCGAGGATTGGGATGCCGCGGTTGCGGCCGCCAACCTGGTCGCCGATCCGGACCGGCCCATCGCCGAGGCGCTGCTCGATCAGCGGGTACTGGCCGGGATCGGCAATGTCTATTGCAACGAGCTGTGTTTCGTCAGCGGGCATCGGCCGACGGCGCCGGTCAGCGCCATCGCCGATCCGCGGCGCCTCGCCGCCCGTGCGCGAGAGATGCTGTGGGCCAACCGTTTCCGCTGGAGTCGCTGCACCACCGGCGACACCCGGGCCGGTCGGCGGCTGTGGGTCTACGGACGGGCCGGTGAACCCTGCCGGCGCTGCGGAACCCGCATCGAATACCTGCACGCCGGTGGCAACGCCCGGCGAGTCCAGTTCTGGTGCCCGAGCTGCCAGCACTGACCTAATCCCTTCCGCGCCAAAAGAACTGCACCGTGGCTTGTGACCGGTCGAAAGCGCGTCGTGGCCCGGACGGTCGCCTGGGCAGATATTGGGTGCTGCCCGGCGGCCAGCACCCACCGCGGGCAGGCCCAGCGGCTACCCGCAGCCTTAGGGGTAGAAGGGGTTGAGAACCGGCGGGATGATTTGGTTGCCGGTCACACCGGTGAGCCTGACCCAGATCTGAGCGGGGATGTTGAGCGACTGGTAGAAGGCGGCGCCGAGCCATGAGACCGGTAGCTGTAAGAAGCTGGGCACCGCGTCGACGATGTTTTGTATCGGGGAGTACACGAAGTAAGGAATCGTGGCCGCGACCGTGCGCGACCCCAGACTCAGGTCGGTCGCGATATCCGGATACCCCTGTCCGGCGAAATCGGCGCTGAGCACACTGAACAGGTTGGGGCCGGGATTAACGTAAGTGCCGTCGAAGACGGTGGACGTCAGGGGCGCACCTTGCATATACGGCAGCGGCGGAATGCCGAATTGGTCCATGATCGTCGGCGTCGTGCTGACGATTTGCCAGGAGTTGTTGATATACCCGTCTCTCACATCATTGAAGGCCTGATCGAAGATCAGGAATGTCGCTGTCTCACGGGGTGATTGGAAGCCATGAGTGAGGCTGAAGTTTTGGGGTCCGATTTCACCATGGTCGGTGACCACCAGCGTGGAGAATTGCTCGGTGGGGTGCATCTGTTCCCAGTCGGCTACCGCTCCCAACAGGCCTGAACCGCCCATACTCGTAGGAAGTTGCCGACCGAGGTTGTAGTCCATGTTCCGAATGGCCTCTTGGTACTGCGGCGAATCACCGCCATACATGTGCGCGTTTTCATCGACCCCTACGAAGTAGGAGAAGATGAGATTGCCCTTGTTTGGATCGGCGGCCAGAATCGCGGTCTGGGACTTCTGGCCGACCAGGTTCTGCGTCGCTATCCAGTTCGTGTCGCCCGCGATCTGCGGGACGAATTCGATGTGGTCGGCCGGGTGCGAGCCGGCGCCGGCGATGTCGGTGATGACGGGCCAGTTGGCGATGACCGTGGTGTTGACCTGATCGCCCCAGGTGCCCTCGAGTTGGTTGTACACCGTCGACCAGGTGTCGTACGTCCACGCGGTGTAGACATTGTTGGTCACACCGGCAGTCTCGCTCCACACACCGGTCTGGATGGTGGTCCACGACGGGTTGGAGATGCTGGTGTGCCCGACGATCGTCGACGCGGAGGTGACGCTTTGCGTCATCAGCGCGTGGAAGTTCGGGGTGCCGCCGGGGTCGGCCAGGATCGCGGCCAGGTTGGTGCCGTCCGTGCCGATCAACAGGAAATTCGCGTCCGGCGCCATCGAAAGCAGAGCAAGGGCCTGTTGTTGAGACACCGTCAGCACCGCTGGATGCTCCCCGACGCTGCCGGTGGCTCCCGGGGCACCAAACAGGGACAACGCTCTTCCGCCCAACCCGCCGGTCCCGGCTGCGATGGATCCTATGCCGAGCCCGCCGGTACCGCCGGCCCCGCCGTTACCCAGCAGCCAGCCGCCCGTGCCGCCGGCGCCGCCGGCCGCGCCTCCGATACCGCCGGTGCCGCCGACGCCACCGTTACCGATCAACC
>NZ_MVIF01000120.1 GCF_002086675.1 Mycobacterium persicum
GAGTCGGTGGGGCCGGTGGGGTCGGCCTGCTCTGGGGCAGCGGCGGCGACGGCGGCGACGGCGGCGCGGCCGGCCTCAGCGGCGGCGCGGGTGGATCCGGCGGCAAGGCCGGCATCCTGTTCGGCAACGGCGGCGGCGGCGGAACCGGCGGGTTTGGCGGCTTCAGCGTTGCGGGCCACGGCGGGGCCGGCGGGCTCGGCGGCAACGCCGGGCTGATCGGCAACGGCGGAAACGGTGGGGCTGGCGGGATTACCTCGGCCGCGGGCAGCACCGGCGGCAATGGCGGCGACGGGGGTGACGCCCGGCTGATCGGCAACAGCGGCAACGGCGGCAACGCCGGGACGGGCACCCAGATGGGCCTTGCCGGCACCGGCGGCGCCGGCGGCGAACTGTTCGGCGCCAACGGCATTGACGGCTTGACGTAGCGGTCCAACAGGCTGCGCCCCACCGCGACTCATTTGCTGCCGATCGGCCCCGCCCGCGCGGCGGCCCGGGCCACGCCGGCGAAAGCCACCGGAACCTCGACGGTGATCACCACATCGAGGTCCCGTACCGCACAGGCGGCGTCGCCCACCCCCATCGCCTGCGCCACGGCCGTTGCCCGTGCGCAGGCTGCGGGGCCACCATCCGGTAACCGCGCGGCCACCGCCAGCGCGGCCAGATCGGCGGCCGCCTGCGCACGATGCCGCGCCACGGCCACCGAGCCCAGATAGGCGCCCGCCCCGGCGACCCACAGCAGCGCGCCCACCATCGCGACCGCGAGCACGGTGGCCGAGCCACCATCATCGCGGCTCCGCAGCCGCCACCGCCTTAGCCGCAATATCCAAGGTAGGCAATAGCTTTGACCGAGCGACAACCGACGCGACAAGGAATTCGCCGTCTCGGCGCACCTCGATACGCGCCGCCGGCGGAGCGATTCGCCGGGCAACATCGACAGCCGAATGTTGATCCCCGCGCGCGGCCAGTCGAGCGGCCTCACGGGCGGCGTCGATACAACGCAACTGCATCGACACCGCCGTGAGACCGGCCATGCACAGCACCAGCACCACGACCAAGGTGGCGATGGCCAGAGCCGCCTCGACGGTGCTCGATCCGGCACTCGACGCTAAGCCTTGGTGCTCAGCGCGCGGCCGATGATGTGGTTCAGCGCCGACACCACCGAGTCGCCGGTGACAACGGTGTAGAGGATCGCGCCGAATGCCGCCGCGGCGATGGTCCCGATGGCGTACTCGACGGTGGACATGCCGGACTCGTCGGTCACCAGCATCGCCATGCGTGCCGTCATCACCTGAAATATGTTGGCCACCAATGCATTCCTTTCGTTGCGACTTCACATCAGACCCGAGTCAAGTACTTTTCCGGCCAACCCGGCCACCACCGGGACAAGGCCAAGACATACGAAAGCCGGCAGAAAGCACAGTCCCAGCGGACCGGCGATCAGCACCCCGGCTTGTTGGGCGCCGGCGGTGGCCGCGTGCGCGGCGTCCTGGCGGGACTGCGCGGCCAGTGCGGCGACGCCGTCGGCCAGCGCGGCGCCCGAGGACGCCGAGCGCCGCGCCAGCCGCAACAGCGCATCGAGATGCGCATCGGCGGCGCCGGGTGGCAGGTCCGGCGGTAGCGACCAGGCGATCGACGGGTCGGCCCCTAACGTCAACAAGTCGGCGGCGCGGGATAACTGCTGCGCCAGTCGCGGGGGCGCCGAGGGGGCCGTCGCGGCCGCGGCAGCGGACACCGCCATGCCCGCGGCCAGGCACACCGCCAGCACGTCCAGGCTGGACGAGAAGGCCAGCGGATCCCGGTCTTGCGCCGGCCGCGGCCGCATCCGAGGCGCGCGAGACGGCGTCCCGGCGCGGGCCCGAACCACCGTCGGGCCCACTCCGGCCAACAACGCCGCGGCCAGCAACACTGCCGCGGTACTCATGGCGCCACCCGATCGGTGATCCGGTCCGACCACAACAGTCCCGCGCAGACCAGCGCAACACCAACCACCAATAGCCATCCGCCCGCGTGCCCGTTCAGCAGGAAGCTCAACGGTCGCGCCCCGATCAGCTGACCGAGCAACACCCCGAGCAGGGGCAGGCCGGACAGAATGTTCGCGGTTGCGCGCGCGCCGGCCAGCCCCGATGCCACGCTTGCCGAAAAACGTTGCCGCTCAACAATGTCGCGTTGGGCAGCTCGCATCAAGGTGGCGATGGCCAGGCCGTGATCGCTGGCAAGTTGCCAGTATCCGGCGAGTCGCTCCCAGTGGCTGGGCAGAGCTGACATCCCGGCAGCCGCGCGCAAGCCGCCCGTGACGTCTGCACCCAGTCGGGCCCGCGCCGCCACGGCGCGCATGGATGCGGCAACCGCACCCTCGGTTTCGTCGGCGGCGGTGCCGAACGCCCGCACCGGATGGATGCCCACCCGCAATTCGCCGACCAACACATCCAGAGCTGCTTCCAGCGACTTCGCTTCCCCGATGGCGCGCCGACGGCGACGGTGACGACGGTAACGCAGGGTCGCCGTGAGGCCCACCACCGCGACGGCCAGGACGGTCGTCAACGGCAACGCCACGACGGCGCCTACAAGGACACCGCCGCCGACCCAGAGAACCCACCGTGCTCGCAGCGGACCTTGTCGACGGAAGGAACGACAGATAAGCCACCGCCGCGGCGGCGACGGCGCGACCACAAGCGCCGAAGCCAACGTCAGCGACGCCACCGCGAGGCCGTTCATGCTGCCATCCGGCTTTGTAGCAAGCTGCGCAAATCGGCTGCGCCGTCGGCCAATCCGCATTCGGCATGCCATGCCGGCATCGCCTGGACCAGGCCGCTGTCGGTTCGGCGCAGTAGGGCGATCTCAGTCAGCCGGCGTCGACCCGCCTGATCGCGCGTGACGTGCAGCAGCACCTGGACCGCGGCGGCCAGCTGGCTATGCAACGTCGCACGGTCCAGGCCGCCGAGCGCGCCCAAGGCCTCCAACCGGGCGGGAACCTCACCGGGGTTGTTGGCATGCACGGTGCCCGCGCCTCCGTCGTGGCCGGTGTTCAAGGCGGCCAGCAGGTCCACCACCTCGGCTCCCCTGACCTCGCCGACGACGATGCGGTCGGGCCGCATCCGAAGTGCCTGCCGGACGAGTTGGCGCATCGTGACCTCACCGGCGCCTTCGACGTTCGCGCATCGGGCGACGAGCTTGACCAGGTGCGGATGCCGGGGAGCCAGCTCGGCGGCGTCTTCGACGCAGACGATTCGCTCGGCGCCGGAGACGGCGCCCAGCATGGCAGCCAGCAGGGTTGTTTTTCCGGCGCCGGTGCCCCCGGACACCAGGAAAGCCAGGCGAGCGGCGATGATCTGGGTGACCAGGTCGGCGGCCTGCGGTGCTATCGCGCCCGCGGCGGCCAGCGCCGTCAGATCTTGCGTGGTGGGCCGCAGCACCCGCAGTGACAAGCAGGTGCCCTCGACCGCCACGGGCGGCAGCACCGCGTGCAGGCGTACCGTCAACCCGGCGGCGCCGATCCCGCTCAGCTGCCCGTCCACCCATGGTTGCGCGTCGTCGAGGCGGCGACCCGCGGCCAGCGCCAGCCGTTGCGCCAATCGCCGCACCGCCGCCTCGTCGCTGAACCGAATCTCACTGCGCCGCAGACCGTTTCCATCGTCAACCCACACTGCGTCAGGCGCCGTGACCAGGACGTCGGTGGTGCCGTCGGCGCATAGCAGGGGCTCGAGAATGCCGGCACCGGTCAGTTCGGTCTGCAGCACTCGAAGGTTGGCGAGCACCTCGGTGTCACCGAGCATCCCGCCGGATTCGGCGCGGATCGCCGCGGCGACCACGTTGGGACGCAGCGGTGCGGACTCGGTAGCCAGCCGCTCGCGGACCCGTTCGATCAACGATCCGGTCACGCGGCCCTGCCATTCAGCCCGCCCTGCGGATGTCCCAACGCCGCCAGGACCCTCCGGGCCGCCGCGGCCAGCGCCGATCGCCGTCGCAATCGAAGGCCACCGTGTTCCAATTGCCCGGCGAGGCGCGGCTGAGCTCTCATCGACGCCAGCAGGGGGACGCCGGCGATGTCGGCGACCTCCGCTGCTCGCAATCCCCCGGGTGACGGCCCGCGCACGACCAGCCCCAGGTTGGGGTTGATCGCGGTCAGCACCGGAACGATCGCGGCGGTGGCCGCGCAGGCCCGGACATCGCTGGGGCAGACGAGGACGACGAGGTCGGCGGAGTCCAATGCGGCGTGGCTCGCGTCGGTCATCCGCCGGGGCAGGTCGCAGACCACGGTGACTCCGCCGCGCCGGCCGGCGTCGACGACCGCTTCCACCGGCGCGGCGTCCAACTCGCAACCGCGGCGGGTGCCCGAAAGCATGCTGATCCCCCGATGTCTCGGCAAGGCCTCAGATACGGCCGACCAATGCAGCCGGCCACCCTGCAAGGCCAGGTCGGGCCACCGCACGCCGGGTGCTGATTCGCCGCCGACCAGCAGGTCGATGCCACCTCCCCACGGATCGAGGTCCATCAGCAGCGCCTGGGCGGCACTGTGGGCCAGGGCGACCGCGAACAGCGATGCCCCGGCACCCCCACGGCCTCCGATGACGGCGACGACTTTCCCGCGGATGCCCTCGTCGCGCGCCGATGCGGCGGCGTCGGCGAGTTCGCGGATCAGTTCGTGTTCGTGCTCGGGCATCCGCACCACCCGCTCGGCGCCGACGGCGATGGCCACCGTCCAGGTCGCCGTGACAGGTTCGTCGCCGGTCAGCACCCAGACATGGGAACGCCGCGGCAGGGCAATCCGGCCACAACGCTCGGCCGCCGCTTCGTCGAGCACCACTGCGGCCGCTGCGGACCAGGTCTTTCTGGTCACCGATCCGCTGTGGACAACCCGCACACCCACGGCTGCGGCGATCCGGTCCAACTCGTCGCGCAGTTCACCGGCGGTCAACATCGCCAACACTCCGGGACCAAGGGATTGGGTCACTCCCCCACCCTGCGGGGCCGCCGGTGTTGGACACCAGTCCCGCGGCGCAATCTGTGGATAGGGACGCGGCTGTGCATAATCACGCCGGCCGCCCGCTCACATCGGATGCGGACCGGAGGCTTCGCGAAGGTCTCCGCAACGTCTATCGAGCCGGGCTCAATGCCGCGTCCCGCAGATTTGCCCCAGAAAAGGGACGACCCCCGCCAGGGGGGGAGGAGGCGGAGGTCGTCGTGCTTCAGCCCCGGGGGGTCGGGCTGATGCACCCTCGGCTCAGGGCCGAGTAATGCTTACTATACACATGCCAGATGGCATTCACGCAAGTAATTGCACAAGCGAAAAAATACGGCCTGAGCCGTGTAAACGTGGCGCACAAAGCGACAACATTTGTTGTCATGGAGCCCTTCGGACACAAGATCACGGCGTGCCGGGCGCCAACCTATGCTGGATTGGTGACCGTACCCGACCCGGCCGCCCCGCAGCAAACCTCACCCCGGTCAGCCGACGCGCCGCCCGCAGAGGTGCGCACCGCCGCTTTCTTCGACCTGGACAAGACCATCATCGCCAAGTCCAGCACACTGGCGTTCAGCAAACCCTTCTTCGCGCAGGGGCTGCTGAACCGCCGCGCCGTGCTCAAGTCCAGCTACGCGCAGTTCATCTTCCTGCTCTCCGGCGCCGACCACGACCAGATGGACCGGATGCGTGTCCACATGACCAACATGTGCACCGGGTGGGACGTGGAACAGGTGAAGTCGATCGTCAACGAGACGCTGCACGACATCGTCACTCCCCTGGTCTTCGCCGAAGCCGCCGACCTCATCGCCGCCCACAAGCTGTGCGGCCGTGACGTCGTGGTGGTCTCCGCCTCGGGTGAGGAAATCGTGGCGCCGATCGCCCGCGCGCTGGGGGCCACTCACGCGATGGCCACCCGGATGGTGGTGCAAGACGGTAAGTACACCGGTGAGGTCGCGTTCTACTGCTACGGCGCGGGCAAGGTGCAGGCGATCCGCGAGCTGGCCTCCCGCGAGGGCTACCCGCTGGAACACTGTTACGCCTACTCCGACTCGATCACCGACCTGCCGATGCTCGAGGCCGTGGGCCACCCCTCGGTGGTCAACCCCGATCGCGGCTTACGAAAACTCGCCGTCGACCGCGGTTGGCAGGTGTTGTCCTTCTCCCGGCCGGTCTCCCTGCGCGACCGGATCCCGGCCCCGTCGGGCGCGGCGATCGCCACCACTGCCGCGGTGGGAGTCAGTGCACTGGCCGCCGGAGCAGTCAGCTACGCGCTGCTGCGCCGCTTCGCTTTTTAACCTCCGCGACCATGCGGCACTGGTGTCCCAGTGTCACCAATCGTCTCGATAGCAAACACCTTGGGCCACAATCAAAAGTTGTCACAGAATTTTCACGCAATTAGGCCTTGCTGTGGTCAGGGTCTAGTAGTACAAATGGAGTCACGGAAGCCCGGTGAGGCCAAGGTCGATCCGGAAGAGAAGGTTCGTTCTCCCGACCCGGGCGCCCAGCACGGTTCCCGGCACCCACGCGGAGTCATAGCCGCGATAATGGCAGAAGTGTTGCGGGCCTGCGTAATTGCGAAGTGCAGATGGTAGCGACGGTCCTTTGGGTGGGGCTGCAGCCGGAAGTGTCGCAAAAGCGCCGAGGCCAACCCACGCAGCCCCGAAATGCACGCTTGGTAACCGAGAACCGTGTTGGCGGGCGGCGATTCGAATCTTTCGGTCGCCGCCCGCTTCGCATTTCTGCGAATAATTCGCTTTTGTAGTCCTGTGTAGTCCCGCCAGCTATCTGCGCGGCAATGCCTCGGCGATCGATAGTGCCTCGTGCGCCCCGGCCGTCAGCGCCCGGCAACACAGCACAAGCCAGGCCGCCACACCGTCGGGCTTGCCGTCGGCGAATCTGCGCGCGGAGTCACGGTAGCTCGCGGGTTGCCGCATCCAACTCACCTCCGGCACCCCGAGTCCGTGCGGGTCCAGTCCCGTGGCGATCGTCACCAGCCGCGACACCGCGCGCGCCACCACGCCATCGGCATGGCCAAAGGGCTTGAGCGTCAACAGTTCTCCGTGTGCGACTGCGGCGACCACCGGTGCCGACGCCTGCGTCGGACGAGTCATCAGTTCGGCGAGCAACTCCAGCCGACGACCGATCCCGGCCTCGGCCCGTGGACGACCCAACGTGTCGTCGTGGACCAGGCCGGCGGCCGCCAACGTGTGCAGGCGGGCCAGTGCCTGCAGCGGCGCCTTCTGCCACACACCGACCAGCTGGCCCCCGCCGCCCTCCAGCGCCTGTGCCACCCGCAGCGCTCCCCCGAACACGGGGTCGCCGGCGGCACCGGCCTCGGCCAGGTCGTCCAGCCGGGCCGGACTCCCGTCGAGCACCGAGGAAGCCCGCGCCGCCCGCAGCGCCGCCTCGGCGGCGGTGACCGGCCACCCCCGCAGGTTGGCCCGGTGCCGGTGGGCGCGGCCCAACGCCGCGCGGGCGCGGTCGCTGGCGTCGGCGACGCCGGGCAACTCCATCAACGCAGCCAGCGGGTCACCCGTCACAGGTTCCCAACCTAACGGGACGCCGCCGCGGCCCCGGGTATGGCCTCCAGCAACTGCCGGGTGTATTCGTGGCGTGGCCGGGCGAAGACCTCGTCGGTGGTGGCGTGCTCGACCACCCGGCCGGCGCGCATCACCAGCACGTCGTCAGAGATCTGCCGGATGACGGCCAGATCGTGACTGATGAATAGGTAGCTCAAGCCCAGGCCCGCCTGCAGCTCGGCCAGCAGATCCAGGATCTGGGCCTGTACCAGCACGTCGAGCGCCGATACGGCCTCGTCGCACACCAGCACCTCGGGCCGCAGCGCCAACGCCCGGGCGATCGCGACCCGTTGGCGTTGACCGCCGGACAGTTCCCGGGGCAGCCGGTCCAGCACCGACGACGGCAGCGCCACCTGGTCGAGCAACTCGCGCACCGCCTGGCGGCGTTCGCTGCGGTCCCCGACCCGATGGATACGCAACGGTTCCTCGATGCAGCGAAACGCCGAATACCGGGGATCCAGGCTGCTGTAGGGGTTTTGGAACACCGGCTGCACCCGCCGGCGAAATGCGAATGCGCGGGCCCGGTCCAGCCCGTCGATGTCCTCGCCGTCGAAGACCACCGTGCCCGACGTCGGCTGCAGCAGACCGAGCACCATGCGCGCCAGGGTGGATTTGCCGGATCCGGATTCGCCGACGACTGCCAACGTGCTTCCCCGCCGCAGCCGAAACGACACCGAGTCGACGGCACGGAACTCCGTACGCCGCCAGGGCACACCCCGCACCTGGGGGTAGGTCTTGGTCAGCTCCGAGACGACGACGATGTCATCGGCTGGCCCGGGCGGCTGCGGCCGGCTCAGTGCCGCACGGTTGGGTGCCGGCCGTCGCGCCGTCAGCGACGGAGCGGCGGCCACCAACCGCCGGGTGTACTCGTGCTGCGGGTTGCGCAGAATACCCTGTGCCGCACCGGATTCCGCTACCACCCCGCGGTTGATGACCACCACGGACTCGGCCCGCTCGGCCGCCAGCGCCAGATCATGAGTGATCAGCAGCAGCGCGGTGCCCAGTTCGTCGGTGAGCCGCTGCAGATGGTCGAGGACCTGACGCTGCACGGTCACGTCGAGCGCCGACGTCGGCTCGTCGGCGATCAGCAGCCGCGGCCGCCCGGCCAGCCCGATGGCGATCAAGGCCCGCTGACACATGCCGCCGGACAATTGGTGTGAATAGCGCTGGGCGTTGCTACCCGGATCCGGCATGCCGGCCTCGCCGAGCAGCTGCACCGCCCGCCGTCGGGCATCGCGACCGGAGGTGTTGGCCCGCAACGCCTCCCGGACCTGGAAGCCGACCTTCCAGACCGGGTTGAGATTGGTCATCGGATCCTGGGGCACGTAGCCGATCTCCCGGCCGCGGATCGCGCGCATCAGCCGCCGGTCGGACGCCGTGAGCTCGCGCCCGTCGAAGACGATGCGGCCGGCCGTGATTCGCCCACCGGGCGCCAGCAGGCCCAGGATCGCCGCGGCCAGGGTGGACTTGCCCGATCCCGATTCGCCCACCACCGCCACGGTTTGACCGCGAAGGACCGTCAGGTCGATACCGCGCAGCGCCGGCTCGTCCGCGCCGAACCTGACGTCCAAGCACTCGACCGACAACAACGGCGGCGCGCCGGCGCTCATGCCCGCCACGCTCGCGAGGCCGGGTCCAGGGCGTCCCGCAGCGCGTCGCCCATCATCATGAAAGCCAGCACCGTCATCCCCAGCGCGCCGGCCGGATAGAACAGGATCGGCGAGCCCGCCCGCAGCCGCATCTGCGCGACATTGATGTCGCTGCCCCACGACACCACCGACGGCGGCAGTCCGACCCCAAGATAGGACAGTGTGGCCTCGGTGACGATGAAGATGCCCAGCGCGACGGTGGCCACCGCGATTACCGGACCGACGGCATTGGGCAGCGCGTGCCGAAGCAGGGTCTGAAACCGGCTCAGCCCCAATGCTTTAGCCGCGAGCACGTAGTCGCTGCCGCGTACCTCGAGCACCGAACCCCGCGCCACTCTGGCGATCTGGGGCCAACCGAACAGCGCCAGGATGGCGATCACCGTCCAGACCGTGCGGTGGTGCATGACCTGCATAAGCACGATCGCGGCCAGCAGCAACGGTAATCCGAAGAACACGTCGGTGATCCGCGAGATCACCGCGTCCAGCCAGCCGCCGTAGAAGCCGGCCAGCGCACCCAGCGCGGTGCCCACGACGAACACCGCGAAGGTCGCGCCTAGTCCCACCATCACCGATGCCCGCGCTCCGTAGACGGTGCGCGCGTAGATGTCGTGGCCTTGCAGATCGGTGCCGAACCAGTGCGCGGCCGACGGCGCGAGCATGCTCTGACCGGGATCGGCGTAGGTCGGGTCGGCGCCGGTGAACAGACCCGGAAACGCCGCAACGACGAGAATGAGCAGGATCAGGGCGGCGGCGACGACGAACTTCGGCCGCCGGCGCAGCCGGCGCCAGCTGTCGAGCCAAAACCGGCCGGGCTCAGCCATATCGGATCCGCGGGTCCAAGGCGGCATACAGCAGGTCGACCACCAGATTGGTGATCAGATAGATGACCACCAGCACCGTCACGATCGCCACCACCGTCGGGGCTTCCTGTCGGGTGACCGCCTGATACAGCACGCCGCCCACACCGTGGATGTTGAAGATGCCTTCGGTCACAATGGCTCCGCCCATCAGCGCACCCAGATCCGCGCCAAGAAACGTCACCACCGGGATCAAAGAGTTGCGCAGGATGTGCACCGCCACCACCCGTGGCCGCGACAACCCTTTGGCGGTGGCGGTGCGAACGTAATCCGCGTGGGCATTGGCCGCGACCGCCGAACGGGTCAGCCGCACCACATAGGCGAAAGACACCGCACCCAACACGATCCCGGGCAACAACAGCCGGCCCAACGTCGCCCGCCCCCCCACCGTCACCGGCGCCAGCCCCAGCTTCACGCCGAACAGGAACTGCGCGAGAAAGCCGAGCACGAATATCGGGACCGCGATGATGATGAGCCCGGTGATCAGCACCGAGGCGTCGAACAGCCCGCCCTGGCGTAGACCCGCGATCACGCCGAAGCCGATACCCAGCACCGCCTCCACCACCAGCGCGATCAACGCCAGTCTGATGGTGACCGGAAAGGCATGCGCCAGAACGGAACTGACGGGCAGACCGGAATAGGCGCGGCCCAGATCGCCGCGCAGCGCACCGCCCAGGTAGCGCAGGTATTGCACCAGGAACGGGTCGTCGAGGTGATAGCGGGCGCGCAGCTGCGCGGCCACGGCGGGAGTCAGCGGCCGGTCTCCGGCCATCGCGGCCAGCGGGTCGCCCGGCAACAGGAACACCATGGCGTAGATCAGCAGCGTCGCGCCGAGGAACACCGGCACCATCGCCGCGATCCGCCGCACCAGGTACCAACCCATGTCAGGCCTTGACGATGTTCTCGTAGTCGGGCAGACCGTTCCAGGTCACGTGGACATTGCTCACCTCGGTCGACCATCCGACGACGGCGATATTGTCCCACAACGGAACAACGGGCATGTCGTGGAACAGGATTCGCTGCGCGTCGTTGACCAGCAGGTCGGCCTCACGCAGGGTGGGCGCGGCTTCGGCTCTGGCCAGCGCCGCGTCGAATTCCCGGCTGGAGTAGCCGACGTCATTGGAGCCGGCGCCGGTGGTGTACAGCGGCGCGAGAAACTCGATCATCGAGGGATAGTCCCCTTGCCAGCCGGCGCGGAATGCGGAGTTGATGGTGCGGTTGGTGATCTGGGTGCGGAAACCCGCGAACGTTGGCTGCGGCGCGCCGACGGCATCGATGCCCAACACGTTCTTGACGCTGTTGGCCACCGCGTCGACCCACTCCTGGTGGCCGCTGTCGGCGTTGTAGGCGATGGCGTATTGGCCGCTCCACGGCGACATTGCGTCGGCCTGGGCCCAAAGCTGACGGGCCCGTTCGGGGTTGAAGTCCAGCGCGTCGCTACCGGGTATGTTCGGGTCGAACCCCGGCAGTGAGCGGGCGGTGAAATCGCGGGCGGGGCTGCGGGTTCCGTTGAAGATCTGCTGACAGATCTGCGGACGGTTGATGGCCGCCGACAACGCCAACCGGCGCAGCCGGCCCTCTTCACCACCGAAGTGCGGTAGCCGCAGCGGGGTGTCCAGAGACTGGTTGACCGCCACCGGCCCGCTGGTCGCGTGGACACCGAGGTCACGCCGGTAGATGGTGAGGGCGCTCGACGGAATCGTGTCCAGCACATCAAGATTGCCGGACAACAGGTCCGAATAGGCGGTGTCGAGGTTGGCGTAGAACTCGAACCGCAAACCCTTGTTTCGCGGTTGCCGGTTGCCGTGATAATCGGGGTTGGGCACCAGATCGATCTTGACGTTGTGTTCCCACGCCGGACCGTCGGCACCGTTGTCCAACTTGTAGGGGCCGTTGCCTATCGGATTGCGGCCGAACGCCGCCATGTCACGAAATGCGGTGTCGGGCAGCGGATAGAACGAGCTGTGGCCCAGGCGCAACACGAAGTCGACGGTCGGCGCCTTGAGCCGCACGCTGAACTCGAGGTCGTTGAACACCCGCAACCCGGACATGGTGGTCCGCTGCGCGTCGCCGGCGGCCACCTCGTCGTATCCCTCGATCGGGCTGAAAAACTGCTGCTGCAGTTGGGCGTTGGCGGCCAGGGCGCCATAATTCCAGGCGTCGACGAACGAGTGGGCCGTCACCGGTGAGCCGTCGCTGAACTTCCAGCCGGGTTTGAGGACGATTCGGTAGTTGACGTTGTCGGTGGTTTCGATGGACTGGGCCACCTCCGGTGACGGCTTGCCGGTGGCGTCGTAGGACACCAGGCCGGCGAACAGCCGGTCGAGGATGCGCCCGCCGTTGCTGTCGTTGGTGCCGGTCGGGATCAGCGGGTTGGGCGGCTCCCCGCCGTTGACCAACACCACATCGGGGCTCAGCAGGCCGCCGCCGCACGCCGTCACACCGGCTGCCACCAGCAGCACGGAGGCTACTGTGGCCAGCCAGGCCAGCGCGGCGCGCACCATGACAGCGACCCTAAAGCGTGCGGCCCCGCCAATCATGCGGGGCCCGGACGCCGCGGTGGCGCGCGTCGGCAAGCCGGCAGTGCCCTTCGGGTTTGACGTCCAATGCGCGCCGGGACGAGCCCCGACATCCTAGAATCCCGCGGATGACCGTCACATCTCTCGCCGCGCACGGGGGCGCCTTTCAGGCGGCGTATTTGACGGTGGCGCTCGTGGTTCCCACGGTGGGATGGATTGTGCTGATCGTCGGGCTGAAGCAACGCTCGCGCGGTCGTCCGCGACCCGGTGTCCGACGACCACCCCAACCGCCAAACCGGGGCAGATCGCCGGGCACCACGCTGATCGTCATCGGCACGGTGCTGCTGACGTTGGGTGTGCTGGCGATCTTCGGACGCCTGGCCAGTGCCGGTCCGAGAACGTCCGAGGGATCCCGCGGTGCGGAATTCGATTCGGGCACCGGGGTTCTCGCCTCCCCGATGGCCGGTGAGCCGACCACTGACGATGGTCGGCACGCGACGCGGCGGGCGGGCGGGCCACCGAATCTCGTGATTTGCGGTAATCGAGGTGTCTTTCCCGGATAATCACCGTCGTGCATGCACCCCAGGGGCGCCCGGCGCGGCGATGTGCCCGCCGAATGATCGCCACCTTCGCGATGGCCGCAACAAGTTGGGCCGCGACCATGCCGGGCCCCGCCGCATGGGCCGCGCCGGTTGACAGCAACGACGAACCGACGCCGTGCCGGGCGGAGCGCATCGCCGTGACCACCTCCCCGGGCCAGGCCGCTGTGGGCCACCGCGCGCTGAACCTGATATTCAGCCTTGCCGGCGGCGCGGTGCCGTGCACGCTGACCGGCTACCCCGGCGTCGACTCGGGCGCCGGCGGGCCCCTCATTCATGCCCAGCCCACGCTGCGTGGGTACATGGGCGGCTTGCCAGCCGGTGTCACGGTGCCGCCCACGGTCACCGTGTCGCTGTCGCACCAGGCGCAGAGCATCGTGGAGAGTATCGCCGTCGACGCCGGCGGGAGCCAATGCCCCACCTACACCGACCTGCTCGTCAACCCTCCCGACACCCCGGTGGTGCTCACCGTGCCGGCCACCATCGGTGCCTGCCAATTGCAGGTGCACCCCATCACCGAGGCAGCACCGCAACCCGGTGAGTCGGCTTAGCCCTAGCCGGACAGCCTCGGCCGGTCCGGCCGCATTCGCGCAGCGCTAGGCTCGACAGAGTGACCGAGACCGAAGTCCCGTCCGCCTACCCACCGCCGCAACACTTCGTCGACCAGGCGAACGCCCGCGAGGACTTGTACCGCCAGGCCGAGCAAGACCGCCTGGGCTTTTGGGCCAAACAGGCCGGCCTGCTGTCCTGGGCGACCCCGTTCACCGAGGTGCTGGACTGGTCGGACGCGCCGTTCGCCAAGTGGTTCGTCGGCGGCAAACTCAACGTCGCCTACAACTGCCTGGACCGCCACGTCGAAGCCGGCGACGGTGACCGGGTCGCCATCCACTGGGAGGGCGAACCCACCGATCACCGCCGCTCCCTGACGTATTCGGATCTGCTGACCCAGGTGTGCAAGACGGCCAACGCGCTCACCGGCCTCGGCCTGGTCGCCGGCGACCGGGTCGCCATCTACATGCCGCTGGTCCCCGAGGCCGTGATCGCCATGCTGGCCTGCGCTCGGCTGGGCATCATGCACACCGTCGTCTTCGGCGGTTTCACCGCACACGCACTGCGCGCCCGGATCGCCGATGCCCAAGCCAAGGTGCTGATCACCACCGACGGACAGTACCGGCGCGGCAAGCCGATGCCGCTCAAGGACGCCGCCGACGAGGCGGTCAACGACCCCGACAGCCCGGTCGAACACGTTGTGGTGGTGCGGCGCACCGGAATTGACGTGTCCTGGAACGACGATCGCGACCTGTGGTGGCACGACATCGTCGACCCGGCCGCAGCCGAACACCCGCCGGAAGCGTTCGACTCCGAGCAGCCGCTATTCCTGCTCTACACGTCGGGCACCACCGGCAAACCCAAAGGCATCCTGCATACCAGCGGCGGCTATCTGACCCAGAGCTGCTACACGATGCACACTATTTTCGACGTCAAGCCGCAAACCGACGTGTTCTGGTGCACCGCCGACATCGGCTGGGTCACCGGCCACACCTACGGCGTCTACGGACCGCTGTCCGCCGGGGTCACCGAGGTGCTCTACGAGGGCACCCCCAACACACCCGACGAGCACCGGCACTTCCAGATCATCGAAAGATACGGTGTCACAATCTATTACACCGCTCCGACACTGATCCGGACGTTCATGAAATGGGGCCGCGAGATCCCGGACTCGCACGACCTGTCAAGCCTGCGGCTGCTCGGGTCGGTCGGCGAACCGATCAACCCCGAGGCGTGGCGCTGGTACCGCGAAGTGATCGGCGCCGGGCGCACACCGGTCGTGGACACCTGGTGGCAGACCGAGACCGGCTCGTCGATGATCTCGCCGCTTCCCGGTGTCGCCGCGGCCAAGCCCGGGTCGGCGATGACGCCGCTGCCCGGCATCTCGGCCAAGATCGTCGATGACCACGGCGACCCGCTGGGCCCGGACACCGACGGCGACGAGCACGTCACCGGTTATCTCGTGTTGGACCAGCCGTGGCCGTCGATGCTGCGCGGCATCTGGGGTGACCCCGCGCGCTACCACTACGCCTACTGGTCGAAATTCGCCGACAAGGGCTATTACTTCGCCGGGGACGGCGCGCGCATCGATCCCGACGGCGCGATCTGGATTCTGGGCCGCATCGACGACGTGATGAACGTGTCCGGGCACCGCATCTCCACCGCCGAGGTGGAATCGGCGCTCGTCGGTCATTCCGGGGTGGCCGAGGCGGCCGTGGTCGGGGTTACCGACGAGACCACCACCCAGGCCATCTGCGCGTTCGTCGTGCTCCGGGCCAACTACCAACCGCACGACGGGACCGTCGAAGAATTGCGCTCCGAAGTGGCCCGGGAGATCTCGCCGATCGCCCGGCCCCGCGAGGTCCATGTGGTGCCGGAGCTCCCCAAGACCCGCAGTGGCAAGATCATGCGCCGGCTGCTGCGCGACGTCGCCGAAAACCGGGAACTGGGTGACACGTCGACGCTGTTGGATCCCGGTGTGTTCGAAGCGATCCGGGCCGCGAAATAGCCGTCACGTTCGACGCGCTCCGGACCACCAAGCCGCCGCGGTATTAACGGGATGCGAGATCGAGTTCGGTGATTGACGACAACGGCCGCTGTGGGTGGGCCGTCACCAACGTCAACAGCATTTCCAACTGCTCGATGACGGTTTCGATAACCGCGGGGCTGAAGGCGGCGGTGCGATATTCAACCACCCCGCTGATCCCGGCGGGCTCACCGGTATCGGTGAATTGTTCGGTAAGCGACAACAGGAAATTCATTCGCGCGGTTTTCGTGTGCACCGAAACGGGGGTGACGTCCAACTCGCCCAATACCAGCTCGGCGGGCTTGTTGTTCTGCCACGCCAGCACGACGTGAGTCAGCCCCCCCGGGGGTGCCGAGCGAGCGGCGTTGATCCGCTCGACGAGAACTCCATAGGGCATGTCCTGATGGTCGAACGCTTCCAGGCCGCGGGTGCGCACCTGGTCCAGCAAATGTGCGAAGTCGAGGTCACCGGTCACCTCGGTGCGCAGCAACATGATGTTGACGAAAATGCCGACCAAATCATCGAGCCTCGGGTGGCCGCGGCCGGCGACCACGATGCCCATCACGATGTCGTCGCGACCGGTGAGCAGGGCCAGCAGGGCGGTCAAGCCCGCCTGGACGACCATGAAGCTGGTGGCGCGGTGCTCGCGGGCCACTTGGGTGATCTGGCGGTGCAATGCGGCCGGCCACTGCACAGCGACCGTGTCGCCGCGGTTGTCGTGCGAAGTGGCGCCGGGGTGGCCCGGCGACAAGTCGAGAGGCGGGGGCATGCCCGCAAGCGCCTTCGCCCAGTAGCCCGAAGTTGCGACCGTCTGGATAGGTGATTTGGGCTTTGACGTGGGGTTTTGATGGTTTTGGGTGTTTTGGGTCTGA
>NZ_MVIF01000121.1 GCF_002086675.1 Mycobacterium persicum
CTTCAGATCATCCTCGGGAAGGTGCGCCCAATCTCGCCGCCTCGCCGAGGCTCATCCACAGGTTCTGATCATTGCTCGCCCGCGGTCATGGCACCCGACAATGTTGCGGGCCAACATATTCGAGTCAGGTCCGCACTCGCCGACCGCAGCGTGCGCGCCGAAAACGGGCGATCCCAAACACCCTATGGTCGTCTGGAATCGAATCACCGACACACCGAGCGATTGCGGCGGCAACTGCCGACCCGGATCCGGCACAGCGGTAGACAAACTCTCGTTCCACCGCCGGTAGGCGGTGCATGCTTAATCGGTGACCGCAACGAGCCTGCTCAGCCGACGCAGCGTCATCCGGGATTACCTGCAGGGCGCGGTCTGGGTGCTCCCGACCCTCGGCATTGTGTTCGGCCTCGCGGCTGGAGCTACTTTGTCGCTGATACCGGTGAAATCCGGCTCGCTGATCGACAAGCTGATGTTTCAGGGCACCGCCGGCGACGCTCGCGGGGTGCTGATCGTGGTGTCGGCCACGATGATCACCACCATCGGCATCGTCTTCTCGCTGACGGTCCTGTCCCTGCAGATCGCCTCCAGCCAATTCTCGGTCCGGTTACTGCGGACCTTCCTGCGCGATGTGTCCAACCAGGTGGTGCTGGCGATCTTCGCGTGCACCTTCGCCTACAGCACCGGCGGGCTGCACACCGTCGGAGAGCATGCCAGCGGGGGCGCGTTTGTCCCAAAGGTTGCGGTCACCGGTTCCCTCGCGCTGGCATTCGTCAGCTTCGCCGCACTGATCTATTTCCTGCACCACCTCATGCACTCGATCCAGATCGACACGATCATGGAGAAGGTGCGGCTGCGCACCCTCGGGCTGATCGACGAGATGTATCCGGATCCGGATACGCCGGATCGGCAACCGGAAACGCCACCCAAGCCGCCGGCCGGGGCGGTGCCGCTGTTAGCCCCGCAGTCGGGCTACCTACAAACCGTCGACATCGACGAGATCGCCGAATCAGCGGCAGCCAGCGGGCACACCGTGGAACTGGTTGCCTTTGTGGGCGATTACGTCACCGCCGGGGGCTTGCTCGGCTGGTGCTGGCGCCGGAGCGCCAAGCCGGGTCCACCGGCATCGGACTTCACGCAACACTGTTTGCGTTTTGTGCACATCGGGTTCGAGCGCACGCTGCAGCAGGACGTCCGGTTCGGGCTGCGGCAGCTGGTCGATATCGCGCTGCGGGCGCTATCGCCCGCGGTCAACGACCCCTATACGGCAATACAAGTCGTGCACCATCTTTCGGCCGTCGAATCGGTACTGGCATCACGCGCGCTTCCCCATGACGTACGCCGCGACGGCAGCGGGGAGCTCCTTGTCTGGCTGCCGTACCCCGGCTTTGCCGCCTACCTGCACGTCGGATGTGCACAAATACGCCGCTACGGTTCACGGGAACCGCTGGTGTTGGCTGCGCTGCTGCAGTTGCTGAGTGCCGTCGCCCAAAACTGTGTCGACCCGTCGCGGCGCGCGGCGGTGCAGACCCAGATCGCCCTGGTGGTCCGTGCCGCCCGTCGCGACCTCGCGGAGGAATCGGACCAGGCCATGGTTGTCAGTGCCGCCGCACGGGCGAGCGAGGTTGCCGAGAAACCCGGGACCTTGGCGCCGCCGTCATCGGTGTTCGGCCAGGTAGCTGCGGCACAGGCGGCGGCATCGACAATCAGGGCCGCCGACAAAGGTGGGTCGGTTTAACAGTGGTTTAACAGACCCTCGATTACGCCGGGCTGGCCGATACCGGTGTCCACCGATCCCATGAATCGCCGAAGTTGAGGGTGACCAGTGACGCCGGATTGACGTTGACGATTTCGCGGAAGTGGTCTTGCCAACCCCACCAGACACTGATGTAGAAGACATGGTCAAACCAGCTCAGCTGGTAATCGGATGGGATGGACTCGCCCTTGTTCTCCGGCGAAAACACCGCCACGGCCAGCATTCCCAGGATCGCGAACTTGGTCAGCTGGATTTTGCCGTCATTGGCAGTACGCAGTACCGCACCGGCGTTGACGTACGGGGTTACTTCGAAGCCAACCGGGCCTTCGTCGATGTGACCGTGCAACCACCGGTGAATCCCGAACAGAACGTCGGCAATGTCGGGGCGCTTGTCGGGCAGATCGGATCGCACCGCCACCGGAAAGCGTGTTTCCTCCAGGTTGACACCCGGGGTCGCCATCACACCGAAGATATCCACCGAATCCCGGATGACTCTGCGGAAACGCGTGCCGACTCCCAACCCCGGATAGCGTTTTCGGGCGGTGCCGTCGACGGCGTTGCATGCATGCAGCATGGCCACATCCCACAGTTTTCGGTCCCACTGTTGCAGCGACTGCGCAACGGACTCGCCCACGGTCATGTCGATCAGGCTATCGGCCAGTACCCCTGTCGTGGCGCAACCGCCCCGTTCTACTGAGGCCGAGCAGGAAACGCCGCCACCGGCATTTCGACACTGCCACGGCACGGGCCGCTGGCAATGTCGGTATGCCAGCTACCGCGCAGCGACCCGTCTTCCTGAGGTGCGTAGAAAGCCCACGATCGCGCGGGTGCCCACACTTTGGCGACCCCCTCTCCCAGGTAGCAGTCCCATTGAAAGTCGAAGTGCTCCACCCACCTGGTTCCATCCCAGGCGTAATGAGAAGGCTGGGGCAACGTCGGGTTCTTCGGCGTGGGTCCGTTGCTGGCAGTGGCAACGCATTGGGCAGCCGAACACGTCGTCGTGATGACGTAGTCCGCGCTGAAGGTGGGTTCGGCCTGGCCGGCAGCCATGCTGGTGCCGGACTTGTCGGCGGCGTAACGCACCAGCGAGTATTTCCCGTTCCACGATGGCGTCGCCGCGTGCACCACAACCGCGGGGTTGCCGACCACCGCGATCACGGCGGCAGCGAGCATCCCAGCGACACGGGCTTCCCGCCTGGAAATCGGAAGCATTGGTAGATCGTGCGGGTTCGACGACGCAATCAGATCTCAGCGCGGACACGATCGGGCTCGGCGGCAGAAGCAACGAAACTGTGAGCAATACAGGACAATCCGTGTCATCGGCCGAGCACGAGGAACAGCCCGTAGGCGGCGATCGACTGCGAGTCGACGATCACTCCCGAGCGGATCATCTCCTCGACATCGCCACGCGGAAACCAGGCGCTGCACATGTCCTGCTCCTCGTGCTCAGGATCGGATTCGCCCTCGGTGATGTCGGTGGCCAGATACACCCACCCACGTTGGCTCGTCATTCCCGGAGCGGTGTCGAGCCGGCCGAGCAACTCGAGCGACGCCGCGCACAATCCGGTCTCCTCGCGCAGCTCACGCGCGGCCAGCTCGGCGGGCTCCAGATCGGCCAAATCGGGCGCGGTGCCCTGCGGGAACTCCCAGCGTCGGGCGCCGACGGGATACCGGAATTGCTCGACCAACCGGAATCGTCGCCCGTCATACGGCATCACGAGCGCGTAGGTCGGCTTGTCGACCACGCCGTATATCCCGGGGCTGCCATCGGGCCGACGGATGTCGTCTTCGCGGAGCACCATCCAGCGATTGCGATAGATCTCGCGGGACGCTACGGGTTCGATGTAGGGCACCCGGCCAGTATTGCCGCAGCCGCGGTGAGCGCTCCTCGGGCCGACATGCTTCCCTAAGAGGTGACCCGTAATTGTCTGTGGGTTTTGAGGTTCCGGAGTCCGGTGATGATTTGGAGGCTGTGTTGATGGCGTCGCGGCGGCGGCATTGCCGAAGGATTTGCCAATCTTTGATTCTGGCGATGACGTGCTCGACGCGGGCGGGGATTCGCCGGTGGGCTCGGTAGTGGTCGTCGTGGACGATACGGCCGTGGGGTCCGCGGCGCGGACCGGTGATGGTGGTGATGCCACGGTATCCGCCGTCACCGAGGACGACCCGGCCGTCGAGCAGTCCGGCACGGTGTGGCGAGCCACGATGACGTCGTTGCGGTTATCGGGCCAGCATCGGCCGGCGCCGAGCACGCGGCGCCGGTGCGCTCACATACCAAGGCCACACCCACATGGGAAACCTACCGGCTGGCCGGCACGCTGGACGGGCACCTGAGGGCCTATCGGCACCCGCAGCTGCCGGAGTCGATCCACGTGCTGGAGGCGGCCGGCCAACCGGCCGGTACCTCCATACTGACCCAGCCGGCCCGGATGCCGGCTCCGGTGCGGCCTGCCAGCCGCTCGTGGGCCGATCACAACGGGGCGCTGGCGGTGGTGTTCACCGGCCTGCCCGGCGAAGACATGGTGCTGCCGGTGCGGCTACCCCAAGGCGCGGGCCAGTGGGCGCACCTGACCCATTTCCTGGCTGACCCGCCAATGTGGCACAAGATCGACCTGGTGCGGGTGGGTGACCGTAAAGCCCCCGGCGGGTGGCGCTACTACGCGCACCTACTGGTTCACCAGGGCGGATACGAATCCGATGCGACTCGGGTGCGACGTGCCGAGATCCCGATGAATCGTCGCGCCGGGGTGGATGCGAACGTGTCGAACCTGGCGCTGGCCTCGTTCCCCGACGGGCATCCCGAGCGGCTGGCTACCGACCAGATCGGCTGCACCGCACAACAACAGGAAACCGCCGCCCGCGCGGCCAAACGGGCGCGGGCACGTCAGCGAGCCCTGGACCGGTCGCGGCGCAACACCAATGCCGACCAGTACAGTCCCTCAGCGCGGCAGCAGAAGCGGGCGGATCGCCGCGCCGAGGCTGGGCTGCCCACCCGGCAGGTCAGCAATCCGGGCGGTCCGCGCCACGCTCGCGCCGACGGGGTGCCGCTACGCGCCTACCGCCACGACAAACTCTCACAGCGCTATCACCGCACCCGGTGTGATCACGCCGCCGACACGCGCTCGGCCAGTCAAGCCAAGCAGGGTCGCGCCGCCCAGATCGCCGCCAGAATCGTCGCCGCCCACGGCAACACCATCACCGTTGAAGACTGCCGCATATGCACCTGGGCGCGGTTGTGGGGCAAGCGGATCGGCTTGTTCAGCCCCGGCATGCTTGTCACCGCCCTGTCCGCTGAATGCGCAGCCAGCGGCGGCCGGTTGTACCGGGCCGGCACGCGGCCCACCGCGATGAGCCAGCATTGCCTATGCGGAACGCGGGTCCCCAAGACCCTCGACCAACGCACCCACCATTGCGGGCAGTGCGGACTGCGTGGTGACCGCGACATCGTCTCGGCCGCCTTGGCCGCCTGCGTCGAATTGACCAATCCCGACGATCCACGCACCGCGCGCGTCGATTACCGACTTGCCCACGCCCTGCGCGATGGGCTGGCCTCCCAGCCAGAGTGGGAGGGTTCAGTCAACCGGCACCAGCCACCACCATCACCCGATGAAGGACTGGCCAGAACCGGCAGCCACCACCCGGTGGTCTCTGCTGAACAAGCAGCACCCGGCACACCCCCGAACAGACCAGGCACGCCTGGACGTCGCGGGAACAGCCGAAAACAACCAGCACCCAAGCTGATTGGCGCTGCATGACCCATTACGGTCAACTCTTAGGCGACGTGTCCGATGACGCCGCTGCGGGCCACTCAGCAGAACACGCAGCCGACTGGCCCGTGCATGAGAGCGACGGCAGCGTCTACCACTACACAGACATCAAGGACCTCAAGGGAATTCTCGACTCGGGACACATCTGGGGCACTCATGTCGCGTACCTGAACGACTCCCAGGAGTTCTCCTACGGCGTGGAAGCCATCTGCGCGATGATTGCGCGGTACGGGGAGCACGTTAAAGCCTCCGGACAAGCGGAATTGCGATCGTCCGCGATTCTGAGCGTCTGCAACAATGTGCTGCGCGCCCAAGAGCTCATCGAAGACGATTTCGGGCCGTTTGTCGCCTGCTTTTCCATGTCCGGAGACGACCTGTCCCAGTGGCGCGGTTACGCTAACGGCGGCTTCGCGATTCAATTCGACAGTCAGATACTGAAGGAAAGCGTCAAGCAAACGACGCTTCCCACCCAATTACCGATCGCAGAATCCGCACCGGTTCCCGAGTTGCACCCGGTGGAATATCTGCCCGAGCGACAGTCCGCGCGAGTGGCCCGGCTGATCGACGACCATATCGACGAGCTGGTCCACGCCGTGGGCGACGATACGGTGTCCGGCATTCATCCGGCGCAGCAGCGCCTGGTCCGGCGGATAATTCCGTTGGCAGCGTCGATGAAACACAAGAAGTTCCTCGGCGAAGCAGAACAACGGCTGATATCCCACACGTCCGAAACGTTCTATTCCACGTCCTGAATCGGGCTGATACCGCGGGTCAGGTTCGAATTCGACCGAAGCGCAGTCACCGGAGTGCTGGTGGGCCCCAGCGAACACTGCGACGCCAAAACGCTGTCGCTGTATCGTTACCTGCGGCGTAGGTACCCCAACGCCGACGTCGTCCGGTCCAGCGTGCGGTATCGCGACATCTGAAAAGCCGCCGTCAGGCTGCGGTTTCGGCGGCTTTCTTGATGCGCCGCAGTGTTTCCTGAATGCCGCGGTCCATTTGCCGACCCCGCGGAATAGCGGCTTCGGCCAACCTGTTGACGACCGAACACCAGAGAAACTCGAAAGATTCGGTGAGCAGTGTTCCCGACGGTGTCGGCTCGATGATGTAGCGCCAGCGGGTTTCTTCACGGCCGGCAGCATCGTTGACGGTGGTGAAGCTGAATTCGCGGCCCCGCTCGGCCGTGCCCACCACCGCGGTCCGTTCCCAGCGCATCAGACCCATTCGGTTGTACCCGCGGAACCGCGCACCCGGGGCCGCGGTGGAAACCCCGTCGAGCCACTCGCACCGATAGCACTCCGGGCTCCAGTCCCCCATCCGGGTGACGTCGGCAATGAGGTCGTACACCAGATCGGGAGGTGCGGAAATGTCGATACTTTGCTGACCGCGCCGGGCTGTGGGCATGGCCCCGAGTATCCCACCCGACTGCGCGCCGAGTTACGACACATGTTCGGCCGGCAAACCGTTACGGTGCCAGATAGCCGTAGACAGCGACAGCAGCCAGCGGAGGGGTTGAAATGGCAGACGACCCGGCGCCACGGCGGTATCGGTGAGAACGCGCCGGCACATCATCGTCAGCGGTGACGACGCGCTGGCGAACACGATTGTCGAGGAGCTGAACAGCGCCGGCGTCCACATTGTCAAGCTTGCCGCCGACGAGCTCAAAGATGCCGAGCTTTCGCAGGCGATCGCCGTCATCTGCGCCGGCGACGACGACGCGCGAAATCTCGAAATCGCGCTGCTGGCAAGGAAAGCCGACCCGCACGTGCGGGTGGTCGCGAGGCTGGCCAACGACGTCCTGCGCGAAGCGATGACTGCCGCCAACGAGCCCGGCGCGATCCTCGACGTCGCTGACCTGGCGGCGCCTTCGGTCGTCGAGGCCTGTCTGGCGCGCACCGCTCACCCGTTCGAGGTGGCCGGCATGAAGTTCGTCGTCTGGCGCGCCGAGGCACCGCGGGAGGCGACGCTACGGGAAATCTACGGCGACCTTGCGCCGGTGGCCGTGGTGCGCGGCAAGAACTCATCCAGCCCCGGCGAGCTGGTGGCCTGTCCGGGCCGCGATCTGCGCGTCCAAGCCGGCGACCAGACCGCGATGATCGGCACCGCGGACGAGTTGGCCGTCCGCGGCATCAAGGTCCCCCGCCCCACAGCGACGGGTTTCCGCCTGCTGTGGCTGCGCCAGCTGTCTGACGCGGTGCGCGCGTTTCGAAACGACGTGAACCCGATGTTCTATCGGGCTTTAGCCGCGATGGCGGTCCTGCTCGTCGGATCGACGATTTTGTTGCGCTTTGCCTACCTGCGCCCACCGGGGATGACGTGGCTGGATGCGCTGTACTTCAGCACCGAGACGATCGCGACCGTGGGCTACGGCGACTTCAGCTTCGCCCACCAGCCGACCTGGCTGCGGGTGTTCAGCATCTCGCTGATGTTCGCCGGCGTGACCCTTACCGCGATTCTGGTCGCTTTCCTTGCCGACCTGCTGTTGTCGCGCCGCTTCACACGTTCGGCCGGGCGGATGCGGGTACGCCACCTGCGTAACCACGTGATCGTCGTCGGGCTCGGCTCGTTCGGCATCCGGGTGGTCAGGGACTTGACCGCCGCCGGCTACGACGTCGCGGTCATCGAGCTCGACGAGAACAGCCGATATTTGCCATCAGCGGCCGAGCTGGACGTGCCGGTCATCTTCGGTGACGCGACGTTGCCGCAGACACTGGAATCGGCCTGTGTCGCCCACGCCCGCGCGGTTGCGGTGCTCACCCAGGACGACATGGTCAACGTCGAAGCCGGGATCGTGCTGCGGGAAATGCTGGGCGGCCTCAAGGCCAAGGGACGCGACGTTCCGCTGGTGCTGCGGGTATACGACCGCACGCTGGGCAGCGCGGTGGCCCAGCGGTTCGGCTTCGAAAGTGTGCGCTCGACCGTGGAATTGGCGGCGCCGTGGTTCATCGGCGCCGCGATGGGCCTGCAGGTGCTGGGCACCTTTTCGGTGGGCCAAAGCTCCTTCATGGTGGGCGGAATGCAGGTGGGCGCCGGCAGCGAACTCGACGGGCTGCCGATGTACGAGTTGTCGACCGATACCCGGGTCATCGCGATTACCCGGGCCGACGAGCCGGTCACGCTGCATCCCCGCCGCGAAGCGCGGCTGCGGGCCGGCGACACCGTCTACCTCGTCGGCCCCTACCGCGAGCTGCTGGCGACGCTGCGTAAAGGCCAACCGGTCCAGCAACGGGCGGTCGGCGGCCTGCCCGAAGCGGCGACCGGCTGATCTACAGCGCGGCGACCACGTCGGCCGCGCGACGAAGCTGTTCCAGGTCGGCACTGGTCGGGATCAGCTGAACTTCGTCGGTGCCGATCTCGCCGAACTTTCGCAGCACCGCCAGCAGTTGTTCTTCGCTACCGGCCCAGCCGGTCATCGGCGCCATGGCATCGACGTATTCGGCCGGGATCCAGTTCATGTAGCGCCGCAGGTGACGATGCACCTGCGCGCGTGCTTGATCCGGCGATCCGAAGGCGAACCAGAATGACGTCCCCAGGTGTGGTGTGGGCTTGCCTAGTTCGGCCCAGGCGGTGCGAGCAACGTCGTAGAGCTGGTTCTGCCTGCCGATATCGAGGTCGAGGGTTGTTCCCGCGAGCCCGTTGGCCCACGCGGCGGCGCTGCGGAGGGTCTTTGGCCCAATCGTCCCCACAAGCAGCGGCGGACCGCCGGCCTGCACCGGCGTAGGGCCGATCGGCCGCTGCGACTCGGTGATCTTCTCCCCGGCCCAGACCCGCTGCATGACGGCCACGCGTTCGGCCATACCGCGCATCGTCTGCGTCGAGGAGTCGGCGCCGACGGCGTGGTAGTCCTCCTCCCGGCCGCCTATCCCGATTCCCACCGTCAACCGCCCACCGCTCAGCACGTCGCCGGTAGCCAGGCCTTTCGCCAGCATCACCGGGTGGTGCAATTGGGGCACGATCACTGTCGTCACCAACCGGACCCGCTCGGTCCAGGCGGCCAGCGCACCCAGCAGCGTCAGGCTGTCGGGGTTGTCGAACGCGATCCGCTCGCCCCAGCACAGCGACGAGAACGGTCCGTCGTCTATTGCGCGCGCCCACTTCTTGAGCACTGCTGCGTCGAGGTCGGGCTCCATCACGGGCATTGTCATGGCTATCTGCACGAACGCGATTCTGGCACCATGAGCTAGATGGGATTCGCCAGCACGTCGATTGCGCATGTCAGGCTCACGGTCACCGATATCGAGCGATCGCGACGGTTCTACGAGAGCGTGTTCGGCTGGCCGGTGCTGATCGAAGTTCCCGACAATGCCGACGATGCAACGCGCCGGCAGTTGGGCTTTCTGTTCGGCGGGGTCATCTACGACCTCGGCGGCGCGCTGTTAGGACTGCGACCGGTAGCCGACGACCGCTTCGACGAGGATCGCACCGGCCTGGACCACATCGCGTTCCGAGTCGCCAGCAGAGCCGAATTAGACGTTGCTGCTACACATCTCGACGATCTCGGTATCCGGCACGAGCCGATCAAAGACATCGGGCCGCTATACATTCTCGAGTTCCGCGACCCCGACAACATTGCATTGGAACTCACCGCGCCCAAGTAGCGGCGCGACGCGGCGCCGCAAAGTAGGGAGGCCGGCACATGGGCATCAGCTTCAACCACACGATTGTCGCGTCGCACGACAAGCGCGAGTCCGCGGAGTTCCTCACCGACCTGTTCGGATTGCCCAAGCCGGTTGCGTTCGGTCACTTCATGGTTGTCGCACTCGAACACGGCGCCTCCCTCGATTACGCCGACGTCCCGGCAGACGAGGAAATCCGTCGTCAGCACTACGCCTTCCTGGTCTCCGAGCAGGAATTCGACGCCATCTACGGCAGGATCCGATCCCGCGGATTGGCGCACTGGGCCGACCCCGGGGCCACCAGGCCCGGCGAGGTCAATCACCGCGACGGTGGGCGTGGGGTGTATTTCCGCGACCCTGCCGGACACTTTCTGGAGATCCTCACCCGGCCGTACGGTTCGGGCGGCTAGCCGCTAGTCGCCGCTGTGGATAGACCCGTGCCGTTTGCTCTCCTGCTCGCGGTAGTCGTCGGCAAGTTGTGCGACATGCTTGGGTAGCGTGCCGGCGGCGACGTCGGCCAGGGTGGTTTCTTCCAGCACCGACCGCATACTGGCCCGCAGCGCCCGCCACACATCGGTCAGCGCCGCGGTCGGTCCCGAGTAGGGCAGGTCGCCGAGCCCGATGTCACGCACGCTCGCCAGCGGTCCGTCGATGCACCGCAGCACGTCGGCAATGCTGATCTCGGTGCCCGGACGCGCCAACTCATAACCGCCCTCGCGACCACGGTGGCTGCGCACCAGTCGGTCGGTTCGCAGGTTGGTCAGGATGTCGACGAGAAATTGCGGGGGTATGCCCTGAGCCTGGGCCAAGTCGTCGGTCTTGACCAGGATGCCGGTGGGAGCCGTGGCGAGTTGGACCATCGCCCGCACCGCGTACTCAGCCTTGGCCGACATCCGCATGCTTCAGGATTGTGCCACCCGCCTAAGCGACGATGCGCAACGCGAAGCGTTGCGAGGAGGAGCGTGGCAATCCAGCACCGCCTAAGCGACGATGCGCAACGCGAAGCGTTGCGAGGAGGAGCGTGGCAATCCAGCACCGCCTAAGCGACGATGCGCAACGCGAAGCGTTGCGAGGAGGAGCGTGGCAATCCAGCACCGCCTAAGCGACGATGCGCAACGCGAAGCGTTGCGAGGAGGAGCGTGGCAATCCAGCACCGCCTAAGCGACGATGAGCAACGCGAAGCGTTGCGAGGAGGAGCGTGGCAATCCAGCACCGCCTAAGCGACGATGCGCAACGCGAAGCGTTGCGAGGAGGAGCGTGGCAATCCAGCACCGCCTAAGCGACGATGCGCAACGCGATGCGTTGCGGTGTGGGAGCAGCGCTCAGCCGCGGGACTCCAGCAGGTCGATAAGCATCTGCGCCTGCTCGTCAACGCTGACGTCCGGGGTGAGCCGCAGGTCGGGGTTCTTCGGCCGCTGATACGGACTGTCGATCCCGGTGAAGTGCGTGATCTCCCCCGCGCGCGCTTTGGCGTAGAGGCCCTTGGGATCGCGCCGCTCACAGTCTTCGAGCGGCGTGTCGCAGAACACCTCGACAAAGTCAAACCCGGCGTCGTCGTGCACTTTCCGGGCCAACGCGCGGTGCTCAGCCAATGGGCTGATCGCCGGAACCAGTACGACGTGGCCGCAGTCGGCGAGCAATAGGGCCACATGCGCCAGCCGCCGCAGGTTTTCGGCGCGATCGGCCATACTGAATCCCAGGTCCGAGTTCAACCCGTGCCGCAGGTTGTCGCCGTCGAGAACGTAAGTGGGAACACCGTTTTCGAGCAGCTTCTGCTCCGCCCTGGTGGCCACCGACGACTTGCCCGCGCCGGACAACCCGGTGAACCAGACGGTGCGTCCCCGCGGCCGGTCGTCGACTGTCACCAGCGACTTGTGCCGCACGGTGTTGGGGCTGGGCGTGTGGGCCGCGACCTCGCGCAGTACCATGCCCGCCGCGACGGTTCCGTTGGTGTCTGCATCGATGAGGATGAACGATCCGGTGGCGGCGTTGCGGGTGTATTCGTCGAGCAGTAGCGGCATCTGGGTGCGCAGCGAGATCCGGCCAAGCTCGTTGAGCTTCAAGGCGGTTGCCGTCTTGTCGCGGTGCAGGGTGTTGACGTCGAGCCGGTAGTCGAGCCCGGTTACGCGGGCACGAGTGGTTCGGGTGGTGTGCTTGATGATGTACTCCCGGCCCGGCTCCAGCACCGCCGCATCCGCCATCCAGCACACCGTCGCATCGAAACTCTGGGCGATCCTGGGCTGGTTATGGGTGCGAGCGATCATGTCGCCGCGGGAGATGTCGATGTCGTCGGCAATGCTCACCGAAACCGCCATCGGCGGAAACGCTTCCGGCACTGGACCGTTGGGGCCTTCGATGGCGGTGATCCGGGTTGTCTTACCGATCGGCAACACGACCACCTCGTCACCGGGACGCATTACCCCACTGGCCACGGTGCCGGCATAGCTGCGGTGGTCTTGATGCCGAAGCGTATGCGGCCGGATGACGTACTGAACCGGGAATCGCACGTCGACTAGATTTCGGTCACCGGCGATGTAGACCTCTTCGAGATGGGTCAGCAGCGCCGGTCCCTCGTACCACGGTGTCTGGTCGGACTTGGTCACCACATTGTCGCCGTTCAGCGCGGAGATGGGGATCGTGGCCACGTCTTGCACATCCAGGCGGGCGGCGAAGGCGTGGAACTCGTCCCGAATCGCCTCGAATTTGTCTTTGTCCCAACCGATCAGGTCCATCTTGTTGACCGCGAGCACAATGTGCTGAATGCCCAGCAGCGAGGCTAGGAAGGCGTGCCGGCGGGACTGCTCCAGCAGGCCGTGACGCGCATCGACCAGCACGATCACCAGTTGGGCGGTCGACGCGCCGGTCACCATGTTGCGCGTGTACTGGATGTGGCCGGGAGTGTCGGCAATGATGAATTTTCGCTTCGGCGTGGCGAAGTAGCGGTAGGCGACATCGATGGTGATGCCCTGCTCACGCTCTGCCCTCAGACCGTCGGTGACCAGAGCCAGGTCGGTGTAGTCGTGGCCGCGTTCCCGCGACGTCTGTTCCACTGACGCCCACTGGTCTTCCATGACCGCCTTGGAGTCGTAGAGCAGCCGCCCGATCAACGTCGACTTGCCGTCGTCGACGGATCCGGCGGTCGCGATGCGCAACAGCGTGGTGGATGTAGTCATCAGAAGTACCCCTGCCGTTTGCGGTCTTCCATCCCAGCCTCCGAGATCCGGTCGTCAGCCCTGGTCGCCCCGCGTTCGGTCAGCCGGGACACCGCAGTCTCGGCGATGACTTCGGCAACCGTTGCGGCATCTGACTCCACACACCCGGTGCAAGTGACGTCACCGACGGTGCGGAACCGCACCGTGGCCTCGAATACCGGCTCGTCCGCACGCGGCTGCAAGTAGCGATGCGCTGCCAGCAGCATTCCGTCGCGCTCAAATACCTTGCGCCGGTGGGCAAAGTAGATCGACGGCAAGGTGATGTTCTCCTCGCCGATGTAGGACCAGATGTCGAATTCGGTCCAGTTCGACAACGGGAAGACCCGGATGTGCTCACCCTTGTGATGCCGTCCGTTGTAGAGGTTCCACAACTCGGGGCGCTGGGCTTTGGGGTCCCACTGGCCGAATTCGTCGCGGAAACTGAACACCCGCTCCTTGGCACGCGCCTTCTCCTCGTCGCGCCGGGCTCCCCCGAACGCGGCGTCGAACTTGTTCTCCCGGATGGCACGCAGCAGCGTCACGGTCTGTAGCGGATTACGCGAAGGCGGGGTTTCGACCACCCGCCCGGCGTCGATGTCGTCCTGCACCGACGCCACCACCAATCGCACGCCGGACTCGCCGACCAGCTCGTCGCGGGTTGCGATCACCTCGTCGAAGTTGTGGCCGGTGTCGACGTGCATCACCGGGAACGGCGGCCGTCCCGGCCGAAACGCCTTGAGCGCCAGGTGCAGCATGACGATGGAGTCCTTACCGCCCGAGAACAGCAGCACCGGCCGTTCGAACTCAGCGGCCACTTCGCGAATGATGTGGATCGCCTCGGCTTCGAGTAAGCGCAGATGGCTCAACTCGTACTGCCCCGCCGCGGGGCCGGCCTTCACGCCGCTGGTCATGGCTTGCCTGTCATTAGTCGCGCCTCATACCTGATAAAGTTGGTTGGATTGACCAGGTTTACGGTCATTGCCACCTATGGAACCAGTCTTCCCTGGCGCTGTCAACGGAACTCTTGGTGCGCGGGCTGCCACCTGGGCAATCAGCGAGGTATCGGGGCCTCGCCGAGTGTCGAGGAAACGCCCCCAGACGGCGACCATCCCACGGCAGCCGCCGAGGCCGGTGAACCGGGGTGTTACAGCATGACCTCGGCGAGCTTGCCGGTGGCGACGTCGAAGACGAAGCCGCGCAGCGAGACATGCTTGGTGACGAACGGGCTGTTTTCGATACGGCGCAGCGACTGCCGGACGTCTTCTGCCACATCCGGGAAGGCCTCGGGCGCCCACGGCGGTTTGACGCCGATCTCATCCTGAATGGCGCGCTTGAAATCGTCATCAGCGAAAGTGAGCATCCCGCAATCGGTGTGGTGAATCAGGAGGATCTCCTGGGTCCCGAGCAGCCGCTGGCTGATGGCCAGCGAGCGGATGACGTCGTCGGTGACGACGCCGCCGGCGTTGCGGATGACGTGGGCGTCCCCCTCGTTGATGCCGAGCACCCGGTAGACGTCGAGCCGGGCATCCATGCAGGCAACGATCGCAATGTGTTTGCTGGGTGGCAGCGGTAGCGGACCCTTGAAAGTGCTCGCGTACTGGGCGTTGTGCGCCAAATATTCGTCGGTAACGGTCACGCCGTCTCCTTAAGAATCGAAACACACGGAGTTGCTGGACAGACTCGATGCCGCGGAGGAGTTTAACAATGGGCGGCTGGAGTTTCACCAGTGAAAATCAGTCGTAGCGGAATGCTTCCGGATGAACCGAATCGGGTCGGCGTCCTGATCGCCACGTGCGACCCCGGGCAGGACCCAGCGCGTTAGCTTGATGCGCCGGGCGAGCCGTCCGTACCGTCGCGGCCGAAGAGTGAGCCGCCGACACCCGCGCTACCGGCGACACCGCCGACGCCGGGCTTCGCTCCGGGCGTACTGCCGGCGTCGCCGCCGTCACCGCCGTCACCGCCGTCACCGCCGCCGTACTGAAGGAAGGTGGGGTTTCCGCCGAAGCCGTAGGGAATCCCGCCGGATCCTGCGTTGCCGCCGCTGCCGCCGGCGCCACCGTCACCATTGCGCCCGATGAAGGGTTGGCCAAAGAAATCGACCCCAACGCGGCCACTTCCGCCGCGACCGCCGGGACCACCGTCGCCGCCGAAACCACCGGGGCCGATAAGCCGGGTGCTACCGCCGGCACCGCCGTTTCCACCCGCACCGCCATTACCGCCGTCGATAGCGCCAAAGATAAGGTCTTCGCTACCCCGACCGCCGGCGCCACCGTTGCCACCGGCCCCACCGCCACCGACCAGCACGACGCAGACGCCGAGGCCGCCAGCACCGCCCCCGCCGCCGGGGTACACTGCAGGCTGAAAAAGAGCGACGCGGCCTCCGGGGGCTCCGTCGCCGCCTCCTCCACCGTCGCCGCCGTTGCCGAAGAGGAAGGCATGGCCACCGTCACCGCCGCGCCCGCCGCTGAGCCCCGGATCGTTGTGGGCGGCTCCGAACGCGGTGATTCCTCCCGACCCTCCGTCGCCACCGTTGCCCATAACGAACCCGGCGTTACCACCGCGACCGCCATCGGCG
>NZ_MVIF01000122.1 GCF_002086675.1 Mycobacterium persicum
GCGCCGACTACGCCCACTGGCTCCAACCCGAGCATTCACCAAACATCACCATCCACCGTCTTAACTGAACGGTATTGGGGTTAGTCCCGGGTTAGTCCAGGGTTAGTCCGTGCCGACAGAGACCGATTGGCCGCCGTTTCGCGACCTTCCCGTAACATTTCGGCGCTTCGGCCGGTCGGCGGCGACGTACCTGGGCGGCCGTAAGTTTCCGGCCAGTCGCCACCGCCGGATACGGTGGGCTCGTGGCTACCGTGGCAGCATTGCCCGGGCGGATCAGCGCGTTCGCCCGGTGGGTGGTGCGCACCCCGTGGCCGGTGTTTTCGCTGAGCATGCTGCAGTCCGACATCATCGGGGCGCTCTTTGTCCTCGGTTTCCTGCGCTACGGCCTGCCACCGGGTGATCGAATCCAGCTGCAGGACCTGCCGCGCCTCAACCTGGCCATCTTCGTGCTGTCGGCGCACGTCGTGTTTTTTGCCGGGGTCGCGGCGAATTTCAAACTGCTGGTACCGGTTTTCCGATGGCAGCGCCGTGACAACCTTCTTGCCGAGGCTGATCCGGCCGCCACCGAGCTGGCCCGCAGGCGCGTATTGCGGATGCCCTTCTACCGAACCGTGATCAGCCTCGTGGTGTGGGCCATCGGAAGTGTGGTTTTCATCGTTGCCAGCTGGTCGGTGGCCCGCTACGCCGCGCCCGTCGTCGCGGTCGCCACGGCGCTGGGGGCCACCGCGACCGCGATCATCGGCTACCTGCAGTCCGAGCGGGTCCTGCGACCCGTCGCGGTGGCCGCGCTGCGCAGCGGGGTGCCGGAAAACCTGCGGACACCCGGCGTCATCCTGCGCTTGATGCTGGCCTGGGTGCTATCCACCGCGGTGCCGCTGCTGGCGATCGTGCTGGCGGTGGTGTCCGACAAGATCGCGTTGCTGCACACCGCACCGGAGAAGCTGTTCGATCCCATCCTGTTGCTGGCGTTGGCGGCGCTGGGAATCGGGTTCGTCAGCACCCTGCTGGTGGCCATGTCGATCGCCGATCCGCTGCGCCAGCTGCGCTGGGCGCTCTCCGAGGTACAGCGCGGCAACTACAACGCCCACATGCAGATCTATGACGCCAGCGAGCTGGGGTTGCTGCAGGCCGGCTTCAACGACATGGTCCGGGACCTGTCCGAGCGGCAGCGGCTGCGTGACCTGTTTGGTCGCTATGTCGGCGAAGACGTGGCCCGCCGCGCCATCGAGCGCGGCACCGAATTGGGCGGTCAGGAACGCGACGTGGCGGTATTGTTCGTGGACCTGGTGGGCTCCACCCAGCTGGCGGCCACGCGACCGCCCGCCGAGGTGGTTCATCTGCTCAACGAGTTCTTCCGGGGGGTGGTCGACACCGTCGGCCGCCACGGCGGGTTCGTCAACAAGTTCCAGGGCGACGCCGCGCTGGCGATCTTCGGCGCACCGATCGAACACCCTGACGGGGCCGGCGCCGCGTTATGCGCCGCGCGGGAACTGCACGACGCACTCATCCCGGTGCTGGGTTCGGCCGAGTTCGGAATCGGGGTGTCAGCCGGACGGGCCATCGCCGGCCACATCGGCGCGCAAGCACGCTTCGAGTACACCGTGATCGGCGACCCGGTCAACGAGGCCGCGCGACTCACCGAACTGGCCAAGCTCGAAGCGGGCCACGTGCTGGCGTCGGCCATCGCGGTCAGCGGCGCGCTCGATGCCGAGGCGTTGTGCTGGGATGTCGCCGAAGTCGTCGAGCTGCGAGGGCGCACCGCACCCACCCAGTTGGCCAGGCCGCTGAATCTTGCTGCGCCCGAAGAGGTTTCCAGCGACTTCCCCGGCTAGCCGGCCGCGACCGGCTTCTTGCCGTATTGCCGCTCCATCATCGCCGTGTCCCCGTACACCTGCACCCGCACCGATTTGCCGTCGCGCAGTGTGTAGACCTCGACGTCCTGACTGGTTTCGCCGCCAACGGTGGCGTCGCTGAACACGACGACGGTATCGCCGTCGGCGATGAACCGGTGGGGCGTGACGGTCGGGGACTTCTCACCCAACCGGCGCAGATACTCGCCGAGTTCGCCTTTGCCGTGATAGCGGCCGCTGATTGCGCTTTCACCCGGTTGGACCCATTCGATGTTGTCGTCGAACAGGCTCATCAACGTTTCGACGTCGCCGTCGGCGAAGGCTTGATAGCCGCGCTTGACGACCTCGATGTTTTGGTCTTGCTCCGACATTGCTATCTCCTTTCGTGGGTATCCGATAATTCGGTGGTAAGGGCCGCTCCGGCGGGCCACCGCGTTCGCGGTGGTATGGCGCCTTACAGGTGGTCCATCTGGCGTGACATCCGCGCCACCTCGACGTCCTGTTCGCCGACATCAGGCGCACGCACGTGGGACGGTAAATGCCACATGGCCGCAGCTCCTTGCACGATTGGTGGCTCCCAGCCGGAGCAAGCAGTTTCGAGCACTTCGAAGACAACCACCATGAGGCGGCTCAAACCTCATCCATATGGATGAGATCGGGCTAATCTTTCTAGGAGACTCACAGCGATCTTCCTAAAGATTCACAGCGAGGAAGGTGCCCGATGCGGGTGGCGTGCGGCGAGTCGTGGGCCGGGCAATGGTTACGATTGCGGACTTTTCGCGCCTGGTAGCCGGTGTCTACACGGCGGCCGCCAGTCCGCAGCACTGGCAGCCGGCCATCCGCGACATCCACCGCGCGATGGGCGGTACGGGTGGCTCGATGCTTCTGGGCGACGGTTCGGTCTGGTCGTTTCAGGATTCGACTCTTCCCGCTTCGGCGCTCGAAAGCTACGCAAAGCATTACTACCAACTGGATTACGTACTCGCCGCGCTACAGAAAGGACCGGTCGGTGTGGTGCGAACCGGTCCAGAAATCATTTTCCGCAACCGGAATCGCGAGTTCTACGCCGGCTGGATGCGCCCCAACGAACTCGAGGACGGATTATTCGTCCGGCTAACCGGCGGCCCAACGCCGACATGTTTTCTGGTGGTGTCGCCGACCCGGTCCTTCGACACCTCCGAGCGCATCCAGCTGATGAGCGGGCTGGTCCCACACCTACACCAGGCGGTATGTACCCAGGACAAACTTCGGGCGCTGACCCGTAACGCCGTGGATCTGGCCGGCGCGCTGGACACTGTCCGGCACGGAATCGTCGTCGTCACGATCGAAAACGTTGTAGTGAACCTGAATTCGGCGGCCGAACACATCCTTCGCGGCGCCGACGGCCTGTGTATGCGGTCAGGACGCATCACCGCGACCTGCGCGCAGGCCGAACGAGAGCTACACCTGGCCATCCACAACGCGCTCACCGGCGACCGCTGCGCCGTTCGCACCGGACGGTCGCTCACCTGCGTGCGGCACTCGGGTAAGCGGCCCTATGTCATTCACGTCTTGCCGGCCCACCGGCGGGACGGCGACGAGCCCGTCGGCCGGCCCACCGCCTTGGTGCTGATCATTGATCCCGAGGATGAACCCGAGCCACCCGCTGCGCTGTTACGACGGCTCTACCACCTCACCAGAGCTGAAGCCGACGTCGCGTTGCAGATGGTGCATGGCGCCGACGCCAAGCAAATTTCCGACGAGTTGTCTGTCTCGGTGACGACGGTACGCACCCATCTGCAACACGTCTTCGAAAAAACCGATACCCACCGCCAAGCAGAGCTGGTGCGGGTTCTGCTCGGGCTAGGACCGTAGGGCGGTCCTTAGGGCGGTCCTTAGGGCGGTCCTAGCCTCGTGACGAATCGGATGGTGCCGTCACAGGTGGTCCATCTCGCGAGACATCCGCGCCGCCTCGAAATAGCTGGTCTCCCGCCGGGGATATATCGGTCGGGGCTCGGGCAGCCGGATGTGGATGTGGCCGATTGCCGCCATCAGCGTGGTGCCGAGGCCGCGGTGGTGCGTCGTTGCGGGCGCTGCAATCGCCGCTGCGCTGCTGAATAGAACCTGCTGTTCGGTAATGAGAACTTGCGGCGCCGATACGGCATCGGCTCTGCCGCGGCCGGTGTTCTCTGACGCCGACGCGGGACTGGATAGCGAGCTGGTCATGGCGGGCCTTCCCTTCGTAGTTGCCCTATTTCCCGAGCAGTTCGAGCCGTTCGGCGTCATGGGTAGGCCCGGTGCCGGGCTCCGACGTCACTGCGAAGTCAAAGAAGATTCACATCGACCCGGACATTTGCTTTGATTGCATGGAAGCGACCATCCGTCATCGCGGGCCAATAGACATCGTGGTAGTCACCACAATGTTTTGCCGGCAGAACCGAGGCACCGTGGCGCTGCTGGAGCGGGAGCGCGAACTCGAACGGTTGCGTGCACGGCTAACCGACGCCGGCACCGGTCATGGTTGCGTTGTCGTGGTGGAGGGTGTCGCGGGCATCGGCAAGACGGCGCTGGTGACCGCACTGTGCGGCCTTGCCCGCGGCAACGGTTTCGCGGCCCTGACCGCATTGAGCGGTGAGCTCGAGCAAGAGTTGCCGTTCTCGGTGGTGCGGCAGCTTTTCGAACCGGCAGTGCGGTCGTTGACCTTAACCGGCGCCGCACGTCTGGCCGCACCGGTATTCACCGAGATGCGCGTCGCGGACCCGACGACCGTCGGCGCTGTGGCGCACGGCCTGTACTGGGTGTGCTCCGACCTTGCCGCCGAATGCCCGCTGCTGTTGGTGATCGACGACGTCCACTGGGTGGACCAGGCGTCGTTGCGGTTCATCTCCTACCTGGCCCGGCGCATCACCGATATTCCCGTCATGCTCGTGCTCGCCGGTCGGCCAGCCGCCCCCGGAAGCGGGCTGGACCTGGCGCTGAGCGGGCTCACCCCGCAGCGACTTGTGTTGCAGCCCTTGACCGAGACGGCCGTCAGCCAGTTGGTACGCGAGATCATGGCCGTCGACGCCGATGACGCGTTTTGCCGAGCCTGCGCAACGGCATGCGGCGGCAATCCCTTCTTGCTCACCGAGGGGCTGCGAACGCTGAATGCCGACGGCATACGTCCCATTGCCGCCGAAGCGGCCCGGGTTGCCAATTTGCGGCCGGACACGGTGACCCGAGCGGTGCTGACCAGACTGGCCCATCTGGGCCCGAAAGCGACTAGGCTGGCCCGCGCTCTCGCGCTTCTCGGGCCGGTCGAAAATCTGCACATCGCCGCCGAACTCGCTGGCTTGACGGCAGACGAGGCGGCGGCAGCCGGTGAGGCCCTCGCCGCCGAGGACATCATCATGCGGACTCGGCCAATCTCGTTACGACACCCGTTGGTGCGCACGGTGATCTACGCCGACGGCACCGATCTGCGCCGCAGCATCGAACACAAACGCGCTGCCGTCCTGCTCGCAAGCAACGGCGTATCTCCTGAAGAACTTGTGCCGCATCTGCTGGCGACCGCACCGGAGAGCGATCCGCGAATCGTCGAACAATTGCGCTTGGCGGCCGCTAGTGCCCTGGGTCGCGGCGCACCCGAGATCGCGGCATCCTGTCTGCGGCGGGCACTGGACGAACCCCCCGACGTCGGCGACCGACTGGGCATCCTGATCGAATTCGCGCAAGCATTGGCAATGGGGAACAAATTCGTCGAGGCCGCCGACGTGCTGAGTTCGGCAGCCGGCCTGGTGGACGACCCGGATCTGCGAGCGGAATTAACCCTGCAGCGGGCCCTGATGCTGTTTCGGGCCGGCCACGGCGCGGAGGTCACCGCCTGCTACGACGATGCACGACGCATTCTCGGCGGCCGGGAAGCCGAATTCCTCCGGCGGCCAGGGTGTCTCACCCTGCTGGTCGCCGGGCTGGCCGCAATGGAGCCACCGACCAACAGGATCGACAAGCTGGAGCGCATCCCGCGAACCGCTGATGTCTCCGATGACACCGTGCGGCTGATCGACGCGTCGCTGGCCTTCTGCTTCGCCACGTCTGGGGTCCGATCCGCGGACGAAACCTTCGCTGTCGCAAAACGAGCCGCAACGGGTGCGCTGTCCACCGGCCCGGACACCTGGATAATCGTCAATTTCGCAAGTGCCGGAATGTCGATCACCGACCACCACGTCGACGCGCTGGAACTTCTCGACCGCGGCATCGCGCTCGCCCAACGGAACGGGGATATCGGCGGCTACCGGTATTTGTCCACACTGCGATCGCACGGGGCGTTCTACGCCGGCCGGCTGTATGAGGCCGAGGAGGCCGGACGGGCCGCGCTCGATTTACACGAACTCTCCACAATTCCCGAAATACAGTTGGCCGCAGCAGTTCTCATCGATGCACTGGTCGCTCGGGGAGAGCTCGCCCAGGCACAGGCCATCCTGTCCGAGCGTGGGATGGAAGGACCGGCCACGGTGCAGATGCTCCTCGACCACGTCGTGCTCCTGGCCCGCGCCAGACTGCGCTGGCGGCAGAACCGGCTCCACCACGCGCTGACCGACTACCAGAACTGTGGACGGACACTGTCCGAACACGGGTTCACCAACCCGGGCTTCGCGCATTGGCGAGCCGATGCCGCGCAGATCCTTTTCGAAGTGGACGAGGTGTCCCGGGCGCGCGAACTCGCCGCCGAAAATCTGGAACTCTCCCGCCGGTTCCAGGCTCCCGGCGCCATCGGCATCGCGTTGCGCGTCAGTGGACTCGTCGGCGACCGAGACGCAATCGACACTCTTGCCGAATCCGTGGCGATCCTCCGAACGGCCGGCTCCGACCTGGAACTGGCTCGCTCGCTCACTGCTCAGGGCGCGGCGTTGCGCCGTGCCGGGCAGCGTTCTGCGTCGCTCCCGGTGCTTCGCGAGGGGCTCGATCTGGCCACCCGGTGTGGTGCCCGGCCACTGGCCGACGAGGCCCGCATGGAGCTGGTTGCCGCCGGAGCACGACCACGCCGCAGCGCGATTACCGGCCCCGCTGCGCTCACCGTCAGTGAATTGCGGGTTGCCCGGCTCGCCGCGGGCAATGAGACCAATCGCGAGATCGCACAACGACTCTTCCTGAGCCTGCGGACCGTCGAGGTCCATCTCACCAACACTTACCGCAAGCTCGGCCTCCAGTCCCGCAGCCAGCTGGCAGCAGCGCTGGCCGGCGCCGGGATGGTGTGGCAGAGCAGTGCCTACACGCCGGACAGGGCCGATCTAGTGCCCTGAGTTCCGGGACCTGCCACTTCAGCCACAAGGGTCTATGGTGTTCCCGGATATTCGGGGTGCCGGCACTTCAGCGACAAATCCATTGCGCACCTTGGCTTGTCGCTCAGTGCGGGTGTATGGCTGCACCCCAGTATGAGGAGATGGAAGTCGAGTGCTGGTGCGATTGGGTCGGCGGCTGACGGCGCCGAGTGTGCGCCGGCGGCGCCGAGCGTGCCGTCAGGGCGGCCGAACGCGGCGGTTCCCGCCCTACATACACGGTCAAAGCCGTCGCCACACACTCGATACGGCGACACTGCCGCCGATTCAGAGAGCACATGAGACATCCCCCGAACGCCAGCCCGTAAGGGCGTGCCGAAGACAGAGCCAGCCAACCAAGGCTGCGCAGGAGGACATCGTTGACCAGCCACATTCGCGGTGCGGGCAAATTGGGTGCCGACTTCTATCGAGATCCATGTGCAAGGTGCGATCGGCACAGCCCAAGACTCACCAATTGCGGCAGCGAAACTTCCTGCGGGAGAAGCCAGAACTTTCGAATCCGGCTAAGACCGCTTGGCCGCCTTCCTGGCCGGCGTCTTGCGGGCGGTCTTCTTGGCGGTCCGCTTAACCGGGCCGCGGGCACGTCGGTCAGCCAGCAGCTCGGCGGCGCGTTCATCGGTGATCGTCGCTACGTCGTCACCCTTGCGGAGGCTGGCGTTTGTCTCACCGTCGGTGACGTAGGGCCCGAACCGCCCGTCCTTGATCACCATCGGATTGCCCGACGCCGGATCGTTGCCCAGTTCACGTAGCGGCGGAGCCGAAGCACTTTGCCGCCCAGGGCGTTTCGGCTGAGCGTAGATCTTGAGTGCTTCATCGAGAGTAATGGTGAAGATCTGGTCTTCGGTCGCCAGCGAACGAGAATCCTTGCCGCGCTTCAGGTATGGGCCGTAACGCCCGTTTTGCGCGGTGATCTCCTCACCCGACTCGGGATCCACGCCCACAACCCGGGGCAGCGACAGCAGTTTCAGCGCATCCTCGAGCGTGACCGTCTGAAGGTCCATGCTGCGCAACAGCGAGCCGGTGCGGGGTTTGACGGCGGTGGACTTCTTCGCCTTCTTCGCGGGCTCACCGGACTCGGCCGCCGGTTCGGGGAGAACCTCGGTCACGTACGGCCCGTAACGCCCGTCCTTGGCGACGATCTCGTGGCCGGTCACGGGGTCGACTCCCAGCACGCGTCCCTCTTGCGGGGTGGCGAATAGCTGCTCGGCCACTTCGAGGGTCAGCTCGTCGGGCGTGAGCGAGTCGTCGAGGTTGGCGCGCTGCGGTGTCGGCTCACCGTTGTCGCCGGTTACCGTGCGTTCCAGGTACGGCCCGTTCTTGCCCACCCTAACGTAGACGTGACGGCCCTCGGCGTCGTCGAACAGCTTGATGGAGTTGACTTCTCGCGCATCGATGCCTTCAAGGTTGATGCCGACGAGTTTCTTCAACCCCCCGGAGCGGGCCACCGAATCGGCCCCGCCGTGCTCGCCGCCGAAGTAGAAGTTGTTGAGCCAGTTGGTGCGTCGCTCGGTGCCAGCGGCGATCGCGTCGAGCTCGTCTTCCATCGCCGCGGTGAAGTCGTAGTCAACCAGGCGACCGAAATGCTGTTCCAGCAAACCGGTTACGGCGAATGCCACCCAGGACGGCACCAGGGCGCTGCCCTTCTTGTGCACGTAGCCGCGATCCTGGATGGTCTTGATGATCGACGAATATGTCGACGGGCGCCCGATGCCCAGCTCCTCGAGCGCCTTGACCAATGACGCCTCGGTGTAGCGCGGGGGCGGATTGGTGGCGTGACCGTCGGGCGTCAGCTCGACGGCGGCCAGCCGCTGGCCCGGACTCAGCTGCGGCAGCCGCCGCGCGGCGTCGTCGGCGTCGCCGCCGACCAGTTCGTCCACGGTCTCCACGTAGGCCTTGAGGAAGCCCGGGAAGGTCAGGGTGCGGCCGCTGGCGGCGAACACCACCTGTTGCTGGCCGGCCATGCCTTCGATCCGCAGGCTCAGCGTGGTACCGCGCGCGTCGGCCATCTGCGAGGCCACCGTACGCTGCCAGATCAGCTCGTAGAGCCGGAATTCGTCACCGTCGAGTTCGCGGCGCACCGCGTCCGGGGTGGCGAACGTCTCACCAGCGGGCCGGATGGCCTCGTGCGCCTCCTGGGCGTTCTTCACCTTGCGGGTGTACTGACGCGGCGCCGCAGCCACGTACTCCTCGCCGTAGAGCTGACGCGCCTGGGTACGCGCGGCATTGATCGCCGACTCCGACAGGGTCGTCGAGTCGGTACGCATATAGGTGATGTAGCCGTTCTCGTAGAGCCGCTGCGCGATGCTCATCGTCCGCTCGGCGGAGAACCGCAGCTTGCGGCCCGCCTCTTGCTGCAGCGTGGACGTCATGAACGGCGGATACGGCCGACGGGTGTAGGGCTTTTCCTCCGCCGACGCCACGGTCAGCTGCCCGCCGTCGAGACGTGTGGCCAGTGCGGTGGCGCTGGCTTCATCGAGGACGACGACCTCCGCCGAACCAGGCGCGCCGCTGCGCAGCTGTCCCAATGAGTCGAAGTCGCGGCCGGTGGCGACCCTTCGGCCGTCCACAGCGGTCAGCCGGGCGGCGAAGGTGGGCGGCTGGGCCTTCGGGTCGGACACGCTGGCGTCCAGCGTGGCAATGATGTCCCAATACGACGCGCTGCGGAATGCCATTCGGTCGCGCTCACGCTGCACGATGATTCGCGTCGCCACCGACTGCACCCGGCCCGCCGAAAGCTTGGGCGCGACCTTCTTCCACAGCACCGGGCTGACCTCGTAGCCGTAGAGCCGATCCATGATGCGCCGGGTTTCCTGCGCATCGACCAGGTCGATGTCCAGCTCGCGGGGGTTGGCGGCGGCCTCGAGGATGGCCGGCTCGGTGATCTCGTGGAAGACCATCCGCTTGACCGGGACGCGCGGCTTCAGGGTTTCCAGCAGATGCCAGGCGATCGCTTCACCCTCACGGTCACCATCGGTGGCCAGATAGAGTTCGTCGACGTCTTTGAGCAGGCCCTTCAGTTCGCTGACGGTGCTCTTCTTCTCCGGGCTGATGATGTAGAGCGGTTCGAAGTCGGCGTCGACGTTGACCCCCAGCCGGGCCCACGGCTCGGACTTGTACTTGGCGGGCACGTCGGCGGCCGCCCGAGGCAGATCGCGGATGTGGCCTCGCGACGACTCGACGATGTATCTGGGCCCCAGGTAGCCGGCCAATTTGCGCGCCTTCGTGGGCGACTCGACAATGACGAGTCGCCGACCGCTCCCGTTGCCGCTGCTACTACGGCTGCCGGAGCTTCCAGGGCCCCTAGTCTTCGGCTCAGCCAACTGCGGTTACGCTCCATCTCTGATCCTGGCTCCCCACGGAACCGCCCCCGGTAGGAAGAGTGCCAGACCGGCACGGAATCTCAGGTGAAATTCCGGCGCGCCGCCGTCCCCTCGCCCCGTGGGCACCTGACAATTTCGCACCCTTGGGCGCACCTGCGCAAACCGGCCACCCGAGACAGTAGCTCCGGCGGGCCCTCAGACCCGTGGCCACTGAGCCAACGCATCGGGGCTGTCCGGAGGTTCCCCCACGTTCTCCACCAGGCGCGATAGCCTGCGCCGGCCACTAATCCGCAACGCCGGCCGGGCGCCTCGGGTGCCGATCAGGGTGGGCGCGATGCCGACCCGCATCAGCGCCAACGCCAGTGGCGAATAGGTGTCGGGAGCGTGCGGATCGAGGCCCAGCAGATAGCGGTCGGCTTCCGGGCTGCCGGCTGCCAGCGTCCACGCCCGCAGCTCCCGCGGCCCGGGCAACCATCGCGGGGGCACCGTCTTGACCGCACCGCGGGTCCAGGCGGCCGCGATCGGACGCAGCGTCGGATCCGCGCCGGTGCGCACCAAAGGGGTGTCCTCGTCGGTACGGGCGATCTCAGCGACCAGGCCGGCGTCACGCATCATTTCGGCGAGAGCGACGGCTCGCCACAGTTCACTCACGACCACCGACAGCCGGGCACCCGTGCCGACCATGACGATCTGGCCCGAGGCCGCCAGCACTCCGGAAAGATCGTCCACCGCGGGCGGCACGGACTCCGCGGCGAAGAAGGAAAGCTGGCCCACGCCACCGACAGTAGGCCAGCGAGTCGATTCGTGGCTGCTGCATATCCGGCGCGGCGGCCAGCTGCGGTGTCGCTGGGCCCCGCCAGAGCCTGCCGAGCAGACACCGCAGCCGCCAATTTCAGCCTTGGGTAGGTTTGCGCCTCGCGCGACCCGACGCACCTGAGATAACGAAAACCCCCCGGCTCGACCCGCTGTGCGGGAGTGCGCCGGGGGGTTCGTCAGAACCGCTCGGATCAGAGGGAGCGGACTCCGGTGGCCTGGGGGCCCTTAGGGCTGTGGCCGATTTCGAACTCGACCTTCTGGTTTTCTTCGAGGGTGCGGAAGCCCGAACCCTGGATCTCCGTGTAGTGGACAAACACATCCGCGGAACCGTCCTCGGGGGCGATGAAACCGAACCCCTTCTCCGCGTTGAACCACTTCACAGTTCCCTGTGGCATTTCTCGATCTTTCCTTTTCTTCTGGGTGCGGTGCACCGCCTCTCGGTGCCCCGGGCCAAGCTGCGACCGCCATACCTCGCAGAGTCGCCGGAACTTAACCCGACCGATAACCTCGCAGGAACCGCGGCCGCAACGTCGATCCTGCGAAAGTTTGACACGAACACAGAAGCTGCGACCGCAATCAGTCAACCATGTTCGTCGCGTCGGCGACAGACTTCTGTCGTGGACGAGTTGTCGAAGGGTGCGTAAATGGCGAGTTTTGGCAGCGAACTGCTCGCCGCTGCACTCGCCGGCACCCCGCCCGGCGAGTCTCCGCTGCGCCACGTTGCCGAGTTGCCGCCGCGGCCTGGCCGACCAACCGGTTGGCCGGAATGGGCCGCCCCCAACGTGGTTCGCGCGTTCGTCGACCGCGGCATCACCGCGCCGTGGTCGCACCAGCTGGAGGCCGCCGAACTGGCGCACGACGGCCGGCACGTGGTGGTGAGCACCGGCACGGCGTCGGGAAAGTCACTGGCCTACCAGCTGCCGGTGCTCAACGCACTGGCGACGGATCCGCGGGCCCGGGTGTTGTACCTGTCGCCGACGAAGGCGCTGGGCCACGACCAGTTGCGCGCGGCCCACGCGTTGACCGCAGCCGTCCCGCTCAACGACGTCGCCCCCACCGCCTACGATGGCGACAGTCCTGCCGAGGTGCGGCGTTTTGCGCGCGAACGATCGCGCTGGCTGTTCTCCAATCCGGACATGGTCCACCTGTCGATACTGCGCAACCATGCCCGCTGGGCGGTGCTGTTGCGCGGGCTTCGATTTCTAATAGTCGACGAATGTCATTACTACCGTGGGGTTTTCGGCTCGAATGTGGCGATGGTGCTGCGCCGGCTGTTGCGGCTGTGCGCCCGGTATTCAGCTGAGCCGGGTAGCGGCCCGACGGTGATATTCGCCAGCGCCACCACGGACTCCCCCGGCCAGACCGCCGCGGAACTCATCGGCCAGCCGGTCGCCGAGGTGGTCGAGGACGGCTCGCCCCACGGGGCGCGCACAGTGGCGTTGTGGGAGCCCGCCCTGCGCACCGATCTGATCGGGGAGAACGGCGCCCCGGTTCGACGATCCGCGGGCGCCGAGGCGGCGCGGCTGATGGCCGACCTGATCGCCGAGGGAGCGCAGACGCTGACGTTCGTTCGGTCGCGGCGTGCCGCGGAGCTGACCGCGCTGGGCGCCCGGGCGCGGCTCGACGACGTCGCCCCGGAGTTGTCCGGCCTGGTGGCGTCGTATCGGGCGGGATATCTGGCAGAGGACCGCACCGCGTTGGAGCACGCGCTGGCCGAGGGCCGGTTGCGCGGGCTGGCCACCACGAACGCTTTGGAGTTGGGTGTCGACATCGCCGGGCTGGACGCGGTGGTGTTGGCCGGCTTCCCCGGGACCGTCGCGTCGTTCTGGCAGCAGGCCGGACGGTCCGGCCGGCGCGGTCAGGGCGCGCTGGTGGTGCTGGTCGCCCGCGACGATCCGTTGGACACGTATCTGGTGCACCATCCGGCCGCGTTGTTGGGCAAGCCGGTCGAGCGGGTGGTGATCGACCCGGGCAACCCCTATCTTCTGGGTCCGCAATTGCTTTGCGCCGCAGTCGAATTGCCGCTCGAGGAGGCCGAGGTCCGGTCGCTGGATGCCGTGGAGGTGGCGCAAGGACTGGTCGACGACGGGCTGTTGCGCCGGCGGGGCGGCAGGTACTTCCCGGCTCCGGGGGTCGAACCGCATGCGGCGGTGGATATTCGGGGCTCGATCGGCGGCCAGATCGTCATCGTGGAGTCCGACACCGGGCGGTTACTGGGCAGCGTTGACACGGGCCGGGCACCGACTTGCGTGCATCCGGGGGCGGTGTATCTGCACCAGGGCGAGAGCTACGTCGTCGACTCGCTGGATTTCGCGGAAGGGATCGCCTTCGTCCACGCCGAGGATCCGGGGTATGCGACATTCGCGCGCGAAATCACCGATATCGGCGTGACCGGAACCGGTGAGCGGTCGGAATATGGCGCCGTCGCCCTGGGCCTGGTGCCGGTGACCGTCACCCATCAGGTCGTCGGATACCTGCGCCGTCGGCTCAACGGAGAGGTGATCGACTTCGTCGAGCTGGCTATGCCCGAACAGGTGTTGCCCACCACCGCGGTGATGTATTCGATTTCTTCGGATGCCCTGGCCCGCAATGGGATTGATGCGCCGCGGATTCCCGGGTCGTTGCATGCCGCCGAGCATGCGGCCATCGGGCTGCTGCCGTTGCTGGCGAGCTGCGACCGCGGCGACATCGGCGGCCTGTCCACCGCCATCGGCCCAGACGGGCTGCCAACGGTTTTCGTCTACGACGGCTATCCGGGCGGAGCCGGGTTCGCCGAGCGCGGCTTCCGTCGGGCCGGCATCTGGCTGGGAGCCACCGCCGCGGCCATCGAAGCCTGCGAATGCCCCAGCGGCTGCCCGTCGTGTGTGCAATCGCCCAAGTGCGGCAACGGCAACGACCCACTGGACAAGGACGGCGCGGTGCGAGTGCTGCGATTGGTGCTCACGGAGTTGGGTGCTGAGGGTTGCTAAATAATCAGCTGGTTCTTGCCGAACCCCTGGCTCGCGTCCCGTTGTCCCGGGGGACTTGCGCCACCGGTAGCGGCGGCACCGGAGGAAACCGGGGAAAAGCCGGCGAGCTACTCGGCAGCGGGGGTACCGGCGGCGCAGGCGAGGATGGCGCAATAGCCGCAGGCGCCGGCGGAGCCGGCAGCAACGGCGGCAACGGCGGCACCATCCCGACACCCGCGGCTGGCGGAACCGGCGGCCTCGGCGGAATGTTGCTCGGCACAAGCGGGATCAGCGGATTGCCGTAGTTGCCGTAGTTGAAGTAACCCAACGGGATTCGCGCGCAACGGCGTCGCACCTACGTGAAAATTGCGGTGGGAAATCCGGCGGATGGCGACCGACCCCTCGACGGTCGACCTCCACCGATCTGCACTTCCTCGCGACCGAGGAGGTGCCAAAAGCGTCACCACATCGCCTGGTGAGCGGCTGAGTACAACCCAGTCCCGGCAGTGCGGACGTTCAGCTGAAACTACCCGCATGTGAGCGGGGTGTGCAAATCATGAGCCACCACCGAGCCGCGCCGGGAGCGGTCGGAAACCCACCGGCTGAGCTACAACGGCGCGGCACATCAGAATGCCCCAAGCAACCCGATCAATACGCCATGCCGCTGGTCGGGATCGGCATACGATGCCTTCACGTCTGACGTCGCCCAGACGACCAGGGCCGTCATGACCGGAAGGACCTCTGATGTCATTTGTGATCGCGGCGCCGGACACAGTTGCGTCGGCGGCGTCTGATCTGGCGACCATCGGTTCGACGATCGGCGCGGCCAACGGGGCCGCGGCCGCGCCGACCACCAACCTGTTGGCCGCCGCGGAGGACGAGGTGTCGGCGGCAATCGCGGCATTTTTCGGCGCCCATGCGCAGGCCTATCAAACCCTCAGCGCCCAAGCACAGGCTTTTCATCAGCAATTCGTCCAGGCCCTCAACGCGGGTGCGGCGTCCTATGCGAGCGCCGAGGCCGCCAACGTGTCGCCGCTACAACAATTGCTCAACGCGATCAACGCACCGGTCCAAAACCTCACCGGACGGCCGCTGATCGGCAACGGAGCCAACGGAGCGCCGGGCACGGGTCAAAACGGCGGTGACGCCGGGTGGCTGATCGGCAACGGCGGCAACGGCGGCTCCGGCGCAATGTCCGGCACCGGCACCGGATTGCCCGGCGGCAACGGCGGGGCCGGCGGGTTTTCATCAACCAACGTTGACGGCGGCACCGGCGGTACCGGCGGGGCCGCCGTCAACGTTGGTT
>NZ_MVIF01000123.1 GCF_002086675.1 Mycobacterium persicum
TCGGCCACCGCCACCGCGGCGGTATCGGCCAGTGTCATCGTCACGGAATCAGAATCCAGTCCTCGCCCTGCTTCTCAGCAGAAGACTCATCTACTTCAACGTCTCACACAGGTTAGACAGAGAGGGCATCGTGGCCAGCGTACAAATCTCCTTCGCAGTTAGTATTTCGGTCCAGCGTCATGCCGACGGATGCTGGCCTGAGCCAGAAGAGGAGCCGTCGTTCATGTACAGGAACCACCCTCACCGGAAGGTGACGCTGCGCCGCAGCCGGGTCAACCACATCCTCGGCCAAGTGAACCCGGACTTGGTCCGCGATACGGCCTATGGGCTGGGGCCGTACGTCAAAAACATCGCCGGGACATCGGAGGATTGCTGGGATTTAGCTGACCGCTCGACGACTTCGCCGAAAGCATGTGTGGCGCACCCCCGGTGCGGGGTCGGCCGCATCGCCGGTCCTACGATCGGCATCCTGGGCCACAACCTGGAAAACGCCGTCCTCGGTCCGACACCGACTGCGCCGGCCGAAAATCCGATACAGCCCATGTCTTTGGGTATGGCCGACCAAGAGATCCTCAACGCCATGCTCGGAACAGGACACACCGTCGCCGGACTGCCGCCCGGTTACATCGTCTATGACCACGACCACCCCAATGGTCGAATCGCGACGCCGGAAGAACTGGGTGTTACGGCCGGTCAATACAACAGCGTGATTGGTCCCGCTTTGTCGCAGTCGCTGGAACCCAGGCCGCCCAGCGAGCGCTTCTCCCCGGATGTGAAGTTGGTCAGCCGCTACGACGATATTGTTGGTGTTCCGCACCCCCATCAGCGCAGGAAGTGATGCGAATCCGTCCCGAGTTGCGAACAATCGCAGCGTTGTTGACAGTTGGTGTGCTGTTGGTCGGCGGATGCGGTTCGGGTGGGCGCTCGGCTCAAGGTTCGACCAGTACGTCTGCGGCGCCGCCGGCGGGCTGGCCTGCGGCGCTGGACAATTTCACCATGGTGTGGACGGCTGAACCCGGTATCGACGTGACCGCGTGGCCTGCGGTGGTGGTGCGCGCCTACACCGAGTCGTACACGCTGGCCTCCGCTACACGCGATGACAAGTATCTGTATCCGGGATTTCGGCAGTCGGTTGATCCCAACAGGTCCATCGACGATCCGATCGGCACACAGTTTTTGTGGCCACAGACCGACGGTCGGCCGGACCCGCCGTGGTTGGGCACGCAGCAGGACCATATCTTGTCTGTGACAACCTCCGGTCGTGACGTCACAGTCATTGTCTGCGAATACATGTTCGGCGCTGCCGAACAATCTGACCAAGGATGGGTCCGCCCGCATGTTGCAGGGCCGTCCCCATATACAGGTATCGCGGCGATGCGGATCACCATGACCGCTCCTGCCAAGCCGGGGCCGCCGCTGCCCGCCCAGCAGGGGCCAGCGCGCGCGCCATCGGTCGATGTTTTCGTCGGTTGGAGGATCACCAGCCATCAGGGCGGGTATTTCGCCCGATCTGGAGGTTGGTCGGAATGGCCCGATGCTGTCGAAAACGAAGATACCTGTGTCGCGAAGGCACCCCCCCACCGGGACTTGGTACCCGGGCAGGAATATGTCCGGTCGTTCTTCCCGACCCTGCCGGCGTCTCCTGGTTGGCCCTCGCCAAGCGCGAACGCATGAGAAAGGCAAGCGCCGCAGCGTTATTGGTAGCGGCGTCAATCATCCTGACCGTGTGCTTGGCACCCGTCGGGTGTGAGTCGAATGTCGGCGAGAAGGCTTCGGGCACAACGTCGTCGAGTGCTAAGTCCTCCGCATCATTTGCCCCGCCGGATGGCTGGGTGGTATTGCATGGACCTGCGAAGGCGGCATTTGGGCAGCCTGGCGGCGCGGAGCAATGGTTAGTTGTCAATGAACTTACGGGAAAGAACATCCCTGTCGAGGTTTTGAACCCAACCGGCATAATTACCGACCTTACGCAGTAGGGAGCGCAGATGTACGTTGGTGTCCATGGAGCAAGCACCTCGGGCGATGCCGGCTTCCACGAAGTCGCCGAGCGCTACGAGACCTGGCGAGATCGTTGGGTTTCAGCGGTCGGCAAAGACCCGTCGCGAAATGTGCCGGAGTTGTTGGACGGGAGCCTTTGGTTTCGTAATGGCTACCCATATCCAGATTGGACGGCCGAGGTCATCAGGCCCTCTCAATTTGGATATCTTGTCTTGAGCGCGACTACTGAGAGAAGAAGCTCACCCTATATAGCTGTAGAGGCGGTATTCTCACGCCTTGAGGACGCGGGAAAGCATGTACTTACATTGATCGGTGATATGCTACGCTTGGAATGGAAACTCGAACCGGTATATCGTCAATGGCAGCGATTCGGCATAAGCGCCGCATTACAAAAGAGCGTCGCAGACCAACAGGTCGTGGAATTTATTGCTACATATAACGGCGTTTCGCGGGATGTGGTAGAGCGGCTTATGCACAAGTATTCGGTAAGAGCCATGCCCAGCTCCTACGCGCACCTCTCTAGCTCGGACGAACCGACCAGTCGAGTGCTAACCATGTCATATGACGAGCTTGATGCCACACTCGCCGAGGGTCTTAATGTCACCGGATAAGACTGCTGCGTTCCCAGCTTTTGTCCTTGCCGTGCGAACAGAAGAAGAGTTAGCTGGTCAAGGAGTATTGCAGTAATGACAACCACGGTGGACCTCTCGCTCGACCTGTATAACTGGATTCGGTCAGCAGGTTTAGATATGACTCAGGGCTCGCAGACGGACGATGGCCGTACGGTTATTTGGAATAAAGGTGGTGAAGTACGCTACTTTGTGAGCTATGCCGATGGCTACTATACAATGACGGCATCTAATCGTATGGGGCCGGAGAGTTTCCACCTCAGTAGCTCGACGATGCCCATACTTGAAAAGTACCTATACGGTCGTTTCGGGAACTCGATCCGAAAGCGGAACGGTTTAGGCTGGGTCCGCAAGCCGTGTGCCATTGATGAACTCCAGCAAGCGTATACTATCGGTAAAGTAACTCTCTATGTTCGCGAACGTGATGCCTTAGTTGATGAATCCGGAACTGTGCTTGCAATCGGCGAGATATCCCGGTTAGTTGAATTGTCGCATTATCTAGACGCTCCGGTCTCCGCGATAAAGGATTCGTTTGTCAATTCACAGGCGAAGCCATTATTTTCGCCATTGGGCGAGCGGTAGACGTCGCAGTATAACGATTTATTGCTGATCGAGATGAGGTCGCGGAGTGCCATGTGTGCCAGTGCTCAGCCCAGAAGCCGGGTACGGTGAGGGCTGTTTCCGACGCAGATGGAAGCCAAGTTTTGCGGCAGGCAATTCGGCCGGATTGGGAACGTGGACGGGAAGTATCTGGCGATCATGGCAGACGGTGTGCCGGCATCCTGAGAGGCGCGAGCACTGCACGTCAATAGCTTACGTGAGCCGTGTAGCGCATATGAGTTCGATCATTTCCCTGCCGGCTGGCATGTCGAAGTGTGGAGGAGGGTCGATACAGGTTCGGATATTCGACAGCGAAGGTAGGCGCTGAGTGTGGAAGAGCTACTTGACCCTGGTGTATTGCGATGAATACACACATAGAAATCTCCGCAAGGCTTGAGGAATGGGGAAATATTGCTGGATATACGCTGACGCCTGGATCCCGCAGTGGAGATGGACGCGCAATATTCTGGGCATCGTTGGGTGAAATCCGACTCTTCATTGGGGCGAATGACCATGGCTGGTTTATCGTCACGGACTCTGACCGCATGGGCGCAGAACACTTTGTATTGGCTACCCGGTCGATGGATACCATTGAAAAGTACCTTTTTGGTCGATTCTGTCCTGGTATTCGACGAAAGCACGAATTGCCGCGTTTGAAAATGCCGGTTTTGCGGGAGCAGCTACCCCCTAACTTGTATATCGATATCCGGGACTTTGAAGGGGTTGAGCGGCTAACTTTGATCTCTTCCGACGGTTCGGCGGTCGCTGTCAGCAGTTCTGATTCAGTGACGGGAACAGCGGAACTTGTCAAGCTATCATTCTTTTTAAATGCATCAATTGATGAGATCGTCGCATCCTGCTTTGATCGGAATGGAAGGCCGTTGTTTCGAGATCGATAGCCGAGCACCCGCTCTGCTCCTGCTCCGTCGTCAGCGTGGTGTTCTTGGTTACGGACGAAATGAACTTCGGCAAGGTTGGAACCCGTCGGACGCGCTGGGTATATCCGTCAAGCAATCGGACAGCCCGGCAGGTGCTCGCCCCCCGTAACCACCGCCCACCCCCCCACCCCGCAAATACAACACTTCGACAACAACTCTCGCCAGCAGCGACGTCGAAGTGCCAAAGTACCGCGCATGCCCGGCACCCGATGGCTGCAGACAGCCGCCGTCGTCGGCGTGACCAGCCTGCTATTAATCACCCCCGCACCGGTGGCCGCCGACCCTCCGGAGCAAACCTCGCCCACAGCACCCTGCGACGCCATCAGCCCCATCGCCATTCCCTGCGTGGCACTCAACAAGTTCGCCGACGCCGTCGCCGCGGAATGTCGCCGGGTCGGCGTCGCGGACACACACTGCGCACTCCCGCTCGCCCATAATGTCACCCAAGCCGCGCGCGACGCCTACCTGCGATCGTGGGTGCACCGCACGGCGCAATTCCAGTACGCGCTTGGAGACCCGTTGCCGATCAGCCAATCTCAGTGGTTGGGCACCCACAATTCGTTCAACAGCCTCAGCGACTCGTTCACCCTCTCGCACGCCGACTCGAATCAACAGCTGTCGCTGACCCAACAGCTCGACATCGATGTCCGTGGCCTCGAACTCGACTTGCATTACATCCCAAGGCTGGAACTCCTCGGTAAGCGGGAAGTCACGGTCTGTCACGGTCTGGGACCCACGAATGGCAACCTGGGCTGCACCAACGAGCCGCCGTTCGCCGCGGTGCTCCCACAGATCAAGAACTGGCTCAACACCCCCGGTCACACCGACGAGGTCATCCTGCTCTACCTCGAAGACGAGCTGCAGGACGCTGCGGCATACTCATCATCACTCGCCATCCTTGAAGACACCCTTCGGCGTCCGGACGGAACGAGCCTGATCTATCACCCCGACCAGGCTGGCCGCGCCGCGAACGGCTGCGTCCCGCTCCCGCTACAGACGTCACGCAACGACGTCCGCGCCGCGGGCGCACAAGTCGTACTGGTCAGTTCCTGCATACAAAGCTGGTCAAATGACGTCTTCACCTGGAAGGGCCGGGAGCTGGAGAGCGGCTCGACGTCGAGGTACCAGCCATACCCCAGCTGCGACGCCAGCTATGACAGCGACATGTATGCGACCAGGCTCGTTCGTTATTACGAGGACTCCACGTTGGTGTCGGCCCTGACCAATCCCACCCGGCCCCCGGCGAATCCGGCGGCGCTGACACCGTCGAAGGTGCAGGCGATGACCGACTGCGGTGTGAACCTGTTCGGCTTCGACCAGTTGCTCCCTGAAGACGGGCGTATCCAGGCCACGCTGTGGAGCTGGGCGCCCGACGAACCGCGTGCGAGCGCCGGAAGCTGTACCCTCCAAGCGGTCAACGGTCGCTGGGTGGCCGCGCCGTGCGAAGCCCCGCACCCCGCCGCCTGCCTCGACGCCGCGGGCACCTGGACATTGACGCCAAATCGGGTGATATTCGACCAGGCGCCGTTAGCCTGTGCGGCCGTCAACGCAGACTTCGCCCTGCCGCGAACGGGAAACCAGAACGCCCGGCTACACGCGGTGGCCGGACCCTCCGGCGGCGCATGGGTGCGCTACCTAGCGGCTACTCCACCCGGTCCAGCAGCGACGACGACCCCAACACCCGCTCCACGAGAACTTCGATGACCACCCGTCGCGGATTGGCCCGCGGGGTCCGGTAGCGCTGGGCATAGCGCAGTTCGGCATCACGGACGGCATCGATGTCGCGATTCACCGAGGCCTTGCCTTCCAGCGACAGCCAGCGCGCACCATCCACCTGGCTCAGCACCGCGATCCCGCCGCGCTCGGCGTTGACCGCCTTCTGCGAGCCGCCGGTGGTGATCACCCGAGCGATATGCGTCGTGGGATCGAAGGTGAAACCCACCGCCACCACGTGGGGCGAATTGTCGGCCCGCAGCGTGGTCAGCATGGCAAGGTGGCGTTCGGTGAGAAACGCCATCGCGTCGTCGGTGAGCCGCGTAGTGGTCTTGGCCATCGCCACCCACGCTAGCGCAGGTGATAATCGCAGCCGTGGACGACACGGGCGCAGCTCCGGTGGTAATTTTCGGCGGCCGCAGCGAGATCGGCACCGAACTCGCGCGCCGCCTGGCCCCCGGGGCGACGGTGATACTGGCCGCCCGCCGGGCCGACCAGCTCACCGAGCAAGTCACCGCGATCAAGGCGGCAGGGGCGACAGCCGTCCACACCACCGAATTCGACGCCGACGACCTCGCCACCCACGGCCCGCTGATCGCGGCGATCACGGCCGAGCACGGGCCCATCGGCACCGCGGTGCTGGCCTTCGGCATCCTGGGGGAGCAGACCCGGGCCGAAACCGACGCCGAGCATGCGATCGCCATCGTGCACACCGACTACGTCGCCCAGGTCAGCTTGCTCACCCAGCTGGCCGCCACGATGCGAACGGCCGGCACCGGAACACTGGTGGTGTTCTCCTCGGTCGCCGGAATACGCGTGCGCCGCGCCAACTACGTCTACGGGTCGGCCAAGGCCGGCTTGGACGGCTTCGCCAGCGGGTTGGCCGACGCGCTGCACGGCAGCGGAGTGCGGTTGCTGATCGTGCGGCCGGGATTCGTGATCGGACGCATGACGACGGGCATGACGCCCGCGCCGCTGTCCAGCACCCCGGCGCAAGTGGCCGAGGCCACCGCGCGTGCCCTGGCCAAGGGCCGGCGCATCGTCTGGGTTCCGTGGGCACTGCGGCCGATGTTCTTCGCGCTGCGGCTGCTGCCGCAGTTCGTGTGGCGCAGGATGCCGCGATGATCATCGTGGTCGGTATCGGCGCCGACGGCATGCCGGGTCTTTCGGAGCAGGCGCGCCACGAATTGCAAAGGGCGACAGTCATTTACGGCTCCAAACGGCAACTCGACTTGCTCGACGCCACGGTAACCGCCGCGAGACGTGAGTGGCCGTCGCCCATGCTGCCCGCACTGAAACAATTACCGGCACACGACCCCGATGTCCACGTCGTCGCCAGCGGCGACCCGCTGATGCACGGTATCGGCGGCACCCTGATCCGGTTGTTCGGCGCCGACGCAGTCAGCGTGGTGCCGCATGTGTCGGCGGTGACGTTGGCGTGCGCCCGAATGGGTTGGAACGTCCACGACACCGAGGTGATCAGCCTGGTCACCGCGGCACCGCACACGGCGATACGCCGCGGCGGTCAGGCGATCGTTCTCTCGAAGGACCAGGCCACCCCGAAGGAGCTGGCCGCGTTGCTCGACGAGACCGGCCGCGGCGACTCGGAATTCAGTGTTCTCGAACAGCTCGGCGGGCCGGACGAACGCGACCGCCACGGCACCGCCCACCAGTGGGCCAGCGAAACCGCATGCGACATCGACGATCTCAACGTGATCGCCATCCGCTACCTGCCCGACGAGCGCATCTCGTCGCTGCCCGACGACGCGTTCATCCACGACGGCCAGATCACCAAACACGGCATCCGGGCCGTTACCTTGGCCGCACTGGCACCCCGGCCGGGACAGCTGCTGTGGGACGTCGGCGCCGGCTCGGGCAGCATCGCCGTCGAATGGTGCCGCAGCGCGCCGGGCTGCACCGCGGTGGCGTTCGAGCGCGACGAACGGCGCCGCCGCAACATCGAACGGAACGCCACGGCCTTCGGCGTCGACGTCGAGGTGCGCGCCCAGGCGCCCGACCAGTTCGAGGATGCCGCAACACCGGCGACGATCTTCATCGGCGGCGGCCTGACCCAACCTGGCCTCCTCGACGCCTGCCTCGCCAGCCTGCCGACAACCGGGCGACTGGTCGCCAACGCGGTCACAGTAGAGTCAGAAGCCATACTGGCACAGGCCTATTCGCACTACGGCGGGGACCTGCGACGCTTCCAGCACTACCACGGCGAGCTGCTGGGCGGCTTCACCGGCTGGCACCCGCAGCGCCCGGTGACGCAATGGACGGTGACCAAGGTGACCAAGCGATGACCGTCTATTTCATCGGCGCCGGACCGGGTGCCGCGGACCTGATCACCGTCCGCGGTCAGCGGCTCCTCCAACGATGCCCGGTATGCCTGTACGCGGGCTCCATCATGCCGAAAGACTTACTCGCGCACTGCCCGCCGGACGCGAAGATCGTCGACACCGGAGCGCTGACGCTGGAACAGATCGTCGCCGAACTCGCCGACGCCGACGCCGCCGGCCACGACGTGGCCCGGCTGCACTCGGGCGACCCGTCGCTGTACAGCGCGCTCGCCGAACAGTGCCGCCGGCTCGACGCGCTGGGCATCGGCTACGAAATCGTTCCTGGGGTACCGGCTTTCGCCGCGGCCGCCGCCGCTTTGAAACGCGAGCTCACCGTCCCCGGCGTGGCGCAGACCGTGACGCTGAGCCGAATCGCCACCCTGTCTACACCGATGCCGCCCGGCGAGGACCTGGCAACCCTGGCCAAGTGCGGCGGCACCCTGGTTCTGCACTTGGCCGCCGCGCAGATCGACAAGATCGTCCCGGAGCTGCTATCCGGCGGCTACCGCCCCGAAACGCCTACCGCCGTCGTTGCTTTCGCAAGCTGGCCACAGCAGTGTGTGCTGCGCGGCACGCTGGCCGGTATCGCCGTACAACTGCACGACGCGGGCATCACCAAAACCGCCGTCATCATCGTCGGCGACGTGCTGGCGGCCGAAGGCTTCACCGACAGCTACCTTTATTCGGCCGCACGTCGGGAGGCGCATTGACACGACTGCTGCTGCTCGGCGGCACCGCCGAGGGACGGGCTCTGGCCAGACGACTGCACCCGCACGTCGACATCGTCAGCTCGCTGGCCGGCCGGGTGCCCGACCCCGCGCTGCCGGTCGGCCCGGTGCGCATCGGCGGGTTCGGCGGCGTCGACGGCCTGCGGCGCTGGCTGGTCGACGAACACATCGACGCCGTCATCGACGCCACCCACCCGTTCGCGGCGACCATCACCGCGCACGCCGCGCAGGTCTGCGGTGAACTGCAAAGGCCCTATCTGGTGCTGGCCCGCCCGCCGTGGGACCACGGCGACGCGATCGTCGTTACATCCGATACGCAGGCCGCCGAAGCCGTTGCCCGGCAACAGTTTCAACGCATCTTTCTGACCACGGGCCGCTCGGGCGTCGTGGCCTTCGCCGACAGTCCCGCGTGGTTTCTGATCCGCACGGTCACCGCGCCTGACGACACCGTGTTGCCGCGTCGCCACCAGCTGGTGCTGTCCCGCGGCCCGTATCACTACGACGACGAAGTCCGGCTCCTAAGCCAACACCACATCGACGCGCTGGTCACCAAGAACAGCGGCGGCGACATGACCAGGGCCAAGCTGGATGCCGCTGCGGCCCTTGCTATTCCGGTGGTGATGGTGGCACGTCCGCCGCTGCCCGCCGGCGTCACGACTGTGAGCACCGTGGCGGAAGCCGCCGCCTGGGTCGACCGCCTGAGCTAACCGGTCAGTTCGTCGCGGTCGGTATCGGCCAGCAGTGCATCGCGCGCCCGGGCCACACGGGACCGGATGGTGCCGACCGGGCAGCCGCACACCGCCGCGGCATCGGCGTAGGACAACCCGAGCAACTGCGTGAGCAACAGCGCCTCGCGCTGGTCGGCGGTGAGCTGGGCGATCATCGTGGTCACCTCGACGAGTTCCTCGAAACCGCGGGCGTGACCGTGGCGGTCGAGCACACTCTCGGGATCGGCGCCGTGGGCGGTGCGGGGCCGTGACCGGAGATAACGGATGTGATCGGCCACCACCCGTCGGGCGATCGACAGCAACCAGGTTCGGGCGCTGGAGCGCGCCGAGAACCGGTGGATGGAGCCGATCGCGCGCAGGAAGGTTTCCTGGGTCAGATCATCGGCACTGCCCGCATCCGACAGGTAGGTCACGAACCGCCACACGTCTTGCTGGGTGGCTTTGATGAACGCCTCGAGCGCCCGCGCGTTGCCCGTTGCAGCCGCCAGGGCCAGTTCGGTGACGGCCTCGTCGTCGGTTGCCGCGGTCATGGGCATCCACCTTAAACGGCAAGGCTCTAAGTGCTTACGACCGGTTGTCGTAGAGCGGTTGATCGGCCGCAGATGCCCGTGGCGACGACCGTGCGCCAGCGCCGCGGGCCGGACAGCCGGCGCTGGTTCGGCCTCGGTCGGTTGTGACGCCGCCGCCCCGCTACGGTCTCGCGCTACCAGTAACGCGAACACCGTGCCCGCAAGCACCGGCACGTGGCTGGCGATGCGCGCCGCGGTCACCTCGCCGCGCCAGGCGTCGACGGCCACGTAACCCACCAGCGCCAACGAGTACGTGCCGGCAATGGCGGCCACACCCAGTGCCGCGCCGCTCCACACGCCGGCCACGATCATGGCCAGCCCCAGAGCCAGCAACCAGGCAGTGGATTCGTGCAGCAGGTGCTCGCCGTGCATCATCGCGTCGGGCTTATGGCGAGGCATGATGCCGAAATCGATGCCGCTGATCTGTGCAGCCGCAATCGCGATCTGGAACACACCCACCGCGATCAGGCACCACTTCCAGTGATCTGGGCCGACACGATGCAGCCACCGGCGATGGCGCGGGGTGGGCGCAACGCCGGCGCTGGCCATGATTCGGTCGGCCAGGTCCGGTCCGCGGCGGGCATCGACTGCGGCGAACCGGCGACTCTGCGCCGCCGCGCCGATGAGCCAGGCGCGGCACCGACGGCACGATTCCAAGTGGGCATCGACCTGCTGGGCCAGCATCTGCGGACGTTCACCGTCCAGTCGCGCCGATAGTTCCTCACGCGCAACGTCACACCGCATGCCTGCATCGTTGCGCATGGCCGCTTCAGACGCAAAGACCGAAAGTGGAGCGATCGATGCCACACGGCCTCCGCTTCCAACGGGACCGTGACAGACTCTGTCGCGACATGAACGCATCGAGTCCACGACCGGCGCTGCCGCGCCGTGCCTTACTACTGGCCATAGCCGCGTCTGTTCCGCTCGCCGGTTGTGCCCGCGGCGGCAGTGGCGAGCATCCCGCCTCGACCGCGGCAGCGCCGGCACCGGATGTGCAGAGTCGCTTTGCCGAACTCGAACACACGTATGCGGCCCGGCTGGGCGTATACGTGCCGGCATCCGGCACGACGGCGGCAATCGCCTACCGCGCCGACGAGCGGTTCGCCTTCTGCTCGACATTCAAGGGGCTGCTCGTGGCGGCGGTGCTGCATCAGTACCCGCTCAGCCACTTGGACAAGGTGGTCACATACACCAGCGCTGACATCCGCTCAACCTCGCCGATCACCCAGCAGCACATCGCGACCGGGATGAGCATCGGTCAGCTCTGCGATGCGGCGATCCGCTACAGCGACGGCACGGCCGCCAATTTGTTGCTGGCCGAGATCGGCGGAACTACGGCGTTTACCGGTTATCTGCGCAGCCTGGGCGACTCGGTGAGCCGGCTGGACCAAGAGGAACCGGAGTTGAACCGCGACCCTCCCGGCGACGAGCGTGACACCACCACTCCCCACGCGATCGCGCTCGACTATCAGCAGCTTGTTCTCGGCGACGCGTTGCCGGCCGACAAACGGGCGATGCTCACCGACTGGATGGCGCGCAACACCACCGGAGCCAAACGGATCCGGGCGGGGTTTCCCGCCGACTGGAAAGTGATCGACAAGACCGGTTCAGGCGACTACGGCCGGGCCAACGATGTGGCAGTGGTGTGGTCGCCCACAGGCGTGCCGCACGTGGTGGCGATCTTGTCGGACCGTGCCGGCGGCGGGTATGACGCCGAACCGAGTGAGGCGCTGGTCGCGGATGCGGCCAGGTGCGTCGCTCAGCTGCTCGGGTAGCGCGAATATCGGTCGTCGGCGCCATCTGCCCGGATCGCGGCATCGCCTCGACGAGTGGGGATTTGGGTTTAACCACCGGCGATCGAGGTAACCAGCACCGGCGTCGTGGTCGGCGCGCCGCCGACAGGCGCCCCAAAATACCGTAGGGGGTATGTTATATAGTGACAATCAACCGCAGTCCGTGTGGCTAACGACCACCGCCCCCGGGCCGAACGGCCCTAGTCAGGGCGGCGGCGAGGGCGTGGACTACGTACCAACCGACAACGCGATGAGCGGAGGGGAACGTCAGTGCTCACCTTTCTCAAGCGAGGTTGGATACCGCTCGTTGTCGTCATCGCACTTGCCGCCGGGGGGATAGCCGTGGACAGGCTCCGCGGCGTCTTCGGCTCCGACCCGATCTTTACCTGGACGGGCGCCAACTCTGGCGTGATCGAGTCGATCAATACCAAACGGGTGACCTATGAGGTGTTCGGGCCCGCCGGCACAGCCGGAAGCGTGAGCTACCTGAACAAAGAGACCCAGCCTGAGCAGGCGAACTTCACCAACCTGCCCTGGACGTACACGATGACGACGACGTTGCCGGCCGTTATCGCCAACGTTGTGGCGCAAGGCAACAGCGACAGCATCGGGTGTCGCATCACCGTGAACGGTGCCGTCAAGGACGAACAATCGGCCAGCGGGCACCACGCGCAAGCCTTCTGCCTGGTGAAGGCCGCATGAACGCCCACGACGACACCCGCCCGAGATTCATGCGGGCGGTCCGCACGTTCGCTGTCCCGATCATCGTCGCCTGGCTGCTGCTGACGATCGCGGTGAACGTTCTGGTGCCCTGGATCGAATTCGTCGCGAGATCACACGCGGTGACGATGTCGCCGCAAGATGCGCCGGCGATGATCGCCGCCAAACACATGGGCAAGAAATTCCAGGAATTCGATTCCGACAGCATCGTGATGCTTGTCCTGGAAAGCGATAAACCGCTCGGCGAAGAAGCGCATCGCTATTACGACGGCCTGGTGAAAAAGCTGCGGGCGGACCGCAAACACGTGCAGCATCTCCAGGATTTGTGGGGAGACCCCGTCACCGCCGCAGGTGCTCAGAGCACTGACGGCAAAGCCGCATATGCGCAGATCAACACCGCCGGCGACCAGGGCAGCACCTTGGGCAACGAGTCCGTCGACGCGGTTCGCAAGATCGTCGACGATTCGAAACCGCCCGCAGGAATCAAGGCCTACGTCACCGGTCCGGCGGCGCTCACCACCGACATGACCGAGGCCGCCGACAAAAGCATGTTCAAAATGATGGGCGTGACGGGCGTGGTCATCATGATCATGCTCGCGATCGTCTATCGTTCCGTCAGCACCGTGCTGCTCGTGCTCTTTATGGTCTTCCTCGAGATGCTGACGGCCAGGGGAGTCATTGCGATTCTCGGCTACAACGACCTGTTGGGCTTTTCGACGTTCGTCGTCGCCATGTTGTCGTCGTTGGCTATTGCGGCGGGAACAGATTACGCGATCTTCCTCATCGGGCGTTATCAGGAGGCGCGTCAGGCCGGTGAGGATCGGGAAACCGCCTATTACACGATGTTCCGCGGCACCTACCACGTCATCTTGGGCTCGGGGCTGACGATTGCCGGGGCGAGTTTCTGCCTGCATTTTGCGCGGCTGGCCTATTTCAAGGCGCTGGGAATTCCTTCCGCGCTGGGATTGCTCATCGTGATCGCCGGCGCGTTGACGGTGGCGCCGGCCGTCGTCGTGGTGGCCAGCCGGTTCGGTTTGCTGGATCCCAAACGGATGATCAAGGTTCGCGGGTGGCGGCGGATCGGCACCGCCACCGTCCGCTGGCCCGGGCCGATCTTCGTGGCCTCACTGCTCATCGCGCTGGTGGGCATGCTCGTGGTGCCGGGCATGAAAATCAGCTACAACGATCGCTACTACATACCGCCGCATCTGCCGTCGAATATCGGATACGCCGCGGCCGAGCGCCATTTCAGCCCCTCCAGAATGAATCCCGACATTCTCATGGTCGAGGCCGATCACGACATGCGCAATTCGAGCGACATGATCATCCTGGACCGCATCGCCAAGAACATCTTCCGTACCCCGGGCATCGAGAGAATACAAAGCATTACCAGGCCGCTGGGAAGCCCCATCGAACACACGTCGATCCCGTTTCAGATCAGCATGCAAGCCATTCCGATCCAAGAGAATCTGCGATTCATGAGGGACCGGATGGCCGATATGCTCAAGATGAGCGACGACCTCGGCGCCATGGTCGGCTCGATGGAACGCATGTATGGCTTGCTGGGGCAGCTGAGCAGCACGACTCATCGCATGGTCGGTGACATGAACGACATGAGGGCCACGCTGGACGAGATGCGGGACCATCTGGCCGACTTCGACGATTTCGCGCGGCCGCTGCGCGGCTATTTGTATTGGGAGCAGCACTGTTTCAACATTCCGGTGTGTTGGGCGACGAAGTCGGTATTCGAGGCGATCGACGGCGTGGACAAGTTCAGCGAGAACATGCAAACACTGCTCAAAGACATGAACAATGTCGACGCATTACTACCGCAACTGCTCGCGGAGTTCCCGCCCATCATCGCCGTCGCAAAATCCATGCAGGGAACCCTGCTGACCTTGCACAGCAGCTTCTCCGGATTGGTCACGCAAATGTCGCGGATGACCGACACCGCAAGCGCGATGGGTCAGGCGTTCGACTCCTCGAAGGCCGACGACTACTTCTATCTGCCGCCGGAAGCGTTCGACAATCCCGACTTCCAGCGCGGCCTGAAACTCTTCCTGTCGCCGGACGGTAAGGCGGCGCGGTTCATCATCACCCACGACGCGGACCCGGCGACTCCCAAGGGGATTGCGGCCGTCAAGCCGGAACTCAACGCCGCGCACGAAGCCGTAAAGGGCACACCGCTGGCCAACGCCAAGTTCTACCTCACCGGCACGGCGGCGGTCTACAACGATATCCAAACCGGCTCGAAGTACGACCTCTTGATCGTCGGAATCGCCGCTCTGACACTGATATTCGTGGTGATGGTGATCATCACCCGGGCGCTGGTCGCCTCCCTGGTGATCGTCGGCACGGTGCTGATCTCGCTGGGCGCCGCCTTCGGGCTGGCCGTGCGGGGCGGGCCACCCCTCGGCGGTCTGGAGCGGAACTGGCGCGCGCCGGGGTGCGGGCGGCGCGGGCTGTGG